>JBBIHQ010000042.1:0-28639 GCA_037446975.1 Opitutia bacterium
CCTGACCAGATAGATCTGAAAATGGTCGGGGCGGCGAGATTCGAACTCGCGACCTCCTGGTCCCAAACCAGGCGCTCTACCAGGCTAAGCTACACCCCGTTCAGGCCTGATGGGAGGGACGTGATCCGATTCTGTCAATGGCGCCGTCGCCTTCAGCCGAACCGTGACACCGGCCTGAGCGAGGTCTGCAACCCAAAACTGGTGTAAAGCCCGGCCGGCTAAAGGGGAATCAAACACGGGGCGTGGAGCAAATTGCCCCGAAAACTGTTAATAAATGTTTCTTGCCTCGCTTTTAAACGCCTCCTAGATACAGACCTTCAATCTCTTATAAAAATGGATACTCTTTCCCGCGACAGTAATAGTTCCGGCAGCATCTTGCCTCTCGTTGGCGTGATTGCTGGCGGTCTCGCCTTGGTCCTCTCGATTGTGGCCTTGGTCAAACTTTCCACGCTCCAAAAGACCGTGGCCTCGCATGATGAGGCGATCGTGAAGATTGGCACGCTTGAGACTGACATCCGCTCGGTGGCCGCCAAATCTGACAGCGATTTGAAAGGCCTTCGCGATGGCTTCCAGAATGCTTTCAATCAGGTCGGCCAGACGATCGGTGTCATCCAGGGTCAGGTCACCAAGCTTGAGGAGGCCCAGAAAGCCCGGGCGGCGGCACCTGCGGGCAAGGGTGGCAAGGGTGGCAAGGGTGTTGTGACCGGTACTGTGGACGCCGATGGCAATTACGTCGTCGCCCCCGGTGATACCCTTTCCAAGATTGCCAAGAAATTCGCCACGCGGGTTGATGCGGTCGAAGCCGAGAATCCCGGCTTGGATCCGGCCAGACTCCGGGTCGGACAGAAGATCAAGATTCCGAAGAAGTAATCTTTCGGAAAATATTTTTGCTGCCTCCAGGACGTTGTGTCGTGGAGGCATTTTTATTTAGCATGGCCGACACATCGCCCCAACCCCAGCGCTGGAAACGAATCCGTTCGGAGCCGCATGCGACTACGCGCATTTTCGATGTTACGCGGGAGATTTACCGCCATCCGGCCCGGAGCCGGGAGCAGGACTTTTTTGTCATCGATGCGCCGGACTGGGTGAACGTGGTCGCACTGACTCCGGACCAGCGGCTGGTGTTGGTGCGCCAGTTCCGCTTTGGCGTCGACGGATTCTCCCTCGAGATTCCGGGCGGGGTCATTGACGCTGGGGAGGATTGCATCGCAGCCGGACTGCGCGAATTGCGCGAGGAGACCGGCTATCTGGGCGGCCCGGCGCGATTGCTCGGAAGCGTACATCCTAATCCCGCGATGCAGAATAATCGGTGCCACTTGGTTCTGGTGGAAAACGCGCGTCCGGAAGCCGGGCTTGATTGGGATCCCGATGAGGAATTCGAGATCACGACGGCGCCCGTGGACGAAGTTTACGCGCTGGCCTACCAGGGCGCCATTACGCATGCGATGGTCCTCGATGCCTTGCTGCTGTTCACGCCGCACTGGGCTGCGCTGCGCCGGGGCGCCGTTTGACTTTGCCCGGCCCAGGATTTAACTCGGAAAGCCGATGGAAACAGCCGCGCCAGACATTATTTTTGCCAATACCCCGGGCGCCCTGGGCCGGGGCCCGGACGGTCTCCTTTCCGGGCCGTTGGAGGACGAGATCCGGTCGATTTACCGGCGCAGCCCGTTTTATGGCCGGCGATTTCCGCTGCATCCGGAACCGCTGCAATGGTCGTGCTACCGGGAAATTCCAGTTCTGACCAAGCAAGAGATTCTCGACCGCGGACACACGGCGTTCTTTTCCGACTACGCGGAGATCGAACGCGGCCTCCAGCAGAAGAAATTCGAATTTGAACACACCTCAGGCACGACCAGTGGGCCGATGACGGTGGTGATGGAGGACGGCTGGTGGAATGCCCAGATGCGCCGGGCATATCTCGCGCATCCCCAACTCGCCCAATACGTGGGACGGCCCTACCGCAAAGCGGTGCTCGCGCCGATCGGCTGTTCCAGCAACCTGTGTCCTTACGAGGATCATCCCTTTCCCCACCGCTATTTTGACGGCACGGTCTATCTGAATCTTTCGAGCGACCCGTTTGCCTTTCCCGAGGCGGAATGGGATCGCATTGTTTTGGAGCTGCAGGCGCTGAAGCCGGAGGTGCTCGAGGGTGAGCCGGTTTATCTGGCACTGCTGGCCCGGGCGGCGAAACGGCGGCGGGTGAGCGTGCCCAGCCTGCGCACGGTGATCCTTACTTATGGCAAGGCCAGCTGGCAGCATAGCCGGCGGATCGCCGAGGTTTTTCCCGCCGCCCAAGTGGACTTGTACGGATCAACCGAGGCCGGCTACATCTTTGTCGGGGATGCCTTCAAGGACAACTTGCGCGTCATCGACGGCAACGCATTCGTCGAACTGGTTCCGTGGCGCGAGGAGCTGCCGGAGGTATTCCAGATCAATGTGACGACACGTGGTCGCGAGGCGATGCCGCTGTTGCGTTATTTTACCGGGGACATCGTGCGACGCACTCCGACGGGGTACCGGATTCTGGGACGCGAACGGGATCTGTTTTTCAGCGCGGATGGACGGGTGATTTCGGCCCACGAGATTGATCGGGCGCTCCCGGAGCGATTTGCCTGCTGGCACTGGAGCCTGGTCCAGGTGTCCGAGAATCGTTGGGATTTCCAATATGTGGCCGAAGGGATCGCACCCGACGGCATGGAGCGGGACATTGCGACGGTCATGGGGGTTGAGGTGCGCGTGAATTTGTTCCGGCGGAAATTCATCCAGCCGGCGGCCAGCGGGAAATTCGCGCTCCTCAAGCCTCTGGTACGATGAGCCTGCGGCCCCGGCGCCGCCACCTGAAGCGGATGGTCCCGCGGCCGGCGAATTGGCTGCAGGAAACCAAGGGCGAGTGCTGCAGGCTTCTCGGCGGATTTAGGCTCGCTAATAATGGGATTGGCTCGATGGCGATACATTTACATTCTCCAACATCATTGGTTTATCTCCACCCCTGAAAGCATTCCTGCCCAATTGATCCACGCACAAGTTTCCATGTGATGAACCTCCTTGGCTCGCTCTTCCACTCGTCCGTTGGCAAGAAATTCCTGATGGCCTTTACCGGACTCGTCCTGCTCGGCTTTGTGACCGGCCATCTCATCGGGAATCTGCAGATTTTCCTCCCGGCGGAGAAGATCAACGCCTACGGACACATGCTTGAATCGCTCGGCGCCGCACTCTGGCTCATTCGCCTTTTTCTCCTGGTCTGTCTCATTGTGCACGTTTGGGTTGCCATTGAGCTCACGTTGGAGAACCGGGCCGCCCGCCCGGCGGGTTACGCAGTCGACCATACGAACCGGGCGACGCTCGCCTCGCGCGTCATGGCCCGCACCGGCCTCGTGGTCTTGGCGTTTTTGGTCTACCATCTGCTGGATTTTACCTTGCGGGTTCAGCATCCGGAGTGGGGTGCGCATTCGTACCAGCTTGCGAGTGGCCTTATGGTGCGCGATGTGCACGCGATGGTTGTGCAAGGCTTCAGTCGCCCGGGCGTGTCGATTTTCTATATTCTCGCGGTCGGTTTGCTGAGTTATCACCTCAGCCACGGCATCGTCAGTCTGGTACAGACCCTTGGTCTCAAGAATGAAAGATGGACCCGCGGCCTCGAACTCGGCGCCGCCACCTATTGCTGGGTCTATTTCCTGCTCAACGCCGCGATCCCGCTCGCCATCCTCGGCGGCTTGGTCAAGGCCCACGCCTAAATTTCCCCTGTCATGGCCAAACTCGAATCCAGAATTCCCTCCGGTCCGCTCGCCGAAAAATGGCAGAGGCACAAGACGGAGATTAAACTCGTCAATCCGGCCAATAAGCGCAAATACGAGGTCATTGTCGTTGGCGCCGGCTTGGCGGGCTCCTCCTGCGCCGCCACCCTCGCCGAGTTGGGCTATCGCGTGAAAAACTTTGTTTTCCATGACAGCCCGCGCCGGGCGCATTCCATCGCCGCCCAGGGTGGAATCAACGCCGCCAAGAACTATCAGAATGACGGCGATTCGGTGCACCGGCTCTTCTACGACACCCTCAAGGGCGGCGACTACCGCGCCCGCGAAGCGAATGTTCACCGTCTTGCCGAGGTGTCGGTCAATATCATCGACCAGTGCGCGGCGCAGGGCGTGCCTTTCGCCCGCGAATACGGCGGCCTGCTCGCCAACCGCTCTTTCGGCGGGGCCCAGGTCTCCCGCACCTTCTACGCCCGCGGCCAGACCGGCCAGCAGTTGCTGCTGGGCGCCTATTCTGCGCTTTCGCGGATGATCGGGCAGGGCGGCGTCGAGCTTCACCCCAATTCGGAGATGCTCGATCTGGTGGTCGTGGACGGCCACGCCAAGGGCATAATTGTCCGTGACCTTATCACCGGCAAGATTACCCGGCACAATGCGGATGCCGTCGTCCTTGCGACCGGAGGCTACGGCAACACCTTTAACCTCTCCACCTACGCCCGCCAGTCCAACGCCACGGCGATCTGGCGCGCCTACAAGCGCGGCGCTTGCTTTGCGAATCCCTGTTACACACAGATACATCCGACCTGCATTCCCGTGAGCGGCGACTACCAGTCGAAACTTACCCTGATGTCGGAGTCGCTGCGCAACGATGGCCGCATTTGGGTGCCGAAGAGGAAAGAGGATGCCAAGAAGGACCCGAACTCCATCCCGGAAGCGGATCGCGACTATTACCTTGAGCGAATTTATCCCAGCTTCGGCAACCTCGCCCCCCGTGACGTCTCCTCCCGGGCGGCGATGCGCATGTGTGAAGAGGGCCGGGGAGTCGGCGAGACAGGCCTCGGGGTCTACCTCGATTTTTCCGATGCCATCAAGCGCCTCGGGGAGCCGGCAGTGCGGGAGCGTTACGGCAATCTGTTCGACATCTATCACGAGATCACCGCGGAGAATGCCTACAAGACTCCCATGCGGATTTTCCCTGCGGTTCACTATACAATGGGCGGTCTCTGGGTGGACTATAACCTGATGTCCAATGTCCCCGGTCTGTTCGTATTGGGTGAGGCAAATTTTTCCGATCACGGCGCCAACCGCCTCGGGGCCTCCGCGCTCATGCAGGGGCTGGCCGACGGCTATTTTGTCATTCCCTACACCCTTGGCGACTATCTTGCCGGACAGAAACCCGCCTCGCGCCCGGCGACCGACCGGGCCGAATTCAAGGCGGCCGAGGAAAACGTCACGACGATGACCCAGCGGTTTCTCGCCAACAAGGGCAGAGAGCCGGTCAGCCATTTTCACAAGCGCCTTGGCAAGATCATGTGGGATCATTGCGGCATGGCCCGCCACAAGGCGGGACTTGAGGCTGCGCTCCAGAAAATCCCCGCGCTCCGCGAGGAATTCTGGGCGAATGTCAGGGTGCCCGGCTCTGCCGATACTCTGAACCAGTCGCTCGAACAGGCCGGCCGCGTGGCCGATTTTCTCGAACTGGGCGAACTCCTCTGTCGCGATGCCCTGACCCGCGAGGAGTCTTGCGGCGGCCACTTCCGCGAGGAACATCAATACCCTGATGGTGAATGCAGACGTGACGACGAGAAATACGCCCACGTTGCCGCTTGGGAGTACCAAGGCGAGGGCAAGACCCCGCTTCGCAATGCCGAGCCCCTCAACTACGAGTTCACCAAGATGAGCGTCCGCTCCTACAAATAAACCGCGAGAAATCCATCATGGTCGCAGAACAAACTCCGAAGAAACTTTTTTCCGTCACGCTGCGCGTCTGGCGTCAGGCCGGCCCGACCCAGCCCGGAAGGTTCGTCGATTATCCGGCGTCACGCATCAACCCCGACATGTCATTCCTCGAGCTGCTCGACGTCGTGAACGACGAGTTGACGATGAAAGGGGACGAGCCGATTGCGTTTGCGCATGACTGCCGCGAGGGCATCTGCGGCACCTGCTCGTGCACGATCAACGGGAAGCCACATGGCCCGGGCCAGGGTATCGCCACCTGCCAGGTTTACATGCGCAGCTTCCGGGAAGGCGACGTGATTGTCGTCGAGCCGTTCCGCGCCAAGGCCTTTCCCCTCATCAAGGATCTTGTTACCGAGCGCGCGGCGTTCGACAAGATCCAGCAGGCTGGCGGTTTTATTTCCGTCCGCACCGGCGCCGCGCCCGATGCCAACTCGATTCCAGTGCCCAAGGAAGACGCCGATCTGGCGATGGACGCGGCCGCCTGCATCGGTTGTGGCGCGTGTGTTGCCGCGTGCAAGAACGCCAGTGCCATGCTCTTTGTCGCGGCCAAGGTGTCACATCTTGGCCTTCTGCCGCAAGGCCAGCCCGAGCGCGACCGCCGGGTGCTGGCGATGGTGCAGACCATGGACGAAGCCGGCTTCGGCAACTGCACGAACCAATATGAGTGCAGCGCCGTGTGCCCGAAGCTGATAACCCACGATTTCATCGCGCGCCTGAATCGCGATTATGTCGCGGCGCTTTTCCGCTCGAAATTGAAACCGGTCTCCAACACTTCGGGTGGCGCGGGCTGAGAGCGGTTCAGTTCCTGCCTTCCTGGCGCGGCCTGGGCCGCGCCTTTTGCTTTTTGGCCGGCGTTTGCGCAATTCTGCAACTTTTGCCAAGCGCCCGTGTTCTTGGGGCAACAGGCAATCCTAATATGAAAACCACGATCCTCTCCGTTCTCACCACGACCCTGCTGGGTTTTGTTCTGCAGGCAACCGGCCACGCGTTCGATGCCGCCGAGTTCACCGCCATCTTGTTCGCCACCGGACTTGTGGCTTGGACCATCAGTCAATACAACCAGCCGGCCCGGTCCCTGAACGTGGCGCAGCCGATCCGGGTGCCGGTCAGCCGCGGTGTCCGGCACCCGCCGGTATCGTCCCGTCAGCTCGCGGCCTGAGGCTCAGGCGATAGGCGCGGCGGTATCGGATTGGGTCCGGTGCCGCCTTCTTATTTGGCCGTCACGGTCACGGTACCCGAATTGGCGAGCCGGGCATTCTCCACGTTTTCGTCATAGATCCGGATGACAATTTGTGTGTCCATCCGGTAACTGCCCGAACCGCGCGCGATTGCCGCGGACAGCGCCTGCGCGGCCGCCGCGTCTTCTCCGCGCAGTTTTGATGTCCTCCCGGAGTTGGTACTGGCCGGAACCGCCAGGGGGTCTTCTTCCATGACCTTGCCCAGATAAGTGCCATCCAGGTAGATCTTATGGCTGATCCGGGAAAGGAGGTAAGGCACTATGTTGGAATTTTCCACCCGCCATGAAACGGACACCGTGCCGTCACTTCCGCGCTCAATTTTGGTCAGCTCAACACCTAATCCGTTGGAAACCAGGCGGCTGGTGTTGTTACAGCCCGCGAGGAATGCAACCAATACAGCCAGCAGAATTGCAGGGGTGCGCAGTTTTTTCATCGGATGCATTGTGCGGCCGGCCCGCAGTCCGGCAAGATTACTCGTCTACCGCCCGGGCTTTCTTTTTTCCGGATGTTCCGCCGAGTTCGAACTGGGCGATTGCGCCTATGGCCGCCAGGGCAAGGATCGAGGGAAACATCCAGCTGTTGTTGTCAATCAATGCCGGGAAATTCTGGGGCTGCTGAAAATAGTAGAGCCAGTCCGTCCGGTTGGTGAAATAGGACAACGCGAGTATTGCCCGAAACGAGCCCAGCAGGGCCGTCGACAGCAAGATGAGCATTTTCTGGAGCCTTACAGCGAGAAATCCACCGATGATCCCCATCACACAGCCGGTGAACAGGGCCACCATGTGATTGAAATGAGAGAGCAACAATACGCCAAGCGTGACGCCCAGTCCAAAACCCGCGACGAAAACGGCCGCCACGTACAAGAGAAACGCCAGACCCGCGCCGAGCAGGCCGCCGATCAACATACCGCCGATCTCCGCGCCGGGCCCCAAACCCAGCGCAGCGCCGGCCGCCTGCCCGAAAACCATGCCGAGCAAGCCACCCAATATGGCCAGGGTGACCTTAAAGACGCGGTAACCGAAAAAGCAGTCCAAGATGCCCCACGCGATGGCCCCGGCGGAAATCCATGGATAAAGCTCAACACTCGGATGCACGTCCGGCACTAAAACGCGCCGTCACCGGCAGGCAACCTGCATTGCGCGGACCAGTCCGGACCCGCTCAAAGAAAGAAAACCGCCCGGGCGCTCTCCAGGACGACCCAAGCGACGAAAAACGCCGTCCCCCACATCAGCAACCCCTTGACCGTCCGCTTCCGGCGAAGGCTCCGGCTGTATTGGTCCACGTGGTTTTCCCAGAAGCCGCCCGCCTCGAGAAAACTCGCGATTTGCACATGTTTCAGATGCGCGGTTCTCAAACTCCGGTCGCTGCGCACGCCGAGTTGGATCGGCAGGTGATTGAGCAGGCGGCGTACGGCGTAGGACATGGGAGGTAGATCGCAAAAAATAGCTCTTCCGTTCAAGGGGATTCCAGATATCTCGACACAATTCACGCTCCCTTTACCACCATGCACCATTTCCGTTACGCCGGCCAGAAACTCCACTGTGAATCGGTCGATCTTGCCGCGATTGCCCAGCTCCATGGCACGCCGGTTTATGTCTACAGTGCGCAGACCATCACGGATAACTACCGGCGGCTGACGGACAGCCTGGCCGGACTGGACGTGCAGCTCTGCTATGCGATGAAGGCGAACTCCAACCTCGCCATCCTGCGCTTGTTTTCCAACCTGGGCGCGGCGTTCGACCTGGTGAGCGGCGGCGAGCTCCGGCGGGTGCTTGCCGCCGGGAGCAGTGTCGCCGGAAGTGTTTTTGCCGGGGTGGGCAAAACCGAGGCTGAGATCAAGCTGGCGCTCGAAGCCGGCGTGTTTGGGCTCCATGTTGAGAGCGAACCTGAACTTGCCCGCATCAACCACATCGCCGGACAGCTCGGCCGCAAAGCGCCGATCGCCATCCGCATCAACCCCGATGTGGACGCCAAGACGCACGCCAAGATCACCACTGGCAAAAGTGAAAACAAATTCGGCATTCCGCTCCGGGCTGCCGCCGCCGCCTACGCCGCGGCGGCGAAATACCCCCATCTCGCCATCCAAGGGGTGCAAATGCACATCGGTTCCCAGCTGACCTCCGCAGCGCCGTTTATCGAGGCGGTGGAGAAAGTCGTTCCGTTCGCCGAGCAGTTGAAGAAACTATACGGCATCACCTATTTCAGCATCGGAGGCGGCATCGGCATTGTGTACCAGGATGCCCTTGCCAGCGGCGATGCGGCCTGGTGGAGCGCCCGACCGGTGGGCGAGCGCCCGCTGACGCCCGAGGCTTACGGGGCGGCGCTCCAGCCGTTGCTCGCTCCGCTCGGTCTTAAAATTCTCCTCGAGCCGGGCCGCTTCCTCGTGGGCAACGCGGGGGTGCTCCTTTCGCGGGTCGAATACCTCAAGCGCGGCTCAGGGAAGAATTTTCTGGTGCTTGACGCGGCGATGAACGACCTCGTGCGCCCGGCCATGTACGAGGCCTACCATGAGCTCGTGCCGCTGTTGCGCGACACCTCCCGGCCGGCGCTCAAGGCGGACATCGTCGGACCCATCTGCGAGTCCGGCGACTGCTTCGGCAAGGACCGCACGATGCAAACTGTGGGCGAAGGCGAGCTGATCGCCTTCATGAGCGCTGGAGCGTACGGCTACACCATGTCCAGCCGCTACAACACCCGGCCGATGCCGGCGGAAGTGATGGTGTCCGGCAGCCGGTTCGAGCTGGTCAACGCCCGCGAAAAATTCGAGGCTGTGGTTGCTGGTGAAAGAATTCCCGGCTTCCTCAAAACCTGACGGTTCCCCTCATGCCTGAGCAGCGTCCCCTTAATTTTGCAGTCATCGGTGCGGGGGCATGGGGAACCGCGATGTCCGTGCATCTGGTCCGGCGTGGACAGCATACCACCTTGGTGACCCGGCGGGCCGAACACGCCGGATCACTGCGTGCGGTTCACGAGAACCGCGATTACCTGCCGGGCGTCAAGCTGCCGGATTCGCTCGTTGTGTCCAACGACTTCCGGGCGGCGTTGGTCGAGGCCGATGTGGCGCTCATCGCCTGTCCATCGCAAACGCTGCGGGTCTGGTGTGAGCAGATGCGAACCGTGCTGCACGACACCTCGCGTTTGCAGCTCTTTCTCAGCCTTGTGAAGGGTCTGGAGATCGGCACCCATCTTCGGCCGAGCCAGATCATGGCGCAGTTGCTGCCTGGTTTGAATTGCGGCACGCTCACCGGTCCGACCAATGCCGCCGAGGTCGCCCGCGGGCTGCCTGCCGCGATGGTGATGGCCGCGGTCCGCGTTGATGAGTTTGTCCCCAAGGTACAGGCGGCGATGAGCGGGGCGACGCTCCGAATCTACACGAGCGACGATCTCGCGGGTGCGGAATTCGGCGCCAGCCTGAAGAACGTGTATGCCATCGCCGCGGGTTTCTGCGACGGCCTCAAACTGGGGGACAACGCAAAGGCCTCGTTGATCACGCGGGCGCTGGCCGAGATGGTGCGCGTAGGCGAGTCCCTCGGCGCCGCCCGGGAGACATTTTACGGATTGAGTGGATTTGGCGATCTCGTGGCGACTTGCCATGGCGGATGGAGCCGCAACCGAGAGTTCGGCGAAAAGATCGGAGCAGGCAAGGCCGTGGGAGAGTTGCTGACGGGCCGCAAGACGGTTGTCGAGGGCCACCGCACGACCGAGGCATTGTATGACCTGTGCAAGGAGCGGGGCATCAGCGCGCCGATCCTCGCCGAGGTTTACGCTATTCTTTACCAGCAAAAGAAGCCGGGTGATGCGCTGACAGCGCTCATGACCCGCGAACTCAAGCGCGAGACCCAGATACCCGGGCCGAAAAAGCAAGGCCCGGTCGCGCCGGTGCGGTAAGATAGGCGGTACGTTTGCTTCAATAGGCTTTATCGGCGTGCGTTCTCACTCCCGGAGCTTGCCGCCGGTGCGTCGTCCTCGTAATTTTCGTGCGCCACGATTTCCCTCTGCGCCTGGCCTGCTCGTTTACCTCCACTGCATTCCGTGACCTGGACTCAAAATTACACCCCTCTGTTTGACAGTCTGGCCGCGTCCACATTCGTTGCGGTGACGCCCGCAGTGGCGTTGCTCTGCCTGCTGGCCTTCTTCCGCGTCCGGGCTCACTGGGCGGCGTTGACAGGCCTCGCGACCGTGATGAGCGCGGCGATTTTTGTCTATCACATGCCGGCGCCAATGGCGTTGGCTGCCGCGGTGTACGGTGCGCTCTATGGCCTGCTGCCCATCGGGTGGATCGTGCTCCATGTGGTTTTTCTCTACGACATCACGGTGCTAACCGGCCAGTTCGACATTGTGAAGCGGTCCATTGCGGATCTTTCCGCCGACCGGCGCATTCAGGCGCTGCTGATTGCCTTCAGCTTTGGTGCCTTCATCGAAGGGGCGGCGGGCTTCGGTGCGCCGGTGGCCATCTCGGCTGCGATGCTGATCGGCATCGGCTTCCGGCCGCTGCTGGCCGCCTCGCTGGCCTTGATCGGCAACACGGCGCCGGTGGCATTTGGTTCACTTGGCATTCCCATCATCTCGCTTGCCCAGGTCACCGGGCTGCCTTTGTCCGAACTCAGCGCGATGACCGGCCGGCAGCTGCCGGTTTTCAGTCTGCTCATTCCGTTCTGGCTGGTGGCGGTGATGGCAGGGCGGCGGGCGATGTGGGAGGTCTGGCCGGCGTGTCTCACTGGAGGCCTGAGTTTCGCACTGGTGCAATTTTGCGTGAGTAATTTTCACGGCCCGTGGCTGGTGGATACGGCGAGTGCGTTGGTCTCAATCGGCGCCATTCTGCTGCTGCTGCGCTTCTGGCGGCCGCGTACCGTCTGGCGTTTCCCCGACGAGGCGGCTGCCGTCCCGACGACGCCTCCGCGGGCGGCGGTCATTCAACCGGCCCGGGTGGTTTTCCGAGCCTGGTCGCCTTGGTTGATACTCACGGCGGTTGTTTCCATCTGGGCGTTGCCGGTCACCAAGACGGCGCTTGATGCCATTTGGGAGGTGAAATTTGCCATTCCCGTTCTGGATGGCGCTGTGTTCAAGGCTCCGCCGCTCGTGCCTCAGTTGCGGCCGGAAAGCGCAACCTACACGCTTAACCTGCTTTCGGCTGCCGGCACCGCACCGTTGCTTTCGGCGCTGCTGGCCGGCTTGTTGTTGGGGCTGCAGCCCAGGGACCTGGCGCGGACCTATTCCCGCACCCTTTGGCGGGTCCGATGGTCACTGCTTACCATTTCCGGCATGCTTGCCTTGGCATTTACTTCGCGCTATGCCGGCCTCGATTCGACGCTTGGTTTGGCTTTTGCCAGTACCGGCGTGCTGTTTCCGCTCTTCTCGCCACTGCTGGGCTGGCTCGGGGTGGCGTTGACTGGCAGTGACACAGCTTCGAATGTGCTCTTCGGCAACTTGCAGCAAATCACCGCCCATCAAGTGGGGATTTCTCCGGTCCTCGCGGCGGCAGCCAACAGCACCGGCGGGGTCATGGGCAAGATGATCGATGCCCAGAGCATAGTGGTTGCCGGCGTGGCTACCGGTCAGCAAGGGCAGGAGGGAAAGATTCTGCGCTCGGTATTCTGGCATAGCCTTGCCCTGGCTGCACTCGTTGGCGTGCTGATTCTGCTGCAGGCCTATTGCTTTCCCGGGGTGGTGCCTTGATTGGGGAGTGAAACGACCGGAGCCGGGCTTGACCTCGCGGGCTGTACCGCCCAACTGGTGCCCGCATGGACCCACTCGATGATGAGCAAGCCTTCCTGCGGGATCTGGTCAAAGCGTCCCGTCAAAAAACCCATTTGGTGAAGTGGATCGACCGCGATGGCAGTGACCGCCAGACCACGCTTACGCAAACCGAAGTGGTCCGGCTCAACACGATTGCCTCCCGCCGCGGGACCTCCAAGAGCGAAGTGCTGCGTCAGGCCGCGCACATTCCGGTGGTGAAGACGGGGCCGGTGCAATCGAAGCCACCGCCGGGATAGACTTGCGGGAGGCAACTTGGCGACCGGTGCGCTTTCGGGCTGGCATCGTCCTTTTGGCGCCCAAGACTCCGCGACGTGAATCACACTCAGCTTGATCGCGCCCGCCGCTTGCTTTGCCGTTTGCAGGATGCGATTCGCGATTCGCTTGGTGCGTTGCAGCGCCGCGGGCTCAAACGCATGGCGCGAGTGGCGGCGGTGACGTCCGCTGATACGATCTACGCCATCGACAAGGTCAGCGAGGCCGCGGTGATGGCTTGGTTTGAAAAGAACTGGCCCCGCTCCTGGCCGGTTGAGCTGGTGATGGAGGGATTGGAGGGAAACGCGCCGGTGATCTTTCCTCGCGGTGTTCCGGTTGCGCAGACTCTGTTCAAATGCATTCTCGATCCCATCGATGGCACCCGCGGGTTGATGTACGATAAACGAAGCGCGTGGAGCCTTGCGGCGCTCGCGCCGCAGCGCGGGGCGAAGACGAATTTGAACGACCTTTTTGTTGCGGCGATGACCGAGCTGCCTACCACCAAGCAGGTGTTGGTTGACCAGCTCAGTGCGGTCCGGTCCCGGGGTGTGAAAGCGGAGCGGATTGATTTGCGGACCAAGCGGCGGACAAAACTCAAACCCCGGCCGTCGAGCGCAAAGGACGTGGCGCACGGCTTCGCTTCATTCGCCAAGTTCTTCCCGCCAGGAAAGACATGGCTGGCCGGACGGGAGGAAGAACTCTGGCGCGTGCTCGGGGCCGGCGCGGAGATATTCGACGACCAATACCTGAGCAGTGGCGGACAGGTCAGCGAGTTGCTGATGGGGCACGATCGGTTCATCGCCGACCTGCGCCCGCTGGCCTTTGCCCGGCTGGGTGGGCGCGCGGCCCTCGCTTGTCATCCGTACGACATCTGCACGGCCCTGATCGCGCAGGAATTGGGCTGTGTCATCACAACGCCTGAAGGGAAGCCGCTGCGCGCACCACTCGACACCACCACCCCGGTTGCCTGGGTCGGGTACGCGAATCCGAAGCTGGCCCGTCGCATCGGGCCAAGGCTGCGGGCGCTGTTACGCTAATCCTTCGTCTGCTCGATGACCGTCACTTTGCCGTCCTTGAAGACGACGCGGATACGCTCCTCCTTGTCCTGGACGTAGGTGTTGGCAAGCGCCGGGCGGTAATACATACGATAGGCCCGGAGGTAAGGATCAAAGTAGACGCTGCGACAATAGCCCACATAGGCGCTGCCATCGTAACGATCGTAATAGGTGTTATAGATCCAGGTCTCAGTTCTTCCAGCGGTGCTGATTGATTCGCGCTTCAGGTCCGGGGCGCCCAAAGCGAGGTAGACCATGTCCTCAGTGTAGCCGAGTTCGATGATGCCTTGCTTGATCTTGTCCTTGGTGGCGGGGTCAAGTTGGGCAAAGACATCCGGCTTTTCCTTGATCCGGGAATCGACCGTCTGGCAGCCGGTAAGAGCTGCCAGCGAAGCCAATAGCAGCGTAGCTAGAATGCGGGTTTTCATGTTGAGGAAGGGGACACTGACAACCTAGCTTGGTTTCAAGGAATTGCCAGCGTCCGCCCGTAACAAAACAGTTGGTAACAGTTCGTCCGTCCGCAGATCCATTTGCCCGGTAGATCAAGGGGGAAGAAGGACCGACGGGCAGACGCGGTCCGGTATGCTGCCGCTGCAACCGGACCTGCCGCGAAAAGGGAGCATGGACCGTGGCAGTGAGTGAACCGTGGATTATCCCAATGCTGATGGCCTTCGAACTCAACGGCCGGCCGATTTAATTCTTCCCGGCGTCCGCGTGGGCCGCCTGCAGCTCCGCCGCGGGTGGTGCGCCGTGGCGGAACTCGCGATGGCGGATCTTGCCGGCGGGATAGGCGACGTAGGCTGCCGCGGCGCAAGCCGCTACGGCCAGAATTAGCGCAAGCCAGCTGAGCGGAAGAAATCCCCGGTTCCATTTCCTCGAGGCCACCAAGGCAGCAAGGGCTGCGACGGCGGCTGCATAAAACACCGGAGCGCTCTTTTCCGCGCGATACTTGTGGATGGCGAGCCAGTCGCCGCCGGTTTCGTCGGCCATCGAATTGACCCGGTCGAAACCCAGCCGGCCGTAGTGGATGGTCGGCCAAACTGCCGCGGCGCCCAGCAGAACCAAAAGCAACGCGAGCTTGGTCGCCCCCGGACTTCGGCATGCCAGCGCCAGCAAAAGACCCAGGGCGGTGATCGGGAGCACATGGGTCAGCACGGGGTTGACCAGCACATGCAGATATTCTGGCTGGCCGAGGAGTTCGCTCACGGACGTAAACTGACCGGATGGCCGGGCCCATCTGGGCCCGGCGCCGCGGGACGAGCCTCAGGCCTTAACGATCTCGATGTTTTCGAGCAGATTGATTCCGTCGCGCTCGACCAACTTGCCGTGAACCGTGATGGTTTCGGCGGCATGCTTTGCCAGTTCCTCGTTGGCGGGCATATGCTCGCCGATCAGGAGGTAGGTTTTTCCGTCGCTGCCCTTGAGGCCGACTGGCAGCCCGCTGCTGATGCATTTCTTCGCGCAATCAGCGTGGCCGGAACCATGGGCGCCGTGGTCCAGGTAGCAGGCCATGTCCAGCACTTCACCGGTGACGGTGACTTCGCTGCCGGCCTTGGGCGCCTTGCCTTCTGTCTTCGTTTCGGCCGTGAGCGGCAGGGCGGCGAGCGCGGCACCGGCGGCGAGGGTTATGATCAGCTGGGGGAGAAACGTGGAGGTTTTCAGTTTCATGACGGACTGGATTTGTGGGTTTTGATGGTTGGCGGGCTCAAGAAGGCCAACGCACTTTCAGCCGGCCCGAAAAGGCGGGGCGATGCGTGGCACCCTTCGATATCGTCGGGCGCCAATTAAAATGGCTGACATCACCTCTTTTGCAAATACTGGATTGGCCGCGGCCCGGACCCTTAAAGCCGGATGCGGCGCAAGCGCAGGGCGTTGGTGACGACCGTGATCGAGCTGAGGCTCATCGCGGCACCGGCAAACATCGGATTAAGCAGCCAGCCGAAGACCGGGAAGAAGACACCCGCCGCGAGGGGCAGCCCGGCGGCGTTGTAGGCGAAGGCCCAGAATAGGTTCTGCTTGATGTTACGCAGGACGGCCCGGCTGAGATGCGCGGCGCGCACCAGCGCGGTAAGTTCGCCTTTGACCAGCACAAGGCCGGCGCTATGCATGGCGACGGCGGTGCCCGTGCCCATGGCAATGCCGACATCGGCGGCGGCGAGGGCTGGCGCATCGTTGAGGCCGTCGCCGGCGAACACGACCTTCTCGCCTCTCGCCTGGTGTTCGCGGACCAGCTCCTGCTTGCGAGCGGGAGTGACGTCGGCGTGGAAACCGTCGAGACCGAGTTTTTCGGCCACAGCCCGGGCGGTCGCCGGGCGGTCGCCGGTCACCATGTAGATCTTCAGCCCCAGCCGGCGCAGTTCGGCGATGGCACCGGGCGTGGTGGGCTTTATCGGATCGGCGAAAGCGATCACGCCGGCGGCGAGGCCGTTGACAGTGACGGATACCAAGGTGGCGGTGGGATGGGCGGCGAGCGTTTTTTCAGCCGGAGCCCGGCCGATCAGGACGGCTCGGCCCTCGACTTGGGCGCGAACGCCGGCGCCGGGTTCGGCGACGAACTCGGTGGCGGGAGCGAGGATGAGTTTTCGCTTTCCGGCTTCGCTGACGATCGCACGGGCGAGCGGGTGTTCACTGGACGACTCGGCCGAAGCGGCGAGCCGAAGCAGTTCGTCGGCGGAGAAGCCGTCTGCTGGCTCCACGACCACAACCTGTGGCCGGCCCTCGGTGAGCGTGCCGGTCTTGTCGATCAGCAGCGTGGTTGCGCCGGACAGGCGTTCGAGCGCAGCGGCATCCTTGACCAGCACACCGGCTTGGGCGCCGCGACCGATGCCGGTGACGAGCGAGACAGGCGTGGCTAGGCCCAACGCGCACGGGCACGCGATGATGAGCACGGAGACCGCGTTGATCAGGCCGTTGAGCCAGCCCCGCTCGTCCGTGAAGAGTCCCCAGGCGAAGAACGATGCGACGGCGATGGTGAGGACGACGGGGAAAAACCAGGCGGACACGCGGTCGGCGAGCCGGGCGATGGGCGCTTCGCTCTCCACGGCCTGCTCCACCAGCCGGATGATTTGCGCCAGCAGGGTGTCGGCGCCGACGCGCTCGGCGCGAAATACGAATGCGCCGGTCGTGTTGAGGGTGCCCGCACTGAGCCGGTCGCCGGCGGTCTTGGCCACGGGCAGCGGTTCGCCGGTGAGCATTGATTCGTCGATCTCGGCGGCACCGGCAACGAGCACGCCGTCTACGGGGAGGTTCTCGCCCGGCCGGACCCGCAGCCGGTCGCCGGGGTGCACCGCTGCGACCGGGACATCCTCCTCACCGCCGTTGGCCTCGACGCGGTGGGCGATCTTCGGGGTGAGATGCATGAGGGCGCGGATGGCGGCATCGGTGCGGGCGTGGGCGCGTTGTTCAATGATCTGACCGAGCAGCACGATGGTCGTGATGAACGCCGTGCCTTCGAAGTAGAGCGCCACGCCATGGTGGGAGAAGAAGCGCGCCGGCAGGTGGTCCCACGCCAGCACGACGCCGGCACTGTAGAAATACGCCGCGCCCGTGCCGGTGACGGTGAGCGTGAACATGTTCGGGTCGCGTCCGCGGATTGATTTCCACCAGCGGCGGATGAACGGGACCCCGGCCCAGAAGAACACAGGGGTCGTGAGAATAAACTGGATCCACGCCGACTGCAGCAAGGTGAGGTGGTCGTAGAGGTTGTGCGAGACCATCGGCCACATCGCGAGGACGAGCACCGGGAGGGAGAGCGCGGCGGCGACGTAGAGTTTCGGGCGCAGGTAACGCTCGTGCGGCATGCCCATGTAGACGGGCTCATCGGGTGGTGGCAGAGTGCCGTTCGCCACGGGGGCGCCATGCGGGTGATGAACGTGGTCGGTCGGGGAGGGGGAGGACGCGTGATGCATACCGATGCTGACGGACGAGTTGTCCGAATCTTACAGCACATTCCCGACCGGAGCGCAGTGACAATCGAGGCAGGCGTCGTCGGCGCAGGCGCCGCAAAACACCTCGAGCCGGGCGCGCAGTTCGCGCCGCGCCCGGTGCAGCGTGACGCTGGCGCTGTTCGGGCTGAGGCCGAGCGCCTTGGCGGCGGCCTGGACAGACTCGCCGTCGAGGTCGACGCGCCGGAGCAGCGTGGCCTGACGCGGACGGAGCGTGCCGATGACGTGGGTGAGACAGCCGCAGATTTGCTTTTTCCAGGCCGGCGGAACGGCGGCGAAATCTTCGGCCAGCGCGGCAAGGGTTTGGCCGAGTGTGTCGTTGCGTCGCCGAACGGCGTCCCGGCTGCGATAGTGATCGACGATGGCGTTGCGGAGCACGCGGTAGAACCAGGCCGTGGCCTTGCCGGAGTCCGCGATCTCACCGCCGTGGCGGAACGCCTGCATGAGAGCATCCTGCAAAATGTCTTCCGCCTCGGCCTCGCTGCCGATGCGAGCCACGAGGAACGCCTTGAAGGCGGCGCGCTGTTCGTTCAGCGCTTGGGCGATGCTGTCCGGGGTCGGCTTCATGGGCAGGGTCGGCTTGATCCGGTGACCGGCGCGCCGCGAGTCACGGTTCAGTTCATTGCGGTTTTGACGCGGGCGTTCGGTTGCAAGGGCGAGCCGGCGGGGGCGGCCAGGTTGTCCGACCCGCACAACTCGAACGGCCGGCCGCCGCGGGCACGGATGCGGGCCTCGGCCTGGGCGGTTGCGGCTTCGAAGGCGATGCCGTCGCGCCGCAACTCCTCCTCGGGAGCGACCGCGGCCTGCGTGCCGGCCGGGGCTTGATACCAGCCGGGTTCGGAGCCGTCGGCCGGTAACTCGTCGCGGACCTTGAGGATGGTGAACATGCCGCCCATGGTGATGTAGTCGTGCTGGCCGGGGCCGCCGACCATCGGGAGCGAATTGGGTGGGTCGGCCATGCCCATTGCGCCCATGTCGCCCATGCCGGTATCGCCCATCGTCATGTAGCCGGGAATCAACTGGCGGATCTTCCGATCAAGGCCGGCGGTGTCGATGCCGATCAGGTTGCCGAAATGGTGTCCCATCTGGTTCATGACATGATGCAGCATGTGGCAGTGCATCACCCAGTCGCCGGGTTCGTTGGCGATGAATTCGATGGTGCGCGTGCTGCCGGTCGGCATGAGGACCGTCGTCTCCGGCCACTGGGCGGCGGCGGGGATCACGCCGCCGTCGGTGGCCACGATCTTGAAGTAGTAGCCGTGCAGGTGGATGGCGTGGTGGCTCATCGTGCTCAGGTTGCCGATGCGAATGCGCACGCGCTCGCCTTTCTTCGCCACGAGCGCCTGCGTGCCGGGGAAACTGCGGGCGTTCATCGTGAAGACGTTGAAATCCGTCATCTCGTTCGGGTCGGGCCGGCGGGCGCCGACTTCGATCTTCCACTCGGAAAGCATGATCGCGTAGTCGCGGTCGGGGAGCGGCTCCGAGGGATTCTTCGGATGGATGATGAACAGGCCCATCATGCCGAGCTGCATCTGCGTCATCTCGTCGTGATGCGAGTGATACATCAGCGTGCCATGCTGCCGGAGGGTGAACTCGTATTTGAAGGTTTCGCCCGGTTGGATCGCCTTCTGGGAAACGCCGCCGACGCCGTCCATGCCGCTCGGCACCAGGACGCCGTGCCAGTGAACCGTGGTGGGCGCATCGAGCCGGTTGGTGACGTAGATGCGGACGTGGTCGCCTTCGACGGCTTCGATGGTCGGTCCGTGGACGCGGCCGTTGTAGCCCCAGCAGTTGGCGACCAGTCCGGGTGCGAACTCGTGCGTCACCGGCTCGGCGGTGAGATGGAACACCTTCACGCCGTCGACCATCCGCCACGGGAGCGTGGCGCCGTTCGGCGTGATGACCGGCCGGTAGCCGGGCGAGTCGCCCGGCGGGACAAACGGCCTCGTCGTGCCGTCGCTGGTCGGCGGGTGCGGGTCGTTTTGCGCCAGGATCCGGGCAACGGGTGCCAGCAGGGCGGCCCCGCCGGAGACGGCGAGAAAGTTTCGGCGGCTGAGACTGGAGGATGCGGACATGGTGTTGGGCTCCGGTTTAGGGATGGGAATCGTGGTGGTGGGCGGCGGCTGGTTCGTCGTTGGGAGCGGGCGGTCCCCCGGCCGCATCGGGCGGGGCCGGCAAACGCCGCCCCAGCGCGCGTTCGAGCTCCGTGCGGGCGAGCCAGTAATCGCGCAGCGCCTCGACGCTCTGGCGTTCTGTGATCTGTTGCTGCTCTTTCGCGGCGAGCAGTTCATAGACGCTTTTTTGCATGGCGTTGTAATGGAGCAGGGTCTCGCGCAGAATCGCCTGGCGCTGCGGCAGGAGGGTCTGCTGATAGAATTCGGCCGCCTGGCGCGCGGCGGCGAGCATGTCCCGGGCGGCGCGAACCTCCGAGCCGATGTCCGCCGACAGCGCCTCGGTCCGATCCTGCGCCTGGCGCAATTCCGCGGCCAAGCGCGCGAGTTCGGGCTGACCTTGGTCAAACACCGGCAACTGCACACCCACCCGCGGGCCGGTCACCCGTGTACCACCGCTGTCGCGTTCGGTATCGACACCGAGATTCGCTTCGCCCGGCAGCAGGCGGGTCCGGCGTTTCAGGTCAAGGGTTTTCCGGGCCAGATCCACCTGGTTCTTCAAGGCGGCGAGGTCGAGCCGGCTTTCCAAGGCGACCGATTCGAGGTCGGCCGGCAGGTTGTCGCCGGCCGGCAGGTGGGGCAGGCCCCCCGCCATCTGCCAATTCGCTTGCGCGGAGGTGAGTCCCAACAACCGGGTGAGGTGTTCGCGGGCGGATCGAACCTCGGCCTCGGCGCGGGCGAGCTCGACCTGTGTTTCCTGCGCGGAGGCCTGGAGCTGATCCAGATCGATCCTGGGGACGTTGCCGGCGTCGAACTGGCGGCGTGCCACCTCTGCCGCCGCGTCATTGACTGCGGCGATCACGGCGAGCCCGGCGCGCAATTCCTGCCGGGCCAGCACTTCGTAAGCCGCGCGACGGACCTCCGCGACGAGCGCGAGCACCTCGTGGCTCACCCGATACTGGATCTGGGCCAGTTGATTTTGCGCCACGCCCTTGCGGGCCGGCAGCAGCAGGGATTCGAGCAGCGGCGCACTCAGGCCGAACTCGGCATTGGGGCCGCGCGGCCAGGCACTCGGCCAGCGGACGCTGGCCTCGAGTGACGGGTTGGGCAGGCGGGCGGCGGCGGCGAGGGCCGCCTGGGAAAGGCCGAGTTCCTCGAACGTCGCCCGGAGCGCCCGGTTGTTGAGCAGCGCAATCCGCACGGCGGAATCCACGGTCAGGCCGGTGGCCAGCAGTTCGCCGACGGCGGCATCGGCCCGGGCCCGGGCCTCGGGCGTCAACGGCCAGGTCGCAGTGATGCCCGCCCGGTCTCCGAGCTGGGTCTGGACGGCAGGGAGCGCGGCTTGCGGCGCAGAGGTGGTGCAGCCGGTGAGCAAGAGCAGGCCGGCGAACGGAAGAAACAGCTTGAATGAACGAGGCATGGGAATTGGCAGAGGTCAGGAGAAATAATCCGCGCCCCAGACGAGGAGCGCGCCCAAATGTGCGGTGATGACGAGGACGGTTGCGGCGAGCCAGACGGCCAACCGGGAAATCCAGCGACGCGTCGGCCGGGGATCGTCGGCATACCGGCGGGCCGAGGCCCAGGCGATGGTCGCGAGGCCGGCGGTGGCGATTCCGAGCCAGCGGTGCCAGTGGAGCGTGGCACGCAGCGCCGGCTCCGGATGTGATTCGCGGGCAAAGACCCAGCCGGTGCCGGCGGCGGCCACGGCGCCGAGGGTGCCGAGCGTGAGAAGGAAGACGGTCAGCCGGCCGAGGCGCGGGTCGGCGCGGAAACACCGCACCACCTCGACCGCCGCGGCGAGCAGCAGCAGGGCGATCGGGAAATGCAGCACCAACGGATGCAGCCGGCCGGACAGTTGCAGGGCAGTCATGGCTGGGAGCGATGGCGGTCGAAACCGCCATCCCGAGTTGAGCCTGATTACTTGGACGTTGCGGTTTTCGCCTTTGCGGCGGTGGCGTCGTCGAGCTGTTTCAGGAATTTTGCGGCATCCTTCTTGAAATCCCGGAGGCAATGCGGGCAGCAGAACCGGATCAGCCGGTCGGGCTGGCCTTCCTGCCGATAGACGTAGTCCAACGGCGGGCCCATGTCGCCACCCTCCAGTTTGTCGCCGGAGATCATGCAGGCATCGAGGGGATACTCGGCCTTGGCCTTGGCGAGCCAAGCGGCGGAAACGCCGGCCGCATCGGCCTTGAGCAGGGAGCCGGTTGGGGCAATGGCGTTGGGGTGGGTGGAATCGGCTTCGTGCGCGAGTGCGAGGGACGTGAGGGTGGCGCTGAAGGCCAGCGCGGTGAGAAGTTTGATGGCAGCAGAGAGTTTCATGGAAGTTTGTGGTTGTCGATTGCGTGGCAACAGGAGCCTGAACGCCACGGCCTGGGGCCGGGCAGACAGACACACGCGGGCGGACTTGCCCGCGGCAACGGCTTCGCTCACGCGGGCGGCGTGTGCGGAAGCCTCAAACCACCAACGGAGGCGCGTGACTCAGGTGGCACCTTTGCAGAACAAGCTCGCCGGGCGATATTCGCCCGGGTGGGCCGGTATTCTGGGCCGTGATCGCCCTCGCGGCCGATTCATAGGCCAACCCGTCGAGGAGAACCGTGTAAAGCGGCAGCGAGATCGCGGGTGCGGGCGCCTTCGCCAGCTCGGTGGTATTCGCCGGGAAGGCCTTGAAGGACTCACAACCGCAATCATCGTCGCGCTTGTCGCCATGGGGCGAAGCATCACGGGCGTGATGTGCCGCGCAACCGGCAGTGTGCGGGTGGGCGTCCGCCGGTTGCTCCGCCAACGTTCGCGTCGAGCAAAGACTGACCCAGACCAGCCAGACGACCGCGGCAGCCAGCAGGGCGCGGGCAGGGAAAACTCTGGTTTGCAGGGAGGACATGGCAGCTCTACCGTGGGAGCATTAACCTCGCCAGGATGCCCGGCAATTCAAGCTCTTTGAGTCGAAGACCCCGGAATCAGGCGGCGGTGGACAGACCGGATGGAATCGCGCGGCGACCTTTGCCCGCGTTCGGAAAGAAACCCACCCCGTCCGATCCAGGCCGGGGGCACGGAGCGGACAGGATGGCAAACGCCTCGTATTTGGCATCAGGGAAGAATTACCGGCGTTACTTCTGCTTGACCACCTTGGCGATGAAGAAGCACGACTCGCCCTTTTCGTTCACATACGTTATCTCCCGTGCAGTCGATTGGTTCTTCGGCGGACCTTTGGTCACGACCTTCACCGTCGTCTTGCACGACGGACACATGACCATGGCGCCTTCCCGGCAAAGATCCATCGCCTCGGCCGTGCTTCCGATCGTTTTTTCCGTCACGGTCTGGCACTGGTTGCAGACGTAGGCGATCGTGTCGCCGGGTTTGAGTTCCTCGAACTGGGACTTCTTGTTGAGTGTTTGCCAATACTGGAGGCCGGGGCCGGCGAAGGCGACGGAAGCGGTGCCGGCGAGGAGGCCCGCGAGAACAATCAATCGTAGAATGGTTTTCATGGCATTTTCCTTTTTGGTTTTCGTTGTTGAGTTCGCGTGGAAGGTCATGTGAGCGGCGCCGGTGCCGGCGGGGGCACAGCGGGCGGCAGACTGCGTCTGCGCCACAGGTAGAAAATCGCGGGATAGACGAGCAGTTCCATCAGCGTGGAGGTGACCACGCCGCCCACCATCGGCAGCGCGATGCGCTTCATGGTGTCGGCCCCGGTGCCATGACTCCAGAGGATGGGCAGCAGGCCGGCGATGATGACGGCGGCCGTCATGGCCTTGGGGCGGACGCGTTTGACCGCGCCATGGTAGATGGCGTCGCGCAGGTCGGTGGCCGTGCGCAACCGGCCCTGCGTCTTCCATTCGGTATAGGCGAGGTCGAGGTAGAGCAGCATCACGACGCCCGTCTCGGCATCGAGGCCGGCGAGGGCGATGATACCGACCCACACCGCGACGCTCAGGTTGTAATCGAACAGGTAGAGCGCCCAGAAGGCGCCCACGAGGGAGAACGGCACGGCCAGCAGCACGATGGCGGTCTTGATCCACGATTGGGTGTTCAGATAGATGATGAAGATGATGATGAGCAGCGTGAGCGGCACGACGATCATGAGCCGCGCCTTCGCGCGCTGCATGTATTCATACTGGCCGCTCCAGAAGATGCTGTAACCGGCCGGCACCTTGATCTCTCCGCGCTGGATGGCGTCGTGCAGGGTCTTTTGCGCGCCGCGAACATAGTTGCCGAGATCGACGCCCTGTACGTCGACATAGATCCAGGCGTTGGGCACGGCGCCCTCGCTCTTGATGCCCATGGGCGCGGCGACGACGCGCACCTTCGCCAACTGGCTGAGCGGCACCTGGGTCAGGGCGGACGAACCGGCCGCCGCTCCCATGCCGCCGCCGGTTGCCGCCCCTTTGACCGGCACGAGGATCTCGCGGAGCGCCTCCAAATTCTCGCGATAATCGCGGTCATAGCGCAGAATCACGCCATAGCGTTCCAGCCCCTCGACCGTGGTGGTGAGCGGCATGCCGCCCAGGGCCACCTCGAGCACCTCCTGCACCTCGCCGACGGTCAGCCCGTAACGCGCGATGGCATCACGGTCGATATCGAACTCGACGTAATTGCCGCCCATGACGCGTTCGGCGAACACACTGCTGGTGCCGGGGGCGCGGCGGATCACGGCTTCGATCTCGCTCGCGATCCGCTCCAGTACCCGCAGGTCCGGTCCGGCGACCTTGATGCCGACGGGCGTCTTGATGCCGGTCGCCAGCATGTCGATGCGGGTCTTGATCGGCATGGTCCAGGCGTTGGTGAGGCCGGGGATCTGGACGGCGCGGTTCATGGCCGCGGTGAGTTCGTCCACGGTGCGCCGCCGGTGGGCGACGATCTTGCCGTTGTCGTCCGTGATGTCGACCGCCGGCCATGCCTCCTCGGGTTTCAGCATGATGGTGGTCTCGATCATGTCCATCGGGGCGGGATCGGTGGCGGATTCCGCGCGGCCGATCTTGCCGAACACGTGATGCACCTCGGCGAACGACTTGATGATCTGGTCGGTCTGCTGGATCAGCTCGCGCGCCTTGGTCGGCGAGATGCCGGGGAAGGTCGTCGGCATGTAGAGCAGATCGCCCTCGTAGAGCGGCGGCATGAACTCGGAGCCGAGGTGCTGGTAGGGAAACGCCCGGCCGAGTTTCAACGCGACCTCCTTCACGCCGCCGTCTGGCAGCACGCGGGCGACCAGCGCATTCCAGGGGAAGAACACCCAGCCGACCAGCGCGGCCGCGATGATGATCACGGCCCAGCGGAACCGGATCATCAGGTCCAGCAGCGGGTGATACAGCCAGATCAGGAGCCGGTTGACCGGGTTTCTGTCTTCCGTCGGGATCTTACCACGGATGAAGAAGCCCATCAGCACGGGCGCGAGCGTGATGGAGAGGATCGCCGCCGCCGCCATCGAATATGTTTTCGTGAACGCGAGCGGCTTGAACATCCGGCCCTCCTGTGCCTGCAGCGTGAACACGGGCAGGAACGACACCGTGATGACGAGCAGGGAGTAGAAGAGTGTCGGTCCCACCTCGATGGAGGCGTCGCGGATGATGTCCCAGTGCGGCTTCTTCCCGCCGTCGTGCTCCAGGTGTTTGTGCGCGTTCTCGATCATGATGATGACCGCGTCCACCATGGCGCCGATGGCGATGGCGATGCCGCCGAGCGACATGATGTTGGCGCTGAGCCCCTGTCCGAACATGATCAGGATCGAGGCCAGGACGGCGATGGGCAAAATGACAATCGCCACGAAGGAGCTGCGCAGGTGCATCAGGAACAGCAGGCACACCAGCGCGACGACGATGCTTTCCTCGATGAGCTTTTCCTTGAGGGTGCTCACGGCGCGGTCGATCAGCGCCGTGCGGTCATAGGCGATCGAATAGGTGACGCCCTTGGGCAGGCTTTTCATCGCCTCGTCCAGCCGCGCCTTGACCGCCTGGATGACCTGGCGGGTATCGACGCCGTAGCGCACGACCACGACTCCGCCCACGGTCTCGCCCTCGCCGTTGAGTTCGGCGATGCCGCGGCGCATGTCGGGGCCGAGCCCGACGTTCGCCACCTCGCCGAGGAGGACCGGCGTCCCGCCGGGGCCGCGGCCCACGGCAATTTTCCGCAGGTCCTCCACGGAGGAGACGTAGCCCTTCACCCGGAGGATGAATTCCTTCTCGCCCATCTCGAGGGACCGGCCGCCGACTTCGCCGTTGCTCTGCCGGACGGCCATGGCGACGTCGCGGATCGACAGATTGTAGGCGCGCAGCCGTTGCGGATCGACGGTGATCTGGTATTGCTTCACAAACCCGCCGACGCTGGCCACCTCGGCGACGCCCTCGACGCTCGCGAGCTGGTAACGCAGGAACCAATCCTGCATCGAGCGCAGTTGCGCCAGGTCATGGTTCGGGGAATTGAGCGTATACATGAATGCCCAGCCGACACCGGTCGCATCCGGCCCGAGGCGGGGGGCGACGGTGGCCGGCAGGCTGCCCTGCAGCCCGTTCAGGTATTCCAGCACCCGGCTGCGCGCCCAATACGGGTCGGTGCCGTCGGCAAAGATCACATAGACGAAGGAGAAGCCGTAGAACGAATAGCCGCGCACGACCTTGGCCGACGGCACCGACAGCATCTTTGTCGTGATGGGATACGTCACTTGGTCCTGCACGATCTGCGGCGCCTGGCCGGGCCACTCGGTGTAGATGATGACCTGCGTGTCGGAGAGGTCGGGGATCGCGTCGAGCGGGATGTTCTTGAGCGCATACACGCCGCCCAGCACCAGCGCCACCGTTGCCGCGAGGACGAGAAACTTGTTCTTCAGGGAGAAATCGATGATTCGGGTGAGCACGGGGGAAGCCTAGTTGGTGGTGGAAACCAGGAGCAGGGAGCGGAGCAGAATGGATTTCATCTGGTCGGAGGCGGAGGGTTGGGCGTCCTCATTTGAGCTCTTCACCGCAAGACAGCATGGAGGAGCCATAGAAGGGGTTTCTGAGCTCGCCGGCGCGCTGCAGCCAGCGACCCTTGATGACGACCGGCGCCATGGGGCACTCGAAGAGATGCAGCCCCGCGGCGTGGAGCGAGAGCGCCGCGCGCGCCTGGTCGGCGATCGCGGTGCTCAGCGGGGCAAAGTCGCGGCGGGCCGCGACGAGGTCGGCCGGATCAGCCGGACCATCCTGGAACGACGCCAAGGGGCCGTGCCCCGCGTGCGCGTCGGCGGCAAAGTAGGCGGTCAGGGCGGAGCGCAGCGCGGGAAGCTGCGCCTGATAGCCGGCGAAGTCGTCGTTGGCGAGGGGAACCGCGGCATCGGCGGCGGCATAAGCCAGGGTCCTCAGCGGCTCCGCCGGATTCGCCGCCCCGGCGGTCTGCAACGGGTGGGCGGCCAACGACGGGCCGGCCGGAGCCGCGGCCGCGATGCCCTCCGGTTTGAGCATTTTCTGGATCGCGTCGCGCAGCTGGCTCTCGGAATCGAGCATGAACTGGCCCGAAATGACGATGCGTTCGCCGGCGGCCAGGCCTTCGAGCACCTGGTAAAGATTGCCCTGCGAGCGCACGCCGAGCCGCACTTCACGGGGCTGGAACGAGCCATCGGAATTGGCGACGAAGACGGTGTTGTGCTCGCCGCTGCGCAACACCGCCAGGTCGGGCACCAGCACGGCGTCGTCGGCGATCTGCGCGGCGAAACGTACGTCGACGAACATGCCGGGGCGGAGCGCGCCATCGAGGTTCGGCAGCACGATGCGGGCGGTGGCGGTGCGGGTCTGTTCCTCGACCTGCGGCAACAGCAGGTCGACCTTGCCGTCGATCGTCCGCTCGGGGCCGTAGGTGACGCGGACGGTGGCGTCCTGGCCGGGACGGACGAACGGCAGGTCCTGTTCGTAAACCTGCGCCTCGACCCAGACATGCGAAAGGTCAGCGAGCCGGTAGATGCGCTCGCCGGGCTTTATCATCTGGCCGGCGACCGCCATCTTCTCGATCACGACCCCGGTGGCGGGCGCGCGGTAGATGAAGGTGCGCTGCGCCTCACGGCTGCGTTGCAATCCGGCGATGAATTCCGCCGGCACGTCGAAGAGCTGCAGCCGGGCGAGGGCGGCGCGGACCAGCGGGCCGCCCTCGCCTTCGCTCTGGAGGGCAACGACGTAGTTGAGTTCGGCGTTGTAGAGATCGGGCGAGTAGATTTCGAAAAGCGGATCGCCGGCCTTCACCGTCGCCCACGTCGCATTGACAAAGAGTTTTTCGATCCAGCCTTCGTATTTGGTCGTGATGTCCTGCAAGCCGGCCTCGTCATAGGCAACGCTTCCGACGGTGCGAATTTCGCGCAACACCGGGCCGTGGGTTACGAGTCCGGTCTTGAGGTTCATCCGCTGGATCGTCACGGGGTCAATCTGGATGGCTTCGCCGCCGGAGTCCGCCTCGTCGTACACTGGCACGAGGTCCATACCCATCGAGTCCTTGCCGGGATTGGGACTGACCTCGCCCGGATTCATGGAGGACTTGTAGTATTTGATTGTGCGCCCGCCGGAGCCGGCCGGGGGAGGTGCGCAACCTGGTCCGCGGGATGATGCCGTGGCCCTCCGCGTTCGC
>JBBIHQ010000043.1:0-28123 GCA_037446975.1 Opitutia bacterium
TCCTGGCTCCAGTGCGATTCGCCGTAGCCGTCGTAATAGCGTTGCTGCCCGTCGAGTTTGATCGCCTCCGCCCAATCACCAATGCCCCGGGCCCAACTCTTGCGTATGTAGAGCACCAGGGGCTGATCCCGCTGGGCCGGCTTGATCCGGGCGATCACGTCCGCCCCTTCTTGGACGGAGCCGCGGGCAAGAAAGGGAATGGATGCCACTTGGAGGAGATCGAGCACCGAATCGGGAAACTGCGCGGAAATCTGCTGCTGCATCGCGGCCGCCTCCTCGTAACGGTCCAACCCGAGCGAGAGTTGCACCAGGGTGTGGCCGAAACGAAGGTCGCGGGGCTCCAGCTCCGCCGCGCGATGCAGCTCCTTCAGCGCCTCGCCCCAGCGGCCCTGGCGGCGGTGGATGAACCCGAGCGACCCGAAGACGGCGGCGTCGTTCGGCCGCAGCACGGACAGACGCAGGTATTGCTCGGTCGCCCGTTCAAAATCGCGATAACCGTAGTAATAATAATCGCCGAGCCGCTCGATGATATCGGGATCGTCGGGTGCGAGGCGCACCGCCGTGTCGATCGCGGCCTTGGCCCTGGCCAGCCGCTCGTCCGAGTGATCAAAGTCGTTGAAGTAGGATTGCGTCATGGCCGAGGCGAGTTCCGCCCAGGCGAGGGCGAATTTCGGATCGAGGCGGACCGCTTCCTCCAGCAGCGGCTCGCATTCCTGCGATCCGCCCGCGTTCCGCTGGCGCAGCGCACGCGCCTTGAGATAGGCATCGTAGGCGGCGAGATTGGCCGTCGGCCGGCGGTCGAGCAGCTGCTTCTCCTGGGGCGAGAGCGCGGTCGAGAGCGCGGCGGCGATTTCCTGGGACAGCTCGGACTGGACGGCGAAGATGTCGGTGAGATCGCGATCATAGGCCTTGGCCCAGATGTGCTCGTCCGTGCGCGCGTCGATCAACTGGCCCGTGACGCGGACCTTGTTGCCCGCCCGTTGCACGCTGCCCTCAAGAATGTAGGCGACGCCCAGTTCCTGCGCGATCTGCCGGATGGATTTCGTCGTGGTGCGGTAGGGCATGACCGAGGTGCGGGAAACGACCCGGAGTTCCCGGATCAGCGCGAGGTTGGTCAGGATGTCCTCGTGGATGCCATCGGCGAAAAAGGCGTTGTCCTTGTCCTCGCTCATGTTGGTGAACGGGAGGACGGCGATGGATTTCGCATCCACCGAGGGTGCCGCGGGGGCGGGCTTGGCTTCCGCGGGTGAACTTGGCGGCGGGGCGGCCGGCGCGGGCTGGCGCGAGAGGATCACCCCGGCAACGACCGCAACCAGCACCGCCGCAGCCGCACCCCACACCCAGCCGGGAATGCCTTTGGCGGGAGCCGAGGTCGCCGCCCCCGGTCGCCCAGCCTCAGCGGGAACGCCTACCGGGGGACGGGAGCGACTCGGTTCCACGGTCGGTTTTCGCGGGCCTTCGATCAGCTTTTTCACCTGCTCGACGAACTGCGGCGTCGGCACGCCGTGCGCCAGCCGGGTCCATTGGACCCGCATGAACTCGTCGGGCACCAGGGCCTCGGATTCCTTGGTGTCGTCAATCACCACCGGCAGGAGGAACGGCACGCCGGCGGCCATGTCGTGCGTTCGCTCCACGGCAATCTTCCACTCGCGGCGAAAGTAGCCCTCGCCGCGCGCCTGGGTGGAAGCGGAGATGACCGGGACACAGAGCGTGCAGGTCCTGATCTGGGTGCGAATCTTGGCGTCCCACGCGTCGCCCCCGCGCAATTCGTTCTGATCAAACCAAACCTCGACGCCGAAAGCCCGCAACGCATCAGTAATGCGCCGCACGGCATCGGTGTCTTCGCGGGCATAGCTGAGAAAGACGGCCCCGGGCGTGGTTGGGTGGTCCGGCATAAGTTGCAGCAGTTCATGGCGCTTAAGCTTAGGCCTTGCCAGCCCAAACCCTCGCTGGCACCCGTTGCAATCGTCGCCTCCGGCCGAATGCTTTCCTCTGCCTCCAATTCCAGCCAGCTGCCCTTGTTTCACGTCGTCGGGTTTTCCGGTCACCGGCTGCTGGCGGACGAGGCCGGCGCCGGTGCGGCGATCCGCGCCGCCCTGGAAAAGTTGCGCCAAGAGGCCCCGGGGGAATGGATCGCACTGTCGTCCGTCGCCGTGGGCAGCGACCAGCTGTTTGTCGAGCGGGCCCGCAGCCTTGGCATGTCGTGGCACGCCATCCTGCCCCTGCCACGCGCCGAATTCGCCAAGGATTTCTCCCCGGAGGAATGGTCCGTCGTGGAAACGACCTTGACCCAGGCGGAACACGTGCGGGTCATCACCGAGAACGGTGCCCGCGAGGACGCCTACCTCGATTGCGGTATGGAAACGGTCAACGAGTCCGATGTGCTGCTCGCGTTGTGGGACGGTCAGCCGGCCCGGGGCAAGGGCGGCACGGCGGACGTGATCGAATATGCCCGGGCCATCGGCAAGGCGATCATCATCATCAACGCCGGCACGCACGAGGTGCGGCGGGAGAACTGGACCAAGCTGGAGCGAGGCGACGCCAGCCTCGCCAACCTGAACGAATTGCCCGAAGCCCGGAACCGGGAGGCGGCCAATCCGTTCAAGGCGCCCGATGTGATTTTTGCCTTCCAACAAAAATGTGACCACGCCGCGAGTCACGGCGCGCCCCAGTTCCGGCGCCTGATCGTGTCGACGGTGCTGCTGCACGTCGCCGCCACCCTGATCGCAGCCGCGGCGCTGTCCTACGGACTGCACCTGCTGTTTCTGCCGTGGGCCAAGCTGTTCTGCCTCGCCGGCGCGCTGGGCGTGGCGCTCGTATTGCGGCACCACACGCACTCGCATCACAGCTGGGTGCGATGCCGGTTGGCGGCGGAGTTCAGCCGCTCGGCGCTCGCCACCTGGGGCCTGCCCCGCGCCGCACCGCTGTTCCAGGATCTCGACCTGCCCGGCGTGCGCGGCCTGACGCGCTCCCTGCATATTCTGCACAGCCGTTCCTCGGCGACCCGGCCGGTGCCGATGGACGATTTCAAACAGATCTATCTCACCCAGCGCATCGACGACCAGCTGGCCTATTACCGGCGGCAGGAAGGGCGCGCCCTGCCCCTGTTCGGCCGGTTGAAGGCGGGTTTCTGGATCGCCACCATTCTCGCCATCATCAGCACCGCGATCTACGCCGTCTGCCACACCGCGCACATCGAGGTGCCGGAATGGGTGGAGGACACCGTGTTCAATCTGTTTCCCATTTCGCTGCCAGTGGTTGCCGCCTCACTCATCTCGCTCATCTCGATCAACGACCTGCAGCGCCGGGTGGCGCGCTACCGGGAAATGCACGCGATGCTGACCGACAGCCGCAACCAGGTCACCTTCTGCCAGACATGGAACAGCCTTGAGCGCATCGTGCTCAAGACCGAGCGGGCGCTGTTGCAGGAGGTGCTCGAGTGGCACTCGATCACGAGTTTCAGCGAGTCGCACTAGGCGGCCACGGCCGGTCTTCGCTCTTGGCTCCGGGCCTCCGGCACCTAGGTTCCGGCCATGCCAAAGATCCTCTACACGGTGCGGACCACCCTGCCCACCTGGCAGCTGCGCGGTCGTTATCTCTCCTGGCTGGTGCCCGACCACGTGCTCGCCGTGAAGGCCGGCGGCGCGACGGACGTCCGCGTCGTCCTGCCCGACCGCCTGCCCGACCACGCTCCGGCCGCGGTTGAGGTTCAGTATGTCTTCCCCACCCGAAAGGCGTTCGACAGCTACATACGCGAGCATGCACCGGCATTGCGCGCCGACGGCCTGAAACATTTTCCAGCCGAGACCGGCCTCACCTCCGAGCGACAGATCGCCGAGATTGCCTTCGAATTGGAGTGAAGCGCGATCCGGCGTGGCCTGATCCATTCTAATGTTAGCGGGAAATCCCGTACAAATTTTATCGAAGCGAAGGGAACCAGGTTCAATCTATGGGTGATGTCTGAAAAACCCCTGATCACGCATCTGTTCACGGCGGATCCCTCGGCCCACGAATTCGAAGGCCGGATATACCTTTATCCTTCGCACGACCGGGACACCGGCATCGCCTCGAACGACGAGGGGGACCAATACGACATGGACGATTACCATGTCTTTTCCCTGGCGACAGTCGGCGGCGAGGTCACCGACCATGGGGTGGTGCTGACCCTGAAGGACGTGCCTTGGGCGGGCAAGCAGCTGTGGGCGCCCGATGCGGCGCACAAGAATGGGAAATATTTCCTCTATTTCCCCGCCCGGGACAAGCAGGGCGTCTTTCGCATCGGCGTGGCCGAGAGTGAACGGCCCGCGGGCCCTTTCCGCGCGGAACCGCAGGCGATTCGCGGCACCTACAGCATCGACCCCTGCAGCTTCGTCGACGACGACGGCGCCGCCTATCTCTATTTTGGCGGCATCTGGGGCGGCCAGTTGCAGAAATGGCGCACCGGGAAATTCGATCCGAACGGCCGGGAACCGGGCGCGGCCGAGCCGGCCATCGGTCCACGGGTCGCGCAGCTCACCGCCGGCATGAAAGCGCTGCAAGGCGAGGCCGCGGAGCTGAAGATTCTCGACGAGAACGGGCGCCCGCTGCTGGCGGGTGACCACGACCGCCGCTATTTCGAGGGACCGTGGATGCACAAACGCAACGGCACGTATTATTTTTCTTATTCGACCGGTGACACGCATTACATCGTCTACGCGACCAGCACGAGCCCGCTCGGGCCGTTCACTTTTCGCGGGCGGCTGCTCGAGCCGGTCGTCGGCTGGACCACGCACCACTCGATCATGGCATTCCAGGGCCGGTGGTATCTTTTTTATCATGACTCCACGCTCTCCGGCGGACAAAGCCACTTGCGCTGCGTCAAGGTGAAGGAAATCGCCTACGACGAGCAGGGCCGGATGCGGGTGTCCGGCTGAGCCCGAGCGCCGTTTCACGCAGCGGGGGCACCCGTCGCGGCAACCTCGTCACGCCGGCTTAAGTATACTATTAGTTGACAAGCGCGTCTGATTTTCGATGTCAACTAATAGTATACTTAGGCCGGCGATGCGGGATCAGAAACGGTATTTGATGTAGCCTTCGGCGCGGAGCGGCTGGTCGGGAAGGACCAGGATGCTCGCCGTGTAGGCGTCGCCATTATGGATCCAGTTGCGCTGGTCGGTGAGATTGAGAAGATCGAGGTTCACCGTCCAGGGGCCGCGCGTCCACGAGAGCGACGCGTTCAACGTATACTGGTCGGGAATATGCCATTGGTCGTCGAGATTGCCGCGCTGCCGGCTTTGCCACTGGCCGTCGAGCGCGGCCCCAACGCCGTTCGCCCAGCGGTAACGCACGCTGCCGTTGAACATGACGTGCGAGAAACCCACGAGCGGCCAATCGCCGACCGGCACCTGATTGCCCCACGGGCTGTAGCTGGCGTCGCCCGTGCCAAGTCCGCCCGGACCGCGACCCGCCACGTAGCTGGCGTAGATATCGCGCCCGCCGAGTTGAAACGGCGAGGCGTTCAGGTATTCCCCGTCCTGGATGGTCGCGTTGAAGGTCGCACTGAACTGCGTGGTGGGCTGGTAGACCGTTTCAAGCTCCAAGCCGCGCACGCGGATATCCTGGTGCACATCGCCCAACCCGGTCCGCGACCGCCGCTGGGTGAACAGCGCGGCGCCGGCAAAGAGCTGGTTGTTGAGCAGGCTGAATTTCGCGCCGGCCTCGAGCAGCTCGCTGCGATTTCGCAGGTCGTTGGGATCAATCCGGCCGTCGGATTGGAGGCTGATGCCTCCGCCGCCGAGGTTGCCGTGCAGCGAGGAGGTGTCCTGCCAGGTGAAATAGAGACTCGAGGTGCGCGTGGCGCGGTAAAGCAGGCTGGCGTCGCCCGAGAGCTCCCGGGCGCTGGCCGCATCGTGCGCGATCGTGGTGACTCCCGGAGGTGGGAGCGGATCGCTGGCGCGGGCATAGAAGCCGTCGCCGCGCACTCCGGCGAGCAGGTGCAGTTTTTCGCCCAGCTTGACGTCATCCTGCAGGAACACCGCGGGATTCCAGACCCGCGAGTCACCGGTTTCCGGGGTCGGCACATAAGGATCAAGCGGGCCGAAAAAGAGCAGTCCGCCTGGTCCGGGATAGCCGGGAAAGAAGGAGTTCGGGAACTGCGCCGCCTGGTCGAACACCCGCGCGGGATCCGTGATGTCGAAGTTATAAAGGTACTCGTTGGTGTAGTTCTCGAACGAGCGCACCGCCTGCAGGCGCACAGCGGCGCCGGCGACGATCGTTTGCGGCAGCGCGGCGCCGGACAGGTCCAGGTGCGCCTCGGTGCGGTTTTCGAAGGTGTGCTGCTCGACAAACTCGAGGTAGGCGGTGGCGTACACGCGCTTGCGGTTCACGTATTCGAAAAAGGTCCGGTTGATCAGCGTCAGTGCTGGTGACACCTCCAGGGTGGCGATGAGCTGAGCGTTGGCGACGTGGGCCTGCGCATAGTCGTTCTTCGACAGCAGTGTCGCGTCCCACGGCAGCTTGACGACCGAGTTCGCCGGGATCGGCCCGGGATTGTACGGTTCGTCGGCGGAAAGACCGGTGTAGTAGAGGCCGTGATCAATGAGGTCCTGGTTCACCCGATTCACGCCGAGGGTTTCATTGGTGTTCTGCCACATCCACTGGGCGTTGAACTCCAGTTTCAATCCCGGGTGCGGCCGCCAGGTGAGCGCGGCAAACAGGTCCTCGCGATCGTCCTTGTCCCCGTTGCGGGAATAGAAGGTGTCGCCACCCTTGCCTTCGTAACTCAAGCGCCAGGCCAGCTGGTCGTTCACCGGGGCCGTCGTATCGATCTGCACGCTGCCATTCAGGTAGGAAAGACCGCCCGCCGTCCACGTGCCCAGGCGGGTGGTGACCGTGGTCTGCGGGCCGGAGAATTGTGGCTGCTTGGTCTGGTAGTTGACATAACCACCCGTGAGGTAGCCGGCGCCAAAGACGGCCGAACCGGCGCCGCGCACGACATCAACCGCCTCCACGCCATTGAACGAGGGCAGAAACCCGTATTCGTTGTTCGTGCGCCGCTGGCCGTTGACGTAGGCCTCGGCGATGTCGCCCCGGATATACGGCACGGTCAGTTCCCCATAGCTCGAAGGCGCGTAGGTCCCCGGACTGAATTCCAGGATGTCGCGCAGACCGTGCACCGCCCGTTCATTGACCAACCCGGCGGTTATCGTGCTCACGGAGCGGGGCGTGTCGAGCGGACCGCGGTCGTCGCCCATGACGGCGCCGGTCTCGCGGGTGAGCGGATTGATCGATTGTTCCAGGGGCACGCCCCTTACTTCGTAGGGGGCAAGCTTGAGATCGTCGCCGGCCGGCACGGTCTGACCACGTAACCAAGCCGTCGCGGCGAGCAGCAAGGCACTGGATAGGATTTGTTTCGGGAGTCGCATAGGTTGAGGCCAGCCCCGATTCGGACCCCCGGTCGAAACAGGCGGCGCACCGTGCCCACCTTGCTTGTTTCCTTCGCCGGTATGATCCGTTTCAGGTTCCAGGGTCGAGCAGCCGTGCGCGCCGCAATCTCAGCCCTCCGCGGAGGACACCCCTACGAGCAAGGGCAAGTTCGGACGTCATTTGGCCCACCGTCAACCGCGCAATGTGTCATCTTCCGCCCCGATAAACATGAAGGGCGCCCCTTTCGGGACGCCCTGCATGACCTAACACCAAGCAAACCGTAAGAACTACAAGCAATGTTCGTTTCCTATAACGACGCACTGATGTCGTAAGGATAGACGCGGTTTCTGCAAAAACGTTGAATCTTTCTCGCACGAATCCGCGGGCAATAATTTCCACTGCCTTATCCTGGCTTTCAAATTGGCCTGAAACACTTTACGTATAATACTGGTTCTGACTCCTGAACCGTCAACCGCCCGATTTGGTCGAGAACTCAGAATCCATGAATCCGATGGCCTGAATTCCCTCCGCCTCCACCCGGACGAGCACCACCGGGTTACCAGTCATCATCGTTCCCGGTACGGCGAACGCAGCGGCAAAAACCGGACCGGAAGGCGTGATCACCGATCACGCCATCGGAGCTCACAGATGTATTTCGGACGGCATCACGAGTCCGGCGGATTTCCCGGGAAGCGGAGACGCCTTCAGCGGATAATGGAACTGTTTCCCCTCGAAGTTGCGAAACACCACCTCGTCATCGGTGATTTTTTCGACGTAGTCCGGATTGACGGGCACCTTGCCGCCGCCGCCCGGCGCATCGATGACGTATTGCGGCACGGCGTAGCCGGTCGTGTGGCCGCGGAGCGCGCGGATGATCTCAATACCCTTGCGGACATCGACCTTGAAGTGCGCGCCGCCTGTAATGAGATCCATCTGGTAGATATAGTAAGGCCGCACCCGCATGCGGAGCAGACGGTGCACCAATGCCTTCATTACCTCGGCGTCATCATTAACCCCCTTGAGCAACACGCTCTGGTTGCCGAGCGGTACACCGGCATAGGCAAGCCGCTCGCACGCATCCTTCAGCTCCTGGGTGGCCTCCTTCGGATGGTTGACATGGATGCTCATCCAGATCGGACCGTGTTTCTTGAACACCTCCGCGAGCTCCGGCGTGATGCGCTGGGGCAGGAAGACGGGGATGCGCGAACCGATGCGGATGAACTCCACATGCTTGATGGCCCGCAGCCGGCCGAGCAGATGGTCGAGTTTCTTGTCGGAAAGCAGGAGCGGGTCGCCGCCGGAAAGGAGCACGTCGCGGATTCCGGGATGCGCCTCGATGTAGCGGAGCGCCTGCTCGTACTCGGGATGGAAATTATAATCCTGCGCATTGCTGACCAGCCGGCTGCGGGTGCAGTAGCGGCAATAGGCCGCACAACGGTCCGTCACCAAAAACAGCACCCGGTCGGGGTAACGGTGCACCAGGCCGGGCACCGGCGAGTGTTCATCCTCGCCCAGCGAATCGAGCATCTCGCCGGTCGAGATGACCATCTCGTCGCTGCGTGGGATGACCTGCTTGCGAATGGGGCAGTTCGGATCCTCCCGGTCGATGAGATTGAAAAAATAGGGTGTGATCGCCAGCGCGAGCTTTTGGTTGGCGAAAAGGCAGCCGGCCTTTTCCTCCGGCGTCAGCGTCATGTGGTGTTCCAGCTGCTCGACCGTCGTGATCCGGTTCTTGAGCTGCCAGACCCAGTCCTTCCAGTCCGATTCCGGCACATGGGACCAAAGCCCTTGTCCGGCGAACCAGGTGGTGCGGTCTTCGGTGTAGGGCATGTTGGGTAACAAGAACTAGCTGGATTCAGGTGGGTGTCAAACGGCTGGTGTGACCCGTCCCGCCCAGGCCCTGGGACGCCGGTTGTTTCGGAAACCTCTAGACAGCCGGGGGCGAAGTCCTTTTCGTATTTCTTTAATGTCCCACTCCAAGCCCGCAGTGCTCGCCCTCGAAGACGGCAGTGTTTTCCGCGGCACCGCCTTTGGGGCCGAGGCCACCATTGCCGGCGAATGCGTTTTTAACACGTCGATGACCGGCTACCAGGAGATCCTGACCGATCCCTCGTACTTCGGCCAGATCGTGACCATGACCGCCGTCCAAATCGGCAATTACGGCATCAACGTCGAGGATGAGGAATCCACCGCCCCGAAATGCTCGGGCTTCGTGGTACGTGAAGTCTCCCCGGTGGTCAGCAACTGGCGCAGCACGATGTCGCTGAGCGACTATTTGAGAAAACACGGCATTCCGGGCATCAGCGAGGTGGACACCCGCGCCCTCACCAAGAAGTTGCGCGTCGACGGTGCGATGAAATCATGCCTGAGCACCCGTCCCATGAGCGACGAGGAGGCAGTCCGCCGCGCCCGCAACTGGCGCGACATGGCGGGCAGCGATTACGTGAAGGACGTCACCTGCCAGGAGCCCTTCCACTGGCGGGGTGATGATGCGTCGCGGCGCAACGCCCAGTATCTGCCGGTCGGCACCACGGCTGGGGCCACCCACAACCCGGCGCAAAAGTTCCGGGTGGCCGCGTTCGACTTCGGGGCAAAATACACGATCTTCCGCAAGCTCGTGCGGCATGGCTTCGAGGTGCATGTGTTCCCCGCCACGGCCACGGCCGAACAGGTGCGGGAATACGGCGTGGATTGTGTGTTCCTCTCCAATGGTCCCGGCGACCCTTCCGCCCTGCCCTACATCCACAAGACCGTCACGGCTCTGCTCCCCGAATTTCCGGTCTTCGGCATCTGCCTCGGGCACCAGATGATCACGCACGCGCTGGGCGGCGCCACGTTCAAACTCAAGTTCGGCCATCGGGGCGGCAACCAGCCGGTGAAGAATCTCGAGACCGGAAAAGTGTCCATCACCGCGCAGAACCACGGTTTTGCCACTGATCCGAATTCCCTCGCGAACCGCGGCGCGATCGTCACCGAGATCAATCTGAACGACCAGACTGTCGAAGGATTGCGGCACAAGGAGCTGCCCGTGTTCTGCGTGCAATATCATCCCGAGGCCGCACCCGGACCCAGCGACGCCGACCCGCTTTTCGCGGACTTCCACCGGATGGTCGGCGACCGGAAGGCCGGACGGATCTGAACCGCCGGTTGCCTCCGGATCAAAGGCCGGCGCCGTCTGCAGCCGGCGCCACCGCCAGATACCGGTCAAACCAGCCGCGCACCTCGGGCACGATTTCACCCAAGCGCATCGACAGCATCACATGCTCGTCGTCCGGCAGAATCACCAGCCGGCTGGGCTGATGGGCCCGGGCGTAAAGCGACCGGCTGTTGTCCGGCGATAGCCAAGTGTCTCTCGCCCCGTGAAAGAACAAGACGGGAATGGCAACGTGGTCCATCGCCGCGAGCACATCGCCGCTGCTCCAGGAGAACCGGCCTTTGCGGGCGGCTTTTTCCACAGCCGCCGCGAATTCCGGCGCACTGATCTCGGCCGCCTGCCGTGGGGCCACCCCATGCGCAAACTCCACCAAAGCCTTGGCGGCATTGCTGAACGGCTCGAGCGCCACGACCGCTCCGACCCGCTTGTCCTGCGCGGCCAGCAGCAGGCCCATGCTGGCACCGTAGGAAACCCCGATCACGCCGATCTTTTCACCCGCGAGACCACGTTTTTGCAGGTCATCGATGACTTGGGAAAGGTCCTGCACCTCAAACGCCCCGAAGCCGATGATATCACCGGTGGACCGACCATGACCGCGCAGATCGACCAGAACGCAACGCCAGCCGGCCTCGGCCATACAAAGCGCCCAGTGCATCATGTTCTCCTTGGCGTCCATGTAACCGTGCAACAACAGCAAGGTGCCTTTTGCGGGCCGGGGTTCGCGGGGCAAAGTCACGTCGAAGATCGGCTCGAGCCATTTCCAGCCGTTGGGCGCCTCTTTCAGCGCAATGGAATATTTGAACCGGTAGTTGCCCGGTTCGACCACGGCGACACTGAGTTCGGCCGGCGGGGGTCCGACGCGAAGCCGCCAGGATTGTGAGGCGAATGAATCAAACCTCCGCGCATATTGAACATCCGCCACAGCGCGTGGCATCCGCTGCTGGTTGGGGGCGGTGACCGCCCGGGTCGCCAGAATCGAGCTGACACATCCAGACAGGAAAAGCGCGATGCCCGCCAGCAGCAGACGGCCGAAATTCAGTGTCCGGCGGTCTTTCAATGGACAATGGCCAGCCCCACCTTGTTCATCCGAGCAGCGCTTCGAATTTCTTCGCATCGTCCGGCGTATCCACTCCGATACCCGGGTCGTCGGTCACACTGATGGCAATGGGATAGCCGTTCTCGAGGGCGCGCAGCTGCTCCAGCTTTTCAATCTGTTCCAGCTTCCCGGGAGGCAAGCGGACAAATTTCTCCAAAAAATCCGCCCGATAGGCGTAGAGCCCCAGATGCCTGAAACACGGGTTGGCAGCCACCCAAGCGTCGTCCACCGTCAAGCCGAGTTCGCGCGAGTACGGCATCCGGGAACGCGAAAAATAGAGCGCCCGGCCGGTCTGGGTCATGACAACCTTGACCTGGTTGGTGTTGTAGAAATCCACCACCCGCTTGAAGGGCGTGCAAAGCGTCGCCATCGGGCAGTCGCCCTGAATCAACCGCGCCAGAGCTTGAATCTGCCCCGTGCTGACCAGCGGTTCATCCGCCTGTACGTTGAGCACATAGCTGGCACGGACTGTGCAATTAGCTTCGGCAATCCGATCCGTTCCGCTAGGATGGCTGGCATCGGTCATTATCGCCCTAAATCCCGCTCCTTCAATGCATTCTGCAAGCAATTCATGATCAACGGCAAACCACAGCGGATAGTCGGGTGCCTGGGCAGTTATTCGCTCCGCCACCCACAACACAAGCGGCTTGCCTTTAATTGGATGCAGCAATTTTCTCGGAAACCTTGTGGACTCCAAACGGCAAGGCACAATGATGGCGAAGGCTGGCATACGGGGGTCTTTAAGATTGCAAGCCGGGGCACGACCGGCTTTTAGCGTTTCCCTTTAATCCGACCTAACAGCCCAACCGCAATGGAAAAGAGTGACACCGCATCAGCCGCCGTCCACGTGAAGGAGCTTCTCGTGTTGAACAAGATGGGCATCCACGCCCGTCCGGCGGCGATGATCGTGCGTGTCACCAACAAGTTCAAATCCGAGGTTTTGGTTGAAAAGGATGAGGAGCAGGTCAACGGCAAGAGCATCATGGGCCTGATGATGCTGGCTGCCGCCAAGGGCACCAACGTCAAGTTTATCGTCACCGGTGACGATGCCCCGCAGATGCTGGAAGAACTCGCGGCACTTTTCGCCAAGAAGTTCGACGAGGCGTAACAAACGGCTCGACGGAGCGGTCAAGAACGGCCGGTGGATCCCGGGATCCTTCGCCGCCTAATGCTCAGCCAAGCCGAAAAACTTCCTGGCGTTTGACGTCGTCCGCGCCGCCAGCTCGTCGTACTCGACCCCAAACAGTCCGGCACAAAACTCCGCCGTGTGCCTCAGAAAGGCCGGCTCGTTCGGTTTCCCGCGGTGTGGCATCGGAGTGAGATAAGGTGCGTCGGTCTCGATCATCAATCGTTCCAGCCCTTGGGCCAGCGCGGCGGCGCGCACGGCTTCGGCGTTCTTGTACGTGATGACCCCGGTGAACGAGCCGCGACCGCCCCGGTTGATCAACCCGGCCATTTCCGCCGGTCCCTCCGTGAAGCAGTGAAACACCACCCGGTTCCACTCCACTTCGGACTCATCGATCATCTGCACACACTCCTGGAAGGCGCCACGCGAATGAATGACCACCGGACAGCGCAGTCCCTTCGCCAACGCCAGCGCCGCCCGGAAAGCTGCCTTCTGCCAGTCGAAAATCTTCTCCGCTTCGGCCGGATCCTTGGGCAGGTGGAACCGATCCAGTCCGATTTCGCCCAAACCCACGGGGCCGGGTGTCGCGCGCCAGAAACCTTCCAGTTGCGCCATTCGGTCCGACCAGTCCGGACCGACACTGCACGGATGCAAACCCGCCGTGTAATGCACCAGACCCGCATACTCCCGCGCCAGATCCCGGTAGAGCGACCAATCATCGGTATCGGTGCCGATGGCCACCATCGCCGCCAGGCCTGCCTCTTTCGCCCGGGCCAGAATCGCCGGCAATTCACCGCGCCGGGCAAACGAGTCGAGATGCGTGTGCGTGTCGATCAATCCCACCCGGCAATTCAATTCAGCCCAAAGTCAGAAGCCAGCGCTTTCGCGCCGGCTTCCCTGATACACACCTGGGAGTTTCCCGTGAAAATCAGTTTGTCCGGATGCGGATGTCGCCCCCGCTGGAGCTGAGGTACAGCAACGGTCCGCCCCCGTTGACCTTTCCGGCCAGGCTGCTCCGGCGCAGGCCGCCTTTTTCAATGGCGATCGTGATGCCCGCCGCATCAACGTCGCCTCCACTGGTATGCGCCTTGAGGTCGAACGCTGCAGTCTTGTCCACCGCCACCACCACTTCGCCTCCGGAAGTCGTCAGCTTGCAGTCACCTTTCAGCGCCCCCTCAATACTGGCCCGGACGTTGCCGCCCGAAGTCGACGCCGAGAGCCGGCCTTGGACCGACTTGATCCCGATATTGCCGCCGGAGGTGGAAAGATCGGCCTCGCCCCCCGCCCGGTCCACATTGATATCCCCGCCCGAGGTTGTCAGCCTGACGTTGGCGGTGCCTTCCTGCAGCGAGATGTTGCCACCCGAGGTTCCACCATCCACCTCGCCGTCCACCCGCTCGATCTTCAAGTCGCCGCCGCTCGTGCGGAGCCGGGCGTGCCCGTTGATGCTGTCAAGGTGGATGTCACCACCCGAGGTATTCAGGTCGACGTTGTAATGACTGGGCACCACCACGGTAAAGCTGACATTCACCGGTGGCCATGACCCGAAATGCCAGCCGCCCTGCCGGTCGTATTTGGCGACCGCCGTGACGTTGTCACCTTGCTGGTCGATGCTCAATTCGAGGTCCTTCAGCAGTTCATCCGCCTTCGACTCGGAGTCGGTGTCGATGCGTTCCAAGGCGGTGACCTTTACGGTGCTGCCAGGGCCGGTGAGGACTTTGATGTCACCACCCGACGTCTGGACCTTCAAGGTGCCTCCGGGCTGGACCGTGAAGGATTTTTCAACGGTGCGCGAAATCTTGGCTTGAAGCAAAGCTGGCGACGCCAGCAAAGCCCCGAGGGTAAGCAGGGGAATGAGGGATTTCATGGGATGTTGTCCTTTGAAAACACGACTGGGCGCGGAAAGTTACACGAATTCCGTCTTTGCGTCAGCCCGGCGGCAGACCAATCCGCACTTTCATCCGGGCGAGACGTTCCAGCAGGCGCTGGTCGCTCCGGATGGGCCACCAGCCGTAAAGATAGAGTTCCAGCGGTCGCCACATCGCCACCCAGCCGCAAATCGTCAGGCTCTCACTGATGATAACACCGGACGTGCTCCAGCCCGCCTTGGCGACCAGGCTGCTCAACAGCAGACAGCCCGCCAGAAAGCTCAGGCCGATCAGCAGCGTTTGCCTTCCGCGGCGGAGCAGTTGCCGGAATTCAAGCCGCTTGGATGCCGCCCGGGCCTCGAAATAATGCCGGATGGCATCCTGTGCCCCGAGTTCGCGGTCGGGCGGCAGCGGGGCGGCAACATGGATCACCAGCTCAAATTCCAGCCGGGGCGATTCTTCCCGGGCCCAACTGACGATGAAATCCTCGGCTGCCGGATCGAGGTCGCGATCGACGAACGGCGAGGGATCCATCGAGTTGAACATCTGTGCCAGCTCACGCAGGCGGATTTCGATCCGGGCATAGGATTGGGCCATGATGTGCGGGTATAGCGGCACCGGCCGGGCCGGCCAATGATCATGTTGGCCGAGGCGCTACTTTTTCTTCAATGCCTGCGCCCAAGCCGATTCATCAAAACCTACCAGTCCAAGCCCGGCCCCAAGTAGAAAAGGCCGCTTCACCAGGTTTCCATTCCCGGCCAGCAACTCCAGGGCTTCGCCGTCGGTCATGCGCGCGAGTTTCTCACCGAGCTTAAGCGCGCGGTAGTCCCGGCCCGCAGTGTTGAAAAGCCGCCGCCGCTCGCCCTGCTGGGCGGCCAGCATCAGGCGCAATTCGTCTAGCGATGGCGGGGTCTCCCGGATGGGGCGCTCCGCAAAGTCCAGCCCGTGCGCCCGCAGCCATTTCACGGCGCGCCGGCAGGTGTCGCAATTTACGTGGGTGTAGACCGTGAGCCGCCTCACTGGCCGAACAATTCCCTGAAGAATATCTTCATGTGCGCCCAGGACCGGTGATCCGCAGCGGCGTTGTAGGCGATGGGAATGTTGTTGAGTTTGCCGAGTTCGTCCGCGCCCGGATTGGTGAAGGCATGCACGGCCCCGGCGTAACTGATGAATTGGAAATCAAATTTCCCGTCGTTCATTGATTTCAGGAAGGCCTCAACATCCTCCTTCTTGACGAAGGGATCGATGGCGCCGTGGCAGATGAGGATCTCGGCCTTGTTCTTTTGCGCCGCATCCGCCGGCACGGGAATCAGCCCGCCATGGAAACTCACAATGCCCGCGAGCGGCGCCCCGCTGTAGGCCAACGCCTGCACCGTTGAACCGCCAAAACAGTAGCCGATGGCCGCCACCCGGGCCGGGTCCACGAGGCCCGTCGCGAGCAACTGGTCGAGTCCGGCCCGCGCCCGTTCGGCCATGAGCGGCTTGCCGTAGAATTGACCGGCCAGCTCGCCGGCCTTCTTGGCGTCGGTCGTGACCACGCCCGCGCCATACATATCGACGGCAAAAGCCACATAACCCAGTTTCGCCAGCTGTTCGGCCCGGCCCTTGGCATAATCGTTCAAACCCCACCATTCGGGTACCACGAGCACTCCGGGTGTCTTCCCGTCGGCCGCCACCATCGAGTCGTCATAGGCGAGGTAGCTCTCAAGCTTCACCCCCGCCTGTTCATAGGCCACGGACTTGGTGATGATCTTTGCGTTCAGCGTCATGGCGGTGATCAGGGAAATGCCAGCCAGCAGGAATCGGGTTGGTTTCATGTCCGGCAGCTTACTCATCGCTCCGGGGAAAACAAGTGCGGGCCGGACTCATCGCCACAGCTCCACCACGTCACCCGACCGCAGGGCCAGCCCGGCGGCGCTCGCCGGCCTCGGGTTTGCGGACAGTATCTTCCCCTCCCGGAATATTCTGGCCGCTGAATAACTCCCGCTGAATTTTCCGGCCTGCGCCGCCGAGTAGAGCTGCATGCCCTGCCGCCAGGGCAGTTCCACCGTGACACCGCTGCCGGCCTCAACCACCACGACCATGCCGGTCTTGGCCAGTTTTACGGCTGACTCCACGGACATCGTGGTGGCCTCGCCCGACGAGGTCACCGTGGCGGCGGCGATCTTGCCTGTCGTCTCGACGGTCGCCACCGTCACCTTGGCGGCCGTCTTTACCGTCACGGCGGTCACGGCTGCAACCGTCGCCACGGTCGCCCCGACCAGGATGCAGCCGTTGCACCCCAGAATCGCGCCGACGGCCAGCAGGACGCCGGCAACCCTCACGTCGACAGGCCGCCCGCAATGTACTGCCGCAACGACTCCGCCTCGGCCCGGTGCGAATTGGCCACCCAGCGCGAAACGTCACCAATGGAGATCAAACCCAGCAACTGGCCGCTCTCCACCACCGGCAGATGGCGGCAGCGCTTTTCCGTGAAGATGTCCATGACCTGCTGAACCGTCGCGGTGCGCTCGATTGTTATCACATCCGCCGTCATGACCTTGGTGATCGGAGTGGTCTTGGGGTCGAGATCCGCTCCAACCACGCGGCGCATCACGTCGCGTTCGGTGAAAATTCCCGCCAGCCGCAGACCGTTCATCACGAGCACCGAGCCGACCTTGTGGGCGTTCATTTCCTGCACCGCCTCTGCGACGGTGACGGTCGAAGGAATGGTAAAGAGGGCGCCGCTTTTCTGACCCAGCAACGTGGCAATCGTGGTATTCATAGGGTAATGGGGTGACTGGAACATGGTGCCTCAATCCCGCAGTCACAACCGCAAAAACCGCCCGTCACTTTCGAAAGAGCTGGTCCAGCGCTCCGAGGCTCTTGAGCGGAACTCCTTTTTTGCCCGTCGCCGGCGCCACGGCGGTCGCGGCGGTCACGGGTTCCTTTCTTGCCCCGTCCCGCTTCTCAGCCAGCGCCCGCCGGAGCCGCACGGCTGACACCGGCTCAGATGTGCCCAGCTCCTGCGCAAACAGGCTCACGCGAAATTCCTCCACCAGCCAGCGAAAGTCCCCGGCCATGTCGCCGAGCCGGGCCGCGGCTTCCACAAACGGCGCCAGGTCGCTGGCCCGCAACGCATCCTTGGCCTGATCGCGCTTCCAGCGCCCAGCCCGAAGCTGCATCCCACGCAGATATCTCGGCAGGTGCTGCACGCGCTCGAAAGGCGTGCGGCGGAGAAAATCCGGCGGCAGCAGCGCCGCCAGATCGGCGGCCTCGCCGGGATAGGACTGTTTGTCCGTCTCGAGCGCCAGGCGCAGCGTGAAAATTTCCTTGAGCCAATCGCCCAGCTTGGGCACCAGCCCGCGCAAATCGCGTCTGGCCGCCTCCAGCTGCCGCGCAAACATCGCCGCGTGCCGTGGCTCCACTTTGCGCCCGCACACCCAGCGGCGGATTGACTCCATTGCGTCCTGTTCCAGCGCCTCGGGGGTCGTAAGCGTCACGGCCAGCGGGCCGAGCATGCGCAGGGCCCGCAGGTCCTTCTCCAGCCACCCGAGGTCATGGCGCAACTGGATTTCGAACAACCTGCGCAAGCCCAGGTCGGTTGCCGCCGCGGCTTCCTCGGGCGTGGCGGACAGCCGCACCGCCACGCCCGCGACCATCGCCTTCAGGCCCGGGTAGGCGTGCACCGGCACGCCGTGGTGCTCGCTCACGACAATTTGCACGGGCAGATCGCCGAATTTCCACTCGGCCACCGGCTCGCTTTCCCATTTCGCCCGGGCGGACCGCCACGCACTGGTTTCCTCCGTTGATGCATGTTTGCTCACCTCGCGTCGCCGGCCATGGAGCTTGGCTTGGATTTCCGCCAGGTCCCGGCTCGCGCAGAGCACCTTTCCTTTGCTGTCCACGACTTCCACCCGCACGCGCAGATAGTCAGGGAAAAGGCGGTCACTCCATAGGGCCGGATCGATTCGCACTCCGAGGCGGGGCGACAGCAATTCCGCCAGCGCCTCGGCCAGCGTGGGCGTCTTCGCCCGCGCGCCCGGCAGGGCGAGCTCGCCGGTGATCCTTCGCGCCGTATCCGTCAGCGGAATCAACTCGCGCCGCTGTTCCTTCGGCAGCGCCTTGAGCATCAGTTCCACCTTCTCCGGCAAATGTCCCGGCACCGCCCAATCGAGTGCCGCCAGGGTCAATGTTTCAGCCTCGGCTGGGCTGACCTGCAAAGTCACTCCGTCTGTGTCCTGGCCGGGTTGGTAGGCATAGGCAAGCGGCAGCACCCGGTTGTCCACCGGCAGCGCCTCCGGAAAAGCTTCGGCGTCGTGCTCGGCATCGACCGGTGGACGCAAATCGTCCTCCTCCATGAATAGAAATTTTGGGTTGGTTGTCTGCCGGCGGCGCACCTGGTCGATCAATTCCGGCACCGCCGAAACATTCTCAATCTGCCGGGCGTAGAACTGATACACCGTCTCGTCGAGGTTCATGTAGCCTGAACTGCGGGTGCGGGTGAGGATGGTCTCCGTCTGCTCGCGGAGCCGGCGGTTGTGGGCCAGGAAATCAAACGGCCAGGTAACGGTGTCTCCCACCAGTCCCTCGCGGATGAAGATCTCCGTCGCGTGCCCTGGATTTATTTTGCCGTAACCCACCGAGCGCGTCTCGAGTTCCAGGTTGTAGAGACGACGGCGCTCCTTCACGAGCACGCGGCCGGCCTCGGCATTCCAGAACGGCTCGCTGTGCGCCACCCGCAGCAGGTGCGCCCCGAGGTTCAGCACCCAGGGCGGATCGATGCGCGCACAGGTGCGGGCATACACGCGGCCCGTCTCTATGACCTCGGCCGCCATCAGCCATCGGGCCGCTTTCGGTTTTGCGGCTGCTTTCCCCGGGGGGGCGCGACCGCTGGGTGCGTTCTTCTTCTCCTTCCGTTCAAACAATGCCGAGCCCGGAAACACGTCCACCCGCCGGTCATGCGCCGCGTGGTAATCGCCCGCCTCGGTCCGCGTGGCGATATTGCCCAGCAACCCGGCCAGGATGGAGCGGTGGATGGCGCCATAGGCCGGTGTCCCCAGCGTGAGTTTCACGTCCTGCCATTTCTGCACGCCATCATAGATCGACGTCATCGCAAATCCGGCGCGCTCCCGCAACGTATCCTCGAGCTGGGCATGCACGTCGCGCCATTCCCGCATCCGCAGGAACGACAGGAAATGAGCCGTGCAGAATTTCCGCAGCTGGCCGAGCGACAGCCGTTCAAACTCGTCGTGGTAGTCCTCCCAGATCGCCAGGAGTGCCAGGAAATCCGAGTCCGGATGACTGAAACGCCGGTGAGCGGCGTCGGCCTTTTGCTTCAGGTCCAGCGGTCGTTCGCGCGGATCCTGGATGCTCAGCGCCGCCGCGATGACAAGCACCTCGCGCAGCGCCTTCTCGTTGCGCGCCTGGAGAATCATCCGGCCCACCGTCGGATCCACCGGCAAACGGGCCAGTTCGCGGCCGGTGTCCGACAAAACGCCGGCCTCGTCAATCGCACCCAGTTCATGGAGCAGCGCATAGCCCGCGCGGATGCCCTTGGCCGGCGGCGCATTCAAGAAGGGAAATTCCTCAACGTCTCCGAGCCCGAACGCCTTCATGCGCAAGATGACATCCGCCAGGTTGCTGCGCTGGATTTCCGGCTGTGTGAACCGCGGCCGGTCAAGGTAGTCCTGCTCGGAGAAGAGCCGGATGCACACGCCGTCGCTCACCCGGCCGCACCGACCCTTGCGCTGATCGGCGCTGCTTTGCGAGACCGGTTCCACCGGCAGCCGGCGGGTGCGGCTCTGCGGCGTGTAGCGGCTGAGCCGCGCCAGCCCCGTATCGATCACAAACCGGATGCCGGGAATCGTCAGCGAGGTTTCGGCGATATTGGTCGCCACCACCACCTTCCGGCGGGGCGAAAGGGCGAACACCCGCTGTTGCTCCGCATTTGTCAGCCGGCCAAATAGCGGCACCACCTCCACCTTCGGAAACCGGCGGCCTTCGATCAGCTCGCCCGTTTCGCGGATGTCCCGCTCGGTCGGCATGAACACCAGGATGTCGCCGCGGCCGCTTTCGTTGATCACACGCTCCACGGCTGCAATGGCCGCATCGATGTAGGTGAGTTCCGTCTTGTCCCCTTTCAATTCCTCCAGCGGCGCATAGATGACCTCCACCGGAAACACCCGGCCGGACACCTCGATGATCGGGGCGTTGTCGAATGCCGTGGAAAACGCCTCGGTGTCGATGGTGGCCGACGTGATGATGATCTTCAGGTCCGGCCGGCGGAGCCGCAGCCGGCGGAGGTGTCCGAGAATGAAATCGATGTTCAGCGATCGCTCATGCGCCTCGTCGACGATGATGGTGTCATAATCGCCAAGCGAAGGATCCGCCTGCAACTCGGCGAGCAGCATTCCGTCGGTCATGAACTTGATGACCGTGTCACCCGAGGTCTGGTCCGCAAAACGGATCTTGCAGCCGACTTCACGGCCCAGCGGCACGTTCAGCTCCTCGGCCACCCGACGGGCCACCGACGTCGCGGCGACCCGCCGCGGCTGCGTACAGGCGATGCGCCCGCGTTCCCCGCGGCCGGCGACCAGGCACATTTTCGGAATCTGCGTCGTTTTGCCCGAACCAGTCTCGCCGGCGAGGATCAATACCTGGTGGTCGCGAATGGCCGTGATGATCTCGTCCGCCCGTGCGCTGATCGGGAGCTCGGGCGGATATTCGATCCGGAAAGGCCAGGGTTTCTTGGGACGGGACATCGGGCGGCTTCATTCTGAGCCGACCCCCACCCTGCGGCGCGAGTCTTTAACGCCCCGTCAGGCGATATTTAACGGCCTCGAGCGGCGAAGGATAAATCGGCACCGGCCCGCATCCAGGCATGGACCCGGCATCCCTTGTGCTAGTCCGTGGTCGTGAATCCGCCGAGCGCCGCCCTTCCCAAGCAGGTTTATCGCCACACCAAGATTGTTTTCACCCTCGGCCCGGCCTCGGCGGACGAGCAGATGCTCGAAAAACTTATTCTGGCCGGCGTCGACGTGTGCCGGCTCAACATGGCGCACGCCGATCACGAGTGGACGCGCACCATGATTCACCGGGTGCGCGAAGTGTGCCGCCGCGCGGGCCGCCAGATCGCCCTCCTGATGGACGTGAAGGGCCCGGAAATCCGCACCGGCGACCTGCCCGCGCCGGTCGAGCTGGCCGCGGACCAGCTCATCGACCTGCTCCCCCAGGGCGGCGCCCCGGAGGACGGCATTCTGGCCGTATCGGTCAACTACCCCGGCCTCGGTCGCGATGTTCCGGCCGGTTCGATGGTCCTGGTCGACAGCGGTCTGATCCGGCTCGAAGTGGTGAGCGCCGCACCCGCCCGCGTCCGCTGCCGCGTGATCGTCCCCGCAAAACTCAGCAGCCGCCGGCACATCAACCTGCCGGGCGTCAAGGTCCGGCTGCCGGCGCTTACCGCCAAGGACCGCGCCGACATCCTCGTCGGCATCGAGGAGCACGTGGATTTTTTTGCGCTGTCATTCGTGCGCGAGGCGGACGACATCGACATCCTGCGCCGCCTCCTGTCCGAAAAGTCCAGCACCGCCCGCATCATCGCCAAGATCGAGGACCAGTCCGCCATCGCCAATCTCGACGAGATCATCCACGCCGCCGATGCCGTGATGGTCGCGCGGGGTGACCTCGGCATCGAGGTGCCGATGGAAGACCTGCCCCTGATCCAGAAACGCGCCGTCGATGCCTGCATCCGTTTGCGCAAGCCGGTCATTGTCGCCACCCACCTGCTCGAATCCATGATCCTGTCGCCGGTGCCCACCCGCGCCGAGGTGAGCGACATCGCCGGCGCTGTCTGGTCGACCGCCGACGCCATCATGCTGTCGGGTGAAACGACGACCGGCCGCTATCCGCTCGAGTGCGTGCAGTTCATGAAACGGGTCGCCGGTCGGATCGAGGGGAGCGCGACCAAGGGCTACAACACCGCGCTCCCGCTCAAGACCCACAAGGACCGCCTGCTCCGCTCCGCCATCACGCTCGCCCAGGAAATCGGTGAGTCCGGCCTCGTGGTGTTCACGCGCAGCGGCCTGCTGCCGCAGACGCTCGCCGCCCTGCGCGCCTGGGGTTGTCCGATCTACGCGTTCACGGACGAGCCGGTCGTCTTCCGTCACCTGCTGCTCATGTGGGGGGTCGAACCGTTCCTGGTGGATCTTTCCACCGGCCCCGAGCAATGTATTCGCAACGCCTTCGCCTATCTCCTGCGCCGCGGCTGGGTCCAGCCCGGCGACTGGATGGTGGTCGTCACGAACGTCCTCGCGGGCGAGAAGACCATCGACTCCATCCAGATGCGCCCCGTGGAATAAGGAATGCGGTCAAGCCACGCCGGGCGTCCGCGTCCGCCATTTGCATTGCGGAGAATTGCGCACTCATTGGCCGGGTTATGGTTTCCACGATTTCCGACGATCCTGTATCACCGGCTGACGAATCCCTGATCGACGCTTACTCCGAAGCGGTCTCCGGCGCGGTCGCGGCCGCGCATCCGGCCGTTGTCCACATCGAGGTCCGCGCCCGCCCTGAGCCTGCCGAACGGGGCAACGATGCTCCCGGCGGCTCGGGCTCGGGCTTCTTCATCTCCCCCGACGGTTACCTGCTGACCAACAGCCATGTGGTCCACGGCGCCCGCGAGCTGCGGGTCTTTCTCGCCGACGGACGAAAACTCTCCGCCACCCTCATCGGCGACGATCCCGACACTGATCTCGCGGTGCTGCGGGTCAGCGCGGACGAACTCGCGTACCTCACCCTGGCCGACAGCAACGCCGTGCGGCCGGGCCAGATCGCCATCGCCATCGGCTCGCCCATGGGCTTTCAGCAAACCGTCACCGCCGGCATCGTGAGCGGACTGGGGCGTTCGCTGCGCGGTGCCTCCGGCCGGCTGATCGACAACGTCATCCAGACCGACGCCGCGCTCAATCCCGGCAATTCCGGCGGCCCGCTCGTCAACACGCGCTCCGAGGTCATCGGCGTCAACACCGCCATCATCCGCCCCGCACAGGGGATCTGCTTTGCCATCGCCAGCAACACCGCCCGCTGGGTCGTCGCCTGGCTGATCAAGGACGGTCGGATCCGCCGCAGCTTCATCGGCGTCGCCGGGCAGAACGTTCCGCTTCTGCGCAAGGTCGTACGCTTCCACCACCTCACGCAGGAATCCGGCGTGCTCGTGGTGGGCGTGGAACCCAAGAGCCCGGCCGACCGGGCCGGATTGGTTGAGGGCGACATCGTCCTCGCCCTCGACGGCTCACCGACGCCGGCGATTGATGACCTGCACAAGCAACTCACGGGCGACCGGATCGGCGAGCGCGCCATCGTCACGTTTCTGCGCGGGCCCGAATTGCGCCGCCATGCGATCATCCCGCTCGAAATGCCAAACCGAGAGTCAAAATTCCCGATCAAGTGACCGTGGCTTGCTGGCTTTCGTCTCGCAGCCGCGTAGGCCAGACCTCTGCGCGGCGTTCATCCCGCGCGAAATGCCCGGACCCAACCAGTCACCCCGTTGATGATTGTCCGCCCGCCACCGGGTCGGGCACGGTCGGAGAGAAGTTTCTCGCCCGCCGCCGGACGACAGCGTAATTTCCGACCATGAGCATCCCTGAGCCCACGCCACAGGTCAAAGCACTCAAGCGCGTCCTGAAGGTCTCCCGCCTCAACGGTTGGAGCGTGGCGATCTTCGCCGGTCTTTGCGTTCTGATCACGCTGTTCATCGGCGATCTGCTCGGCACCCTGATCGGCCTGCTGGCGGTCGCATCCGGCTGGATGGAGATTCACGGCAACCACAAGCTCAAGCGGCGCGATCCCGACGGGATGAAATGGCTCGTGCGCTCGCAGATGTTTTTGCTGACCGTGATGCTCGCCTACTGCGCCAGCCGGCTGGGCAGCTTCGACGCCGACTCCATGTTGGCCAACCTCACCCCGGACATGGAGGCCATTCTGAAGGAGTCCGGCATCGAACGGGCCGACTTGGTGCCGCTGGTGCACAAGGCTTTCTTTGCGCTCTATGGCGGCGTGGCCCTGACCTGCCTCCTGTACCAAGGCGGCATGGCGCTGTTCTATCGCGGCAAGACCCGGCTGGTCACCGAGGCGCTGAGCGCGCTGCCGGTTCCACCGGCTGGCGCACTTCCGCCCGCTTGAACACTGCGGACGCTGACCGCGGATCTCCGGGCGGCCTTGCCGGCACACCCCGCTTGCCTAACCACCGCCAAAAGGTAGGCTGACCGCATGTCGAAGGAGCGCTACATTGCGGCCAAGCAAAAGTGGGCCGAGAAACAACTGGCCCGGGGTTTCACGCCCCGCGTCGTGGCCGCGACCGACCGCCTGCCGCCCGGCCAGAAACTCACGACCGGATTCCCCGTCCTCGACCTCGGCACGCAGCCGGACATCCCCCTTGCCGAATGGGCACTCACGCTCGACGGCCTTGTGGAAAAACCCGCGGTCCTTTCCTGGGAGCAGTTCAACGCCCTGCCCCAGGTGACCGATCAGAGTGATTTTCACTGCGTGACCTCCTGGAGCAAATATGACTGCCGGTGGACCGGGGTCGCTTTCACGACTCTCTTTGAAATCGTGCGCCCGAAGCCGGAGGCGAAATTTGTCTATTTCACCGGCTTCGACGGATATTCGACCAACGTTGCGCTCGAACATTGCCTCGATGACGACGTACTCGTGGCAACCCGGTTCGCCGGTGAACCGGTTTCGCGCGAACACGGTGGCCCGGCCCGCGTCATCATTCCCAAGCTCTATGCGTGGAAGGGCGCGAAGTTCGTCAAGAGCCTCACGTTTCTCGCCGAGGACCGGCTCGGCTTCTGGGAAGTGCGCGGCTACCACAATGTCGGCGACCCGTGGAAGGAGGAGCGCTACGCGTGAAGCCGAAACCAAGGCGTTTCCAACCATTTATCCACACCAATGGGCGCCCATGTTGATCAGGTTTTGTGCCTTTTGTGACCAATTCTTCTGTGATCTGATTATCGGCTTGGCTTGATAGTCTGGCGTCTTCCCCGAATCCCCGTGAGCACCTCCTTCTTTCCCCAGGACATCATCATCAAAAAGCGCGACGGCGGCGCCCTGTCCCGGGACGAGATTGAATTTTTCGCCCGCGGAGTGACGGATGGGCGGTTCGCCGACTACCAGGCCACCGCATTGCTCATGGCGATTTTCTGGCGCGGCATGACGCCACAGGAAACCGCGTGGCTCACCGACGCCATGATGCGCTCCGGTGAGGTCATCGACCTGCGCGACATTCCCGGCGCCAAGGTTGACAAACATTCCACCGGCGGCGTGGGCGACAAGGTCTCTTTGATCCTCGCGCCGCTCGCCGCCGCCTGCGGGCTGAAAGTCCCCATGATGAGCGGCCGCGGTCTCGGCCACACCGGCGGCACTCTCGACAAGCTTGAAGCCATCCCGGGGTTCAAGGTCATGCTCAGTGTGCCCGAGTTCCGCGCCATTCTCCAGAAGGTCGGCTGCGCGATGATCGGCCAGACGCCGCAGGTCGTGCCCGCCGACCGCAAGCTCTACTCGTTGCGCGACGTCACGGGCACCGTCGAGTGCATCCCGCTCATCTGCGCCAGCATCATGAGCAAGAAGCTCGCCGAGGGCATCGACTCACTCGTGCTTGATGTGAAATTCGGGAAGGGCGCGTTCATGAAGCGGAAGGAGGACGCCCTGACCCTCGCCCGCGCCATGGTCGACGTCGGCCGCGCCGCCGGCAAACCGGTCTGGGCCCAACTCACGGCAATGAATCAGCCGCTCGGTCGCGCGGCCGGCCACACGACCGAGGTCATCGAGTCCATCGAATGCCTCAAGGGCCGCGGGCCGTCCGACCTCATGGAGGTCACGTTCGCGCTCACGGGCCACATGCTGGTCCTCGGCGGCGTGGCCAAGGACCGGACGGTTGCCCGTCAGCAAATGGACGCCGCTATCGCCGACGGCTCGGCGCTCGAGAAATTCCGCCGGATGTGCGCCGCCCAGGGCGGCGATCCACGCGTGGTCGACGATTACAGGATTTTGCCCACCGCGAAAAAAATCCTCGAGGTCCAGGCGCCTGCCGACGCCGCTGGATTCGTCAGCGAAGTCGACGCCCTCAAGTGCGGCCATGCCATCATGGCGCTCGGCGGCGGCCGCGCCGCCGTGACCGACCAGGTCGACCACGCCGTCGGCATCGCCAACCTCATCAAGGTCGGGGAAAAGGTCGGCCCCGGCACCCGGCTGTGCACGCTGCACGTCAACGACGACACAAGGGGTGCCGGCGCCGAGGCCTTGATTCGTGCAGCCATCAAGTTCACGCCTGTTGCGCCGAAGATCGAACCGCTCATTCAGGATCTGATCCAGTGAGGTACGTCAGGATGTGCGCCGGCCCGGCGCGTCTCAATGTTTTGCCGCGGTGATTTCCTTCAGGATCTCCTCGCTGCGTTTCTGCGCGGCCAACGATGCCTCGGTTCCCATGCGATGTTCCATCAGTTCTTGCTTCAAGACCATGGATTCACTGCCAGACGCAGCCGCGACCCTGATCCAGGCCAGACCTTCGATGGAATCTTTCGGCACCCCGTCGCCATCGTCATATCTTGTGCCCAGATTGTATTGGGCGACCGCGTTACCTTGCAGGGCGGCCTGACGAAACCACTTCACTGCCTCGGTGCTGTTTCGCGGAACACCCGCACCGGTCGCGTACATCAAGCCGAGATTCGACTGGGCGGCAACGTGACCCTGCGCGGCAGCCAGGCGGTACCACTTTATTGCTTCAAGCCCGTTCTTTAACACCCCAGCCCCGTTGGCATACATGAAGCCAAGATTGTATTGAGCGCCGGCATGACCCTGCGCGGCGGCCAGGCGATACCATTTTGCCGCCTCAGCACCATTCGGCGGCACACCGGTACCATGGTCATACATCACCCCGAGGTTGAATTGAGCCCGGGCATCCCCTTGGGCCGCTGACCGGAGAAACCATTTCAGTGCTTCGGCACCGTTTTGCTTGACGCCGTCACCGGTTGCATATTTCAGGCCGAGGTCATGTTGGGCGAGCGCATTACCCTGCTCGGCGAGAACCGCGAGGTCGGCGACATCTTCTTTGTCCGCCGCGGCCAGACCTCCGTCCAAAAGCACGAAGAGCAGAAGCCACTTGAGGGTGAGTCGCGCCATCAACTGCAAACCCTAGCGCGACCACACCAGCCCTGACTACGCAGGACTTGTGAAATAGGACGCATGCCTGGAGCGCTGGGTTCGCCCCCTGCAATAGGGCCGCGCCAGAAATCGAACCGCTCATTCAGGATCTGATCCGGTGAGGCGCTTGAGACAGAGGATTCAAACGGAAGCTGCCCGATGGGGCGAACGAAAAGGCCGCCTTGCGACGGCCCGGGGAAAACGTCCTGCGACCGCGGCTTATTTTGCCGGATATTTCAGTTCCTTCGTTGGCTTCATCTCGTCGGCCAGCCCCATGGCCCGGCGGGTGGTGGCGA
>JBBIHQ010000044.1:0-27573 GCA_037446975.1 Opitutia bacterium
TTCCTCGATCCGCCGTCTTCCGCTTCTGTCGTTGGGGTGCTAACAAATTGCTGGGATTTTCCCATTACGTCTATTCGGCGCGAAAAGCCGGCCGACGACCGCCACACAGCGCCGCGCGATCTTCCCGCGCCCTGGCGGTGTCAAATCAGCGGCATCAGGCTGCTCCTAAAGTAAGGACTGTTGGTCGCCGGCTGAGGCCTTGAGGCCAATGGCGCCGTAGCCCTTCGCGGTGAGCACGCGGCCTTGGGCGGTGCGGGCGAGATAGCCTTCCTGAATGAGGAAGGGTTCGTGGACTTCCTCGAGTGTCTCGGCTTCCTCGCCGACCGCGATGGCGATGGTGCCGAGGCCGACGGGACCGCCATGGTAGTTCTCGGCCATGAGCCGCAGCACCCGCTTGTCCATCTCGTCGAGTCCGGCGGCATCGATCTCCAGCAGCTCCAGCGCGGCGGCGGCGACGGGCCGGGTGATCTTTCCCTGCGCCTTTTCTGAGGCGTAGTCGCGGACAAAGTTGATGAGGTTGTTGGCAATGCGCGGGGTGCCGCGGGCGCGGGTGGCGATTTCCTGCGCGCCGCCGGCATCGAGCCCAACCTTGAGCAGCTCACAATTGCGGCGCACGATGCCTTCGAGCGTGGCATGGTCGTAATAGTCGAGGCGGGTGTTCAGCGTAAAGCGCGAGCGCAGCGGCGCGGTGAGCAGGCCGGAGCGGGTGGTCGCGCCGACGAGGGTGAACTTCGGGATCGAGAGGCGCACGCTGCGGGCGTTCGGGCCCTGGTCGATCATGATGTCGAGCCGGAAGTCCTCCATCGCGCTGTAGAGGTATTCCTCGACGGTCTTCGGGATGCGGTGGATCTCGTCGATAAAAAGAATGTCGCCTTCCTCCAGGTTGGTCAGCAGACCGGCGAGGTCGCCTGCTTTTTCGATGACCGGGCCGGAGGTGACGCGCACGGTGCGGCCGAGTTCGTGGCCGAGGATGAAGGCGAGGGTGGTCTTGCCGAGGCCCGGCGGACCCGAGAGCAGGATGTGGTTGAGCGCTTCACCCCGGCGCTTGGCGGCGCCGACCATGACCTTGAGCCGCTCGACGGTTTTCGGCTGGCCGGAGAAATCAGTGAAAGACAAGGGACGCAGGGCCGCCTCGACGGCCGTGACGGGCGAGGCCAGGGCGGACGTGATGAAGCCGGTGCCTTTGTTCGGGGAGTCGCCGGAAGCCATGGGGATCATTTCCACTCCACCTCGGCGCCGAGGCTGCGGAGATTTTCGACGAAATTGGGATGGGCTCGGCGGATGGTGTCGGCATTCTTGACCACGCTTTTGCCGGGGATGCTGGCGGCGATCATATAGAGCGCGACGGCGGCCCGGATGATGTAGGGCGACTCAACGATCGTCGGACGGAGCGGCCGGGCGCCAAACACGATGATCCGGTGCGGGTCGCTGACGACGACATGGGCGCCGAATTTTGAGAGTTCGGACATCCAGGTAAAGCCGCCTTCATAGACCTTGTTCCAAAATTGCATGGCGCCTTTAGCCCGCACGGCGAGGGCGATCATGCAGGGGAGCAAATCCACCGGGAAGTAAGGCCAAGGTGCCGCCTCGATCTTCGGCAGCAGGTTGGTGGTGAAGGGTTGCGCGATGGTGAGCGGCTGATTCCGGCGCACGAAAGCAGTGGTTCCCCGGTGCTCGATCTTGACGCCGAGCTTGCCGAACGAGCGGGTGATCAGATCGAAATGCCGCGGCAGGGAATCCTTCACGCGCACCTCGCCCCCGGTGATCGCCCCGAGCGCGAGGAACGTGACGACTTCGTGGTAGTCGGTGTTGATGGCGAAGGAACCGCCCCCCAGCCGCTTCACGCCGGTGACGGTGAGCTGGCTGGTGCCGATCCCGGTGATCTTCGCCCCCATGGCGCCAAGCACCTCGCACAAATCCTGCACGTGGGGCTCGCTGGCGGCATTGAGCAACACGGACTCGCCCTCGGCCAGCACGGCGGCCATGACGAAATTTTCGGTGGCCGTGACCGACATGTAGTCCGGCCAGTGGCGCGCCCCGCGGAAACGCCCCTTGAGCGACATCGTCAGCCCGCCGTTATGAGAGATCGTCGCGCCGAGCTTGGCCAGAATCTCCAGATGCGGGTCAAGCTCGCGAATGCCCAGCGAGCAACCCTTGGCGTTGGTCGGCAGCTTGATTTTCTTCATGCGCTGCAGCAGCGGGGCGAAAAGCAGGACGGAAGAGCGCATGCCGGCGGGCAGTTCGCCCTTGAGCCGGCGGGCGTTGAAGGTCGAATGATCCAGGTTCATCGTGCCGGCGGTCCGGTTCCAGTCGACGCGCGACCCCTGCTCGAGGAAGAAATTCACGAGTTTCTCGACATCGGTGATATTCGGCACGTTGCGCAGCGCGACCGGATCGCCGGTGAGCAGCGTGGCGCACAGGATGGGCAGCACCGAGTTCTTGTTGCCGGAGGGCGTGATCGTGCCGCTCAGAGGTTTGCCACCGTGAATGATGAGATCGGCCATCGAAGAAAATGAGATCGAAGAGTTGCGGGACGAAAGCCGGAGCCGGCATACCCGCGTTCGCTCAATAACTACGACGAGGTTATCGCTACGCAATAAAAAGGCGTCTGCGGTTAAGCAGACGCCTGAAGGCAAGGCACCCGATGGTGCGTCGGGCCGTGATCAGCTGGCCGGGCCGCCGCCTTGGCTGCTGCCGCCGCGGTACTCACCACGGGACTGGCTGCGGCCGCGACCACCACGGCTGCGGCGGCGCTGACCATCGCCACCGCCTGAACTGCGACCGCGGCCACCGCGATAGCGATCGCCCGGGCGGGTGTCGTCCTGGCGGGCTTCCACCGGAGCCGGAGCTGCCGGCGAACCACCGAAGAGCGATTTCAACCAACCCACGAAACCACCTGATTTTTTTGGAGCAGCGGCGGCTGGCGCCGCACCGGATTGGGCGGCGGCCGGACTGTTCTCGCGGCTGCGTGGCGCGCCGCCATAGTTGGATGGTGTCGGCACGTAATTGTAGCCAGGGCGCACGTACAGGAATTTCGCCGGGATGGTGGCGGGATCGAAAGGTGCGCTCTCCTCGCGGGGTGCGCGTTCGGTGCGTTCCTCGCGGCGGGGTTCTTCCCGGCGCGGACGGTCGCCACGAGGCTCACGCGCGGGGCGGAAGCCTTCGCTCTCCCAAGTCTGGGCGGGCGCGGACTTTTGCTGTTCGGGCTCGAGAATGTGCAGCGCGGCCTGTTCATCGGTCGCGGGAGCCGGCACGGAAACAGCCGGGGCAGCGGCGGGCGCGGCATCGGCAACCGCCTCAGTTTTCGCCGCGGTTGGTGCGGTCTGGGTCGGACTCTCTACAACGGGGGTGACTGATGCGGTTGGCGCGGGAGCGGCGACAGCTTCGGGAGTCACGGCAGCCGGTGTTTCCACCGGTGCGAATGGGTTTTGGTATTCACGCGGGGCGCTGACGACGGCGATGGCGGTGGGGGTGTAGTCTGACGCGGCCGCAGTGGCGGAGGCAGGGGTACTGGGACGTTTCGCCTTTCCGCGGAGCAAGCCCGAGCCGCGGGTGGAGCCGAACGAAGGTGCGGCGTTTGACGCCGGGGTTGTCGCGGTGGCTTCGGCTGGAGCTCCGGACGATTCTGTGGATGACATGTCTATGTTGTTGGTTGAAAGCGCCTGCCACGGGTGGCGGCGCAGGGTTGTTGATGCCAGCCGGAGCTCGAAAATCTCGCTCAGACAGCGGCAATAGCCGCCTAACGTCATTCATGAGCCCGGACAGGGCAACTCAATTATTCCCCGGTGCCGGGCTTGCCAGTCCCCGGGCGGGCTCTCAAGCTGCGATCCATGGACAAACTTGAGGAGATTTTTCGCATGCAAGATGCGCTGAATAAGCGCATTGGAGTGAATCTGCCCCCGCCCACCGACGAGGATAAGGCAAAGTGGATTCTCAATTATACCCGCGCCATGCAGCAGGAAACGGCCGAACTGATCGACAGCGTCCCGTGGAAATGGTGGGCCAAATACCAGAAGTTCGACGAGCAGAATGCGAAGGTCGAAGTCGTGGATCTTTTCCACTTTCTGGTGTCGCTGGCCCAGACACTTGGCATGACGCCGGATGATGTCTACCAGGCATATTTGAAAAAGAACGCCGTCAACCACCAGCGGCAGGACAGCGGCTACGTGAAAAAAGACGAAGCCGATTCGAAACATATTTGAGCGTTCTGCGGGCACCGATCTTTCGGTTCCCGCCTAAGATCCTGTCTGAAATTTGTCGCCGGGTGCGGAAGTCTGAAACCCCGATTGCTTCAGATCAGCGCGACAAAGCTGCCGGAAAATTCCACGGCCGGTCGGCCGCCGGCGCCTTCGACGGTTGCCTCCAGTTCCATGCGCGCCTTCTTGTGGCGGCGGAGATCGGCGATGAATCCTGCGACTGCGGTGGACGCGGGTCGCAGACAAACCGCGCGCAGCGTGCCTTTGACCGGCTGGCGGTAGTGGGCGGAACTGCGTTTCACCACCACGTGCCCGTCCAGGCCGGCCTCAAACAGCAGGGACCAAAGAACGGCGTAGGCTGCGAGCGTGGGTAGCGCGTGCAGCGAACCGCCGAAAGCAGTGCCAAGGTGATTCACATTCGCTTCGAGCGGGGCCTCCAGCACGAGTCGCTCACCGGTTTCCATCACGCGCACTTCCATGGCCCGCGACAGTGGAAAATTCTTCTGCAAGAAAGCCGCCAAATCCCGGGCCGACATGCTGGGCGGAGTGTGGGGGCTCATAAAATGGTCGCGGGAACATGGATAAGTCTTTCGGACTCAGCAAGCGTGGTATCGCACCTGATCTTTCCACGACGGAGCGTTGATATTTGTCCTGTTCCCGTCACCCGGTTCGTCTTACTTCCTGAAACCAGCCGATAACGATATGACAACCAAATCCACGAAATCCCAGTTCCTCCTCCTGTTCCACCACTCCATCGAAGGTCCCGATCCCACGCCGGCCGAGATGGAGCAGATCATGGGCCGCTGGATGGCGTGGATGAAAGGCATGGGCGCCAAGGGGCAGATGGCCGGCACCAACCGCCTCCAGGAAACCGGCAAGGTGCTGCGCGGTCCGCGCGGCGCGTCCGTGACGGACGGCCCTTACGTCGAATCAAAGGAAGTCGTGGGCGGCTACATCCTCATCAACGCCGACAGCTATGCCGAGGCCGTGGCGATCGCCAGGGGCTGCCCCGGATTGGACGGCGAGATCGCCGTCGAAGTGCGCGAGGTCGAGCCGCTGCCGGCGATGTGATCGTGATCGACGGCCGGACGTGCAAGAACCCAGGAGAAGACCGCCATGACGACCCGGGAAATGCTCGAGTTCTACTACCAAGGTCTCAATGCAAGGAGCAATTGGGAGCCGGTGATCGCGGATGACTTCCGGTTTGTTGGCGGCGACATGACCAAGACCGCGCCGGTCACCGGGAAGGCCGCCTACGTCGCGATCATCCAACGCTTCTCGCGGCTGTTCGCCGCCGTGCGGGCCAAGGAGATGATCGTCGAAGGCGACCGGGCGTTCGTCCGGGCGAGCTACGATTTCACGTTTCCCAACGGCAAGACGATCAAAGGCGAGGTGGCGGAAATCTGGACCGGGCGAAACGGGAAACTGACCTCGCTCACCATCTTTTTCGATACGGCAACGTTTCTCACCAACACCCAGCCCGGTTGAACGAGAACGGCTGCAACCCGATTTCAACTCAACGGCAACCCTTTCGCCATGAATTCTACGCCCGACAAGCCCCAGTTTCTTCTCCTCCTCCGCCAACCACCGGGCGGCCCGCCGCCACCGGAGGCGCTGCAGCCCATCATGGCGCAGTTTTCCGAGTGGATGGCCGGACTGCGTGCCAACGGGATGGTGGTCGGAACCAACGGACTCGAAGTGAACGGGCACGTGGTGCGCGGACCGCGCCGCGCTCCCGTGGTCAGCGATGGTCCCTATCTCGAATCGAAGGAGATCGTGGGCGGCTACGTGCTCATCGCCGCCGACAACCTGGAGCGGGCCCTGGAGGTCGCCGGCGGTTGTCCCGGACTCGACCACCAGATGGCGGTCGAGGTGCGGCCGGTGCGGCCGCGGCGTGAGGCGTGATTCTGCGGTGGAACCGGTGGTGGCGACCGGCCTATTTTCATTCTTGTGCCGGACGCGCCGAATATCCCCGAGATCACCCGCGTTGTTGATCATCTCTTCCGACGGGAGTCCGGCCGGCTGGTCGCCGTCCTGACCCGGTATTTCGGCATCGCGCACCTGCATCTCGTCGAGGATGTAGTCCAGGACGCGCTGGTGCGGGCGATGGAGACATGGCCGTTCACCGGTGTGCCGCAGAATCCTTCGGCATGGCTGTTGCAGACAGCGAAGAACCGCGGGCTCGACCAGGCGCGGCGCGCCTTGCTCTGGCGCGGCAAACAACCGGAGTTGTCGCCGTTGATCGAGGACTGTTTGCAGGCGGCGTTGAGCGAGCCGGCGCCCCGGTTCGAGGACGAGGTCCGCGACAGCCAGTTGCGCATGATGTTTGTCTGCTGCCACCCGGGGCTGCCGGCGGAGGCGCAAATTGCGCTGATCCTGAAGACACTGTGCGGCTTTGGTGAAAAGGAGATCGCGGCGGCATTTCTTGCGACCGAGGTCGCGGTGGCGAAGCGGCTGCTCCGCGCCCGGCAGTATTTGCGCGAGCAAGGCGTGGCCGTCGAACTGCCCGCCGCGGCGGCGCTGGCGCCGCGGGTCGACTCGGTGCTGCAGGCGCTCTACCTGCTCTTCAACGAGGGTTACAAGGCGTCGCACGGCGACGCCTTGCTGCGCGCCGATCTTTGCGCCGAGGCGATCCGGCTGGCCGGACTGCTGACGGCCCATCCGCTCGGCGACCGGCCGGCGACGCAAGCCCTGCTGGCGTTGATGCACCTCGGCGCGGCGCGGTTGTCCGCGCGCACGGATGGCGGCGGCGACCTGCTGCTCCTCGCCGAACAGGACCGTTCCCGTTGGGACCGGAACCAGATCAGACGGGGTCTGCGACACCTCGCGGCCTCCGGTCGGGGGGAAACCATCACCCGTTACCATCTCGAGGCCGGCATTGCCGCCTGTCACTGCCTCGCCGCAAGTTTTGCCGCGACCGATTGGCGGCAGATCGTCACGCTCTATGACGCACTCCTGGAAATGGACCGTTCCCCCGTGGTGGCGTTGAACCGGGCGGTCGCGATCGCGCAAGCCGACGGACCCCAGGCCGGTCTGGTCGCACTCGACGGCATCAAGGACCGCCGGGCGCTGGGGAATTATCATCTGTTTCATGCCGTCGCCGGGCAGCTGTGCCTTGATGCTGGCGAAACGGAGCGGGCCGCAGCTTTTTTCCGCGGTGCGTTGGAGCTGGCGACCGTGCCCGCCGAACGCCGGTTGCTGGAAAAGCGACTGCGGGAGTGCGGTCACCGGGTGGATTGACCGGACGCAAGTGGAGCCGGGTTACGCGGGATGAAGGAAATTGCGGTGCAGAAGCTGGAATTGCATCCAACCCGGGAAAGATTACATTAGGCGCGATGAAATTTGCGAACCTGTCGGCCCGCACGCGTCGCAATCTCTGGATCGCCGGCGTGGCGGTGGTTCTGTTCACGATCACCGGATTCTTCATCCTTCCGCCCATCGTGAAGGCGCAGCTGGAAAAACGCGCTTCGGCAATGCTCGGCCGTGCGGTCACGGTGGACAAGGTCCGCCTGAACCCCTACACGCTTTCAATCACGCTGGAAAATCTCGACGTGAGGGAGAAGGGCGGCAAGGCCTCGTTTCTCGGTTGGAGCCGGCTTTACGTTAACTTTGACGCGCTCGCTTCGCTCACCGGCGACTGGGTGTTGAGCGAAATCGAATTGGAGGGATTTCACGCCGCGGTGGCGGTCAACCGTGACGGCTCGTACAATTTTTCGGACGTTCTGGCCAAGCTCACCGCCGCGCCCGCGGGACCGGCGGTTCCGGCCAAACCTTCCCGACCCATTCGCATCGGCAGTCTCAAGGTCACCCAGGCCCGGGTTGATTTCACCGATCAATCGCGTCCGACGCCGTTCGCCACCGTGGTCGGTCCGTTGACATTTGCCTTGACTGAATTCCGCACGGCGGGTGCGCGCGGCGCCCCGTATCATTTCGAGGCGGTCACCGAGTCGGGCGAAAAACTTGCCTGGACCGGCACGCTCAGCGCCGAGCCGCTTCGCTCGGTCGGGGAATTCGATCTTCAGAATATCCTTCTGGCCAAATATTCGCCCTATTATGCCAACCGGATCCAGGCCGACTTGGCCGAGGGGAAGCTGTCCGTGCGCGGGCACTATGAAGTGGACCTGACAGATGGACAGCGGGCCTTGAAGCTGGCGGATGGTACACTCCAATTGCGCGGGCTCAAATTGTTGGACCGGGCCAGTCGGGAGGAAGCGGTCGAACTGCCGGGTCTCGACATCAGGGGAATCGACGCCGATGCGCTCGCGCTAAAGGCGACTGTCGGGTCGGTCGACCTCACCGGTGGCCACCTGCGCGTGCGCCGCGAGAAGGACGGAGCAATCAACCTGCTGGCCATGCTCCAGCCGCCGGCCGGAAATCCGGCGCCTGCGGCGCCGGCGGTATCCGCGGCACCCGCCAAGCTGCCGGATATCATGATCCACCAGGTGGCGCTGAAGGATTTTCAGGTGGATCTGACCGACCTCGCCGCGCCCCGCCCGGCACAACTTGCGCTCGGCGGCCTGCAGCTTTCGCTGAATAACGTAACAGTGGCTGACGGTGCCGCGATCCCGCTTCAGCTTTCCTTCAATTGGGCGCCGAAAGGCACCGTGCACGTCGAAGGGACGATATCCGTCAAGCCGGAGCTGAAGGCTGATCTGAAGACCGACGTGGTGGCGCTGGAGATCCTTCCTCTCAGCCCCTACCTGGAACAATTTGTCAACGCGCACATCACCCAGGGTGCGGTTACCGCCAGTCTGGCGGCGCAGGGGGCTTTGCCTGAGGGCAAGCCGTTCGCGGCGGCCGCGACCGGTGACGTGAAGCTGGAGAAATTCGGTCTCGTGGACGGCGTGCACAACGAGGACTTGGCCGGGTTGGGCTCGCTGGCGCTGAGTGGCCTGCGGATCAGCACCGCACCGCAGCTTTCGGTGACAGTTGAGGAGGTGACCGTCGCCGCGCCATACGCCCGCGTTATTGTGAACAGTGACAAATCGTTGAATCTTGCGGCGATCGCCCGCCCCGCCCCGAAACCGCTGACCGGTCCGGTGGCTCCCGCGACCGTGCCAGCCGCATCCGCTCCAAGAATCGAAATCGGCAAGGTGTCCATCAGTGATGGCGAGTTCAGTTTTGCCGACCGTTCACTGGAACCGAATGTGCGGACAGCCATCACCCAGTTTGGGGGCACGATATCCGGACTGTCGTCGGAAAATATGGCCAAGGGCACGGTTGCCTTGAAAGCCACGGTGGACGGCGCCGGTCCGGTGGCGATCAGCGGCCAGCTCGATCCGTTGGGGGCGAAAAAATTCGTCGATCTGAAAGTAGACTTCCGCAATGTGGACCTGCTGCCGCTCAGTCCGTACAGCGGCAAATACGCCGGCTATGAGCTCGCGCGGGGCAAGCTGGTGGTTGATACGAAATTCCAGCTCAACGGTGACAAGATTGACGCGAGCAATGTCGTGACCCTCAATCAATTCACGTTCGGTGAGCCGGTGAAGAGCCCGGATGCGACCAGTCTGCCCGTGCGCCTGGGCGTGGCGCTGCTCAAGGACCTGGACGGCAAGATCGTCATCGACGTGCCGGTGCAAGGCAGCATCGATGACCCTGCATTCCGCATCGGTCGCGTGGTGCTGAGGGTCATCGTCAACCTGCTGACAAAGGCCGCCGTGTCGCCGTTTTCGTTGTTGGGTTCGATGTTTGGCGGCGGGGGCGATGAACTGGCCTATCAGGATTTCGCGCCGGGCGCGACGGCGCTGCAGCCAGAGGGAGTCAAGAAACTCGAGACGATGGTGAAAGCGCTGACGAACCGGCCCGGATTGAGCCTGGATCTTGAGGGCAGCTACGATGCTCCGGCCGACACCTTCGCGCTGAAGCGGCAGAAATTCGCCGATGCCGTGCGCCGGGCCGTCTGGGAAGCGAAGCACGCGAGCGATCCAACCATCGCTCCTCCGGACCAGCTGGTCATCACCCCGGAAGAGGATGCGGCGATGGTGAAGAAACTCTTCGATGAAAAATTCCCGCCCGGCACTCAGTTTGGCGCGCCACTGGCCAAGGCTCCCGTGGCGGTGGCACCGCCGCCCGCCCCGAAGAAGGGATTTTTTGGACGGGTGATTGATGCAGTTACCTTCAAGGGTCTGCGGAATGAAAAATCCCAGCCGGCGGAAGCCGCCCAGCCGGTGGAGACCGCGGCAGCCGTGACTGCGGCCACCGGACCGTCACTGGAGGAAATGACCGGCCGCATGGCCGAAACGATGGAGGTGAATGACAACGACCTGCGGGCACTGGCCCAATTGCGGGCCCAACGAGTCCGCGACTACTTCATCGCCATCGGGAAAATTGACCCCGCGCGGCTCTTCCTGGCGAAGGACAAATCCGATTCGACCAAGACCGGCAAGGGGCCGCGGGTGTTTCTCACCCTGCAATAGCACTGCGGCGCTTCCCGTTGCAGCTCTCAACCTAGCGGCGCGGAACCAAGCGGCCTTCCGGCTTACTTGATCGTGACGGTGCCGAGCAACGCCCAGTCGCGGGCGTAGTTCCCGGCTGGTCCCGGACGGGTTTCGAGCAAAATTTCGGACCCGGCGGCGATTTCGCCCGTGAACACCAGGCGGTGCAAACTGCGGTCGGCGGGGACCTTGGTGGGATTGAGAAATAGTCTCGCCAGTTCGCGCTTTGTCCCATCGGCGCGGATCTCGGAGAGCACGAACTCCACGCCTTCGGTACGGTCCCACACGGGTATTTTCTCGGCATAGGCCTCCGGCAAGATCGCGCATTCGGCGGAAATCATCCGGCGGCCTGGTTCAACCTTGAACCAAAGTCTGGTATCGGCACTGGCGCCGAACATTTCCCTTCCTCCGAAGCCAAGCTGGCCGATTCCGAATTTGGCGTACAACTTCCACGGTTTTGGGTTCATCGCCGCAAAATACTCCCTGGGTCGCGAAGGCAGGCGTCCCCAAAGAAGTTCCCGGTCGTTGTACCGCGCCGGGTCAAGTTGCGATTCGGGCGCCAGATCTAGTCCCGGTGTCGCCGGATACGACTCGAACCCCGCCATGGCCTGCGCCCGCCGTTCCGGGGTCAGGTAGATGTTTTGGCCGGTCGATTTAAACACCATCCGTGGGTCAAGATGAAAATACTTTATCGCCAGGTTGAGGAGCGGCTGGTTGGAACATTGATTGTCTTGAAGCAGGAGAGCGGCGACCGGGACGCCGGCTTGCGCCGCGAATGCTTTCTCCAAAAAAACCATGTCAGCCTGAACGTCGGTCCGGATCATCAGGGCCCGTCGTTCGGAGTAAAAGGGGACGAGGGAGGCCCAGTCGGCCCCCGCGACCACCAGAACGTCGTTCGGCTGGGTGGCGTATTTTAACAGCCGGGCTACGGTATTGTCGTGGTTTCCGGCGTTGGCTAGAATGGGGTAATCTACCCGGATGAAAGTCCAAGCCTGCAATCCCAGCAGACCTGTTACCACCGCCCAGCCAGCGATCCGCGGCAGGCGCGAACCGAGCAGTCCGTCCGCCGCCAGACCGATGACCACGATCAGGGTGACGGCGCTCGCGACGTAGTAATATTCGTGCCAGGCATAGAGGATCGGGAAGATCACCTGCACGGCGAAGAAACAGGCGACAAGCACGATCGCCAGCTGCCAATGGCGTCGCGTCCAAATCACGGCGATGAATGCAACCGCCAGCACCGCGGGTAATGCTATGTCCTGAAAAAGAATCGCCAGATGCTGCGCCCACAACGCGGGGGAAAAATGCTGGCCGAGGCCGAAGATATAGCTGCGCTGGTGCGCGGAGGTCAAAAAGGCGCCCGCCACGCTTTTCATTTTGATCGCATCAGAATAACGGACCCACCACAGGGCGCTCGCACAAGGCAGGGCCAGTGAGGCGAGAACCTGGATTCCGATGTTCCGCCAGTTGCGCCAAGTGCCGGTCCGCCCCGGCTGTTCCTGCCACAGGACACATCCCGCCAGCGCCGCGGCCGGCAGCAGAAAGAACAGCAGGGTCGTGACCTTCACCAATGCGGCCCCGACTCCGCCGAAAACCGCGAGTAACCACCAAGCTCCGGACTGACGTTTCACCGCCTGAACGAAACCAACCAGAAACCACAGCCCGAACGACCAGGCCATGGTCTCGATCAAGAACATCTGGGCGTAGTAGATGTAGAGCGGGCAGGTGAGTACAAACGCGAGCACCAGCAGCCTTCGTGAAGGACTCAGGCCGGCGTGGGCGAGCAACAGAAACAAAGCTGGCAGTCCGAGGTAGAAACATCCCAGGCTGACTGTACGGCCGGCCTTGATCAAAGGCATGCCGGTGGAGTTGCTCAGGCCGACGGCGGCCCATTGATAAAGGGGGAATTCGAGAGGGACCGACCATGGCTTGCCCAGAATGGGCGTGGGATAGGCCAGCGAAAAATCATGATCGCGTTGAATGAAAAGAGCCGAGATTGCCGTCTGAGTCTGGCGGAATTCGTCGGGCGCCTGGTTGCCCACCAAATTTACCTGATGCCAGCCCCGGGTTGCCCCCCAGGCGTGAAACCCCAGCGCCACCATAAAGATCAAGGCCGCAGCAATGGTGTCGCTTCGTGACCAACCGGAACGGGGTGAAACTGCAGATTCCACAAATCGAAGAGCAAACAGTTATACCGCGCCTAATCCAGAGTCGAATGTGCGGACGGCGGGGCCTTCGGCAGCACCCCTGAAAGACGCGGCGTGGTGCGGGCAAAGGTGCCGGCATTCGGTGCGACCGGGGTGGTTCACCGGCTGAATCCCGCAGCGAAAAAATAAAATCCGCTCCGGCGTATCACAACCGGAGCGGAAAGACTGGCCCGTACCTATTATGCACTAAACAGGGAGGAATAGGTTGATCTTTCCCTTAAAAGTCAATTCCGGAAGCTGGTTCAGGAGTTCTTGTCGGAGCGTTGTTTTCGAGCGGCGGAATTATTTCTGGCGTTCGACCGCGGGTGGCGGCTTGCGAATCCGGAGGCCGGCGGAGGGGAAGTCGCATCTGGTTTTTGGGAATGGCGCTACTCGCCGATGAGCTTCACCAGGACGCGCTTTTTCCGGCGTCCGTCGAACTCGCCGTAGAAAATCTGTTCCCACGGACCGAAGTCCAGCGCGCCCTTCGTGACCGCGACGACAACCTCGCGCCCCATGATCTGGCGTTTGAGGTGCGCGTCGGCATTGTCCTCGCCGGTGCGGTTGTGGTTATACGCGCTGTGCGGTTTTTCCGGCGCGAGCTTCTCCAGCCAGTGCTCGTAGTCGGAGTGCAGGCCGGCTTCGTCGTCATTGATGAAGACCGATGCGCTGATGTGCATGGCATTCACGAGGCAAAGGCCCTCCTTGATCCCGCTGGCATTGATCGCCGCCTCCACTTGGGGCGTGATATTGAGAAAGGCGCGCCGCGTGGGTGTCTCGAACCAGAGTTCCTGCCGATGGGTTTTCATGTGCAAAGGAATTTACCACGGTTTGGGCAAAACTCACAGAAAGGACTGGTCACAAAAAACAGGAAACGCAGAAATCCTGATATTACTGCTGTGCCATTTGCGCCTTCTGTGGCTATTCTGTCTTCATGGATTGCCGATCACATTGCGGAGCATGTTGTATCGCACCGTCGATCTCGTCGCCGATTCCCGGCCTGCCGCACGGCAAGAGGGCAGGGGAGCGGTGCGTGCAGCTGCTGCCGGACTATCGCTGTGCCCTGTACGGGAACCCGGCGCGGCCCACGGTGTGCACCAGCCTGCGGCCGACAGAGGAGATGTGTGGTCTGAATCAGGCGGAGGCGATGGCGCACCTGACCGGCCTCGAAGTGGCTACCCGACTGTCTGGTTGAGTGAAACGGTCGCGGCCTTAACCTGATCGCCTTCGATTTGTGGTTAGTCGGAAGATTGGTTCCGATTACGCCAAGTTCTTCCGGAGTAGAAGAAGAGGTGTTCGTTCAGGTGTCCGCACCGGGCCTCGCACTCCCAGCTTCCCTTCTGGTCAGCAGTGGGAAGTGGAGGCACGGACGGAGTCGCACGGCCTTCAATCCATAAGGACGAACAAGAATCAAAATGATGAGGTTAGCTAGTCGCAAGGCTGACCGTGGATTTTAACGGATGAGCCTCGGAGGATACAAAGATCGGACCACCAGATACTCAGATACGAAGTTCTGACCTAACAGCATTTCTGTTCCGCCCCGGAGGGAGACGGGGCCGGTGTACGGCTTATAGAAAAGCGTGGGTACGGTCGCTCCCGCGAATCGCCCGTTTCCGGAATCCGGCCGGGGTTGTGCCGGCGGTCGGCCTAATGGCCGGCGTCGAGGTCGCCGGGCTTGAGCAGCGGGGCGAAGAGCGCCTTGCTCGAGCCCTTCATGTAGGCTTCCTTCGCCTCGATGGTGCCGTCCTTGATCCGGGCCATGAGACTGTTGTCCATCGTGATCATGCCGTCGGCGGTGCCGCTTTCAATGATGCCGCGAATGCTGGAGACCTGGCCCATGCGGATGGTGTTGGCCAGCGCCTCGTGCTGGAGCAGAATCTCGTGGACGGCGCAGCGGCCCTTGGGGATGCGTTTGCACAGGAGCTGCGCGACGACTCCCGCGAGGCAGCCGGCGAGCATGACGCGCACCTGGTTCTGCTCCTCGGCCGGAAACGTGTTGATGATGCGATCGACCGTCTTGGGCGCGCTATTCGTGTGCAGCGTACCGAAGACGAGCATGCCCATCGAGGCGCAGCCCAGCGCCAGTTTGATGGTCTCCATCTCGCGCATCTCCCCGAGGAGGACGATGTCGGGATCATGGCGCATGGCGCTCTTGAGCGCCGCGCCAAAGGTATGAGTGTGCTCGCCGACCTCGCGATGCACGATGACGGACTTCTTGCAGGGGTGGACGAACTCGATGGGATCCTCGATCGTGATGATGTGCCGGGCGAGGTTCGTGTTGATGTAGTCGATCATCGCCGCCAGCGTCGTGGACTTGCCGGAGCCAGTGGGGCCGGTGACGACGACCAATCCCTGGTCGAGGTGGCAGAGTTTCTTCAGCGCTTCGGGCAGCTTCAGGTCGTCGAACGAGAGAATTTTCGCGGGGATCTGGCGCAGGACGGCGGCCTGGCCCCAGTGATTGTAGAGGAAATTGGCGCGGAAACGGGCAAGCCCGGCGACTTCATGCGCGAGGTCGAGGTCCTTGCGCCCGAGGAATTCGAGCCAGCGTTTCTCCGGACAGATCTCCTTGAGGTACGCCTCCATCTGCGTTCCATCAATCGGCTTGTCGCCGATGGGCTGGAGCGAGCCGGAGATGCGGGACTTGGGCGGCAGACCGACCGTCAGGTGCAGGTCGGAGCCGCCTTTGTCGAGCATGGTGCGGAGGAGGGTGTCGATGGCGGCCATGACGGTTGAGGTGCGGGTGGGAGGTCGTGGCAGGGTCAGGTGACCTTCGCCCGAACATTGCGGGTGGTGACGTTCATGAGCGCCGTTTCCTTGGAGATCTTCTTCTGTTGGTAGAGTTCGAGGACGACATTTTCCATGACGCACATGCCCTCCTTGAGACCGGTCTCCATGACGTTGCGCAGGCCCTGGGTCTTGCCGTCGCGGATGAGGGCCTGGATGGCGGTGTTGGCCACCATGATTTCGCAGGCGGAGACGAGCCCGCCCTCAAGGGCCGGAAGCAGGCGCTGGCAGATGATACCCCGCAGGCTTTCGGCAACGCTGGCACGGATCTGGGTCTGCTGCGCAGGCGGGAAGACATCAAGCAACCGGTTGAGCGTCGTGGCGGCGTCGCTTGTGTGCATGGTGCCGATGACGAGGTGGCCGGTCTCCGAGGCGCTGATGGCCATCTCGATCGTTTCCAGGTCGCGCAATTCGCCGATGACGATGACATCCGGGTCCTCGCGAAGCGCGCCCTTCAGCGCGGTGAAAAATGATTTGGTGTGCGGGCCGACCTCCCGTTGCGTGACGTTGCAGCCCCGGGGTGGTTGCACAACCTCGATGGGGTCCTCGACCGTGATGATATGGTCCTCGCGCTTTTCATTCAGCTCCGCGACCAGGGCGGCCAGGGTGGTGGTCTTGCCCGCGCCAACCGGGCCGGTGACCAGGATAAGGCCGTTGTGGTAGGTGAGGAGTTTCCGGATCGTCTCGAGGTTGCGCAGGCCGAGCTCGTCGAGCTGGGGAATTCCGGCCGGAACCATGCGATAGGAACCGGCGGGGCCCCACTTGTGGAACATGAGGTTGACGCGGTATCGGTGGGCGGCGTCGAGCGCCAGGGCAAAATCATAATCGCGGCGCTCGAGAAAGATGTCCCGCTGGTGCGCCGCAAGGAGCACCGTGTTCATCCGGAGCGACTCGTCGTCCTTCAGCACGTGACTGGAGATCGGAGTGAGGGCACGGTGTTTGCGCACAAACGGATTGGAGCCAGCGGAAAGGTGGAGGTCGCTGGCGCCAAATTCACCCGTGGCGATGAGCAACTGGCGCACGGCCGCGGCCAAGGCGGCATCGTCCATTGCGCTGATCTTTTCAAACGGGAAATTCGGTGGCGTCCCCTCGAATCCGGAGCGGCTGCCCATGCCAGGCGGCCGCGAGCCGGCCTTTGGTCCACCGGCCGCGCCCGCCGGTGCGGCGGTTTCGTCGTCCAGCAGCGGATTGCTCGCAGGCGGACCGACCTGCGCCCGGGCCATGGCGTTGCCGGCGACACTTTCGAGCTTTTCGACCTCGTGCACGATGCCGTCGTCGATGAGCTTCTGCGCAAAATCCATCAGTTGGGCGTTTTTGCCTACCGCGCGAAAGACGATCAGCGCCTGTTCACGATCGAACAGTTTCTGGTCAATGCCCAGCCGGATAAGCCAGAGAATCTCGTGGTTCATGCGTGGAAACTCGCGGAATGGTCATAACCTTCCGTCGGTTTGCAAGAGCGGACTAAGCCGGGTCAAGCCACCGTTGGCGAAAACCAAGGCGACCATGTTCTCCCGGAACTTGTGCCCGCCAAAGGGCCCGAGCATTCGCGAAGGGGAGCGGGTCCGCGGAAGATCCCGGGTGATTTCTTGGGACCCGGTGTGGCTGCAAGAGCCGCCTACTCGCTGCCGTTGACCGTCCGGTAAGCCAGCGCGGCCATTCCGCCGCCGGCAAAGCATGCGACCAGATAAATCCAGATGCTGCTCCAGCCAACGACACCCATCGTGCACAGTCCGACCGCAACCGCCGGATTGAACGCGCCGCCCGATACGCCGCCGACGGCGTAGGCTCCCGCCAGGACGGTGAAGCCGATGGAGAATCCGTAAAAGGAGTTTCCACTGGTGCCTTTGGCGGTGGCGGTGTTTAGCACAACCCAGACCAGGGCGAAGGTGAAGATGAACTCAGCAAGTAGCGCCGGCACGATCTCGGGTGTCATGGGACCGGCGAGGGCCGCCGCTTTGGCGACGAGGCCGGTTTTGAGGGCCTTCACGGCCATTGAGGCAACCAAGGCGGCAAGCACTTGCGCTCCCATGTAGGGGACGACATCGGCCGTATCGCATTTGCCGCGCAGCCAGACTCCGAGTGTCACCGCCGGATTGAAATGTCCGCCGGAAACATGTCCGCCGGCGAATATCATGACCGCCAGCACGCTGCCGATGGCCAGCGGCGCCATGGCGCCGGCGCCGGGAGCGATAACGGTCATGCCAACCGTGAACACGAGGAAGAAGGTGCCAATGAACTCAACGAGGTATTTTTTCATGGGAGTACGTGTGTGGAGTGTTTTCAACGGTCGCGTTGGGCGAGTCGAGCCGGAAGCGGAGCTGGCAAATGAGCCCGCCCGAGCCCCGGGGTGCCAAAATCGTCGTGCAACTTTCGGACTCGTCGGCGAGTCTTATGACTATGCGCGCTCTGCGTCTCGTTCTGGCTGGTTTCGTTGCCTTCGCCGCCGTGGTCGCAGTTGTTTTCACTGCGGCCGTCGTTCTTGTCACCGGGTTGGCGGCCTACCTGGTGCAGCTCTTCCGCAAACCGACGGGCTTGGCCCAACCCGCTCCGCGCAACGGGGTTGACCGCCGGTCGATGGGGCGAACGGACGACGTGATTGACGTGGTCACCACGAAACTCCCGGGCGAGCCCAAAGACTGACACTGAATAACAGGAGGATTGGAGCTGATTCGATTGCGGGCCGATACCGGTCGAGTTTGCTTTTGCCAGCGGGGCGTTGCGGCACTACCTTGCTTGCACCCCGCATGACCCGCCGCCCGCCGAAGGAGCGCACTGCCTTTTTACCCATGTCGCGCGCCGAGATGGAAGCCCGGAGCTGGACCGAGCTCGACGTGCTCCTGATCACGGGCGATGCCTACGTGGACCATCCGTCGTTCGGCGTGGCGATGATCGGTCGGATCCTGGAGGCCGAGGGCTTGCGGGTGGGTGTGGTCGCCCAGCCGGATTGGCGCACCATCGCTTCGATCCAAGGCTTGGGCCGGCCGCGGTTGTTCTGCGGGGTGACGGCGGGAAATCTGGACTCGATGCTGTCGAATTATACGGCGGCCCGCCACAAGCGGAGAGAGGATGTCTATAGCGAAGGCGGAGTCCCTGGGCGGAGGCCGAATCACGCGGCAGTTGTCTATGCGCAGATGTGCCGGCAGGCATTCCCCGGTTTGCCCGTGGTCCTCGGCGGGATGGAGGCCAGCATGCGGCGGGTGGTACATTACGATTATTGGGAGGACAAGTTGCGCCCTTCAATCCTCGCCGACGCAAAGGCCGACCTGTTGGTCTACGGCATGGGTGAGTCGGCGGTGCGGGAAATTGCCGCGCGGCTGCGCGAGGGCCGGGGCGACCTGGGCGGCATTCGGGGCACCGCTCGGCTGCTGGGGGCGAACGCTGCGGCCGCGGCGGATTTAGCCGACGCCATCGTCCTGCCTTCGTGGGCGGCATTGCAGGCGGATTCGCGGCACTTGCTGCGGTTGACCAAGGTGGTCGAGGCTCAGCAGACGCCGTATTGCGGCAAGCGTCTCGTGCAGTGGCATGGCAGCCGCGCCGTGCTGGTGGAGCCACCGGCGTTTCCCGTGCAGGGGGCGGCGTTCGACGCGCTTTTCGAGCTGCCCTTCCAACGTCGGGCCCATCCGGGTCACCAGGCGCCGGTCCCGGGCTTCGCGACAATCAAGGATTCGCTCATCGTCGCGCGCGGTTGCGCGGGAGGCTGCACCTTCTGCGGGCTCGGTTTGCACCAGGGGAAGTTTCTGTCGAGCCGCAGCGTCGGTTCGGTCGTGCAGGAAATCGGACGGCTGACGGAGGAGGAGACGTTTCACGGCACGGTGTCGGACCTCGGCGGGCCGACGGCCAATCTTTACGGCTGCGAGAACACCGTGAAGGCAGCTTGCCGGAGCTGTCACCGGCCGAGTTGTCTGTGGCCGGCGATCTGCCCGCATTTCCAGATCGACGAATCGCGCGGACTGGAGCTGCTGCGCGGTGCGCGCGCGGTCGCGGGCGTGAAGCATGTGTTTGTGCAGTCCGGCATCCGGATGGACGTGGCGCGGCGCACCCCGGAGTATTTCCGCGAGTTGGTGCAAAACCACGTGTCAGGGCACATGAAGGTCGCGCCGGAACACCTGCACCCGGACGTGCTGCGCCGGATGCGCAAGCCCGCCGGCGACTTCCCGGCGTTCGTGGAGCAGTTCCACGCCGAGAGCGCGGCTGCGGGCAAGGAGCAGTATCTCGTGCCATATTTCATCTCGAGCTTCCCCGGCTGCAGTGAGGAGGAGATGGGCGCGGTCGAGGAATTCCTCCGGAAGGAAAACTGGAACCTGCAGCAGGTGCAGGACTTCATCCCGCTGCCGATGACGCCGGCGGCGGCGATGTATGTGACCGGCCGCGACCTGATGAGCGAGGAACCGATCTTCGTGGCGCGCCACGCCGGCGACCGCGAGCGGCAGAAGCGTGCCCTGCGGCCCAACCCGGCACGTGCCCGGAGGCCGGCGGCCCGGGCGCTCGATTCGGTGGACTAGCCTGCCGATCGCAGACCGGAGCACAGCCGCATCGGTTCTCCGAACCATTGAGCCACGGATTGAAGATGCGGATCAAACCGACCGACCTGACCAGGCGGGATTTGTCGATTCGCTTTGTCGCGTCATCGGTGGTTTCGAATGCATCGTTCCAGTTCAATGTCCGCCGGCGATCATCAACGCGCCGGCGATGAGGGCGAGCCAGACGAGCGAAGCGCCGGCAAATTTCCATTGGAACGACGCCTTGGCGGACTTGTGGCGGAAGAAGAGCAGGCCGAGAAAGCCGCCGGGCCAGCCGCCGAGCGCACTCGACAGCAGCAACGACGACTCGGCAATCCGCCGCCCGTGCCCGGCACGCCACTTGTCGAAACCGAAGAGCACGAAAGTCCACGCACTGGCCAGTGCCGTCCAGCCGAGGAGAATCTGGGTGAGCGCAAGTTGGTTCATGGCTGTGCGCGGGGAGCACGCTACCATGCAGGGAGCTTATGGAGCATCAGGCAAGCAGCCAGAATCATGCGCCCAAACCGACGGCGGCTGCTCGACTGACCGAACCTGCGCGCCTTCATCATCGCATCCAGGTCATCTTTTGGATCCACCGGGCGGCTGATGTGTTCTTGCGCGCGCTCCAAGTCATCCAGAAGGCCCGAGCCAGACATGCAGCTAAGGTGAAAGTCTGTTGTTCGTACCAGCGTTTCTCTGTTGCCTCGTCTGGTGACGGAAGCGCTGGCAGAACGCGCTGGACTCGGAGCGCATCCCGTGGGGCGGATGATCAACCAGCCTTGCCGCCCGGGTGACAGGCTCCGGGAGCGACCTCGTGAGTCTGGGGCGTCCGATTGCGTCCGGCGGATGCCCGGGACCGTCCGCCAGATCCGGCCTTCCGCGCGACGGGTCGCCGCGGCCCCTCGTCGCGGTCAGCCGGTCATAAAGTGGTGCTTGCTTGCATTGCCGGGCGGCGTCTCCATGCCGCGCTCTATCTTCCCATGAAAATCATTGATCTCAATCGCCAGGGCGGTATCGGCGCGAATTCACTTTATCTGCTGATCGGCGACCTGAACATCCTGGTGGACTGCGGGCTGAACCCGAAGACCCCCGGCCTCGGCGCTCTGCCGGACCTGTCCTTGTTGCGCAACATCGAGCTCGATCTCATCATCATCACGCACTGCCACCTGGATCACATCGGCGGACTGCCCGTTGTCATGCGCCAGCACCCGAAGACGCCGGTGCTGCTCACGCAATCGAGCCGCATGCTGATCGAAAAGATGCTGCACAATTCCGCCAACGTGATGCAGAAGCAGAAGGAGGAGGACAACATCCCCGGGTACCCGCTTTTCACCCACAGGGAGATCGAGGGGCTGGCGAAACGTTTCACCGGTCTGCCCTTCAAACGGGTCAAAAAGATCAAGGGCAAGCGGGGCGAGATCGAACTGATGTTCCACCCGTCGGGCCATGTCGCGGGCGCCACCGCCGTCGAGATCCACCACGGGATGCGCAAGATTTTCCTCACGGGCGACGTGCTGTTCGAGCACCTGCGCACGCTGAAGGGCGCCCACTTTCCCATCGGCCATTTCGACACGTTGATCATCGAGACCACTCGCGGCATGACGGAGCGCGCGTACGGCAAGGAGCGGGTGCATGAGATCGCCCGGCTCATGGATTCGATCAACGACACGATCGCGAAAGGCGGTTCGTTTTTGCTGCCGGTTTTTGCCCTCGGCCGCATGCAGGAACTGCTCGCGGTGTTTCACGATGCGCGACGCTTCGGCCGGCTGATCGAATGCCCGATCTTCGCGGGCGGCCTCGGGATCGGGCTGTCCGAGCTGTTCGACGAGATGGCGCGCAAGACCAAGGACGTGCAATTCGACCGCCGCATCCTCAGGGACCTGAATCTCCGCAAGCTGCCAAAAAAACTCGTTCCCGGTCAGGAGCCGCACCAGAAAGGGCTCTACATCGTCAGCTCCGGCATGCTCGTCGAGCGCACACCCAGTTACGCGCTTGCCTCCGGCCTGCTCGGCCACGCGCGCAACACGATCGGGTTTGTCGGCTATTGCGATCCGGACACCCCCGGAGGCAAGTTGCTGGCCACCAAGCCGGGCGCCAGCTTCCTGTTTGATACCTTCGACCTGCGGGCGAGGGTCCGGGCCCGGGTGGAGCGCTTCGAGCTCAGCGGTCACGCCGAGCGTGGCGAGTTGCTGGAGTTCGCCGTGCAGACGAAGGCGCGCAGCATCGTGCTCACCCACGGCGATCCCGACGCGCGCGACTGGTTCAAGGCACAGCTGGCCGAGCAATTGCCGAAAGCCAGGATCATTGATCCCGTACCGCTGCAGATGTACGAAGTGTGAGCCGGAGGAGGGAATAAGGCAACCGCCAGGCGGGGGTTGGTGTAACCGGCGATCCCGCCGTCGACAGTGACCCGGCGACCACCTATTTCTTGCTCTCGACTCTTTGCCACCAGCGCCCAGTTTTCTCCTCCCATGGCCCAACCCGGCGAAGCACCCAAGATCATCTTTTCGATGATCGGCGTCTCGAAAAAAATCGAACGCAAGGAAATTCTCCGCGACATCTCGCTGTCCTTCTTCTATGGCGCAAAGATCGGCGTGCTGGGTCTCAATGGCTCGGGCAAATCCTCGCTGATGCGCATCCTCGCCGGGATCGACACCGACATTGACGGCCGCGTGCATTTCGAGCCGGGCTACCCGGTGGGTTATCTGCCGCAAGAGCCGGCGCTCACCGCGGGGGCCACGGTCCGCGCCTGCGTCGAGGAAGGCGTAAAACATCTCACCGACCTCACGGCCGCCTACGATGCCAGTTGGGACGAGCTTTCCGCCGCCGAAGACGAAAAGACGAAGGCCGCCATTTCCGCCAGGCAGGCCGAGCTCCAGGAGAAGATCGATCATCTTGGCGCTTGGGACGTGGCGCCCATGGTGGAGCAGGCAATGGACGCGCTGCGCTGTCCGCTCGGCGAGGCGATCGTAGACAATCTCTCCGGCGGTGAGCGCCGGCGCATCGCCCTGGCGAGGCTGCTGCTGCAAAAGCCGTCCATCCTGCTCCTCGACGAGCCGACCAACCACCTCGACGCCGAGAGCGTCAACTGGCTCGAACAGCATCTTTCGCGTTACGAAGGCACGGTCATCGCGGTGACCCACGACCGTTACTTTCTGGACAATGTTGCCGGCTGGATTCTGGAGCTCGATCACGGCTCGGGCATTCCGTGGAAGGGCAATTATTCGTCGTGGCTCGAGCAGAAGCAGACGATCTCCGCCGTGGCGGAGCGGACCGAAGGTCGCCGGCAGAAGGCCATGGCGCGCGAGCTGGCCTGGATACGCCAGTCGGCGAAGGCCCGGCAGTCCAAGGGTCAGGCCCGCATCACGGCCTACGAGCAGATGCTCAAGCAGGATGTCGTCGAGCAGGAAAAACTTTTCGAAATCATCATCCCGCCCGGCCCGCGGCTCGGCACGCTGGTGGTCGAGGCGCAGGGCGTCGCGAAAACCTACGGCGAAAACCTGCTGTTCGACAAACTGAGTTTCGCCCTGCCGCCGGGCGGCATCGTGGGCGTCATCGGCCCCAACGGCGCAGGCAAGACGACCTTGTTCAAACTCATCACGAGCCTGGAGAAGCCCGATGCCGGGGCGTTCAAGGTCGGCGAGACGGTGAAGTTCGCCTACGTCGAACAATCGCGTGATTCACTGGAAGGGACCAAGACGATTTGGGAGGTCATCAGCGACGGGCAGGAACTGATGCCGCTCGGCACGCGCATGGTGAACAGCCGGGCGTATTGCGCGCAATTCGGTTTTGCCGGGGCGGACCAGCAGAAGAAGGTCGGCATACTGTCCGGTGGCGAACGCAACCGCGTGCTGCTGGCGCGGGTGCTCAAGAGCGGCGCCAATCTCCTGCTGTTGGACGAGCCGACCAACGACCTCGACGTGAACTCCATCCGGGCGCTGGAGGAGGCACTGGAGAATTTCGCCGGCTGCGCGGTCATCATCTCGCACGACCGCTGGTTTCTGGACCGCGTGGCGACGCACATCCTGGCGTTCGAGGGCGACAGCTACGTGCATTGGTACAACGGAAATTTCTCCAGCTACCAGGAGGATCTCCACCGCCGAAAGGGCAAGGAAGCGGACGAACCGCACCGCATCAAGTACCGGAAACTGACGCGGTGAGGGGTTGCAACGGGCAGGGGTTTTGTTCAAGCAAGCGACATGGCGTTTCCCCCGACCCGCTGGAGCCTGCTGGCGAAGGCGACTATCCATGGCGATGCGGCGCAGGCCGAAGCCCTGGCGGAATTTTACCGGCGTTATCGGGAGCCGGTGGTCAGCTTTATCCGCCAGCAAGGCACGGCCGCGGCGCAGGCGGAGGATCTGGCGCAGGAGTTTTTTCTGCACCTCATCAAGAGCTCGACTTTGCAGCGAGCGGATCCGCTGCGCGGTCGATTCAGGTCGTTTCTGCTCGGTGCTCTCACACGATTTCTCGCCCGCACTCGCTCCCGCAACGAGGCGGTGAAACGCGGGAGTGGAGCGATACCAGTTTCGCTCGATGACCCGGGCTCGGGAACAAACGAACCCGCGGTGCCGGCGGAGGTGGCACGAGCGTTTGACCGCGAGTGGGCGCGGGAGCTGCTGATCAGGGTGCGGCGCGAGTTGGAAGCAGGTTGGCGCGGGGGAGCGGCCGAATTGGCCATGTTGCTGCGTTTCCTGCCGGGCGCAGTGGACACGCCGCCTTACGAGGCGGCCGCGGCCGGATTGGACTGGCCGCTGGCGCGGTTGAAGACGGAGGTGTTCCGTTTGCGGTCGCAGTTTCGCGAGCGAGTGCGCGCTGAGATAGCGCTGACCGTCGATGCGCCGCATGAGATTGAAGCGGAGATGGCCCACCTGCATCTCGTGCTCTCCGACCCGTCGGCGTGAGACGGCGATGACAGACCGGAAGGCACCATCCTGTTGTCCGGTGTGCGGCACTGGCCTTGCCGGTGAGGGTGGTGCGTGGTGTCCGCGCTGCGCGCTGACGGGAGTCCTTGCCGACGGCGGCGCAGAGCCTGCGCTGCCGCCCGACGCCTTAGCCGATAACGTTCTGTTTACCGTGCCGGGGCACAAGGTGCTGGCGGAACTTGGGCGCGGCGCGGCAGGCATCGTATATCGGGCGAGGCAGGAGCGACCGGCTCGCGAGGTGGCTTTGAAAATCCTCCGACCGCACGAGGCTGGCTCGGCCGAGTCGCGCGCCCGTTTCCGGCTGGAAGCGACCGCGCTGGCGGGACTCGATCACCCGGTGATCCTGTCAGTGCTGAGCGTGGGCGAGCACGACGGGCTGCCGTATTTCACGATGAAGCTCTGCGCCGGCGGCTCGCTGGCGGAACGACTCAGCCGCTATCAGGCCGATGGGCGCCGGACCGCGCAGCTGGTGGCGACCCTGGCCGATGCGGTGCATTATGCGCACCTGCGCGGCGTGTTGCATCGGGACCTCAAGCCCGGCAACGTGCTCTTCGACGAGGCGGACCGGCCGTTCGTCAGCGACTTCGGGCTCGCCAAGCTGCTTGAGACAACGGACAGCGACAGGCCGATCACGCGGCCGTTGGCGCTGATGGGCACGCCGGGTTACCTGGCTCCCGAGGTGCTGTCGGCAGGAGCCAACGCGGCGACAACCGCGACGGATATTTATGCGCTAGGTGCCATCCTGCATGAACTTCTCACCGGTGACCTCCCGCCCCCTGCCTCTTTGGTCGCGGCCATCCGGCCGGGTGTGCCGCGAGATCTGGCGGTGATAGCGGCGAAGTGTCTGCTACCTGAGCCGGCGGCGCGCTATGCCTCGGCCGCGGCGCTGGCGGAGGATTTGCGCGCGTGGCTGGCCGGTCGGCCGATTGCCGCACGGCCCGCCGGTCGAGTGGAAAATGCCATTCGCTGGTGCCGCCGCCACCCAGGCAGGGCGACATCTGCCGGACTGGCGGCGCTTATCCTGCTGCTGTTTGCCGTCGGCGGACCTTTCATCGCCCTCCGGCTTGACCGCGCGCGGCGCGCGGCCGAGACGGAAAGCGCCCGGGCGGCGACGGAGTCGGCGATCAGCAAGGCCATTGCGGATTTCCTGCAAAACGACCTGCTCGCGCAAGCCGCACCTGACCGGGATCCGGATCGAAACCTGACCTTGCGCACCGTGCTGGATCGGGCGGAGAAGAAGATCGACGGCCGGTTCGCCGACCAGCCGCTGGTCGAAGCCGCGCTGCGGGACACGCTCGCCGAAACTTATCGTTCGCTGGGTGACTACGCGTTGGCGGAGCACAACCTTGACCGGACGATCGAGATCCGTCGTCAGCAATTTGGTGAGGAGGATCCGAGGACCCTTGACGCGATGGACCGTCTGGCCAGCGCCCTGCTGTCGGAGGGCAAAGTGCCGCAGGCCGAGGCGCTGGCTCGGAAGATCCTGGCACAACAACGCCGCGTGCTGGGCTCGGATCATCCCGCCACGCTCCGCGCCATGGAAGCCCTGGGCGATGTGTTGATCTGGGCGGACAAGCTGGCGGAAGCGGAAACAGTTTATGCCCAGACCCTCGCGATCGAAAAGCGCGTGCTTGGCCCCGAGCACCCCCGCACGCTGGCGGCCATGGTCGGTTTGGCCGAGGTATTGTCGAACGAGCAACAATATGAAAAGTCAGAGGCGCTCCAGCTTCAAGCCTTGGAGATCCGCCGGCGGGTATTCGGGCCGGAGAATCGCTCCACGCTGGATTCGATGAACCATCTGGTGGTCTTGTATCTGCGCGAGGGAAAATATTCCGAGGCGGAAGCCGTGGGGGTGCAGACCATTGAGATCCAGACCCGGTTGCTCGGACCGGAACATCCGGATATCCTGACGGAGAAACACGATCTGGCGGTCAGCTATTTTTTCGAAGGGAAATTCGCGCAGGCCGAGGAACTTGAACGAACCGTCCTTCCAGCAAAGCGCCGGGTGCTGGGACCGAATCATCCGATCACCATCCATTCGATGAAGACACTGGGCCAGATTCTCCCATTTACCGGCAAGTTTGCCGAAGGGGAAGCCCTGCTGCTCGATGCCCTCGGGATTTGCCGCCGGACATTTGGTCCGGACGATCACGAAACACTCGGGATCATGACCGCCTTGGGTTTCCTTTACCAGCAGGAGGGCAAGCTCGCCGAGGCCGAGGGATTGCTGCGCCAAACGCTGGAGATTCATCTGCGGACTCATGGTCCGGAGAATCCACTGACGCTCGCAACCGCTGACGTCCTGGGCTTGGTTTTAGTCACGGAGGGAAAATTTCCCGAGGCTGAAACGTTCCTGCGGTCGTTGCTGGAAAGACGCAGGCGGCTGTTCCCCAACGAATGGCAGACCTCCTATGTCCAGAGTCTGCTCGGCGAAGCGCTCGCCGGCGAACAGCGATTCGCTGACGCGGAGCCGCTCCTGCTGGAGAGTTTCGCGGGGCTCAAGGCGCAGGGATCAAGGATTCCGGCCTCCGCTGGAGTCAGTTTGCTCCACA
>JBBIHQ010000045.1:0-27050 GCA_037446975.1 Opitutia bacterium
TCCAACGCCGGTTGGGCGCTCCCTGCGGCAAGCTATGGCTCCTGTCCTCAGGAGCACCCAACCAGCTTACCCGGCGTGTCCGCTAAATCGAGGCAATCTCAGAGAGGGTGGGATTCCACCCCACCAGGCCGGATTTCTCCGGCCTGCTTTGTTTAGGCTGGTGAGAACGACCGGAAACCCGCGAACGCGGCGAGATGTCAAACCCGGCGCGCTACTGCGCCGGGAGTGCAAACGCCACATAAGCGTCGCCACTCTTGGTGCCCATCTTGCCGCCGCCGCATGCGATCACGACGAATTGCCGGCCACCCGCTTCATAGGTGGCAGGACTGGCGTAGCCGCCGAACGGCAGCTTAGCCCGCCACAATTCGCGTCCGGTCCGCCGGTCAAAGGCCCGGAACATCTCGTCCTTCGTGGCCCCGATAAAGACGAGCCCGCCCGCCGTTACCAGCGGCCCGCCATAGTTCTCCGTGCCGGTCGGTGGCAGGCCGCGGGCGGTTAGCTCTGGATATTCACCCAAGGTGACGCTCCAAAGATATTCGCCGGTGTTGAGATCTATGGCGTTCAGCGTGCCCCACGGCGGTTTCACTGCGGGATAACCGTCAGGATCGAGCCAGCGATTGTAACCGGTGTGGGTGAAGGGCGGCGGGGCGGCTCCGCTCACGTCTGCGTCCGGCAGGAATGTCTGCCAGGCTCCCGCCTCGGTTGGGGTTGATTTTTCCGCCTCGCCGAGAAGGTAGGACACGACTGACTCGCGCTGGCTGACGGAAAGAAATCCCCAGGCGGGCATCACCGCGCGTCCTTTTGACACCACCTCCATGATCTGCGCCCTGGTCAGACGCTGCTTGATGTCAACCAATGAGGGAATGCTGGCCGCCGCGTTGCCCTTCCGGTCCACCCCGTGGCAACCGGTGCAGTTTTGCAGGTAGACCTGCTGGCCCAACGAGGTCGCGCCTCCCGTGTCGATCATGTTGAGGACCCACGCCATTTCATTGGCATTCACGTAAAGGATGCCTGCGGGATCAGCCGCCGCTCCACCCCATTCCGCTCCACCATCGAAACCCGGAAAGATTACCGTGCCCTCCCGGCTCGGCGGTGCAAACCGGGTGTGCGCCCGCAGCCGCGCGAAACGCTCCAGCACGGCGCGATGCGCTTCCGGGGTGCGATTCGTGATCTCGTCAGCCGTGAAAAGCTGCCGGGCAAACGGCGCCGGCTTGAGCGGCAGGGGCTGGGTCGGCGAAGCCACCTCACCGGCCAGATCGGAACTGGGCACCGCGATCTCCTCGACCGGGAAGAGATGCTCGCCGGTGACGCGGTTGAAGACCCAAATGTGACCGCTCTTGGTGACTTGGGCCACGGCCGGGATGTCGCGGCCGCCGCGGTGGACGGTCAGCAGCGTGGGTGGAGCCGGCGGGTCGCGATCCCAAAGATCATGGTGGGTGAACTGATAATGCCACACATGGCGGCCGGTGGCGGCATCGAGGACGAGCAGGGTGTCCGCGTAAAGGTCATCGCCGGCGCGGTCGCCACCCCAGAAATCGAACGTCGCCGAGCCGATCGGACAGAAGACGAGCCCGCGCTCCTCGTCCACCGTCATGCCGGGCCAGGCGTTGACGCCACCCACATGCTTCCACGCGTCGCGAGGCCAGGCTTCGTAGCCGGGCTCACCTGGATATGGAATCGCATGGAAAATCCAGACCAACCGGCCGGTGCGTACATCGTAGGCGCGCACATGACCCGGCGCGGCAGGACCCGGGCCCTCGCCCACCCGCGTGGAAATGATGATCAGGTTCCGATAGACAACGCCCGGCGTGTTTGCCTGGATCGCGAGCCCACGGACATCGCGGCCCAGACCGTCCGCCAGATCCACCCGGCCGTGGTTGCCAAAGCCCTCGATCAACCGGCCGGTGCGGGCATCGATCGCGTTCAACCAGTGGCCATTGCCATAAAGGATGCGCCGGTCGTCGCCGTCGGCCCAATATGCCAGACCCCGATTGATCCCGTTGGCTTCGGCCGGCGTGTAACTCCAGAGTTCTTGCCCGCTGCCGGCATCGAGGGCCACCAGCTTCATTTGCGGCGTCGTGGCATACAGAACTCCGGCGATCACCAGCGGGTTGCACTGGATCTGCGAAGTGTCCGGACGCGCATCGCCTGATCGCCAAGTCCAGGCTACCGCGAGCTGTGGCACATTGGCCGGGGTGATTTGCGTGAGCGTCGAGTAGTGGCTTGCCGCCTTGTCGGCGAGGTAGGCGGACCAGTCGCGGCCGGCCGCGGCGTGCAAAACGGAAGCGGGAAGACAGAGAGCCAGCAAAATTGCGGCGCGTGGAGCCGACAGCGGGGTTTGCATCCCTGCGAGTTGAAACCAGCGGGCCGGCTTTGCCAAGCGGAGATGACGATTGGCGGGCGAACCCAACGCCAGCTCCCGGAATTCCAGTTTGGAGGCGCGCTTTGGCACCAGGGTATTCGCCGGATAGATTCGCAGGCTTTTGACAGAACTTAGCGCGACAAACGGAGTCTATCCCGGTAATATACGTCCAGCAAAACACGATGACGACATCCACCACCACGCCAGCTGAAGTCGTTGCAGCCCGCAAACAGCTTCGAGTTCTTTACGCTGATGACATGCAACAGCTGCGCGAACTAATCGTCATTGTGCTCGGTCGCGATGGGCACACGGTGGATACCGTTCCCAACGGTGAACTGGCCAAGGACAAAATCTTCGCGGATCCTTCAGCCTACGATCTGGTAATTACCGACCACCATATGCCGGGAATCAACGGCCTCGAACTGGTCAGCCTCATCCGCACCAAACCGTACCAAGGCAAGATCATCGTGTTCAGCTCGGAACTGAGCGAAATGGTGGATTCAGCCTACCGACGGTTGAAAGTGGATCACATACTCCCGAAGCCGGTCTTCCCGTCTGAACTCCGGGCCCTTGTCGCCACGCTGTAATCGGAGCGGGTTCTTGAGGCGGGTTCCGCATCACCCGTCCGGTCCCTTTTCGCTCTTCGGGCCCGCGGCATGAAAGTGAAGGCCGGGAACGCAGGTCCCGCCCCTTTCCTCGTCACCGCGCGCGCGCCATGGCCTCGAGCAGGATCACCGCCATCTGGTTGTACGGCGTGGCTATGCCGTGTTTGCGCCCAAGGCGCACGATGACGCCGTTGCGCGCATCAATTTCCATCGGCCGGCCGGCCTGCCGGTCGGCATGGATGGAATTGACGGCATCCGGCGGAGCGTCGCGGTAGGCTTGCAGCACCGTTTCCACCAATGAGTCATCGAGCACGGCGCCTTCCACCCGACCGATCGCGATGCATTCGCGCACCATGGCGCGGACCAGATCACCCAGCTTCTCATCGCGCATCGCCCCGGCCGGCTGGAGCAACAGTGCGTTGATGGCCCCCGACGAGTTCAGACAGAGCTTGCGCCAAACCGCGCTTTTCAAGTCCGGCGTCAAAGAAACCTCGACCGGTGTCCCGGCAAAAAGAGCGGCGAATTCCCGGCCCCGGGAGTCGTCCTGCACGACCATCCTGGCCGGACCGCGTTGGCGGATTTTTCCGGGCGCGGACCGTTCGGCCGGGCAATCAACCATGACCGGAACAATCCGGTCGGCGGGAAGACAAGACGCGAACCGTTCGCGGTGCTCCACGCCGTTCTGCAAAATGGCGACAGGCGCACCGCCGGCCGCAAGGCCGGCGAGCCACTCCGTGGCCCCTGCCGCATCGTAAGCCTTGGTCGCCACCAGCACCCAATCCGCCGGCGCCGCCTGTTTGGGATCGGTGAGCACCTCGGGACCCACGTCGATGACACCGGCGAGGGTCTCGACTTCCAGTTTCGCGAGCGGCCGGCGGGCGCAGAGAGTGACTTGGTGGCGACCCGCCCGGCCGAGCATCGCCGCGATCATTCCGCCAACCGCGCCAGGACCGACGATCGCTATGCGTGCCATGCCTTCAGCCTTGGCCGGCGCCACCGGAGGCGTCCAACCCAAAACAACGGTTCGTTTCGTCGTATCGTCCGGCGATCAACGTGCGACCAGCGCGACAATATCAAGGGCGGAGTTGAGCCGCGCCTCCTCCCCCGTCTCCAATTTCAAGGTGGTGTGCATCCCGCCATAACTCACTTCCACCGGCTGGCCGGTCAGTGAACGCACGGTCGCGGAGGTCAGCCGGCCCTCCTGCCACGTCAAGCCCACTTCCTCTCCACCCCGCGCCCGCAAACCGGTCACATGACCGGAAGCCCAGATCCTGGGCAGCGCCGGAAGCAGTTCCACCAATGGGCGCCCGTCTGGAGCCACCTCCTGGTGCGACTGCAGCAGCATCTCGGCGATGCCGGAGGTGAACGCAAAGTTGCCGTCGATCTGGAACGGCGGGTGGGCATCAAAGAGGTTCGGGTAGACTCCGCCGCCAGGTCCATAGTTCGTACCCGTGTTGCCGCCGACCGGGCGCAGCAGGTTCCTGACCAGAAGGTAGGCGTGATCGCCGTCGCGGAAGCGCGCCCAAAAGTTGATCTTCCAGCCCAGCGACCAACCGGTGCCGTCGTCGCCGCGGAGCTCAAGCGCCTTGCGCGCCGCCGCGAAAAACTCCGGCGTGGCCGGGGTGATCTGCCGGCCGGGATAGACGCCGAACAGATGCGAAGTGTGCCGGTGGTGCACGTCCGTCTCCATGAAATCCTCGAACCACTCCTGCAGCTGGCCGCGGGCGCCGATCTTGAGCGGGTAAAGTTTGGCGCGGGCGGCCTCAAGCTTCGCGGCAAACTCCGGCTCGATCCCCAGGACGTGCGTCGCCTCGATACAGTTCGTGAACAGGTCCCAGATGATCGACATGTCCATCGTCGAGGCCATGCTGATGCTCGCATGTTTTCCGTCCCGGGTGATGAAGGCCAGCTCCGGGGAGCTGGACGGTGCGGTAACCAGGTGCCCCTTCCCGTCGTCGATCAGCCAGTCGAGGCAGAACTCGGCTGCGCCCTTCATGACCGGCCAGGCCCGTTCCCGGAGAAATTTCTGATCGCGGCCGAACGCGTAATGTTCCCACAAGTGCCGGCTGAGCCACGGGCTGCCCATCGCCCAGTTGGCCCACACCGGATCACCTTCGCCGTAGTTGCCCACCGGTCCGGTCTGACCCCAGATGTCCGCATTGTGGTGCGTGACCCAGCCGTGGGCGCCGTAGTTGATCTCGGCGGTCTTCCGACCGTGCACGGCCAGGGTGTCGATGAAGTCGAAGAATGGCTCGTGGCACTCGGCGAGATTGGTCACCTCGGCCGGCCAGTAATTCATCTCGGCGTTGATGTTCAACGTCCAGTTCGAGCTCCATGGCGGGCGCATCGAATCATTCCAGATGCCCTGCAGGTTCGCGGGCAGGCCGCCGGGGCGCGAACTGGCGATCAGCAGGTAGCGCCCGTATTGAAAGAGCAGCGTGGCGAGAGCCGGGTCGGATTCGCCCTGCGCAAAGCGGACCAGCCGCTCTTCCGTCGGCCACCCGTCCGCCGCCGCCGCGGGGCCAAGATCAAGATCCACCCGGTGGAAGAGGCGTCCGTAGTCGGCGACGTGGCGCGCGAGCAGCTCGGCGTAGGGCCGCCGCTGCGCGGCTTCGAGCGGACGCAACGCCTCGGCCGTTGCATCGCGGCCCTCGCGGCCGGGCGATTTGTCGGGGCCGTTGAAACTCGTGCCGGCGGAAACCAGCAGCGTGACCGCGTTGGCTCCCGCCACCGCGATGGACGAGCCGCCGCTCGTCACCGTGCCGCCTTCGGCCAGAACACGCACTCGCAAATCAAACTTCATCCCCTCCGGATTCGGACCGTCGTCGTAACGGATCGGGTCTTTCACCTGCCGGTAGCTCGGCTCGGTATGCGACGGCGCCCGGCCGCGTAGAATGAGCGTTCCCTTGCCGTCGGTCTGAGCCACGTACCGCAGCGGACTGTCGGCGCCGACACTGAAGGTTATCTTCCCCGGCTGGTCGCAGGCAAGCCGCACGACAATAACCTGGTCGGGAAAGCTGCTGAACACCTCGCGGGTGTAGGTTGCCCCGGCGGCGCGGTAGCGCACCGTGGCGACGGCACGATCCAGATCCAGACTCCGCACATAATCGCTCGCCGCCTTTTCGTCGCCGGGAAACTTGAGCCGCAGGTCGCCGAGCGGCTGGTAGGCCTCGTTGTAGGGACCCTGCATTTTTTTGCAGAGTTCGCCGGCCTTGACGTAATCGCGGGCGAAAATCGCGGCGCGGACCAACGGCAGAACCTCCTTCGCCCCGGGGTTGTTCCAGTCGCGAGGCGCGCCGGACCAGAGCGTCGCCTCATTGAGCTGGAGGTGCTCGATCGTCAGCCCGCCGAACACCATCGCACCAAGCCGGCCGTTGCCCACCGGCAGGGCCTCGGTCCACTTGAGCGCCGGTTCACGATACCACAGTCGCAGCGCACTTTCCGCGCCCCAAGCCGGCGTCGCCAGACCCAGCCAGCCACCGGTGAGGAGACCGACGGCGGGGCAAATCCATCGGGCGCGGATCATAATCACGAGCGTCGCGCCAGCAACGCGACGAAGTCAATGCCGGAGCTGGTGCCGCCCGGCCGGGAAACGGGCGAAAACCTCAAGTGATGCTTCGCCGCCGGTCAACGCCAGTAGCCGTTGATGAACACATAGCCGCGACGGTGGCGCTCCCAGTGGGCGGCAACGTAACCGCGATAACGGGGCGGTGGAACCTCCCAATGCCCCGCAACCCAGGCATAGCCACGCGGCAAATACGTCCAGTAGCCCTGGATCCAGATCGCGTCGGGCCCGGGTTGCTCAACGATAACCTCCGGCGGCCGGGGCGGTGGCGGCGGCGGCGATTCCACCACCATTTCGGTCGTCGCTTCCCTTTCCGAGCCGTAGATCGTGCCTTGCTGGTGGTCGACTTGATTGCCCATTGTGCCGCCCAGGATGGCGCCGGCCGCCGCGCCGAGCAGCGCACCCTGCGCGCCGTTGTGATTCCCGCTGTTGTTGCCGATTATGGCTCCCGCGATGGCCCCCAAGGCGCCGCCAGTGACCGCCCCCTGCTGGGTATTGGGACCGGTGCCGACACACCCGGCACAGAGCAACGCAAGTGTAAGAGGAAGAAGAACCAAGCCGTTCGTTTTCATGATAAAAATTAGACGCGAGCCCACGGATGTTTGTTACCCACACGTGTTCTACACAACTCAAACGAAGAGTATGGTGGTGAGATGAGCATTGGGTTAGGTCGTGGTTGGTGTTGGTAAATGACCGCTGATTGCCGTTAATGTTCGTTCAGTTCCCGCCGGGGGGCAAAAAAATTTTGAAACCTCCGCTAAACCGCACAGTCTCAATAGTCATGCCCGCCACCCGCCAGCGCCTGCCGGCCATTTTGCGCGTCGCGCTCACGGCCGGACTGTTGGCCGTCGCCACCCGGCTGCCCGCTGCAGAGGGCGGCTTTGTCGCGACGGTGCCCTCTGATCAGCAGCTTGCCGCCGGCCTGACCGGTCTATCCGTTTCCGAGCGGCAGGCCCTCGATCAACTCGTGGCGGTGGAACTGGACCTGGCGCGCCATGGCGGGTCAGGTGAACTCGCCGGGACTTTCTCCAGCCGCCGGTCCCAGCCGGAACTGAAATCAACCGGCCTCGACCGGCTGACCCCGCCAGAATTGGCCAAGCTCGATGAGCTGGTCGCGGCGGCATTGGCCGCGCGCCCAAAACCGAAGGAACGCCCGCGGATCAGGGACAGTGATGTATTCAATCCGGCGCCGAAACCAGAGATTCACGGTTCGTTCTCGCTGACTTACGGACGTGGATCCGGTGGTCGCAGTTTCCACGGCTCATCCTTCGAGGTGAATTATTTCGATCCCGCAAAGGGCTTCGGCCTTTATGTCGGCGTCGCGAACATTTCCGGAAAAGGTTTCTACTATGGTTACCCGGACTATTACGATTCACCCTATTACCCCGCCGGGCCCTTCTACTTCGAAAACTCCGGGATTGGCGTGCCGCGCGACAATTTCTCCTACGGGGACGGCCAGTCGCTCCGGTCCTCGGCTGAGTGGAACTCGCCGGGGCGCGGATTCTGGCACCGCTGATTTTATGGCCGCCTGCCGCCTGACCTGACAAATTGGGCGCGGCCCTGTGGGCCATGGTCGAAAAGCGTTTGAACCGGTTTGGCCGCGCGGCAAGAGTCCGCCATGGATTCCCTTCCCGGTGGATGGCCGTCGCACCGTATTTCGCCCTTCCTTTTGGCCGGGCTGGCCGTCACGGCCGCCAGTCTTGTGTTCGCGCAAACCCCCGCGCCCGCTGCTCCGGCCACCCCGACGCCCGATCCCATCGAAGGTATCTGGACCGGCACGGTTACGGCTCCGCAAGGCACCGTGGCGGAAATAGGCTTTGATTTCTTCCGCACCAAGCGCGGCACCCTGGTCTTCCGGCTGAATTTCCCGACGATGTTCACCTACGACGTCGCCTTCGGCATCCCCGTCGAAGCTGATGGCCATGGCAACTATGCCATCACACCCGCGTTCAACACGAAGCTCCATCTTGACGGCGACCGGCTCACCGGCACGTTCGCCCCCGGCCGATTGCCGCTTGAGCTCAAACGCGGCGGAGCTTTTTCCCCCAAGCCGGCACCGCCCTCGCTCCCGCCGCCGCCGGCACCACTCTGGACCCATTCGCTCGGGTCCGGCACGTGGGCACCGCCGGTGGCGGACCGAAACATGATTTTCGTCGGCACCAGTGACGGTCGGCTTCATGCCGTCAACGCCCGCGATGGTACCGGCCTTTGGGTCTGGGCCGGCCCGCATGGCATCGACGGCCGGGCGGTGGTGAGCCCCGACACCGTTTACTTTGTCGACACCGGATTCAATCTCGTCGCGCTCAACCGCGACGACGGCAAGCTCCGCTGGAGCACGGCCCTGCACGACGGACAAATTGCCGGCCGACCGGCGCCGGATAATCCCACGTTCAACCATCGGGCGACGACTCCGCTCCTGCTTGACGGCGTGCTTTACGCCGGTTCAAGCGATGGCGGCCTCTATGCCATCAATGCGGCCACGGGCGTCCGGCTCTGGCGGCATGACGCCAAGGCCCCGGTGTTCTCCGGCGTCGGGTTGCACGGAAGCGACACCCTGATGTTCGGGACCATGGACGGTTCGGTCGTCCTGCTTGACCGGCGCACCCGGAGGGAAATCCTGCGCGTCCACACCGGCGGTGGGGTTGTGACCACGCCGGTGGTCGCCGGCGACAAGCTGATCGTCGGCAGCCGCGACTACCTGCTCTACGGTTTCAACCTCGCCGATGGTACCGTGGCCTGGAAATTCTCATACTGGTTTTCTTGGGTCGAATCCACCCCGGTGCTGCGTGACGGCATCATCTATGTGGGCGCATCTGATTACAGCCGGGTCACGGCGCTCGATCCCGCCACGGGCCGACCCCGGTGGACTGCGGAGGTGCACGGGATGAACTGGGGCTCGCCGCTCGTCACCGCCGACCGCGTGTTTACCGGCACCGCTTCGCAAAACATCCCCGGCACCGCGATTGCACATACCGGTGGGCTGCTGGCCTTGGACCGCGCCACGGGCGCCGTGCTCTGGCGCCTCGTCTCGCCTTCCGCGCCTGAGGGCAGCTTCGGCGGCTATGCGGGTTCGCTCGCGCTGGCTGGCGACCGCGTGATTGCCGCAGGTTTCGACGGCATGCTGGTGGCCTATCCGGCACACTAGGCGCCAGCTCGCGGTCGGGAAGGATCGAAACGCGCCGGGTTGCGCGCAATCAAGTCCCGGGCTGGATGTAAGGCACCGGTGCGAAGAACCGCCGCTCAGCGCCGCGCGGGTCATCCTCGACGCGCAGCGGCCGGTCGAAGATCATGGTCGGGCGTCCCGCGAGGTCGAAACGGGGCCAGTGCGGCAGCGCCGGCGTGTTCGGATCGCCCGTGCGCGCAAAAGCCAGCAACGCTCCGCTCAGCGCGTCGGCCAGTGGCTGCGCCGCCCCGGCTCCCCGGGTGTAGCTGCTCTGGTTCAGGTTGTCGAAGATGAGCGGGATATCGATCGTATGCGGCGATCTCCATTTGCCTCCGTCGAGCGGTGAACGCCAGTTGACGCAATAAACATAGGTGGGCGCCCCGCCCTGCGCCGCACGACGCTCCGACTCGAGCACGAAGCCTTTCCATGAGCGTGCCGCCGTTGTCGCGGCGAAGAAGATGTCGCTTGGGGACAGGGCCGGGTAGAGTTCGCGATATTTGGCCACGATGGCTTCGGGTGCGAGGTCGCCGATGAACTGCTTCACATGCTCGGTCAGTTTGCCCGGCAAAGTGTCCCAGGTGAGCGAAAAGGTGGCGGGATCGCGCGCCCCGATGAGACCGGCGGTCTCGTCGTGGGTGTTGCCCATCACCATCGGGATGCCGGCGGACAGCGGTGCCGCGTCGGGCGCAAACGGATCGCGCGGCAGCGACCGGCCGTCGACCACCGGAGTCCAGGAGCTGCCGGCGCTGCGCATCGCCGCCTCCAGCTGCTCCGCCGGCCATGTCTTTAATTCGGCGATCCGGTCCGGAGTGAGGCCGAGATTTTTCAGGACCAGCCGCGCCGTGGCGGTCGCATGTTCCCGGGTCCGGCCGGTCAACTGCTGGCCGCTCATCGTCCAGACCCGCTGGAACAGGCCGCGCGCGGCCGGCATCGCCATCAGGGTGGCACATTTCGCCCCGCCGCCCGACTGGCCGAAGATGGTCACGCCGCCGGGATCACCGCCGAATTCGGCGATGTTGGCGCGCACCCATTGCAGGGCGAGTACGAGGTCCAGCTGACCGGCGTTGCCCGAATCGGCAAACTCCGGTCCGCCGAGTTCCGCGAGGTAGAGATAGCCGAAGCCGTTGAGCCGGTGATTGACCGTGACCACCACCACATCTCCGCGGCGGCAGAGCCGCCCGCCGTCATAGAGGTCGTCGTTCACCGAACCGTTGCTGTAGGCACCGCCGTGGAAATAGACGAGCACCGGGCGCTTTCGCCCATCGCGCAGGCCCGGCGTCCAGACATTGAGCCGCAGGCAATCCTCGCTCGCGGTGGCGCGGGCCGCGCTGCCCTGCGGCGCCATCGGCCCGAATTCCAGGGCGTCGCGCACCCCGGTCCACGGAACCGGCGGGACCGGTGGCTGGAAACGATGCCGGGCGGTATCATCGCCGTACGGGATGCCTTTGAAAATGTTGATCCCGTCCCGGACGGCGCCACGCACCTTGCCGGCGGTGGTCTGCGCGACCGGTGCGAGCGGAGGCGGGGTGTCAGCCCGCGCCTTGTTCACGACCGGCGAGAAGGCGACCAACAGGATGAAAGGGAGAACCCGTTCGGGACGGAGGGGCACGCGGAAAGAATAGGAGGCTGGCCCGGCGGGTCTAGCCCAATGACACCGGCCGTCGAATTGAAAATCCGATTGAGCCTCCCGGACATTCCTTCTTTGGTCGGGGCAACCGATGACCGCACCCCTCGATCGAAAAATCCGCTGGGGCGTACTGGGTTACGCCCGCATCGCCCGCGAGAATGTCATCCCCGCCATCCTGAACGCGGCCAACTCCGAGTTGTACGCCCTGGCCTCGCGCGATGAGACCAAGCTGGCCGAGGCCCGGGCGCGCTTCAACATTCCGCGAACCTGCGTCGGCTATGAGGCCCTGTTGCGCGATCCGGCGGTCGACGCCGTTTATATCCCGCTGCCCAACGCCCGGCATCGCGAGTGGACGGTCCGCGCCGCCGAACTCGGCAAGCACGTCCTTTGCGAAAAGCCGCTCGGCCTCAATGCCGCCGAGTGCCGCGAAATGATCGCCGCGGCCGCGAAACACAACGTGTTGCTGATGGAAGCCTTCATGTATCGTTACACCGACCGCACCGCCAAGGTGGTCGAGGTGCTCCGCAGCGGCGTGCTCGGCGAAATCAGGTTCATCAGTTCGAGCTTCAGGTTTCTCCTCAACCGGCCGGACAGCATCAAGCTCAAGCCCGAACTCGGTGGCGGCGCGCTGTACGACGTCGGCTGTTACCCGGTCAATTTCATCGGGATGGTGGCCGACGAGATCGCGGGGAGGCCCGGCAGCGGCAGCGCCCATCCCTCCGCGGTGTCGGCCCAGTGCGTCCGCACCGGCGGCATCGACATGATCTTCTCCGCCCTGTTGAAATACCCCTCCGGTCTCATCGCTGCGGCGCATTGCGGCTTCAACGCCCACCAACGGGTGCTGGCCGAGATTGTCGGCACCAAGGGGGTTCTGGAAATCCCTGATACTTTCTTCGACCACCCGGGCGAACTCACGCTCGCGCTTGGCGGGGAGCGACGGGTCATTCCCGTGGCCGCCTGCGAACGCTACCGGCTCGAGGTGGAGGATTTCGCCGAGGCCATCCGGCGGCAACGCCCGCCGCGCTTCAGTCTGGCCGAATCGCTCCGCGACGCCGGGGTCATGGACCAGCTCTTCGCCGCCATCTGACCCGGACGTCCCGCGGAGCGCTGGCTATTTCTTCCAGGGGGCGGCCACCACCTGGTAACCGTCCGGCGTCTTGCGGAAGTATACGCTGTCGCTGTCGAAATACTCGATCCCCTGGTACCAGACGCTCTGCGCGTCGGCCGGCAGGTTTTTGGTGATCGCGCCGAGCGGCGCCTGCACCCAAGTCAGGCCGTCGGGCGTCTTGGCAAAAAACTGCCCGTTCTTGAAAAGGTATTCCGACTGCCCGACCCAGACCGACTGATAGTCCTCGGCGGGACTCACCGGGGGCAGCGTGGCGGCCGCGGGCTGATCCACCACAACGTAGCCATCCCGCACCGGCTGGTAGTAGACGTCGCCGTAGCGGTAATAGAGCGTGGGCCCGACGTAGATCCGGGTGCAGTAGGGCGGCAGCGTCCGCAGGATGGCGCCCCGCGGGGCCCGCACCACGACATAACCCCGCGGGCCGCGCTGGTAGAACACGCCGCGATGCTCGTAATAGTGGCTACGGCCCACCCGGACCTCCGCATAGCCATGGGGCAGTTCGAAGCCCAATGAAACCCCCACCCGCACATCGGCCTTCGCCGGGGACGCCGCAAAGAGGCCGGCCACCGCCAGGGCGGCTACGGCCACGCCAGCGGACACCAATTTGTTTCGGAGGACCAAGGTTTGATTGTTCGTGTTCATGCCAGGTATGACGCGCACGATCCAGCGGAGTTTCATCGGGGGTTTCCAGCCGGAATATTTTCGCGGAATTCACGGAACATTTCCGACCCCTTCCTTTCAAAAGGCCGCGGTGCCTCCCGGCGGGGATTTCTGATTGTCGCGTTGTTCCGCCCGGGCTAATGGAGAACGATGCAGATCGATTCCACCGACCTTCTCGACCGCTTCCTGCGCTATGTGCAGATTGACACGCGCAGTGACGACCGGTCCCCGACGACCCCGAGCACACCCGGCCAGTGGGATTTGCTGAGATTGCTGGAAAAGGAACTGCGGGGCCTGGGCCTGGCTGACGTCGTGCTGACGGAGCACGGCTATGCGCTGGCGACCCTGCCGGCCACGACGAAGAAATCTTCGCCCGTCATCGCGTGGTTCGCCCATGTCGACACGGCGACCAATCTTCCCGGTGCGGCGAAGCCCATCGTGCACCGCGCCTACGATGGCCGGCCCATCGTCCTGCCCGACGACCCGGCCCAGAAGCTCACCGTCGAGACGACGCCCTTTCTGCGGGAGGCCATCGGCCAGGATGTCATCACCGCCAGCGGCACGACCCTGCTCGGCGCGGACGACAAGTCCGGCATCGCCACCGTGATGTCCGCCGTGCGGCACCTGCTGCTCCACCCCGAAATTCCGCACGGCAAGATCCGCCTGTGCTTCAACCCGGACGAGGAGATCGCCCGCGGCATGGCAAAGCTCGACCTCGCGCAGCTGGGCGCCAGTTGCGGCTACACCCTCGACGGCTCCGAGCCCGGCGCGATCGACTTTGAAACCTTCAGCGCCGACGCCGCGCTGCTTGAAATCCACGGCGTTGCCTCGCATCCGGGCTGGGCCAAGGACGTGATGGTGAACGCGGCGCGGATCGCCGGCCGGTTTCTGGCCGCCCTGCCGCCGGAGCTCTCCCCCGAGCGCACCGCGGGCAAGGCGGGTTTCATCCATCCCCTCGAATGCACCGCCTCGGCGGAGCACGCCCGGGTGCGGATGATCTTGCGCGACTTCGAACGCGCCGGCCTCGCCGCCCAGCATTCCCTGCTGGAGAAGATCGTCGCGGAACTGCGCGCGGCCGAACCGAGGGCCCGGATCGAGCTGACCTTCACGGAGCAATACCGCAACATGCGCTACTGGCTGGAGCAGGACATGCGACCGGTCGAATTCGCGCACACGGCGATCCGGCGCGCCGGGCTGGCCCCGCGTTCCCAAGCCATCCGCGGCGGCACCGACGGTTCCAACCTCACCCAGCGCGGCCTCCCGGCCCCGAATATTTTCTGCGGCATGCATGAGGTGCACAGCCAGCGGGAATGGGTGAGCCTGCAGGACATGGTGAAAGCGGTTGAAACGCTCGTCCACCTGGCCCAAGTGTGGGAGGAACACTCCCCATGAAATCCCGGCCGAACCACCTCCTGCTTGTTCTCCTCCTCGGCCTGACGCTGGGCGGGTGCGCCTCGTTCGACACCTCGTTCGACGCCTCGTTGGAGCAAGGGCGCAGCCTCGCCAAGATCCAGCGGTTTTTCGTCGTGAGCAACAACAACGACAACCACGGCATCGACGAGCAGATCGTCGAGGGGTTGAAGGCTCGCAAACTGGATGCCGCCACCGGCCCGCTGACCATGATGCCCGACAACAATCAGGCTGTGATCACCTACCAGGACCACTGGTCATGGGATTTCGGGGACCACCTGGTGTTCTTGAAGCTCGCCGTACGCGATCCGTTTGCCGAGCAATCATACGCCACCGCCACGTTCACGGCGCGGGTTCCCTTGCGCGAAACCACGCCCGGGATTGTCGGCCAACTGGTGGGCCGCCTCCTCGAGAACCACCCGACGACCCAACCCAAGCCGGAGAGGCTGGATCAGGATCCCACCGCCGCCCCCGCGAAGAAGCGCGCCCGGCCGACGGGTTGAATGCGGGGAAATTCCCCCGCGGTGTGCCGCGGGTTTACCCGATCAAATCGGGGCGCCGGCGCTGCCGCTCGCGGACGTTCGGCGGGTCGCGGGGCGCCCAAGTATACTATTAGTTTACATCAGCCGAAGACGGCCGATCGCTCGGCGACCGAAAGATCGCGCCAATGTCCGGGCGCCAGTTCACCCAGGGCGAACTGCCCGATGCGCACCCGCAATAGGCGCAAAGTGGGGTGACCGACGGCGGCGGTCATCCGCCGCACCTGCCGGTTCCTGCCCTCCATCAGTTCAAGTGCGAGCCAGCAATCGGCCACCGTTTTTCGCGCCCGGACCGGCGGTTCACGCGGGGGCACGGCCGGGGCCGGATCGAGTCGGCGCACCGCGCACGGCCGGGTCGTGTAAGCCCCGATTTTCACCCCACCCGCCAGCCGTGCGAGCGCGGCGGCGTCCGGTATCCGTTCCACCTGCACCCAGTATTCGCGCCGGTGCGCCGCCGCCGGATCGAGCAGACGCGAGTTCAGCCCCGCTTCATCGGACAAGAGCAGCAGGCCCTCGGAGTCGGCATCCAACCGGCCCAAGGCGTAGACGCCGGCCGGCAGCTGGAAATCCGCCAGCGTGCGCCAGCGCGAACCGGGTTCGGGGGTGAATTGCGAAAGAACGCCGTAGGGCTTGTGCAACGCGAGCAACATGGGTGGTCTGGCGTCTAGAGAGATATTTGCGTCGTCATGGAAGCTCCGGTTTCCATCCTAAACGAACGGTAAAGAATCATCGTTTCGGCAACACCCAAGTGAAAATCGCGTTGCGAACGCACCGGGCGGCCGGGCGGATCCACCTCACCACCAGCGGCCCGGGGCTCCCCCCCGCCATGGGACCGGATCAGATCGCCAGCCGGCCCCCACGCCCACCATTGACTTATTTCCCGGAGGGCACAGTTGGGAGGCCAGAGCGACAACCGTCACGCCCTATCACCGTCAATGTCCATACCCGACTCCCTTTCCAAGCTGCCAAAACGAGCCGACGACCTTTGCCAGCTGCTCATCAGGTGGTGCAACCAGAACTCCGGCAGCGACCATCCCGCCGGCCTCGCCGCAATGTTGGAGCTGCTGCATGCCGATTTCGCCAAGCTGCCGGGAGCCAAACCCGAGCGCGTGGCCCTTGCGGGCACAACCGCCCGGGCGTTGCGGGTGCGGGTGCGCCCGGCGGCGCCGGTCCGGATCTTCATCAGCGGACACTACGACACCGTTTATGGCGCCACGCACCCGTTCCAGAAATGCGAATTGGTGGCGCCGGACCGGCTGCGCGGACCCGGCACGGCGGATATGAAGGGTGGATTGGTGGTCATGCTGGCCGCATTGCAGGCGTTTGAAAAAACCCCGGACGCGGCCCGGATCGGCTACGAAATCCTTCTCGGGCCGGACGAGGAAACCGGATCACAGGGCTCCGCGCCGCTGCTGGAGGAAGCGGCGAAGCGTCATCAGTTCGGCCTGGTATTTGAGCCGGCCCGCGCCAACGGCGATCTGGTGAAATCACGCAAGGGCACGGGAATTTTCACCCTCACCTGTCACGGCCGCGCCGCCCATGCGGGGCGCGATCCTTCCGCTGGTCGCAACGCCATCCTGGCGCTCTGCGAGATCCTCCCGCCCGTCGACGCCCTCGGACGCGAGCTGCCCGGCCTGATGGTGAACATCGGTCGCATCCAGGGCGGCGGTGCCGCCAACATCGTGCCGGATCTGGCCGAGGCCGTGATCAACGCCCGCGTGACCAATGTCGGCGACGACGGGCGTTTCCTCAAGCGGCTGCATGAGATCTGCGCGCCGCTTCACGCCCGCGACGGCTACCGGCTGGAAATCGGCGGCGGATTCAACCGCGGACCGAAAGTCGAAACGCCGTATGAAGCCGCCCTGTTCGCCGACTGGCAGAAATGCGGGAGCGAATTCGGCCTGAATTTCGGCTGGCAGCATGTGGGCGGCGGTTCCGACGGCAACATTCTCTCGGCCGCCGGGTTGCCGAATCTCGACGGGCTGGGGTGCGTCGGCGACCATCTGCACAGCCCGGAGGAATTCTGCCATCTGCCCAGCCTGGTGCAGCGGGCGCAGGTCGCAGCGCTGTTCTTGCACCGGCTGGCGTCGGGCGAGATCAAGCTTCCGCTCGGCCCGGTGATCTGAACGCCACCGAGTTCTCAGTGCGACACGTGGCTGAAGTGTTCGTCCAGCCGGCGCAGGCGCCGCGCCAGGTCGCGCGCGATATTCAGCAGCACGATGCCGTACTGTTCGGGCCGCCGCTTGTAGAGCTTGTAGAAATCCGTGTTCTTCAGGGTAAACACCCGGGTGGGCGCGATCGCCACCACGCTGGCCGATCGGACCACGCTCTCGACCAGGCTCATTTCCCCGAAAAAATCGCCCGGACCGAATTCCGCGAGGCGCACAGCCGGTTCTCCGTCCGCCTGCTTGACCACCTGCACCCCGCCGGAGCAGACAAAGAACACCCGGTCGCCGGGTTCACCCTCCCGCACGATGACACTGCCGGCGGCATAGTTCGCCTCCCCGGCCAAGCTGCCGAGAAACTGCAGCGCCGCCTCGTCAACTCCCGCCATCACGGGCAGGCTGTGGAGAAACTTATCGAGCGAGATTTCCATGCCCACGGGGTCCACCAGATTGGGCAAGGAATATTCCGCCCGCATGGTGAACGCAACCGCCAAGCGGCCGGCCCGCCGCAGCCTCAGGTTGCCACCGGCACCACATAAACGAACACCGCCGTCCAGTGGCAGGCACTGCCGCCAAGGACGAACAGATGCCAGACGGCATGATGATAGGGCAGCCGCTTCCACAGATAAAATATCGCTCCTCCCGTATAACAAATCCCCCCGGCAACCAGCAGCCTCAGTCCTCCGGCCGGCAACGCCACCCTCAGGGGTTTTATGGCCACCAGAACCAGCCAGCCCATGACGATATAGATCAGGGTCGACACGAGGCGAAAGCGACCGGCGAACCAGAACTTGAGGGCGACACCCGCGATGGCCAGCCCCCAGACCACCCCAAACAGGCTCCAACCCCACGGTCCGCGGAGCGTCACGAGGAGGAATGGCGTATAGGTGCCGGCAATGAGCAGAAAGATGGCGGCGTGATCAAACTTCTGCAGCCGCTGCCGGACCCGTTCGGAACGGAAACTGTGGTAAAGCGTTGAAGAAGTGTAGAGCAGCACCAGCGCGGTGCCAAAGATGGCGGTGCTTGTTATGCGCCAGGGATCGCCCTGCCGGCTCGAGTAAAAAACCATCAGAACGAGCCCGGCCACACTCAGCGTGGCTCCAAGGCCGTGGGTGAGACGGTTGGCCAGTTCCTCGCGCGGCGGGTAGGTGGCATGCATGACTTCTAGCTGGGCTGAAGCCTCCACGGATGCGAGCGGAATTGAATATCTCAATCCGCCAAATCAGTGCCGAACCTCACCGCCCGGCCCAGGCGACGCCTGTCAACCACCGCGGCCCGACCGGAAACTACCGGGGTGATCTCATTTCTCAAAGGATCGGGCTTGGCAGAATCCGCCCGGCGACCCGGCCGACATTAGAGAAGAGTTACAGCCATGAAACATCTGCTTGTTGTGAACAACTGGCCGGGGTGCAGGCTTGACTCGTTTATGACGCGGGCGTTCGCTCCGGCAAATCCTCACACCGTTTCAGGCCACCTAGCTTGAAACCAAACACCAACTGCATCACAACATGCACCGTTCGTTCCTTAAAGCGTTAGTCCTCGCAGTCGTCTCGGCCCTGGCCCTGACACTTTCACCCAGCGCGTTTGCGCAAGGCGTCACTACCGGCAACATGACCGGATTTGTTACCAACAAGGATGGCCAGCCCGTTGCTGGCGCAGCAGTAACTGTCTTGCACGAGCCAACTGGCACGCGTGCAACCACCGTCACCCGCAGCAACGGTCAATTTGACCTCTCCGGTCTGCGCGTCGGCGGGCCGTACAAGGTTTCCGTCGTGGCGAAGGATCTGCAGCCCAGCGATCAGAACGACATCTATGTGGACACCGCTCAGACCCAGGTGGTGAATTTCACCCTTTCGAGTGAGGTGCTGGTGCTCGAAAAATTCACGGTGGCGGGTGAACGCATCGAGGCGTTCGACTCCGGCAAGATGGGCTCCAATTCCACCTTCACGGAAAACCAGATCGGACAGCTCCCGACCGTCCGTCGTGACGTGCAGGACCTCGCCAACCTCGATCCTCGCATCAATCTCACGATCAACACCTCGACCGGTGAGTTTGGCATGTCCGCCCAAAGCCAGAACAGCCGCTTCAATTCCTTCCTGGTCGACGGCCAGCAGGCGAATGACCCGTTTGGGCTCAACGCCAACGGTTTCACTTCCCTGCACAGTCCGGTACCGCTCGATGCCATCGCCGCTCTGACCATCGACTTCAACCCCTATGACGTCACCCGCTCAGGTTTCACCGGAGCGCTGATCAACGCCGTGACCAAGAGCGGCACCAATGAGTATCACGGCGAATTCTACACCTACTACACGGGCAGCAGCCTCCGGGGGGAGAATCCCGGCCAAGGCCCGACCGACCCGAGCAAGGGCCGGAAAGATCCGCTTCAGGAACGCACCTATGGCGGCATCTTCGGCGGCCCGATCATCAAGGACAAACTGTTCTTTTTCGGCGCCTATGAAATCTACAAAAAGACCGGCCTCCCGGCCTCGGCGGTGCAGTTCCAGGCCAACACCGCTGATCTTGCCACGATTGCGACCGCCGCAAATGCCTACGGCATCGACATGGGCGCCCAGGTGGGCTTGGCCAAGACCCAACAGAAAACCTACCTCGCCAAGCTCGATTGGAACATCAACAGCGAACAGCGCGCGTCTCTGACCTACCGGCGCACGGACAGCTCGGCTCCCAATTTTAGCAACGGTACCACCTACACCCAGTTCACCAGCAACGCCTATCAGGCGAACCGAAAGAACGACAGCCTCAGCTTCTTGCTCAACAGCAATTGGACGCCCGATCTGCGTACCGAGCTTGGCCTCGCCGCCTCGAAGTACAATGGCACGGCTTCGCTCTATACGGCGCTCGCTCCGGAAATCTACATCAATGGCGTGAGCGGCACAAATCTGGTGTCCGGCGCAACGCTGACCAACGGGCAGATCGATATCGGCACCAACCATTCCTACCAGTTGAACGCGCTCTACACGAACGACTACAACGGGCACCTCTACGGCGACTGGTCCCATGGCAATCACACGATCAAGTTCGGTGCCGACGTGGACAAGGCCGGTTACTCGGACGTCTTCGGCCAGTATTACACTGGCCTCTATGGCTTCGCCAGCCCCGCAGCCTTCGCGGCCGGCACGCCAAACTACATCCGCTACCAGCAGTCGATCAACGGCGGCGGCGATACTGTCAACGCGGCCACCTACCACTACTCCTACACCGACGCCGGCCTCCTGCTTCAAGACACTTGGAAGCCGAACCAAAACCTGACGGTGGTGGCAGGATTGCGTTTCGATTATCCCTACTTCCCCAACCATCCGCTTTACCTGCCCGCCTTTCAGACGGCGTTCGGCATCCCGAACAACACCGTGCCCAGCGGCGTCTATACCCTCGCCCCACGCGTGGGCTTCAATTACAAGCTGCCGACCAAGCTCAAGATTCAGATCCGCGGCGGCGTCGGACTCTTTCAGGGCACCAATCCCGCCGTCTGGATCGGCAATGCCTATGGTTCAAACGGCTTGCTGAACACCGTGACCAAGGGTGCCAGCAGTGCCAGCAACACGAATCCGCCCTTGGCCGCTCCTTATACTCCGTTTAACGCGACTGCGCTCTACGTGCAGAGCCTCCCGGCCCCCGCGGTGCCCACACCGAGCATTTCACTCACCGATCCCAACTTCAAGACCCCGACATCGTGGAAGGATAATTTGGCGGCGGACGTGACGCTGCCATGGTTGGGCCTCGTCGCCACGGCCGAAGTCGATCTGATCCAGGTCGAGCAAGCCATCAACTACGTTAATCTGAACCTTAAGCCCAACGGGACAAACCCCGATGGGCGCACACGCTACAGTGGCACGACGGGTTTATTCTCCAACTTTGCCACCAACGGTGTCTATGAATTGACGAACACCCACAAGGGTGGCTCGCAGGGCTACACCCTCCAACTGGCGCGTGCCATGAAGAATCATTGGGCTTTCTCCGCTTCGTATACCCATTCGCGCAGCACCGAAGTTCAGGCTCTGACGTCGTCGGTTGCCTTTTCAAATTACGCCAGTCGGGCGGCGGTCGACCCGAATAGCGCTGATACGCACAATTCGGCCTACTTGATTCCCGACAAGTTTGTCATCTCTGCCAGCCGCGAGTTCAACTTCTTCAATATGAAGGACGCCGCGACCCGCGTCACAGCCGTCTTCCGGGCCCAGACCGGACATACCTTCAGTTGGGTGTTCAGCGGCGATGCGAATAACGACGGCCTATTCGGCAACGATGCGTTCTACGTGCCGAATGGCCCGAGCGATCCCAAGGTCGTCTGGAGTACCAGCGCCAGCGACCCAACCGGATCGATCCAGTCTGCGAATTTCTGGAATTTCGTATCCACGACCAAACTGAATGGTTTCCAGGGCAAGATCGTGCCGCCCAACAATGACTTCAGTCCATGGCAGCACACGCTGGATTTGCACATGGAGCAGGAGATCCCGGTTTACCACGGGGTAAAGCTGACGGTCTACGCCGACTGCCTGAACTTCGCCAATTTCTTCAACAAGAAATGGGGCGCGTACACAGGCATCGACTTTGGTACGGGTTACTCCGGTTACAGCCGTGCCGTGGCAAGCGCGACGGTCAATTCGTCCGGCCAGTATGTCTATACGTTTAGCCCCAATACCCAGACTATTCCGACTGTCTTCACGGACCTGTCCCGCTGGCAGATCCAGTTTGGCGCCAAGCTGGCGTTCTGATCCAGCCTGAGAGTCCTCGTTTTTCCAAGGCGGCTGCAACTGCAGCCGCCTTTCCCTTTGCCCGATGGCTGCCACACCCGCAAACGAAGGCCAGGAATATCTTCGTTTAGGAATGGACGTTTTTTGAAGTACCATGGCTTGGGCGAAAGCCGGTCACCGCCGGGTTGACGCACCATGGCGAGGAGTGCTCGGCAGCAGCGAGGCTTCATCAGATCTGATGACAGATTCCGAGGCCAGCCAAAGGCGGCAAATCCGGCAATGCACTCCGTCCGCACCGTGCAGGGCCGGCAGTGCATCGGAACGACACTCCGGGAGGAAACCGGGAGTGCGCAAATTTTCAGCACAGAATTTTCGCTCTGGAAAATCCGACCGGCGGAATTTTTTCTTCGTCAAGAAGATATTTGTACCGCTTGTGTCCCCGGCCCTTCGTCGTTTTTCCCTCTGAAAATGCCCGCGGTGGAAAAAAATTATCGTGCGGACCTCCGCCGATGGGTCACCCCGGAATTGTCCATAAAAAAAGTAACAGAAAATTTGCAGAATCCGCCCTTAATCTATTTGACGGAGTTTGGGGCCGTTCCCATTACTGGTGGTCAAGGTTCCGGGCATCCACATCCTGTGGTGGTCGACAACGTGTTAGGAAGTTGTGGCAACTTAATGTCGCCAGCGGCTTTCTGCCGTCTCTAGACCACGGGACACACACTGCTTTTCTTATCAGTTTCGTCACCTCTGCGCTGCGCACCGCCATGCAAAAATCATTTTCCGTCGGCAACAAGACGTTCGTTCTCGACCAGGACAAGGCTGAGGCCGCTTTCGCCGCCAAAAAAGTCATCAACGGCCGCCAGGTTCCCTACTTCAACATCCTGCCGCTGAAATACCAGTGGGCCTACGATCTCTACAAGACGATGAAGGCCAACCACTGGGAACCCGAGGATGTGCCCATGGGCAAGGACATCGAGCAGTGGCGCGACCCGCAGGTGGTCAGCGACGTCGAGCGCTGGATCATCCGCATGGGCATCGGCTATTTTTCCGCCGCCGAGGGCATCGTCGGCGACAACATCCAGCACGTCGTCCGCGAGCTGGTCACGGCCCCGGAGCTCAAGCTCGTGCTCGGCCGCCACGCGCACGAGGAGAACATCCACGCCGACTCGCTCCTCTACATGATTTCCTCCCTCGGCATCAATCCGCACGAGTGCGAGGCCATGTTCGAGGACATCAAGTCCATCGAGCGGAAGAACGAGTTCGTCAACAAGGTCTCCCGCGACCTCCGCCGCGACCTCGACCTGACCAAACCCGAGAACAAGCGCCTGCTCGCCAAGAACATTTTCGTCTTCGGCCAGTGCATGGAGGGCACCCAGTTCTACGGCCTGTTCGGCATGGTCCTCTCGCTTTACCGCCAGAACAAGTTCCCCGGCATCGGTCAGATGTTCCGCTACACCCTCCGCGACGAGTCGAACCATATCGAGCTCTTCCGGAACCTGTTCATGGACCTCATCGAGGAGAACCGCGAGATCTGGACCCCCGCCTTCAAGGAGGAGCTGCGCCAGACCATGGTCGAGGGCATCAACCTCGAGAAGGACTTCATCCGCGACTGCCTGCCGGTGAACGCCGTCGGCCTCTCGATCGAGGAGTTCCTGACCTACATCGACTACATCGCCGACCGCCGCCTTGAGGGCTGCGGCCTCGTGCCGCTCAATCCCGGCGTCAAGAATCCCCTGCCCTGGCTCGCCGAGATGATGGACATCAAGAAGGAGCAGAACTTTTTCGAGGGTCGCGTCACTGAGTATCAGAAATCTTCCGCGCTCCACGGTTCGAGCGACGACGAGCTCTAAGTCCGAGCGGACTCTCCCCTTTTCCCCTTTAACCAGGTCACCCCTTTCATTTCCATGAATCTACCCACTGTGGCACAAGATCTTGCCCTGAAAAAACTTACCAAGGCCGCCCCGGATCAGAAACCCAACTACAACTGGCGCGACATCCTGCGTGAGGAAGAGGTCCCGGTCCCGGAGGTGCACGTGCTTTGCCCGCACGGCGAGGAGAATTTCGATCTCAGCGAAGTGGCCGATACCGTCGGCCGTTCGCTGGCCAACCTGCTCCAGTCCCGGGGCGAGAAGGATATCTTCAGCGAAAAGAACCAGCGCTTCGTCGCCGACGTCACCCGCGAAGTCGCCGCCAATCTCACCAAGAAGGCCCTCGAGCGCGGCCCGATCCGCGTCTCCCTCCACGATCTCTACGTGCTCATTGAAAAGACTCTCGTCGACAACAACGCGCACGATGTGGCCAAGAGCCTCCTGCTCAAGCGCGCCCAGAAGCTCAACCTCGAACGCGACAGCCACGGCGTCACCGTGCGCCTCATCCGCCGCAACAACCAGGTCGTGCCGTGGAACGAGGCCAAGATCGAGATCGCCATCCGCAAGGCCTTCCTCTCGCTCCAGAAGGATCCGGCTCCCGCCACCATCATCACCCGCGCCATCACCGAGCGCGCCCTGCAGGTGAAGCAGGCCTTCCTCCACATCGAGGAAGTCCAGGACATGGTGCAGGAGGAGCTCATGAAGGCCGGCCATTACAAGGTGGCCGAGGACTACATCCTTTATCGTGCCGCCCGCGCCGCCGCCCGCCTGGCCAATCCCACCCTTGAGCCCGCCCCCGACCTCCCCACCCAGCAGAATTCCATGGTGGTTGTCGCCCGCGCGGACGGCACCACGTTCCTTTGGGACGGCATCGACCTGAAGAAGCGCATCGAGTTCGCCTCCATCGGCCTCGACCTCTGCCTCACGCCCGACCAGATCGAGACCGAGCTGCGGCGCGCCCTCTTCGACAACATCGCCCTCGGCGACCTCAACAACACCATCATTCTCAACGCGAAGACGCTCATCGAGAAGGATGCCGATTTCGCCAAGTTCGCCGGCCGCATCCAGCTCACCTACATCTACGAGGAGGTTCTGGGCTGGGATATCGTCCGCGATGGCGTCGCCCGGCTGCGCGACTTCCATCAGCGGGCCTTTTCCAAATACGTCGACCACGGCATCGCCATCAAGCGCCTCACCCCGCGGCTCCGCGAATACGACCTCGCCAAGCTCGCCGCCGCCATCGACCCCTCCGCCGACCTCGAACTCGACTTCCTCGGCGTCCAGACCCTCTACGACCGCTACCTCATCATCGACAAGACCGGCAAGCGCTCCCGCCGCCTCGAGACGCCCCAGTTCTTCTGGATGCGTGTCGCCATGGGCCTCTTCCTCGACGAAAAGAAACGCACCCGCGAGGACTGGGCCATCCGCCTCTACGAACTCTACAAATCCCGCCGCTTCTGCAGCTCCACGCCCACCCTCTTCAACTCCGGCACGCTGCATTCCCAGCTCAGCTCCTGCTACCTCTACTACGTCGACGACTCCATCGAGGGCATCTTCCAGCGCGGCATCGCCGACAACGCCTACCTTTCCAAGTGGGCCGGCGGGCTCGGCGGCTCCTGGACCTCCGTCCGCGGCACCGGCGCGCACATCGCCGGCACCAACGGCGAATCCCAGGGTGTCATCCCCTTCCTGAAGCTCCACAACGACCAGCTCGTCGCCGTCAACCAGGGCGGCAAGCGCAAGGGCTCCGGCTGCGCCTACCTCGAGTCCTGGCACAACGACATCTTCGAGTTTCTCGAGCTCCGCCGCAACACGGGTGACGACCGCCGTCGCACCCACGACATGAACACGGCGAACTGGATCCCCGACCTCTTCATGAAGCGCATGGAGGCCCGCGGCACCTGGACCCTCTTCCGCGCCAACGAGACCCCCGACCTCCACCACCTCTACGGCCGCAAGTTCGAGGAAGCCTACCTCCGCTACGAGAAGCTCGGCGAGGAGGGCAAGATCCAGTCCCACAAGATCGAGGCCCTCGAGCTCTGGAAGAAGATGCTCTCGATGCTCTTCGAAACCGGCCACCCGTGGATCACCTTCAAGGATCCCTGCAACGTCCGCTCCCCGCAGGACCACGTCGGCGTCATCCACAGCTCCAATCTCTGCACGGAGATCACCCTCAACACCTCCAACGACGAGACCGCCGTCTGCAACCTCGGCTCCGTCATCCTCGACTCCCACCTGAAGGCCGACGGCTCGCTCGACCTCGAGAAACTCCGCGACACCATCCGCGTGGCCGTCCGCGCCCTCGACAACGTCATCGACATCAATTTCTACCCGACGGTTGCCGCCAAGACCTCCAACCTGCGCCACCGCCCGATCGGGCTCGGCGTCATGGGCCTCGCCAATGCGCTCTACCTCAAGGGCGTGCCCTTCGCCTCCGAGGACGCCGTCGAGTTCAACGACGAGTTCATGGAGGCCGTCGCGCACTACGCCTACGAGGCTTCCTCCGACCTCGCCGCCGAACGCGGCTCCTATTCCACCTACAAGGGCTCCAAGTGGGACCGCGGCCTCCTCCCGCAGGACACCGTCGACCTCCTCGAGTCGGAGCGCGGCGTGCCGGTCCAGGTGCCCCGCACGTCCCGCATGAACTGGGAGCCGCTCCGGGCCAAGATCGCCCAGCAGGGCATGCGCAACTCCAACGTCCTCGCCATCGCGCCCACCGCGACCATCTCCAACATCACCAACACGTCGCCCTGCATCGAGCCGACCTACAAGAACCTCTACGTCAAATCCAACCTCTCCGGCGAATTCGTCGTCCTCAACCCGTTCCTCGTCCGCGACCTCAAGGCCCGCGGCCTCTGGAACCAGGAGATGAACGACGCCCTCAAGTATTTCGACGGCGAGCTGAAGGACATCGAGGCCGTCCCCGCCGACTTGAAGGCCAAGTACCTCACCGCCTTCGACGTCGGGTTCAAATGGGTGATCGACGCCGCTGCGCGCCGGCAGAAGTGGATCGACCAGTCCCAGAGCGTCAACCTCTGGCTCAAGTCGCCCGACCTGAAGGTGCTCTCGCACATGTATCGCCAGGCGTGGCACACCGGCCTCAAGACGACGTATTATCTCCGCACGCTCGGCGCCTCCGGCATCGAGAAAGCCACGGTGTCCATCAAGAAGGACGTCCGCGGCCACGCGGGGGACGTCACCACGGCGGTTGCCCCGGCCAGCCCATCGCTCGGGGATTCCAATCCCCCGAT
>JBBIHQ010000046.1:0-25191 GCA_037446975.1 Opitutia bacterium
TGAACCTTTTCCGGCTTGTCGGCGTCTAAGACGCGACTTCACTCACACACTCAACCATGCTCGACATCTTTAGAGGCGCCGGCCTGCTCATCTATCCGCTCGGTATCTGCTCAATAGTCGCAGTCTACATCATCTGCGAACGACTTTACGCCCTCCGCAACGGCGCCGTCTTGCCGGACGATCTGGTGGACGCCATCGTCGAAGGGAAGCCGGGGACCGGCGGCCGGCACTCGGTGCTGGCGCGCATCATTGATTTTGCCCAGCTGCATCAGGACGATCCCGAAGCAGTCAAGGCGTTCGCCCGACTCCAGATCAACCGGATGGAGCGCGGCGTGCCGTACTTGGACGTCATCTATACGCTGGCTCCGCTGCTCGGCCTGACCGGCACGGTCACCGGGCTGCTGAAGGTCTTTTCACAAATCTCACCCGAGACCGGTCTGCCTGACCCGGTGGCCTTCACTCAAGGCGTGGCGTTGGCCCTCTCGGCCACGGTCATCGGATTGGTGGTGGCGATGTTTGCCCTGGTGCCCGCCGGCTATCTGACCCGCAAGATCGAGAACTATGCGGTGAAGATCGACCTGTTGCTCGAGCGTATCCTTGCTCGCGCGGCGAAGAAACCATGAGCGTAGGGCTTTATCGGAAGCATCGCCGGAAGCCCGAGTTGAATCTCGTGCCGTTGATCGATGTGCTCGTGATGCTGATTTTCTTCGCGTTTGTCACCATGCAGTTCAAACAGGCGACAACGATGAACCTGACGTTGCCCAAGGTGGAAACGGCGGGGAAAAGCGAGCTCAAGGACTCCCTCACCATCAGCATTGCCAAGGAAGGCGTGCTCGATGTGAACGGCAAAGCCACCTCGATGGAGAAGCTCCAACAGGATGTCGCCGAGGTGAGCCGGATCAGCAAGGATATCACGGTGGTCATCCGTTCGGACGAAAACACGCCCCTGCGCTTTGTCACCGAGGCGATGGATATCTGTCGGAAGCAGGGATTGAATAAAATCCGGCTGCAGGCACGGTAGAAGAAGACCAGACAGAGGCCGGGAGAGGCGGTTCCGGGCCTGTTCAACTGCAAACTTCGACCTTCGTCCATTTCGTGACGGCCCATGTCTCCGAAGATCCTCAAAGCGAAGATGGGCAAGTCTGTCGCTTCGCTCCGATTGCACGGTCTCGGGGATTCTCCCTCGCCTGTAACTCCGGAATGGGCGACGCCGTCATGTTGTTTTCTGGCTGAACTGTTACCGGAAACGGCATTCAGAATTCTTGCGAGGGCGCCAACATTGGCTTACCTTCAGTGAATCGACCATCTCCCCACCATGAAACCGAATAGCGTGACTGTTTTGCTCCCGCGGCTGGCCTCCATCGCCCTATTGGGAACCCTGGCCGTGGTGGCCAGAGCCACGACGGTGATCGCGCCGGATTTTCAACAACTGGTCGATCAATCGGACTACATCGTACGGGCCGTGGTGAAATCCGTGACCTCCGAGATGAAAACAGACGGCCAGGGCCGGCACATTTTTACCAAAGTCGAACTGGATGTGCGCGAGGTCATCGCCGGTTCTCCGCCCCAGCCGCTGGTGCTGCAGATGCTCGGTGGAACCGTCGGCGACGAGGAGATGGTGGTCCAAGGTGCGCCCCGATTCAAGGTGGGCGACGAGGACATCCTTTTCGTTCACGGCAACGGCCAGCAGTTCAACCCGCTGGTTGCCCTGATGTACGGCCGTTACCCGATCAAACGCGACGCCGCCACGGGCCGCGAATACGTGGCTCGGAGCAACGGGGAGGCGCTCTATAATGAGAATGACGTGTCCCAGCCCATGGCTCAGGCTGTCCAAACGGGCCAGACGCTGAGAGCTGCCGCCCAACCGCTTTCGCCCGATGACTTCGTGAACCGGATCAGGAATGTGGCAAAGGACATCAGGCATTTTCAGCAATTGAACTGAGCTTATGAAGAGGCGGTGGTCCATGCTTCTGGCGGCCTTGGGATACGCCTCGCTGGCGTGGGGTTTCGTTTACATCACCAACAGCAGTACCGGGCTTCCTCTCAAATGGCCGGCGGGCTCGATTCCGATCAGGATCATGGTCGACAATTCGACCGTTTTGGGTGACGGCACGACCCGGGCGACGACCATCCAAGCGGCGGTGCAGGCTTGGAACGCAGTGATCGGCTCGGCGCAATTCGTGCCGCAAATCGTGGTTGGCGGATCGCCGGTTAATGGCAACGGAGTGAACGAAATTGCATTCGCCAGCATGGTCTTCGGGAACGCCTTCGATGCCAACACCCTCGCCGTCACCACCACATGGGCGATTGGCAACCAGCGCACGGAGGGTGACACCATTTTCAACACCAAGTGGACTTGGGATTCATATCGGGGCGCCACCCGTTCAGGCGTCGTCGATATCCGGCGGGTGGCCATCCACGAGTTGGGACACACTCTCGGGTTGGATCATCCGGACGAAAAAGGCCAGACAGTCTCGGCCATCATGAACAGCCATATCAGCAGTATCGACGCGGCTACCAGCGACGACATTGCCGGGGCGCAGAGCTTGTACGGTCCGCCGGGCGTCCCGGCGAACGACAATTTCGCCAATGCCATCACCATCACGCTGACCAACAACATCGCCCAGCTCGCAGGATTCAATACCAACGCCACCAAGGAGACTGGCGAACCCAACCACGCCGGGAACAGCGGTGGCCGTTCCGTTTGGTGGAAATGGACTGCACCCGCCGACGGCACGGTTAATCTGGACACGACGGGAAGTGTTTTTGACACCACCTTGGGGGTTTACACCGGTTCGACAGTGTCGGCGTTGACGGCGATTGCCTCCAACGACGACGTGAATCCCGGCATCGTTCAGCACAGCGCGCTAACCTTTAGTGCAACCGGCGGAACCACCTATTACGCGGCGGTCGATGGATTCAATGGTGGCGATTCCGCCGGGGCCGACTCGGGCGCTATCACGCTCAACCTCGCATTCGCGGGGGCCAGCAGTGCGCCTCCGACCATCACCAACCAACCCAGCAATCAAACGACTACAGCGGGTGGCGGCGCGACCTTTAACGTTACCGCCACCGGCAATCCCACCGGATACCAGTGGTTCTTTGGCAGCACGGCCATCAGCGGCGCGACGAGCGCAATGCTGACGCTGACCGGAGTCCAAGGCAGCAACGCTGGATCCTACCATGTGGTGGTCACCAACACCACGGGAACGGTCACCAGCAATAACGCGACGTTGACCGTGCTCTCCACCCAGCTGGCCGGAGAGACGGTCACAACCGGGCACGATGTCAGTTTCACCGCCGCCAACTTTGGGAGCGAGGACGTGATAATCTCGGGCGGGAGCGGTGGTTTCCAATGGCAGGTTTCCACGGACGGCGGCACCACTTGGACCGATCTGGCCAACAACGGCACCTATAGCGGCGTCACTTCCGACACGCTAGATCTCACCGGGGTCACTTCGTCGCTCAATGGCTACAAATATCGGTATGTTGTCACGGCTCCGGGCGGAACCTCCTCCAGCAACCCGGCCTCCCTGACGGTGGCCCCGGTCATTTTTCCCCATCCCGCCTGCATCGCGATGGACGGCGCGGGTATCCTCTATGTCGGCGATTCCTCCGCCGACACGATCCAAAGGATGCTGTCGACAGGCGTGGTCACCCCGCTGGCGGGCAACAGCGGGCAGGCCGGCACGACCGATGGCAACGGCAGCAGCGCTCTTTTCAACCAGCCGGGCGGTCTCTCGGCGGCAGCCAACGGTTCGCTGAGCGCATGCGACACGGCCAACGCCACGATCCGCCGCATAACGACCGACGGTAGCGTGACCACCCTGGCCGGCTCGACCACCCTTCGCGGCAATACCGACGGGACGGGCCCCGCGGCGACCTTCTCGTCGCCGGTTGGAATAGCGCAGGACTCCAATGGCACATTCTTTGTCGCCGACGCGATGAGCAATACGATCCGCAGGATAACCGCTGCCGGAGTGGTCACGACATTTGCCGGTGGCGCCGGGGTGGCCGGTAGCGCCGATGGCACCGGTACGGCGGCCCGATTCAATTCACCCAACGGCGTCGCAGTCGATGGCAGCGGCAATGTTTACGTGTCCGACTCAACCAACAACCTGATCCGGAAGATTTCTCCCGCAGGGGTCGTGACAACCCTGGCGGGTGTGGTCGGAGTGAGCGGGACCCAGGATGGCACGGGCAACGGCGCGCTTTTCAATCGCCCGACCGGACTGGCGGTGGACAGCTCCGGTAATCTCTATCTTGCGGACACGGGAAATTCCACCATTCGGAAAATCACTCCGGCTGGAGTGGTCACCACCCTCGCCGGGCTGCCCGGAATCGCCGGGCTGACCGATGGCACCGGGAGCGGCGCATTTTTCAACCAGCCGCTCGCGGTTGCAGTCGATTCGAATGGCACGGTCTACGTGGCGGACACCGGCAACGCCGCGGTTCGCAGAGTCTCGTCAACCGGGACGGTAAACACCTTGACGCTCAGTCAGGGCACGGTGCCGACACCCACGCCGACTCCGACACCCACGCCCACGCCGACTCCGATGCCGGCATCGGGCGGCAGTAGTGGCGGCGGTGGCGGAGCGATCGATGGATGGCTTGCCACGGCGCTCGGCTTGGTGTGCCTTCTGCGGTGGTGTCTAAAGAAAAACTGACCGACCGGCCGGCGTTTCCCTGGGCCACATTGGCCGTTGGCGCCGTCGCGGTCCTGGCGTTTGCCTCGCCGGCGACAAGTGAGGCGCTGATCTATGATCGCAGCCTCATTTTTCGGGGGCAGATCTGGCGGGGCTGGACGGGTCATCTCGTCCATTATGGATTTAGTCATCTCTTTTGGGACCTCGCGGTGTTTCTGCCCGCGGGTTGCTGGCTGGAGCGGCTGTGGCCGAAAAGCGGCCGATGGTTCTACGCCCTTTGTCCGCTGGGCATCACCCTGCTGATGCTCTGGCTTGATCCCTCGCTCAAGCGTTACGCCGGGCTTTCGGGCCTGGCGACCGGGGTGCTGGTGCTGCTGGCGGCGCGGCAGTTGTCGGCGAAAAACCGCGAGCCGGCGTGGTTCTGGCTGGGCGTACTGGCGCTGGTGGCGGCCAAAATCGGGCTCGAGTTATTTACCGAGGCGCCGTTGCTCGTGAGCGGTTTCAACGGCATACGCACCGTGCCGCTCGCGCATATTGGTGGAGCAGCTTGCGGAGCCGTTTTCTGGATCATCGTCCGATTGAAACCGTCCGCTTGATTGTGGGCCCGGCACTTCAGCTTGTGTTGCAGAATCCAACCACCCAGATTGGCGGGGTGAAGATACCCCGATGGCTGGTTGGCGGAATGAGCTCGGTGTTGTTGCTGGCCACGCCGGTGCGGGCGGGCGAGACCTTGACACTGTGCACTCCCGGAGCATCGGCGGAGGCGGTTGGGCTCTATCAGTTCCTCAACGACATTTCGGGCCGGCACACTTTGTACGGCCAACATTGTGCGCCACTCCTCGGTTCCACCCGGCTGGCCGGGGCGTTAAAGATGACCGGGCATTACCCGGCGGTTTTTAGCCAGGATTTTGGCTTTAGCGAGCCGGGGACATGGGACGGCATCAACTTCCGCCAGCAGATAGTCGACGAGGCCATTCGCCGGCACGAGGAGGGTTTTATCATCAATCTGATGTGGCATGCCGTCCGCCCGATCGACGACGAACCGGTGGCCTTTGAGAAATCGGTTCAAGGCAAACTGACCGATGAGCAGTGGCAGCAACTTCTCACGCCGGGTACGGAGCTCAACGAGCGCTGGAAGTCGCAGGTCGACGTGATCGCGTTCTTTCTCAAACAGCTGCGCAACGCGGGCGTGCCGGTGCTGTGGCGGCCCTACCACGAAATGAATGGCGGCTGGTTTTGGTGGGGCGGTCGGGCTGGGGACAACGGCTATCGGAAACTCTACCGGATGCTTTACGACCGGCTCGTGCACTTCCACAAGCTGAACAACCTGGTCTGGATCTTCGGTGGCAACGAGATCCGTGACAAGGTCGGCCCCTATGCCGATTTCTATCCCGGGAACGACGTGGTCGACGTGCTGGCGACCGATGTCTACTCGAACAATTATGCCGGACACGATTACGAAGACCTGCTCGCGCTGGGCCAGGGCAGGCCGATCGCACTGGCCGAGGTCGGGGCACCTCCGACAGTCGAGGTCCTCGCGAAGGAACCGCGCTGGGCCTGGTTTACCGCCTGGGGCGACTTCGGCGGCATGCGGACCCAGCGGGCGGCCATCCAGGCGTTGCTGGGTAGCAATACCGTGCTGACTTGGGAAAAACTCCCTTGGGTGAAGGTCAAGAATCCCACGGTGCACTATCCGGTGATCAAATAACTGGCCGGTCAATTCGTTCCTCAAATTACGGCAATGAACAGAACTATACTCGCTTGCTTCGTCTTTGTTACAGCATTCGGGCTTGTTTCCGCGGCTGAAAAGCCGGCGGCGGCAGAACCGGCCACGGCGGTCATGACGCCGAAGACACATTGGTGGCAGGGTGGACGGTGGCAGCGCCCGGTGCCGAATCCGAAGGCGAAGAACCTGCCGTTGATCTCCGTCCGTGGTAACAGATTTGGCAACCCGGCCGGCGAGACCATGCTCTTTCGCGGATTGTCGGTGGCGGATCCCGACAGACTGGCCGGGCAAGGCCGGTGGAACCGCGAGCTGTTCGTGGCGGTGAAGGAAATGGGCGCCAATCTGGTGCGACTGCCGGTGCATCCGGCGGCGTGGCGGGAGCGTGGCGCCACGGGATATTTGGAGCTTCTCGACCAAGCGGTCGACTGGTGCACCGACCTTGGCATGTACGTGATCATTGACTGGCATTCGATCGGGAACCTGCAGAGCGGGATGTTCCAGGCGCCGATGTATGACACCTCGCAGGCTGAGACCTTCGCCTTCTGGCGGACCATCGCGATGCATTTCAAGGGCAACAACACGGTCGCCTTCTACGAGTTGTTCAACGAACCAACCCATTACCACGGCATGCTGGGCAGCATGAGCTGGACGGAGTGGCGCGAATTGAACGAGGAGATGATACGCATCGTCCGCGCGTGGGACCGGGAACGGATCCCGCTCGTGGCCGGATTCGACTGGGCCTATGACCTCGACCCGCTGCACTACGACCCGGTCCGGGCGGAGGGCATCGGATACGTGACCCATCCCTACGCCAACAAGCGCTCGCAGCCCTGGGAACCGAAATGGGAGGAGAATTTCGCCTTTGCCGCGGAAAGCTACCCCATGATCGCGACTGAAATCGGCTTTGGCCTGAAGGACGGCGAGGTCGTGGACGACAATCACTATGGCAACCGTATTACCCGGTTTCTTGAGCAGCACGGCATCAGCTGGCTGGCCTGGGTATTTGACCCGGAATGGGGCCCGCCGATGTTGAAGAGCTTTGACGGATTCGTTCTCACCGGCAGCGGGGAATTTTTCAAACAGGCGATGCACCGGCCGCCAGCAGTGGCGCCGGTGTCCGACGGGAAAAAGGATAAATAATGAAAGAGGTGATCCAGTTCGGGACAGGCTGCCGGCGGGTAAAGCTGCTGACCGCCGCACTTGCATTGGCCGTCGCGGCTCGCTCAACTGCCGCCGTGCCGGCGAACAATCCCGCCATTGTTTACGAGGGTCGCTTTGCCACGGACCAATCGGGAGCCGTGCGGATGGGGTATCCCGGGGTGACCGCGCACTTGCGATTCCTCGGCCGGATCCTGACGGTGCGGGCGACCGCCGCGGATGAGAACCTGTATTTTGACGTCGGGGTGGATGGCGCTACTCCTACACCGCTCCGTTTGCACAAAGGCGAGGGAGATTACCGGCTGGAAATGGGGGCCACCGTTGCCGAGCACACGGTCGACCTCATTCGCCGCAATGAAAGCTGGCACGGCATCAGCACGCTCGTCAGCTTCGATCCCGGTCCCGATGGAAAGTTGCTGCCTCCCCCGGTGCTGCCGGGGCGGAAGTTGCTTTTCATTGGCGACTCCGTCACCTGCGGCGAGATGGCGGCGTATGAACCGGGCCGCGACATGAAAGACCGTCTGAATTGGAGCCCACGGCTGTCGTACGGCATGGTTCTGGCGCGCCGGTTAGGTGCCCAATGCCATTTGGTCAGCTGCGGAGGCCGGGGCCTCATTCGCGACTGGCAGGGCATCCGCAACATGAACAACGCACCGCAATTCTACGAGCTGGCCCTGCCGGACGACCCGACCACGGTGTGGGACCACCGGCGATATGTTCCGGATGCCATCGGGATTGAACTGGGTCAGAACGACTTTAGCTCGGGGATTCCCGACCAGGTGGAATATGTGATCGCTTACGTGCAGTTTGTCGAAAAACTGCGGCGCGATGCACCGCAGGCGCTGATTTTCCTGATGGAATCGCCGATGCAGGACGATGACCCGGCCCGTGATCCGCGCCGCGCCGCGCTCCACGCCTGCCTGGCCCAGGTGGTGGCTCACTTCAATTCGCCGAAAGTGGTTCTGGCGCCGGTGCACCATTACCCGGGCGTGCCTGGCAACACGCACCCGACCGGAGCGGAACATGCATCCATGGCGGACGGACTTGAGCCGCTCTTGCGGCATGCGTTGGGTTGGTGACGCTGCGGACATTCCGGCTGATCGGTGCCGTCGAAACGCCCCCGGCTGACGGCGGGCGGGGTTGTCCACGACCGGATCTGGCGCCCGTGCCGTGCCCTCAAAAAATATTCCGCGAGCGAACGGCCCGCGGAATCCGTCGGTTGCATGAAGATTTACTAAAGCCTCGCGCTGCCCGGCCGAATTATTTGACTGGCGGCTTCAAAGTGCTTCCGAAATTCGAAATTCGTTCGTCCGCTACTCATGGTTAGTAAATTTGCCGAGGTCCTGCAGCGGCGTCTTCCGGTGCTTTGCGGCGGGGTCGTCTTGGTGATGGGCCTGATCGCACTGCTTGGCGGGACGGTTGCCAACGCGTTGGAAATCAAACCGGTTTCGGCGGTTTCTTTCGCGGTGCTCGGAGCGATCATGCTGGGCTATGGCTTGAAGCTGTCCCGCTGGCGGATTGCGGCCCGTTTGCTGGCGGCAGGGGTCTTGCTCATCAGCGCGGCCAGTTGTTTCCGGATTCTATCCGAGATATATGGCGGTCCGGATGTCGTTCGCCGGCTCGGAGCATTGCTACCGGTCGCCAATACCATGGCGTTGGGCACGGCGGTGGCTTTTGTTTTCGGCAGCCTTTCGCTCATGACTGCGAGTGAGTCGACCCGGCGCCGGCCGCTGGCGTGGTCAGCCTGGCTGGGCATGGGCGTCGTGATGGTGGCGATGATTTCGCTGGTGGCCTACTTGTTTGGCTCCGTGACGCCGTCCGGGCAGGACGAATTGGTACGCATGGGCCTGCAGCCGGCCCTGATTCACCTCTTGCTGGGCGCCGGCATGCTGGCACTGCGCCCGGAAGATGACTTCATGCGCGTCCTCACAGCGGCCAATGTGGTCGGGGTATTTGCCCGGCGCCTGCTTCTCCTGGTATTCCTGCTGCCTCCGATCCTCGGGCTGTTTCGCTTGTATTTTCTGGAATACATCGAGGTGGGTCACCGCGAGGGGCTGGCGGTGATCACGGTCGTTTACATGCTGGCGGGGATTCTCGTGACCTTGTGGGCGGCGCGGATTGCCGCCCGGCTGGCCGGACAACGGGACGAGGCGGAGGAGGAACAGCGCCGGCTGCTCGACCGGCTGCAACAGCAGTCCGCCGGTCTGCAGGAACAGGTGGCGTTGCGCACGCGCGAGCTGGAGGAGGCCAACCGCCATCTGCATTCCGCCGCCCGAATCAATTCACAGCTTTCGTTGGTGGCCAGCCACACCACCAGTGGGGTGATCATCGCGGACGCACAGGGCCGGATTGAATGGGTCAACAAGGCGTGGGAGCACATGTCCGGCTACAAGCTTGGCGAGGTGATGGGCCGCCGGCCGGGCGAGTTCTTGCGCGGGCCGGAGACAAATGCGGCCACCTCCCGGCGGTTTTCCGAGGCCATCCGGCAAGGCCAGTCCTGCTACGAGGAAATTCTCAACTACGCCCGGGACGGACGCCCCTATTGGCAGATCCTCGACATTGAACCGGTGCGAAATGACGCGGGGGTGATAGTGAATTTTATCTCGGTGCAAACGGATATTACCCAATATCGAGAATCCCAGCAGCAGTTGCAGGGCTTGACCGAGCGGCTGCAGCTGGCCCTGCACTTTTCCGGGTTCGGGGTCTGGGAAGTCGACGTGCAGACCGGTCGCATGACTTGGGACTCGCGCATGCACGAGATATACGGGTTGGCCCAGGCCCAGTTTGACGGCACGCGGGAATGTTGGCGCCGCTGTGTCCATCCGGATGATTTGCCCCAGGCGGAGCAGAAAATCGCCGATTTGATCTCCCGGAGTGCGACCAGCTATGGCACCGAGTTTCGCATCATCCGGGCGTCAGACGGCGAGCAAAGATACCTTGAGGCGCAGGGTTACCTGCAACGGGACGAGGGGGGGCGGCCGCTGCGGGTGGTCGGGCTGAATCGCGACATCACCGCGGAGCGCTTGCAACGCGAGCAGCTTCACGGCCACGCGGAACGACTCCAACTGGCGTTACGGGCCTCCGGTTCCGGGGTGTGGGATCTGGACCTGGTAAACGCAAAGATCCATTGGGACGCTCGTCTATGCGAAATTTATGGGCTGAAACCGGAACAGCTAAAGGGCGACTACGCCGACTGGACTGCGCTGATCCACCCCGACGACCGGGAAAAAGCCGAAGCGACGATTCGCGGATTGAGAGGGCAGGGCGATGAGTTTCAGAACGATTACCGCATTATCCGACCGGACGGAATGGTGCGCAACATCCAGGCGCACGGTTACCTGCGGCGCGACAAGGCTGGACGCCTGTTGCGGGCGGTCGGCATGGACCGCGACGTCACGGCCGAAAGGGAAATGCAGGACGCGCTGCGCCTGGCCGAGGAGCGGTGGCAGCTGGCTCTGACCGGCACAAATGACGGCGTGTGGGACTGGGATCTGGCGAGCGGCCACATCTTCTTCGACCTCCGCTATGCCGAGATACTGGGTTACGCGCAGGACGAACTGCCGCAGGATGACCGGGCCTGGATGTTGCTGGTGCATCCGGATGATCTTTCGGGGGCCATGGCGGCCCGCGAGGCCCATCTGACCGGGCAGGCTTCGCTCTATTCGGCGGAACACCGGACGTTGACCAAATCTGGCGCGTGGAAATGGGTGCTCGGACGCGGCAAGGTGGTCGCACGCGACGTGGCGAACAATCCATTGCGTATGGTTGGCACTCTCAGCGACATCACAGTGCGCAAGGAGCTGGAGCAAACACTCCGGCGAAATCAGGAGCTGGCCGACCATGTCGGCCGTCTCGCCAAGATCGGCGGCTGGGAATATGACTTGCGCGACAACACCCTGTACTGGTCCGCCAGCGTTCGCAGCATTCATGAAGTGCCGGGTGATTATTCGCCGTCGGTGACTTCGGCGATGGAGTTTTATGCCCCGGAAATGAGGCCGGCCTTGCAGTCGGCTTTTCACCGGTGCCTGACCGAGGGCGAGCCCTATGATCTGGAGCTGCCGTTGATCACGGCAACCGGACGGCGCATTTGGGTCCGCACCCTTGGCCGGGCGGAGGAAGAGGGCAATCGCCGGGTTCGCCTTTATGGCGCGTTTCAAGACATCACGGCGCGCCACGAGGCCGAGGAATCCCGACGGCAGTTGGAAACCCAGCTCTTCCAAGCGCAGAAGATGGAGACATTGGGGACGCTGGCCGGCGGAATTGCCCACGATTTCAACAATCTTCTCACCGGCATCATGGGTTACCACGATTTGGCGTCCGACGTGCTCCCCGAGGACCACCATGTTCGCGGCTACTTGGGGGAGGCCCGGCAGGCGAGTCTCCGCGCGAGGGAGCTGGTGGAGCAGATCCTGACCTTCAGCCGGCAGCAGGAATCGCCGGAACGCATGCCGGTGGATCTGGGCCTGTTGGTCGGGGAGGCGCGACGGTTCCTGCGCGCCACGCTGCCATCGACGATCCAGATTCATTCCGAGGTGGAGCCGGATTGCCCGCGGGTGCTGGCCGACAGCACCCAGCTGCATCAGGTTCTGCTCAACCTCGGGACGAACGGGGCGCAGGCGATGAGCGAACATGGCGGCACGTTGAAATTCAAACTCGCGAAAATCGAACTGGATTCCTCCCGGACCGGCACGCTCGGCGGAATATCTCCCGGCCCTTACGTCTGCCTGAGTGTCAGCGACAATGGCCACGGCATAGACGCCGGGACGTTGAAGCGTATTTTCGATCCATTCTTTACCACGAAGAAGCCTGGCGAGGGAACGGGATTGGGGCTCTCGGTTGTCCACGGGATTGTGCGAAGCCACCAAGGTGGCATTGAGGTCGAGAGCAATTTGGGTGTTGGCACCACGTTTCGGATCTATCTGCCGGAAGCTGTCAGCGAAGCGCCGGTGGAGAGGCGGCCGGACTCGGCCATCCGACCGGGTCAGGGCGATACGATCTTCCTCGTCGACGATGAGGATCTGGTGGTGAAATTCGCCGGGATCGCCCTCGAGCGGATGGGCTACAAGGTTGTGACTTTTGATTCGGCCCTGCCGTGTTTGGAGGCGATCAGGGCGGACCCGTCGGTTTGCGAGGTCCTCATCACTGACCAGACCATGCCAGGCCTGACCGGCACCGATTTGATTGAAGCCGTGCACAAGATTAATCCCGGACTTCGCGCGGTGCTGATGTCCGGCTATTTCACCAAGATTTCCTCGCAGACCCTGGATCGCCTGAGCCACGTTGATTTGCTCAACAAGCCCTTCAGTTCGGACGAACTGGCTCTGGCCGTCCAGCGTGCCTTGAACATCCAGCGGGAATAGGCGGCGCCTCCGGGCGAGAGGTGCGCGGGGTGCTATTCGGCGCGGGGCAAATTCAGCGTCCGACCGCTTGACGCGTCGGCACCGGCAGTCGATGCACCGTGAAGGGCAGGGGATCGAAACTCACCCGCGGATTCGGCAGTTGGGGCGGACGAAATACTGGACGGTCCCACAGTATGTCCCGCACCGGGCCGGATTGCCTGCTCCGGTTTCCTGGCGTGGATTCAAGAATATTGGCGATATGGGGGTTCATACCTCAGTACTCAATATCGGCTGCCATTGGCGAAGGTTTACCAAAAACTTCGCGCCCGCCCGGTCCCGGCTCCACCCCAAGATGGCGCCGACGCACGGCCCGGACGGGCGCGACTTGCCAGACGAAAAAGGTCAGATATGGCTCTTGACCGAGGCCGGCAGCCGACCTTGCTGCACAAGCTGCTGGGTCAAATCACTGCGGAAGCTGGTATCGGAGCTGGCGTATGCTTGCACGATCACGCCGATGAGATTTCCTTCATTCACCACTTCGGCATCGGCTTCGTCATTGTTGACACCTTGGACCAGGTAACCGCCGCGGGTCTCACCGATAACGGAGTGGGCGACGCGATGGCCGTTGCTCTTAACATAGACGACCGTCATGCCCTTCTTGATGTGGTCATAGTCGATCGGCGCCACCACCAAGGCGGTATTAGGCGCATAGAGCGGCTCCATCGATTCACCGATTCCGAGGAAGGCGATGGCGTCTTTGATCTGGGCCGCCATTTTCTCGGCTTCCTCTAATTGCTGGCCATCGGTTACCAATTTCGGGGCGGGCGTCCGGGTGATGATGGCGGAAAGTTCGCGTTGCGATTTGATGCCGGCTTGGGCGCGGATGCCGCCAGCGAGGGTGACCAACGTAACGGCCAAAACAACGCGCGCTGCGATCTGATTGATCCGAAGGGCGAAGGAGTTGGTAAGCCGCGCGTTTTGCATGGCCCAACAATAGCGGAGGCCCGTTTTTTTCTGTATCCGGCCCGCCACGTAATAGGGGCCGGGAATGGCCCTAGGGGGTTTCCCTGATACAGCCCGGGAAAGCAGCCAATGCTGTGCTTGGCTTTGACGGCAAACCTGCCGATAATCCCATCGCATGACCCGCGTTCTCTACGCCGAAGACGACCCGCAGATCTCCCAAATGGTCGAGATATATTTTACGACTTACGCTCCGGAATGTACGATCGAAGTGGTTGATTCCGGCCGTAAGTGCCTCGACCGGATGGCTGTAGAGCGGTTTGACGTGGTGATGGTGGACCTGATGATGCCAGAACTCGATGGCCTGCAAGTGTTGGGCGAACTGGCTGCCCGGATGGACCCTACGCCGGTCATCATGGTCAGCGGTCACGGCCAGAATGAGCTGGCGGTTCAGGCGCTGCGGGCGGGCGCCGTTGATTGCATCGATAAGAACTCGCCCGAGTTCCTCCGGGTGCCGGACATTGTGCGTCGGGTACACGCCCGCCATCAGGCGCGGTTGTCCAAACAGCCCGCCGGACATGAACCGGCGGAGGTCCCGATCGTCCTCGTGGAATCATCGCATTCGGAAGCAACCGAGCTGCGCGAATTTCTCGCCAAGAACGCTCCCGCCTTGCGCTTGACCACGGTGACCCCAGCCGCATTCGAGAAGACCTTGGAAAGCCAGGTCCCGGGTGAGGCGCTGATTCTTGGACCGGGCTTGGGCACCGGACCTGCGCTTGAACTGCTGCGCAAGGTCCGCTCGCGATCCGAAGACGTGCCGATCGTGGTGGTCTCAGCCGCCCCGAACAGCGAGACGGCGGTCGCCACCTTCAAGCTCGGAGCGCAGGATTTTCTTGCCAAGAAAGACGGTTATCAGGTCGAGCTGGTTTTCTCACTCAACAACGCCCTGAAGCATACCGTCGCCGCCCGCCTGAATGTCCGCCTCACCCGCGAACTTGCAGAGCTGAACCAGTCGCTCGAAGCACAGGTGGCGGCCCGCACGCAGGAATTGCGGGCGTTGTCGGGCCGGCTGTTGCATATTCAGGAGGCGGAACGCCGGGCGATTGCCCAGGAACTGCACGACCAAATCGGCCAGATGCTGACCGGCTTGCGGTTTCAGCTCGAAGCCGGGGAGAAGGCCGGCGCAAATTTGCGCGGGGCGCTGGAATTGACCGACGAAATCCTGCGTTATGTCCGTACACTCACCCTGCAATTGCGTCCGCGCATTCTGGACGATTTTGGCCTGGTCCCGGCGTTGGAATGGCATCTGGACCTCTTCCGTCGCCAAACCGGCTTGACGGTGGACTCGGACTTCGCGCTTCCGGCCGCCCGGCTGCCCAACGAGATTGAAACCACCGTTTTCCGCATCGTGCAAGAGGCGCTGACCAATGTGGCCCGCCACGCCCGTGGAGCAAAGGTCAGCGTTACCGTCATCCAATCCGAGGACCGGCATTTGATCGTCGAGGTGGGCGACCGCGGCCCGGGCTTTGATGTGGAGCGGGCGCTTGCCAAACGCGATTCGCTCGGCCTGGCCGGCCTGGTGGAGCGGGTGCAACTGGCCGGCGGCCGGATCGAGATAGTTTCCCGTGCCGAGCAGGGGACCCGGATTCACGCCGAATTTCCGCTGCCCGCGATTTCCCCAACATGACTACCGTAATAATTGCCGACGATCACGAGCTGGTCCGGAGCGGGCTGCGCAGCCTGCTGGAGGCTGAAGGTGGCTGCCGCGTCGTGGCCGACGTGGCGGATGGCCTGTCGGCCGCGCAGGCCGTGGAGAAACACAAGCCCGCGCTGCTAATTCTCGATCTCAACATGCCGCGGATGCACGGCCTCGAGGTGCTCAAGCATGTGCGCAGCAGCAGTCCGCACACGCGCGTCATCGTGCTTTCCATGCACAATGACGAACCTTATGTCATCGAGGCGCTGCGGGCCGGAGCGTCGGCGTATTTGCTCAAGGGTTCGGAATCGCTGGAGATTGTCCGGGCGCTAAAGGAGGTGCTGGCGGGACGCCGCTATCTCAGTGCGCCGTTGTCGGAATGGGCTATTAACGCTTTGACGACGCGCGTGGCCGACACTTCGGACCCGCTCGCGACCCTTTCCCCGCGCGAGCGCGAAGTCATGCAGCTGGCCGCCGAGGGTTACGGCAACCCCGAGATTGCCGAAAAACTGTTCATCAGCCCGCGTACGGCCGAAACTCACCGTACCAACCTGATGCGGAAACTCGGTCTGCAATCGCAGACTGACCTGGTCCGTTTCTCCATCCGGCGCGGTATCATTCAGGCCTGACGCCGCCAGACGATCGTCAGCAGGAGCGCGGTGAGGCCGCCAGCCGAGATGCTCGACCCCAACAATGCCTGCAACCAGCCGGGCAGACTGGCCAACAGGGCCGGTTGCGTCGGCAGTCCCAGTCCCAGACCAAGGGACAGCGCGACAATCACCCCTTCGCGCTGGCCGAGTCCGGCGCCAAGCAGGAGCCGCACGCCCGCCACCGCCACCAGGCCAAACATCATCAAGGCCAAGCCGCCCAATACGGGCGGCGGCATGACCGTGATCCAGCGACCCACGGCTGGGAACAGGCCGAGCAAGACCAGGATGACCGCCATCACGTAGCCGACGCGCCGGCTCGCCACCCCCGTGATCTGGATGACACCGTTGTTCTGCGCATAGGTGGCGCTGGGAAAGCCGCCAAACAACGCAGATACCGTGCTGGTAATTCCATCCGCCAGTACGCCACCGGAAAGCCGCCGGCCATGTTCCGGGCCGGTCGTCGCCAAGCCGGAGAGCTGGGACGTCGCGGTGATATCGCCCATCGCCTCCAGCAGGCAGACGAGATAGATGAAGGCAAAAGGGGGCACGAGTTTCGCATCGAAGGCGAAGCCGTGCGGAAAAAACTCCGGCCGGGTGATCCACCCGCCGGCGCCCGATTCAGGCGCATGCAGGCCGCCGGCCAGCCCGCAAAGGATACAGCCGGCGATCACTCCCAGCGCCGCGCCGGCAATTCGGGCCCATGCCCGGCCGGCAGCCTGCGAGGCCACGATGACGGCGATTACCACGCCGCCGATCACCAGTCCGAGCCAGGCCGGAGCGTCGGGCCGCACCGGCGCGGCCAGGCTGTAGAACGCCGTCGGGATCAACGAGGTGCCGATCAGAAGTACCACCACACCAGAAACGAGCGGCGTGAAGATCTTGCGCAACCGGGAGATGAACGGAGCCAGCAAGATCAGCAGCGGCGCCGTGACACACGAGAGACCCAGCATCAGCGCCAGCCCGCCAGACTGTCCCGCCAGAGTCAGGGGTTGCAGGAACGAGAAACTGGTGCCGGTGACACTCAGCAACCCCGACCCGATCGGACCGCGTCGCCGGCATTGCAGCCAGGTGCCGAACGCCGAGGCCAGCAGAGCGATACTCACGAGGTAGGCAGTATCGGCTTGGGAAATTTTCAGGGTCCCGGCGAGAATCAGCGGTGGCGTGATGGTGCCGACGACCATCGCGGAAACATGCTGGGCGCCGACCAGGAACGCCGGACCCAGGGGAATACGGTCCTCCAGACCGTAGACAATAGGCGGGGACTCTGCCGGCACGGCCGGCGGAGGAAGGATTTCCATGGCGGTTTCAGAGCAGGCTCCGGGCCAGTCGGTCAGGGAGCCCGCGCGACATCCACTGTCCAGGTGCCGCCCGAAGCAATGCCATGTTTCTCCGCGAAACTGCCCATGTTGAGCGCGAAAGCGACGTTCAGCAGACTGTTCAGGTACAGCAGCGGCGCACCCTCAGGGACATCGCCAAAAGTCGGGGCATACGGCATCTCACCGCGGTAGACCTCGCTTCCGTCATGCAGGATGGTGACTTTGAACTTGTCGCCGAATGCGGGTTTCAGCTCGTTGAAGAGAGAGCCGGGAATATTGGTCCAGACATTGCCGTAGTGAAAATCGATCTGGGGAATGGTGCCGTGCAGTACGCCTCTTTCAACCGAGGCGCGCACATAGGGCAGGCTGACGACCTTCGGCTCCAGCAATGGTCCGACTTCGGCAAAGGTTATCCTGCCCGACGCCAGACGGGCTCCCGTATAGGCATAGACGTCGCGACCGTGAAACGTGTAGCTCTTTTCCGAACCTGGCCGGCGGTTGACCTTCTCGTCGATCCGGCGCACCGCTTCGATGCCCAGTTCCTCGGCAACCAGCGTGAAAGTGCCGTTGTCCGGGCCGACAAAGAATTGGCCGTTTTTGGATTGCAGGACGATCGAGGCGCGCTCCGTGCCGACACCGGGATCGATCACCGAGACGAATACGGTCCCGGCCGGCCAGTAGGGCGCCGTCTGTTTCAGCCGGTAGGAAGCCTCCCAAATGTCGTAGGGCGTGTTTTCGTGGCTGAGGTCAAATATGGCCAGGTGTGGATCCACCCCGAAGGCCACGCCTTTCATTTCGGCGACCGCGCCGTCCCTGGTGCCGAAATCGGTCTGGATCACGAGGGCGTGCTGCGCCCGGGCGGCAACGGTGGCAACCAGGCCAAGCAGCAGGGAGAGGAGAAATTTTTTCATGACGGGGACAAAAGCGCAAAACCGCCGGGAGACAAGCGTCCGGCGGTTCGTGTGCTGAGGTCGGGCCAGAGCAGGCCGAGGAATCAGAAGTTGTACTTGGCGTTGAAGGAAACCGTCGTCCCCGCCAACGGCAGGATCGAGCCATTGCCGTAAACCGGATTCGGCGGAGCCCAGTTCTTCTCGTTGGTCACGTTGCCGATGCTCACCCGGTAATCCCATTTCTTGCCGTAGTGATACCAAATGCTGGCATCGACCTCGAACTGGGTCGGAATAACCAGCGTTCCCGCGATGTTGTTGTTGATCGGTCCCGTGACCAGGGTGTTCGCGGAGAATCCCCAGCCACTGTCGAACGAGTAGGAGACCAGCGCGTTGGCCGACACCTGTGGCAGACCGGAGGTGCGCCATTCGGTGACTGAAGGTGAAAGCTGCGCCTCGTTGCCGACCAACTCGCTCGGCCCGACGAAAGGATAGTCGCCCGAGCCGTTGGAACTGAAGGTCGTGGCGTGAATAAAGGAGATCGATGCCGTGGCATAAAGGTGTTTGTCGGGCTGGTAATTCATCTCGGCCTCGACGCCGTAGGTCTTGTATTTCTGGATGCTGGTGCCACTGGTCTGCTTGGCCGTGCGGGTCTGGTCAAATACCGCGAAATTCACGAAGACCTTTTCGTGGTTCAGGGCGTATTTCGCCCCCGCCTCATAGAGTTCGCTGGGTTGGGTGAAGGCCGCCTTGGCGAGATAGGGTTTGCCTGCGCTGTCCAGAAACGGCACGCCCCCGGCCGCCGCCCAGCCGGTGATGCCACCGCCAACGCCCACCGCCCCCGAAGTATTCTGGCTGTAATTGTAGGTGACGTAATAGGTGATGTTCGGCGCCGGCTTGAACAGCAGACTGCCGTTGAGGCTTGGAATCGCGACGTTGATCGTGGCGGAGGGATAGGCTGGAACCGTCACGCCCCAAAACGAGGCGTAGGTCGCCGCCACGGCCGGTGACAACAGCGGGTCACGCACCGTGGCGCTCATGAAGTCCTCGCGGGCGCCGGCGACAAAGCTCAACTTGTCGGACAGCTTCCAGTTGGTCTGGACAAAGGGTCCGAAGGTGGTGGCGTGGCTGTCATTGGTATCGCCGTTGTTGACGCCCGGCGTGCCGTAACGATTCGGCCAGCCCGGGATGCCGACGTCGGGCGTGAACGGGTCAAACGGCGATGGGGGGAAGCTGCTCGAGTTGTAGACGTTGATGTAATTGTGGTCCTTGGTGAGATCCCAGACATTCGCCGGCTCGAAGAAATAATCGTCATAGGCCTTGGTCCGCTGGTATTTGATGTCCAGGCCGGCGTTGATCGAGGCCGCGGCCACTTTGAAATGAAATTCGGTGCGATTTTCCGCGAACCAGGACGGATCGATGACCTCCGAATAATAGTAGCTGCTCAGGGTGTTGCGCGCGGTATAGCTGAAGAAGGTGTTGTTGATCAGCTTCACGCTGTCGCTGAACATAACGGTCTGGATGGCCTGGGCGTTGAACTCCCGGCCGATGGAGTGGTCGCCGGGCTTCAGCAGCCGGTCGTGGCGATCCAGTTGCACCGTCGGCCCCACGGCGATACTGTTGAGGATTCCGCCGACATTGGCGGAATTCTGCGGATCGGAGGGCGCGCCCGGGGCGTTGTTGTTGTTGATGCCGGTGATGTAATTGCCGTTGTCGATCAGGTCCTGGGTCGGGCGGTTGAAGCCCCAGTTCTCCGTATAGCGAAACCAGCTGGCTGAGGCGTTGACGAAGAGCTCGTATTTGTCCGTCGGCCGGAAGGTCATCGCCCCGTAGAACGAATTGTTCTTGTTGTAGTAGTCATGCCAGAAACCGTTGCTGTCGGTGCCGGAGTAACTGAAGCGATAGGCGAGGTCCTTGGACAGCGGGCCGCCGAGGTCGATGTTCCATTCCTTCTGACCATAGGAGCCGACGGTGGCGCTGATGCTGCCCTTGAAGGCATCGAAGAACGGCCGCTTGGTGACGAGGTCGATGAAGCCGCCGACGTACATCGAGGTGCCCTGCACCGCGGTGGCCGGGCCCTTGACGATGTTGACCGACTCCACCGAGTTGAAGTCGAGGGGCAGGCCGTTGCCGTTCGACGTGATGCGGCCGCGGACGCCATTGATGAACAAATCGGCGGTCTGGCCGCGGATCGACGGATTCGACGGCGCGCCGAAATTCGTCGTGGTGTACGAACTGGAAGTCAGCTTGGTAAAGTCCAGCACGCTCGAGATGTTGATATCGCTCAGCTGCTGGCGGGAGATGATGGTGACATTGCGGGGCACGTCGACGAGGTTGTCGTCGGTGCCGAACACCGAATTGAACGGGCGCGCCGTCGGCAGGATTCGCTGGTCAAGCGGCACGCCGTTGACGCTGAATTTTTCGAGCTGGAGCACATCGCCGGTCGGCGCCGAGGTGTCGACCGCCGAGGTGGACGGTGGCGTGTCGGTTGGAGCAGGAGCAGAGGCGGTTTGACCGAAGGTCTGTCCGAGTGAGCAGGCAGCAAGCAGCGCTGCCACCCTAACGCGTGGCAAGTTGATTTTCATTTTTAGGTGTGAAGGTGACGTGGACTACACCTCGACCCAAGCACGACACGTGCCACTTTCCGATCGGTCCACGCCGCCAAAAAATTGTCCCGGCGGTATGAACCCTGCTGATTGCGAACGTTCATGCGTTCCCTTGCTCTGTCCCTGCGCCTGGCTGTCGGACTGGCTGCGCTTTCGCCCGCCCTGCCGGCCGGCGAAATCATCCGCCCCAAGGTCGTGGTCGTCACGATGTTCGAGGTGGGACAGGACACGGGCGACTCGCCCGGGGAGTTCCAGTATTGGGTGGAGCGCGAGCACCTTGACCGCGTGGTCCCGCTTCCGGCCGCTTACCATGATGTCCGCGCCAATGCCGACGGCTCGGTCATCGGGATCGTCACGGGCGTGGGCAACACCAGCGCCGCCGCCACGATCATGGCTCTGGGCCTGGATTCGCGATTTGACCTGCGGGAAAGTTACTGGCTGGTCGCCGGCATTGCCGGGGTGGATCCCGCCGACGCTTCCCTCGGCTCCGCGGTCTGGGCCGAATACGTGGTGGAGGGTGACCTTGGCCACGAAATTGACGCGAGGGAGATTCCCGCCGGCTGGCCCACGGGATTTGTGCCCTTGCGCCGGAGCAAGCCATATGAATTGCCGCACGTTGCGGCAAACGACACCCAAGGGCAGGTATACCGACTTGATCCGAGCTTCGTCAACTGGGCCTACGAACTGACCAAGGATACACCGCTGGCGGACAACCTGCCGATGCGACAACGGCGAGCCACCTATGTCGGCTATCCCAACGCCCAACGTCCGCCGTTCGTGCTCAAGGGCGACAATCTCGCCTCCTCCACGTACTGGCACGGCAGATTGCTCAACCAGTGGGCCAACGACTGGGTTCGCTATTTTACCGACGGACGAGGCAACTACGTGACCACGGCAATGGAGGACACGGGAACACTTTGTTCGCTGACCAACCTGACGCGGGCCGGTCGGGCTAATGTGCGCCGGCTGCTGGTGCTTCGCACCGCCAGCAACTACGATATGCAGTGGCCCGGTGCGACTGCGGCCGAGAGTTTGAACGGCGAAAAACTTGGCATTTACACGGCTTATCTGCCCTCGCTCGAGGCAGCGTACGCCGTCGGCAGCCGCGTCCTGCACGCCCTGCTCGATGGCTGGGCCAGATACAAAACGGAAATTCCCTCGATCGCATCCGCCAGATGAAACGCGTTGCCTTCGCCTTGCTGCTCCTTGCCACCGGCCTGCGTGCCGCCCCGGTCGACGTCCTGCTCGAGGCCGCCACCGACCGGGAACTGCAGCCACTGCTTGCCCGCCTCGCCAACGCGCAAACCAAAAGACGCGCCGCGTGGCAATTCTGGGTCGGCACAATTGCCGGCAAGACCGTGGCGCTGGCCCGCACCGAGGGCGATCCGCTCAATGCCGTTGCCGCCACCACGCTTGCCATCCGCCGCTTTTCGCCGGGACTGGTCGTGACTTTCGGTTCAGCGCGGGCCCATGATCCGGCGCTGCGGCCAGGCGATGTGGTGGTCAGTGGAGGCTTTGCGGCGTTTGACGGCATGGTGTCTCCTCGCCGGGAGCTCGGTGCTGGCAGCAATGCCCTGGCTTGGCACAAGCTGGCCCATCCCTTGATGACTTCCGGGGAGATCGAGAACTATACCGAGAGTTTTCCCGCCGATGGCGCCGCCCTGGAAGCGGCGAAAAACCTGGCGGCGGGCCGCGGCCGGGTGGTTGTGGGCGTGCTCGGTTCGGCGAATCAGGTCAATCGCGAGTCTGATCGCATCGGCTGGCTGCATGTCCATTGGGGCACCAGCACGGAAGATGGCGAATCGGCCGACGTGGCGGGCTGTGCCCGGCTGCTGGGCGTGCCCGTGATCGGAATCCGGGTGGTCGACGGCTCCGAAGGCGAGGCGGCGGTGCTCGTCTTGCAGTTGCTGGAGGTTTTGAAATGAACAGGGCCTGGCTCGGCGTCTTTCTGGCGGTCGCGCTCAATGCGGCCGAACCGGTCGAAATCCTCGTGCAGGGGGCGGAGAAAACCGAAGTGACCGATATCGTCGCGGCATTGGGCCGGCCGGAGAAGATTGCCATCGGTCCGTTCAGTTTTTGGGTGGGGCGGATCGGGGCGCACCGCGTCGCGGTCTCTTTGACCGGTCAGGCCTTGATCAACTGCGCCACTGCCACCGTGCTCGGCATCGAGGAATTTCAACCCAAGCTGATCGTCAATCAGGGCACCAGCGGCGCCCAGGCCTCCTATCTCGCCCTGAACGACATCATCGTTGGCCGGCGGACGCTTGATTACGGGAATTTCCGGAGCCCGGTGCGGGCGGCGGGAGCGGGGAGCGCACCACTGACCTGGATTCCGGTGCCCCAATGCCTGCGCGATCCGGCCACCGGAAAGCTCGCGGCATTCCCTCAGGGGTTTCCGGGAGATCCGGCGGCCATGGCCGTGGCCATGCGCACCCGAAATGTGATGGGCCGGGTCTTTGCGGGTGTCATCGGTTCCGCCCATGAGGTTAATCTGGAACTCGACCGGGTGCGCTGGTCGGCCCAGACTTTCGGCATGGATGTCGAGGAAATGGAATCCGGTCACGTCGCCGCCCTGGCGCATGCCTACGGTATTCGTTACGTCGCGTTCCGGGTCGTGAGCGACGCGCCCTATGCCGGCGTCCCGTTCCACCCGGAGGCCGCCCGTGCGACCGCTCTGTTCACCGTGAGTTTTCTCCAAAACCTGCCGGCTCTTCCCTGACGATCCCGATGCTGCAAAAACTCTACCGCCTTTCCGACAACGGCACCACGGTCGCCCGCGAGTTGCAGGCTGGCGCGACGACTTTTGCCGCGATGGCCTACATCCTCGCGGTCAATCCGGCCATTCTGGCGGCGGCCGGCATGCCGCAGCCCGCGTTGATCACCGTCACGGCGCTCACCGCCGCGATCAGCACGCTGCTGATGGGTTTCCTGACCAATTATCCGCTGGCCCTTGCCCCGGGCATGGGCATCAACGCGTACTTCGCCTTTACCGTTTGTCTTGGCCTCGGCGTGACCTGGCAGTCGGCGTTGGGCCTGGTCTTCGTGAACGGCTGCATTTTTCTCGGGCTTTCGGTCACCGGCGTCCGTGAGAAGATCATCGCCGCCATTCCGCATCAGCTGAAGCTGGCGATCACCTGCGGCATCGGTCTTTTCATCGCCTTCATCGGCTTGAAGAACGGTGGCATCGTTGTCGCCAGCCCCGCGACGTTCGTCACCCACGGCGATTTCGGCACGCCTGGTGTCCTGCTCTGCTTCGGCGGCATCCTGCTCACCGCCGTCTTGATCGCGCGGCGGGTGCCCGGGGCCATCATCCTGTCGATCCTCGCGGTTACTGTGGCCGGCCTGATCGTCTCTGACGGCAAGGGCGGCACGGTCACCCGGCTGCCGGCTTCACTCTTTTCGCTGCCGGCCTCGCCGGCTCCGACGCTCCTGCAGTTGAATTTCGACCTGTTGCTCCACGATTTCGGCAAGGCGCTGCCCATCATCCTCACCCTGCTGCTCGTCGACATGTTCGACAACATCGGCACCCTGATCGGCGTCACCCAGCGCGCCGGTCTGCTCGACAAGGCTGGCAGGCTGCCGAAGGCCGGGCGCGCCTTGATCGCCGACTCGATCGCCGCCATTTTGAGTTCGCTCCTCGGCACCTCGACGGTGGTCAGCTACATCGAGTCCGCTTCCGGCGTTGAAGCCGGTGGTCGGACCGGATTGACCGGCGCAACCACCGCGGTGCTCTTCCTGCTGGCCCTCATATTCACCCCGGTGATCCTCGCCATTCCGGCCGCCGCGACCGCGCCGGCCCTCGTCATTGTCGGCGTCTTCATGTTCCAATCCGTCGCGCAACTGAAGCTCGACGATTTCACCGAGACGGCGCCGGTCTTCCTGATCATTGCCGGCATCCCGCTCAGCTTCAGCATCGCCGAGGGTATCGGTCTGGGGTTGATCGCCTACGCGGTGCTTCATCTCGCCACCGGTCGCGCAAAGCAGGCTTCGGCGCTGACGTATGTTCTCGCCCTCATCTTCAGCCTTCATCTCCTGCGTGCCATCTTTGTCCGGCTGTTCTGAGCGCCGGGTCGCACCGGGCGGTTGCCGGATTCCTGATGTCAACTAATGGTATACTTGAGCCCGCCCCGCCCAGCCGGAGCGGCCGCCGCCTCAAGTATACCATTAGTTGACATCAACCGGGCGGGCGCGGCGTGCGGTGGGCCGT
>JBBIHQ010000047.1:0-25054 GCA_037446975.1 Opitutia bacterium
TATCTGTGCCACCTCGTCTCATTTCCCGTTGACCGATCGCGAGTGCCTCGGTGTGATTAAGGCATGGTTCCCAGCGTTCTGATCGTCGATGACGAGAAGCACACCCGCGAGGGGTTGCAACAGGCATTGCAGGAACACTACGACGTGTCAGTGGCTGGCAGCGCAGAGGAGGCTTTCAATCTGATGGAAGCGCAGGAGTTCGAGGTTGTGGTGACCGACCTGCGGATGCCGGGCAAGAGCGGGTTGAAGGTGATCGACAAGGCGCTGGCGCTGCCAAACAAGCCGGCGGTGTTGATGATGACCGCGTACGGCAACGTCGAGTCGGCGGTGGAAGCGATGAAGCGTGGCGCGGTGGATTTTTTGACGAAGCCGGTTCAGATCGAGCGGTTGGAGATACTCATCCAGCGGGCATTGAAGACAAAAACGCTGGAAGTGGAGGTGAAACAGTTGCACGAGCGGCTGGACGAGAAGTTCAGCACGGATGGCATCGTAGGGCACTCGGAGAAGCTGGCCGAAGTGATCAAACGGGTGAAGCTGGTGGCCCCGTCCAAGGCCACCATCCTGATCGAGGGCGAAACGGGCACCGGCAAGGAATTGATCGCCCAAGCCATTCACCAGGCCAGCCCGCGGGCACACGCAGCTTTCGTGCCGGTGCATTGTGCGGCGCTGCCTGCCACCCTGCTGGAAAGCGAGCTGTTTGGCCACGAGCGTGGATCCTTCACGGGTGCCACCGAGCGGCGAATCGGCCGGTTTGAGCTGGCGGATGGCGGTACGGTGTTCTTGGACGAAATCGGCGAAATCGGCCCGGAAATCCAGGTGAAGCTGTTGCGGTTTATCGAGACCAAGAGCTTCGAACGCATCGGCAGCACAAAGACCCTGACGGTTGATGTGCGGCTGGTGGCGGCGACCAATCGGAATCTGGAGCAGATGGTGAAGGAAGGGAAATTCCGCGAGGACCTGTTTTTCCGACTCAACGTCGTGCGCATCACCACGCCGCCGCTGCGGGAGCGGACCGACGATATCCCGGTGCTGTTGGAGCATTTCATCTCGGTCTATTCGAAGGAAAATGGCTACGAGCCGGTCTCGATAGAACCTGGAGCGATGCGGCACCTGCAGGCCTATCCGTGGCCCGGCAATATCCGCGAGTTGCGCAATTTTGCCGAGAACGCCGTCGTGTTGCGCCGCGGCGGCAAGCTGGCTGAATTTGATCTGGAGCCGAAATTCCGCGGCGAGATGTCGCCCCCGCCGGTGATGATGACCGCCACGCCGGCCAACCCCTATTCAGTCGAGGACAACGCCAAGCGCCTGCTTCGCGAAGCCCTGATGAAAGCCCGGGGAAACCGGACCAAGGCGGCGAAACTGCTCGGCATCAGCCGCCGGACGCTGCATCGCAAGATCGCGCAATGGCCTGAACTCGATGTACTCGATCGGGGATGAACGATTTCTCAGCTGTGCACTCTGAAGGCTGGGGCGGTGGGATCACGGTTGGCGGACCGGGCGCCGGTCCACCGCATGTGGCAGGCCGGTGCACCGTGCGCAAAAAGGCGTGGCAAACCGAGGGACGAAAATGAAATCCGGGCAGGAGATCATACATTGGCTGGAACAAGGATATGGCGCGCGATGGATGCGGCGGGCGGTGGTGTTGTTTGCCGCGCTCTTGCTGACGATGGTCTATTCCTGGAAGCAGTTTCACGGCATCCCGACCGAATTCGTGATGCGACAGGCGGTCCTTGCGCGCCAACTCGCCCAGGGCGAAGGCTTCACCACAACGGTCAATTACCCGCAGACTTACGCGGTGATGCTGGCGCGAGGCATGGGGTTCGACGAAAAGCGGCCCTATCCGGAACTGCACGATGCGCCCCTGTATGCCCTGACCCTCGCGGTGGCTTTCAAGCTGCTGCCGGAGTCGATTTGGGCGCACAAACCGGTTCCGCCCGACGGTTGGCTGCCCGACTACGCCGTGCTGGCGGTCAACTTGATCTTGTTTTGGGTGACGGTATGGCTGGTCTGGCGGGTGGCCAAGAAGTTGTTCGACGAACGCGCGGCCTGGCTTGCGGTTCTGGCCACGGCATTGTCGGTGACACTGTGGCAGCAGACGGTGATGCTGACGGGGCTGCCGGTATTCATGGTTCTGATGCTTGCGGCATTCAACGTCCTGGCCGGACTGGAGGAGAATCTCTCCCACGCGTCCGTGCTGGGAAAGAGGCTTGCCGGGCGTCTGGCGGCGCTGGGCGGAATCTGCGCTTTGTTGTTCTTGACCGAATATTCCGGCGGCTTGGTGGCGCTCGTTTTCGGCGGCTATCTGATGCTCCGGTTCAAAAACCCGGTGCGCTGGCCGGCCGTTGGCATATTTGCGGCGGTCATGGTCCTGCTCACCGGCCCGTGGTTGGCAAGAAATACGGTGGTCGCGGGCCATCCGCTTGGTTTGGCGTGGCAGAATCTGGCCCTGAAAGCGGGCGACCCGACCGCGGAGCCCGCCGCCCAACGCAATATCGCCAGCACCGAGGCACCGGGGCTTGACCTCAAGAAACTTGGCAACAAGGGGCTGACGGGCATGGAGCTTAACCTGCGCGAGCGCCTCTGGTCGGGAGGGGGGATGATGCTGGCGGCGTTCTTCATTGCGGGCCTGCTCTATGAATTCCGGCACGGACCGGTGAACCGGGTGCGTTGGTGTTTTGCCGCGGTCTTGCTGGTCTTGCTGGCAGCCCAGCCGTTCTTCAATTCGGGCGAGAGCCCGCGGCTGCCGGCTTATTACCTGGCGCCGTTGGTGATAGTATTTGGCGCGGGCTTCTTTTTCGTCCTGGTGGACAGCCAGACGCATCTGGCGGTCCATTGGCGTTGGGCGGTCGCCGGATTGCTGCTGCTCCAAGGGCTGCCGCTGGTGCGGGACTGCATGGAACCGAGGAAGATTCATTTCTATTACCCGCCCTATTACCCGAACCTGTTCATGGAGCTGCAGCGGGACATGCGGGCCCGGTTTCTGCCTGGCACGGGGGTGTCGACGGACGTTCCGGCGGGAACGGCCTGGTACGGCCGGATGCGCGTGTGGTCCAAGCCCGAACGTTTGCGGGATTTTTCCCGAATAATCGTCGAGCAGAACATCGGGGCGCTCCTGTTGACGCCGGTGACGCTTGACCGGCCGTTTTTCACCGAGCTGGCGGCGCGCAGCGAAGATACGATCAGCCTGAACGATTCGGGCGGGTGGGGCGGAGTTTACACCGGGTTGGTCACCCGTCGGATGCCGTCCAATTTTCCCTTGAACATGCCGCCGCAGAAACTCACGGAAAACATGGTCTTGCTGGTTAATCCGGAAACATTGTTGCAACAGGGAAATTGAATTGCCAGTGGGTCAGGAATTGACCTAAGTCACCCGCAACAAAGGCCTTGGTCACCACGATGAACACCTACTTTCGGTTCGCGCTGCTTAGTGTCGCCCTCCCTGCGTGGGCTTTTGCGGTTTATGCCCCCATACCCGAGCAGGAACAAGGCAAGGCCCTCACGTTCCGGCTTGGTGCCTCGGCTTATCATGACAGCAACATCTTTGGCGCGGCCACGGGCGAGATCGGCAGCATGGTCTATAACACCACCGGCGCTATTTCCTACAACGGCTCGATTGACGAGCAGACGTTTGCCTCGGCGTCGTACGAATTGAGCAACGATCACGAGGTCGATCGCCCGGGGACGAAAGACCTGACGAGCCACAGCCTGAACGCCCGGCTGGCGCATTCGTTCTCGTCGGCGACCAATATCGACATGAGCGGGCTCTACAACATTTCCAAGAATCCGCAGTCTCTGCTCGTAGGCGTTCCGCTGAATACCGACCAATCGTTGAAGCTGGGCGAGTTTGATGCGCGCTTGACCACGGCGGCCGGCCAGAAGACCGGCGTCGTCGTAAAATACCGGTTCATCGATTACAGCTACGACGACGCCACGCTCGGGGCCAACCTCGACCACTCGGAAAGCCTGGCCGGCTTGGAGCTTTCGTATGCGATGCTGCCTGAAACCAAACTGGTCGGCGAATACCGCTACCAAAGCATCAACTATCGCAGCGGATCGAGCACCAAGGACAAGACCTCCAACTTTCTGATGACCGGCGTGGACTACAATCCCGGCAAGGATTTGCTGGTTTCGGCCCGGGTCGGCTTTGAGGACCGGCGTCGCGATTCCACGACCAGCACCACGGCGCCCTATGCTGAACTCAGCACGCGTTACACGTACGCCGAGGGCTCTTTTTTGGCGGCCGGTTATACGTATGTGATCGAGGAGCCGTCGGATATCGTGAATTATACCGACAGCAATGTGAACCGGGTTTTCGTCAATTTGCAGCACCGGCTGACCGGCACGTTCACGGCCTCGGGCTCCATCACTTACGCGCCGGCGAGGTTGCAGGGCCGCAGCGGCGTTCATGCCGATATCAATGAGGATACGACCCGATTTGGACTGGGCTTGTCGTGGCAACCCACCAAGAACTGGACGGCTGACGCCACCTACGACCTTGACAAAGTGAACTCGGACGACCCGGGTCGCGGCCAGAATCGCAGCCGCCTTGGCGTTTCCGCTCGCTACACATTTTAATCCGGCCCGCGCTGGACCATGGTCTCCCTCCCGGTCAGCAAGGACAGCGCCACTCTCGGCGATTTTGTCAGTCTGCTGCGGCTGCGCAAATCCTTGGTTTTTATCGTTCTGGCCATCGTGGTTCTCACCACCTTGGGCGTGACCGCACTCCTCCCCAAGTGGTATCTCGCCACGGCCAAGATCCGGGTCGAAAAACCGGAGAGCGAGGTGAAGCTCTTCCAGGCCCAGAACAGCCCATATTACGATCCCTATTTCATCCAGGACCAGTTTGAAATCATCCAATCGGAGAAGATCATCTTCCCCGTCATCAAGAATCTCGGCCTTGACGCCATCCTGGGTCGCCAGCTCAACGACGGGATCCCGCTGCCGGACTCGATCACCTACAAATATCTGACGGACAAAATGCTGCGGGTCGAATCGCGCCGCAGCACCTCGCTGATCGAAATCAATGTCTACGCGCGCGACGCCGCCTTGGCCGCCGCCATCGCGAACAATATCGCCCGGGTCTACTCCGAGGACCGGCTCAGCCTCGCCATGTCCAGCCAGAGCGAGGGCCTCGCAAAACTCCGGGGCGAGCTCGAGAAGCAGGAGCAGAATGTTGTGGCCCAACGCGACCGGGTGGAGAAGGTGCGCAAGGAGCTAGATATCGCCGGGGTGGACCTCAGCCAGCGGTATACGGATATGGACGTCGAGACGCTGCGGCAGATGCAGAACTCGCTCATCGCCCTGCGGGTTGACGCCATCGGCCGGAAGACGCGTTGGGAGCGTTTCCGCAGCATTCCCGTTGCCGAGCGCCGGAATCTCGTGAATTCCGAACTGATCCAGGACCCGAACATCCAAAACCTTCTGCAGGCCTACCTGATTTCCGACCAGAACGTCACCAAGCTCAAAGGCCGGCTGGGCGCGGCGCATCCGGACCTGATCGCGGCAATCGAGAACAGCGCCAAGATCCAGGAACAGCTCGACAACCAGCTCCGTGGCTATGAGAGCTCGCTCGAAATGGCCTACAAGGAGGCCGACGCACGCGTGACCGAACTGGAGCGCCAGCTGGACCAGGCCAAGGTCGACCAGATCCTTTCGGCACGCGAACGCATGCGGCCCTTCGAGGAGGCGACCAGCAAGCTGGAGGATGAACAGCGCCTGCTCACCACCCTGAAGCTGACGCTGCGGCAGCGCGAAATCGACTTCACCGTGCCGAAAAAGACCATCGAGATCCTCAATACGGCCGAACCGGCCCGATACGCCAGCAAGCCCAACTGGCCGCTCAACATTCTCTTTGCCTTTGTCTTTGGCAGCATTCTTGGGGTTGGCGCGGCCGTCCTGCTGGAATATTTCGACACGAGCTTCCGCAACGTCGCCGACGTGGAGAGCAAACTCAACCTGCCGGTGCTGGGTGTCATCCCATTCATGCGCGAACCGGGGGAGACGCATGATCCGAGTTCGCCCGACGGCGAACCCTATCGGATGCTGCAGACCAACCTAAATCTCGCTTTGCGTGCCGGCCAGCCCTCCGCTCTGGTCATGCTTTCCTCCGGTCCCGGCGAGGGCAAGTCCACCACGTTGCGCCAGCTCGCTCTCTGCATGGCTGCGGCCGGGGAGAAGGTGCTGCTCATCGATTCCGACGTGCGCCGTCCGACGCAGCACAAACTGGCCGGTCTGTCGCGCGAACCCGGCCTGACCGACATCGTTTTGAACAAAGCCTCGTGGACCGACGCCGTGAAACGGGACAAGTCCGGTTTGCTCGATTTTCTGCCCAGTGGTTCCGCCAGCAACAATGTCACGCTCAGCCTGCTGTATGCGAACAAGCTCCGGGAACTCGTGGCCGCATTCAAACAGCGCTACGACAAGATTCTCTTCGATTCGCCGCCAATCATCGGGGTCAGCGACGCTTCGGTGCTGGCGAGCATTGCCGACGGCACGGTCCTGCTCATCCAGCACCGGCGGAATCCCGAGAGCATGGTGCAGCGGGCCCGCCAGATCATTGAAGGACTGAAAGTGCCGATCATCGGGGTGGTGCTCAACCAGGTCCCCACCGGTTCCGGCGAGGACTACGGTTACTACACCAACAATTATTCCTATTACTCGCACGAGAAGTCGGCCGCCGCGAACGGTCAGGCCGAGGGCGGCCGCCGGGCGGAGCGGCTCGATCTTTCAGAGAAGACGAAGCGGAAGGGGTGAAGCTGTTGCCGGGCGGAAACCGCCTCCGGTCCCCGCCTCGTCGCTCCCTCGATTGCGAGCGCGGTTACGGCCACCCGGCTGGGACCAATACGGTCCAAACTGCTCCGAGGTGGAGCGAAAGGCGCAGATGCAAACCAGCTTGTCAGGGCACAAGCCGCACCTTTGACTGCCACCCCACCCAGACCCATGGCCCAAATCAACAAGAGCTACGAACCGCACGCTGTCGAAAAAAAGTGGTATGCCGCCTGGCTGGAGCATGACTGTTTTGCGGGCCGGCCGGTCGCCGGTCGGCCGCCTTACAGCATAATGATCCCCCCGCCCAACGTCACCGGCGTGCTGACCATGGGGCATGTTTTGAACAACACCCTGCAGGACGTCCTCATCCGGCGGGCCCGGCTGGAGGGCGATGAGGCGATGTGGTTGCCCGGTACCGATCACGCGGGCATTGCGACGCAGACGGTGGTCGAACGGGAATTGCGCAAGCAGAAGAAGACCCGCCATGACCTGGGCCGGGAGAAATTTCTGGAGAAGGTGTGGGAATGGCGCGACGAGAAGGGCGGCATGATTCTCCGGCAGTTGCAGGCCCTGGGCGCTTCCTGCGACTGGAGCCGGACGCAGTTCACGATGGATCCCGGCTACTCCCAGGCCGTGCTGAAAGTGTTCGTTGACCTCTTTCAAAAGGGACACATCTACCGGGGCAAGCGGATGGTGAATTGGTGTCCCGCCAGTCTCACGGCCCTGTCCGACGAGGAAGTGATCATGAAGCCCACCAAGGGCGCGCTCTATACGGTGCGCTATGAATTGGTGGACCGGCCCGGTGAGTTTGTGACGGTCAAGACCACGCGCCCCGAAACCATCCCGGGTGACGTGGCCATCGCGGCGCACCCGGACGACCCGCGATACACGGGTCTGTTCGGCCGGAAAGTCTGGCGACCGCTGAACCGCGTTGCGATTCCGATCATTGCGGACCCGGCGGTGGATCGGGAATTCGGCTCCGGCGCGCTTAAGATCACGCCGGCCCACGACAAGGTGGATTTTGAAATCGGTCAGCGACACAAGCTGGCGCCGCTGGACGTGCTCGACCCGGACGGCAAGCTCAACGAACTTGCCGGACCCGGCCTGGCCGGCTTGGAGCGTTTCGCCGGTCGAAAGAAAGCGGCGGAGTTGCTCAAGGAATCAGGGGCGCTCGTCAAGGAGGAGCCTTACGAGAACAACGTCGGTTATTCCGAGCGGGCCGATGTTCCCATCGAGCCGCGCCTGACATGGCAATGGTGGCTGCGCTATCCCCGGGTCGAAGAGGCCAAAGCGGCGGTGCGCGACGGCCACATCAAGTTCTATCCGGAACGCTGGGCGAAGGTCTATCTGCACTGGCTGGAAAACATCCAGGACTGGTGCATCAGCCGGCAGCTCTGGTGGGGTCACCGGATCCCGGTGTGGTATGCCAAGGGGCTCGACCGCGAGAAGCTGACCGAGAGTGATCTTCGCGACGCGACTAAGGTGCATGTGTCGCTCGCCGGCCCGCCGGACCCGGACAACTGGGTGCAGGAAAGCGATGTGCTTGATACCTGGGCGTCATCGTGGCTCTGGCCGTTTGCCACGCTGGGCTGGCCGGAAAAGGCGCAGATGGAAAGGACCGGCTTCAACTATTTCTACCCGACCACGACGCTGGTCACGGCGCCCGATATCATCTTCTTCTGGGTGGCACGCATGATCATGGCGGGCTTGGAATTTGTCCGGCCGGGTGAGCCGCTGGAACGCCGCATTCCCTTCAGAAACGTCTATTTCACCGGCATCATCCGCGATGCGCAGGGCCGCAAGATGTCCAAGTCACTGGGCAATTCGCCCGATCCGCTCGACCTCATCAGCAAATACGGCGCGGACGGACTGCGTTTTGGCATCGTGTCGCTGGCGCCGCAGGGGCAGGATATCCGGTTTCAGGAGGAACGCATCGAGGGGGGCAAGAATTTCTGCAACAAGCTCTGGAATGCCTGCCGGTTTCGCCAGATGAGCGGCCCGATGAGCGACAACTCCACCCAGACCGTCATCCTGGCGCGGCTGGAGCCCGCAAAATTTGACGCCGATGACCACGCCATTCTCGACCGCCTGCTGACCGCGACGCGCGAGGTGAACCGGCTGTTCAATGAGTTTGAGTTCAGCGCGGTGGTGCAGGTGCTCTATGGATTTTTCTGGAACGATTTCTGCGACTGGTATGTGGAGGTTTCCAAGGCCAAGCTGCAGGACGAATCGACCCGAGCGGGTTGCCTTGCAATTCAGGATCTCGTGCTCCGCCAGACGCTGCTCCTGCTGCATCCGTTCACCCCGTTCATCACCGAGGAGCTCTGGCACCTGCTGGGATACGGAACGGAGAATGCCTTTCTCATCAGCGATGTACGCCTGGAAAACACTTCGCAGATCGCGATGCACGGATTGAGAATCGACACCAAGGCCGCGGCCGAAATCGCCCAGCTGAAGGCGGTGGTTTCGCAAGTGCGCGCCTTCAAGGCGGAGCAAGGCGAAGCGTCCAGCAAGGTGTCAGAGTTCATTGTCGAGGCCAATGACGCCCACTGGGCCGTGCTCGACGCGAACCTGGCCAAGCTCAAACGCATGACGGGGGCCTCTTCGATCACCCGCGGGGCGATGTCGCCCAACGCTCCGGCGATTGTCACGGCGTTCGGTTCGTGGAATCTCATCCGGCAGTTGAAGGGCGATCCAGCGGTCGAGAAGGTCAGACTGCAGAAGGAGCTGGAGGCGATCGCCAAGCACATCGCCGGCACCGAGGCGCGGCTGACCAACGAGGCGTTTGTCAGCAAGGCCCCGCCGGCGGTGCTCGAAGGGGCGAAGAAGCAGCTCGCCGACCAGAAAACAAAGCAGGCCGAGCTCCAGCGTCTGCTCGCCGCGCTGGGTTGAATTTATGAAAGCCCGGATCCGTTTGCTGCTCGCCATCGTTCTGGTTCCGCTCGGGCTGTGGGCGGCGGACTATCCCGCGCCAGCCGAAGGCGATTTCGTCGCCCGGGACTTTGTCTTTCGCTCGGGTGAAAAGCTGCCGGAGCTGCGCCTCCATTACCGGACGATCGGCACGCTGCGGCGCGATGCAGCCGGCCGGACGACGAACGCCGTGCTGATCATGCACGGCACCACCGGCAGCGGCGCGCAATTCATCCGCCCGGAATTTGCCGGCGAGTTGTTCGGCCCCGGCCAGCCGCTTGATGCCGCCAAGTATTTCATCGTTTTGCCGGATGGCATCGGGCACGGGAAATCAAGCAAGCCGAGCGATGGTTTGCACGCGAAGTTTCCGCGGTACGGTTATCTCGACATGGTCGAGGCGCAATATCAGCTGCTGACGGTGGGCCTGGGCGTGAATCATGCCCGGCTGGTCATGGGCACGTCGATGGGTGGCATGCACACCTGGCTCTGGGGCGAACGGCATCCCGATTTCATGGACGCTTTGATGCCGCTGGCGAGCCTGCCCGTGCAGATTGCCGGCCGGAACCGGGTCTGGCGCCGCATGGCGATCGACGCGGTCCGCCATGATCCGGAGTGGCAGGGTGGCGATTACCGGAGTGAACCCCAGTCGCTTCGGACCGTCGCCGAGATACTCTATTTCATGAGCAGCAATCCAATCCTGCGCCAAGCCGAGGCGCCGACGCTCGCGGCGACCGACAAGGTCCTCGACGCTTTCGTCGCCAGTTACTTCAAGACTGGCGATGCAAATGACTGCCTGTACGCGATCGAAGCTTCGTACGATTATGACCCCGACGCCGGGCTGGGAAGTATCAAGGCGCCGCTGCTGGCCGTTAACACCGCGGACGATCTGATCAATCCGCCGGAGTTGGGTATCCTTGAACGCGAGATAAGAAGGGTGCCGCACGGCCGGGCGATCGTCCTTCCCCTGAGCGACCAGACCCGTGGGCACGGGAGTCACACGGTCGCGGCGCTGTGGAAAGCCGAACTCGTCCGTCTTTTGACCGAGACCGGGCCCTGAGCCCGCGGCCGGACTTGCATGGCGGTGAATAATGCCTGTAGTCGTCCAACCACCAATTCATGAAGAACGCGCTGAACATAGGAATTCTGGACCGGGGCGACCCCTTCCGTGGCGGCTCGCCGATCGGGAGGATGGATGCCGGGCAGGGTGCGGGCCGGTGTTTCCTGCCTTCGGATGCGGGTTGCATTAACCGCGTCCGCCTGAACCTGCCGTCGCCTTCTTCAGACTCTTCATCATGAAACTTTTTGTTGCCGGCCACAAGGGCATGGTTGGTTCCGCCTTGGTGCGCCATTTCTCCTCCGATTCTTCCGTCAAGCTGGTGGTGCGCGAGCGCAGCGAGCTTGACTTGACCAATCAGGCTGCGGTCACGGCTTTCTTTGCGGCCGAGCGACCTGACGCCGCGGTGATCGGCGCGGCCAAGGTGGGAGGCATCCACGCCAACAACACCTACCCGGCCGAGTTCATCTACGACAATCTGTTCATTGCGGCCAATTGCATCCACGGCGCGTATCTGGCGGGCGTGAAACGGCTGCTCTTTCTTGGCAGTTCCTGCATCTATCCGCGGCAGGCGCCGCAGCCGATGACGGAGGCTTGCTTGCTGACGGGTCCGCTCGAGCCAACCAACGAGGCCTACGCCGTGGCCAAGATCGCCGGCCTCAAGCTCTGCGAGTATTACCGCAAGCAGTTTGGCGTACTTTATCACTCGGCCATGCCGACCAATCTCTACGGGCCCGGCGACAACTATCATTTGCTGAATTCCCATGTGCTGCCGGCTTTGATCCGCAAGTTTCACGATGCCCGGAAGGCCGGGCGCGATGAAGTGGTGGCTTGGGGCACGGGTTCGCCGAAACGCGAGTTCCTCCATGTGGATGACCTGGCGGACGCCTGCGCGTTCTTGCTCCGGCTCGCGGATCCGCCGGAACTGATCAATGTCGGCTTGGGCTCCGATGTGACAATCCGGGAGTTGACCGAGCGGGTGGCAGAGGTCACCGGATTCAAGGGGCGTATCATTTGGGACTCATCCAAGCCCGACGGCACGCCCCGCAAGCTTTTGGATGTGTCGCGACTGACCGCCTTGGGCTGGAAGGCCCGGATCGGATTGCGCGAGGGGCTCGAAAAAACCTACGCCTGCTTTCTCAAGGAGAAGGCCGCCGGCATCCTGCGGGGATGACGGCCCAATTGGTTATTGGAGCAAACCGGACCTACCCAGCGCATGCCTGACGACACCATTGATATTGAGCCGGCGGCAGGGGCGGGAACGCATAAATCCTTCCTGGGCCACCTTGAGGATTTGCGCAAGGTGCTGATTCGCTCGATGATTGCGATCGGAGTGGCGCTGCTCATTTGTCTGCTGCTGGTCGATAAACTGGTCGCGATCGTCGAATATCCGCTGCGCAATATTGATTTGCTGGAGAAGCCGAAGCCTACGGTGAGCTTTGAAATCGGTTCGACGCGATTCGGCCCTTATGCGGTTACCCGTCAGCAATTTTCCGGTCTGCCGCCCGGTGAGGCGCCGCATGCGGTCTTTCAGGTGCACGCGATGAAGATGGGCGAGGAACAGGTGGCGGCCCTTAAGCTCCTGCCGGATGCGCCGGGAGCCGACGTCAGTCCGCTGCGGGTGCGGCTCCACAACTTTGGGCCGGCCGAGGGATTCTTCGTCGCGTTTCATGTCGCGTTCTACAGCGCCCTGATCATCTCGGCCCCGTTCTGGATGTATTTCATCGGCAGTTTCATCTTCCCGGCGCTCAAGCAGCGCGAGCGCCAGGCCATTTTCCCCTGGCTGGGCTGGAGCGTGTTCCTGTTTCTTGCCGGTGTGCTGTCGACCTATTTCGTGTTGCTGCCGGTGGCGCTGCGGGCCTCGGTGGCCTATTCCGACTTGCTCGGATTCGAGGGCCTCGACTGGCGGGCGGACGATTACATCAGCTTTGTGACCCATTTCGTCTTCGGCATGGGCTTGGGCTTTCAATTTCCGATCGTCGTGCTCTTCCTCGTCAAGCTGGGCGTGATCACGCATGCGCAGTTGGCCAAATTCCGGCGCCACGTCTGCGTGGCTTCCTTCATTCTGGGCGCGATCATGACCACCCCGGAGGTCATCACCCAGGTGGCGATGGCCGTCCCGCTCTACCTGCTCTACGAGATATGCATCTGGGTCGCGTGGTATTGGGAGCGGAAGAAGCGACGGGCCGCGGGACCGGCGGCGGCCTGAAGGCCGGTCGGGCGTTCGGACTGATTTTCCCCTTGCGCCGGAGGGCCCGCTTTGCGCCTATCGGGCCTCGCATCCATGATCGCACCCGAAACCTTTTCCCACCTTGAGAACATAAAGAAGCGCGCCGGCTACTTATGGAGGTTTCTTTGACGTCGAACAGAAACAGCGCGAGATAGAGGCGATGGAGGCGCAGATGGGCGCCCCGGAATTCTGGAACAACAACGAGCGCGCGCAGAAACATATCGGCAAGCTGAACGGCTTGAAGCGCACGATTGCCGGCGTGGTCTCGTTCAACAAACGGGTCGAGGACGCTGCACTCATGGTCGAACTGATCGAGGCGGCCGCTCCGGCGGAAGCGGAAGCCTACGCCAAGGAGCTCAATGCATCGGTGACGGCAATGGTGGACGAACTGGACAGGCTCGAAATCGCATCATTCCTCACCGGTCAGTTCGACCGGAACAACGCCATCTTTTCCATCCAGGCGGGCGCCGGCGGCACGGAATCGAATGACTGGGCCGACATTCTTTTCCGCATGTACTCCCGCTGGTGCGAGCGCCGGGGTTTCACCGTGGAACTCATGGATGTGCAGCCGGGTGACCAGGCGGGCATTTCCAAGGCCACGATCCTTATCAAGGGCGAGAACGCCTACGGTTACGCCAAGGCCGAGCGCGGGGTGCACCGGCTGGTTCGCATCAGCCCGTTCGACTCCAACAAGCGCCGCCATACCTCGTTTTGCGCGGTGGATGTCATTGCCGAGATTACCGAGGAGGTCGTCATTGATATTCCGGAGGACGAAATCCGCACCGATGTCTACCGCTCCTCGGGCAAGGGCGGCCAGGGCGTCAACACAACCGATTCCGCGGTGCGCCTCACCCACCTTCCCTCGGGCATCGTGGTGGTTTGCCAGAACGAGCGTTCGCAGATCAAGAACAAGGCGGCGGCGATGAACGTCCTGAAAGCGCGGCTTTACGAAAAGCGGCTGGACGACAAGCGCAGCGAGATGGAGAAATTCTACGGCGAGAAGGGGGAAATCGGCTTTGGCAGCCAGATTCGCAGTTACGTGCTCCAGCCCTATCAGATGGTGAAGGACCTGCGGACCGGCGTGAGTACCAGCGACACCCAGGGGGTTCTCGACGGCGATCTTGACCGGTTTATTTCCGGCTGGCTCCGGGCCGGCTGCCCGCGGCACCGCAACAAGGATATCCAGATGGAAGACTGACCGCAAAGGACAGATGACCTAGCCTCGGGAACAGTTTGAGTTTTCTTTCCGGTGGAGTTCTGTCCTCCGCCCGCTGTCCTTCGACCTCTGATTCTCCATGCCCGACCTCGCCTACGATACGCTCCACACAGCCTTCAGCACGCAAGCGCTGTTCGAGGACAAGACCTGGCGGCTGTCCCCGCAGGCGTGGCCGTTGACGGCGGACCAGGGGGCGCAGTTGGAACAGATCGGGGCGGCTTGTCTCGAATTTCACCAGGCGTTGGAGACACTTTATCTCCGGGCGGTCGCCGGCAAGAATCTGTTGCGCAACAAGCCGCTGCTGGCACCTTGGGTGGCGGACTATCTTGATCGCGGCAAACCGCCGGAGCTGGTCCGGCACGCGCGCGACCCGAAAAATCGCGGGGCCATCCCGCCGGTGCTTCGGCCGGACCTGCTGCTCACGGAAAAGGGCTTCGCGCTGACCGAGCTGGATTCCGTGCCCGGGGGAGTTGGTCTGACCGCCTTCCTGAACAGACTTTACGGTGGTGACAACGGCCAGCCGATCGTCGGGCTTGACAACGCCATGGTGGAGAATTTCTACCAGTCGCTGGTGACTTTGCGCCCGGAGACGGCCAGCCCGCTGGTCGCGATTCTGGTCAGCGACGAAGCGGCGACCTACCGGCCGGAGATGCGATGGCTGGCCGAACAGCTTCAGCGATCCGGCCGCCGGGTTTTCTGCCTGCGACCCGAGGACGTCTTCCCGCTGGGCGGCGAATTGTTCTTCGATGTGGAGGGCACGCCGGAGAAGATCGACATCATCTACCGTTTCTTCGAACTTTTTGACTGGGCCAATATCCGCATCGCGGCGGAGATTTTCGAGGCGTGGCAGAGCGGGGCCGTGACCATCGCGCCGCCCATGCGGCATTTTCAGGAGGAGAAACTGGCTCTGGCGCTTTTTCACCACCATTTGCTGACGGAATTCTGGACGGAGACCCTGAGCGGACGCAGCCTCAAACTGCTGCGGCAGTTGATCCCGCAGTCGTGGGTGCTGGATCCGCTGCCGCTGCCGCCCGGCGCCGTGCTCGCCGGACCGCACGTGGGTGGCCGGATGCTCAATGACTGGCGCGAACTGACCACCGCTTCGCAAAAGGAACGGGACCTCATCATCAAGATCAGCGGGTTTCACGAGACGGCCTGGGGCGCCCGCAGCGTGGTGCTCGGCAGCGACTGTTCGCGGGAGGAATGGCAGGCGGGCGTGGAGCAGGCGCTCCGGCTGGCGCCGACCAATCTGCACCTGCTGCAGGAATACCGGAAGCCCAAGCTCCTTCAGCACCCGCTGTATGAAACTAAAGAGGCCGGCGGACCGGCCACGGTCGCGGTGAAATCCGGCCGCGTCCGGCTTTGCCCTTATTATTTTGTCGTGGCCGGGACGGCCCGGCTGTCGGGTGCGCTCGCGACTTTTTGCCCGCCGGACAAGAAAATTATCCATGGCATGCAGGATGCGGCCTTGCTCCCGTGTAGCGTTTTCTCCTTAACATGAAGCGTGCGTAATCCCGTCGCGTTAACTCGATTTTGCCTTCCAGCGATGACCGGGCGCGCGATCTTTGGCGTCATCCTGCTCGGAACCTTGGGACTGCTGCCGGCGCGCGCCGAGACACCTTCCGCGGTCGATCTGGCGCAAGTCCGCGCCAAGGCGGAGCAATCTGATCCCGACGCGCAGAACACGCTTGGCAATGCCTATTCCAACGCCCGGGGAGTGAACCAGGACTTTGCTGCGGCGCTCACCTGGTACCAGAAGGCCGCGGAAAGCGGTTTTGCACCGGCGCAATTCAATCTTGGCCTCGCCTATGAACTCGGTCGCGGGGTCGGCGCTGATCCCTACCAGGCTTTCAAATATTATATGATGGCGGCCGAGCAGGGCTTTGCCCCGGCCCAGTTCAATGTCGGCAACATGTATTCGGCGGGACGCGGGGTCGGCCAGGATTTGTTCGAAGCCAATCTCTGGTACAAGCAGGCGGCGGAAAAGGGCATCGCCGAGGCGCAATTCAATCTGGGCCTGGCCTATGAGACCGGCCGGGGGGTGAAGAAGGATGAAGAGCAGGCCGCACGTTGGTACAAGCAGGCCGCGGATCGAGGGTTTGCCCGGGCCCAATTCAATCTCGGGCTGCTCTTGGAGGACGGTCGCGGCGTGGCGAAGGATGAGATCGCGGCGGCCGCCCTGTACCAAGCGGCCGCTGAACAGGGTTTCGCCTCGGCCCAAAATAATTACGGTCTGATGTTTTCCGAGGGCCGGGGCGGGTTGACCAAGGATCCGGTGCGGGCGTTTTACTGGCTCAGTCTTGCCGCCAGGAACGGTTCCAACCCGGCGGCGCGCGATTTTGTCGCGCAAAGCCTTTCTCCCGACCAGCTCGCGACGGCAAAGCGGATGCTCGACGCAAGCTCGTTGCCGCCGCCGACGTCGGCGGCGCCGGCCTCCAACCGTGCCGGTGCCGCGCCCGTGGTCGCCGCACCGGTCGCGGCTCCGGAGAAGAACCAATCGCCGCAGGTGACTGAGCTGGCGGACGCGCTGGAAAAGGCCCGCCAGGCCAACACCCAATTCGCCGAAACCAATCAGCGGCTGGAACTGGATAAGGCCCGGCTGGAACAGGAACTCAACCAAGGGAGTGAATCGGGCAAATTGATCGAGCAATTGCGCGAGCAGGCCCGCCGGCTTTCCGCCCAGGTCCAGTCGCTGACGACCGACAAAGAGACGGCGGAACGTGAAGCAGCCGTGCTCACCGCCCAAATCAAGGACGCCCAGGAAGAGAAGGCGCGGTCAATTTCGACGTCCGGCCCGCCGACCGTTGCCGGCGCGCCCGGCGCCATGGACAGGCATCGGAGCGAGATTGCGGCACTCAACGCGCGCCTTGACGAAACGGCTCGCGCGCTCGCGCAAGCGCAGCAGGCCAACAAGGAACTCACTGAGGGCAACGCCAAGTTGCAGCAGGAACGACAGGACTTGGCGGCCGGGACGAAGACGGTTTCGGCTCCGGTGGTGGCGGAGAATGGAAATTCCACTTCGGAATCGGACAAGGACAACATGATCGCCAACCTGCAGCGCGACAACGCGCGCTTGAACGACGACGTGAAGCGCTCCATCCGCGAATTGCTTTTGGTCAACCAGCAGCTGCGTGAGCTGAAGGATCAGACCGCCAAATCTCCTGCTCCCGGAAGCGCCGAAAATCTGGCCGGTGGACCGGCGCAAGCGGAGAACCAACGCGCCGACGCCACCGGCAAGCAGCTGGAGGACCAGCGGGACGCGGCCGTCAAAGACGCGGAGAGTCTCACCGGACAGTTGCGGGAGGCTCGCGGCGAGGTTGCGCACCTCAACGAGCAGATCCAACAATTGCAGTCCAACTCGTCCGCTGAGGCGATCAAGGCCGGGCAAACCGCTCAGGAAACCGTCCGGTTGCAGGCCGAGAACGATCGGCTCACGGCTCGCCTGGCCGCAATGGACAAACAACCGCCGGCGGCGGTTGACCAGTCACTGGCACCCAAACTCGCCCAAGCTGAACAGGCTCTGGCCCAGGCGCAGCAGCAGGTCCAATCCTTGCAGGCGGAGAAGACCGATCTCGAAAAATGGTCCCAATCCCTGGAAAAGACCGTTAACGAAAAGACGGCGGCCACCCAGACGTCCGGGGCGGAAACGACCGATTTGCGCCAGAAGCTGGCGGAGATGCAGAAACAGCTCAACGAGGCCACGGCTTCGCTGGAAACGCAGGGCCAGTTGCAGCAAAAGCTGACCCTGGAAAATCGATCGCTGGCAGAGCGTGCGACCAAGGCAGAGGCGGCGCTGGCGGAAGCGCCGGCGGCGAAAGCAGACACCGGGGAGCTCGGCCGATTGAAACAGCAGTTGGGTGAGGCGCTGGCGCAGGGCACGAAACTGGCCCAGGCAAACCAGGCGTTGTCAGACAAGGTGGCTGGCGAACACGACAATCTTGTCCAGGCACAGACACGGGTGGCGGCCTTGGAACATGACTTGGATGAGACCCATCAAAAGGCTTCGGGCAGCACAGCCGGACTGGAGGACCTGAAGAAACAGCTTGGCGAGGCGAACCAGGCGTTGGAAAAGAGCGGAACGAGCGTGGCGGAACTGACCGGGGCCAATACGCGACTTGAACAGGATCTGGCCGATGCCCGGAAGGAACTGGCGGGAGTCGGCACACTCCGCGAAGAACTCTCGAAACTGCGAGGTGAATCGGCTGCGGTCGCGGCGGCGAAGGAGGAGAATGGACGGTTGCGTCAGGCCGCGGACGAGGCTTCCGCCCTGCGGGCGAAGAATGAACAGCTGACGCACGACAACGAAACACTGAATGCGTCCGGGGCCAGCAACCAACGTGATCTCGACCAGGCCCGGGTCCGTGTGTCCAACCTGGAAAAACAGCTGGAGGAAGCCCGCACCATTCGCACCCACGAAGGGGACGATACCACGAAGCTGCAGGCCCAGCTGGCAGAGGCGAATCAGGGCATTGAAAAACTGAACGCCACGGTGGCCGACCTGACCGGAACGAACGACCGGCTGGAGAAAGACCTGGACAATGCGAAGAAGTCCGCCGCAGCCGCGCTTGCGGCGCAGTCCCAGGCGGTCACGGCCGCGCAGCCCGATGCCTACAAGCTGGAGATCAGCACGCTGCAGGCGCGGGTGAAGGAACTGGAGGGTCAGAACGAGGACGAGCGCAATAACGCCGCCCGGGAAGTCGCCACGCTAGCTACGCAGCTGCAGCGCACGCGGGAGACGAACAAATCGCTCACCGACGCCAATCGCGCACTGTTGGGCGCCAAGGATGCCGAGCAGCCGACCGTGGCCAAGGAGGAATACGACCAATTGCAGGCCAAACTGAACGATCTGGTTGCGGCGGCGGACGAAGCCCGCCGGCAGAATCAAAGGCTGACGGACGAGAACCAAGGCCTCGCAGCTGAGAAGGCGGCGCTCGATCAGCAACTGGCGGATGCGCACAAGGCGGCGACAGCCCAGTCGGGATTGGTCGATGAGAAGGCGGCGTTGCAGGAGAGGTTGGAGGCGGTCGGGACCCAATTGGTCAAGGCGCAGCAGGAGGCTGACAGCCTGCAAAAGGAAAACGCCGACGCCACCGCGCAGGCAGCCGCCAACAAGCAGGCGGCGGACAAGGCGCAGGCCGATCTGGCGGCATTGCAGGGCCGCGTGACGGAGGCGGACAAGGCGGCTGAAACGCAAAATGCCTCCGTGGCCGAATTGACCGACACCAACACCAAAATTGCGGCTGAACGCGACGACCTCCGCAAACAACTTACCAGCCTGCAGGCCGACAACGCCCGGCTGAGCCAGATGGCAAACAACCTCGGGCAATTGAAGGCGGACTCGGACCGCAGCGCCCAGCAGAACATTGAGGCGCTTACGGCCCAGCTCACCCAGGCCCGCCGGGACCTCCAGGGCGCGCGCGAAGCCAGCTCCCGCATGGTGGAGGGCAACGCGGCCCAGGAACGCGAGCGGGCGGCAAACCTGGCGCAGCTCAGGCAGGAAAACAGTGCGTTGTCAGCGCGTCTGGTGCAGGCGCAGAGCACGTTGGATCAGATCGCGTCCGCGGCCCGGCTCGGCACGCCGGCGGCGACGATTGCCTCGGGTGGCACCGTGCCGGTCGGTCCGGCGAACAACGCGACCGGGGTTCAGGCTCAGGTGCGTTACCACACCGTGGGAGAGGGCGACTCGCTTTCGCGCATCAGCATGCGTTACTACGGTACGCCGGGCCGTTGGCAGGAGATTTACCAGGCCAACCGGGACCTGCTGCAGGGATCCAACGCGCTGCGGGTCGGGATGCAGCTCAGGATTCCGTAAGGCAGACAGGCGCGCCAAGTCTCTCTCCGCGGGTCGAGCCGCCGGCGCTTCCAAGGACAGGGGCACACCCCGCGGCGCACCCCGGTGATTCCCATGGAGAAGAAGATCAGGCAACCGCGACTTCGCCGGTTACCATCGGGGCGGCCGACTGCTTGGCCAGATTGCTGAAAAACTGGTCGCGGCGTTCGCGGGCCGTGTTGACATCCTTGGTGCCGAGGGAACGACGGATGCGCTGCTTGGTGAACGGGGTCGGATAGACCGTGTAGTGCAGAAACCACGTCCCGTTGTTGTTCCAGAGATGGTGGTTGGGATTCGCTTCGCTGATGCGAAGGGCGGCGAGGGTGAGGAGGTTGGACATGATGCGTGAGCGGTTGAGTTTTAATTAATCGTTCCCGCATCAGGGTTTTTCCGGAAAACGAAAAGCCGCCTGAGGGCATCAGGCGGCTTTCTCGCTTTTTGGAGGAGTTTTTTGTTCGAGGGTTTGACCCCTCGCACATCCGGGTGACTTGCGTCACTCGAAACCACCGTGATCACTCCTAGACCCGGTTGGCAGAACGGGCTGCTGTCAGCCAATCCTTTCCTGATGCAGGGCGCAGCGTGCGAATCGTTGCTCGTTAAGCCAGACAATTTTTGGCCGCGCGGTGCTTCCGGCCAGCCGGCGCGAGGCAAAGCGCTGAAATTTGCCAATTTACGCCAACCCGACTGGAGGAAATATTTTTTGCCGACCGCCGCCGAACGTAGATATCGAAGACGACGATCCCGGCCGCGCCTCGCCCGGCTCCCGGTGGCCCAAGGGTGGTCCGGGCCGTTCAGGGCGTCGAAGCTCTTTCGGGAAAAAGCTGACGCAGGGCGGCGGCGGTGGCGGGCACGACGCCGCGTTCGGTGATCAGTCCGGTCACAAGGCGCGCCGGGGTGACATCAAACGCCGGATTGGCGGCAGGACTGCCGTCAGGCGTGACCGTGATGCTGGCAACGCGGCCGTCATCGAGGCGCCCGGTGAGCCGGGTGACTTCCGTCGCGGCGCGTTCTTCGATGGGAATTTCACGCAGACCGTCGCGGACGGTCCAGTCGATGGAAGGCGAGGGCAGGGCGACGTAGAAGGGCACGCCATTGTCACGGGCGGCCAGCGCCTTCAAGTAGGTGCCGATCTTGTTGCAGACATCGCCATTCGCGGTCGTGCGATCAGTGCCGACGATGACGATGTCGACCTCGCCAAGCTGCATCAGGTGGCCGCCGGCGTTGTCGACAATAACTGTGTGTGGCACGCCGTGATTGAGCAGCTCCCACGCGGTGAGGCTGGCACCCTGGTTGCGTGGGCGGGTCTCATCGACCCAGACGTGAACGGGCAGGCCCGCGTCGTGGGCGAGATAAATGGGTGCGGTGGCGGTGCCCCAGTCGACCGTGGCCAGCCAGCCGGCATTGCAGTGGGTGAGGATGTTGAGCGGCCGGCCGGCCGGTTTGCGGGCGGCAAGTTCGCGAAGCAGCGGCAGCCCAGCTTGGCCGATGCCCCGGTTGATGGCGACATCCTCATTGCAGATTTCGGCGGCAAATCGGCGGGCAGCCCCGGCGCGGGCGGCGAGTGGCAAAGGTTGCAGGTACTGGAGAGCCCGGTCGAGCGCCCAGCGGAGATTGATGGCGGTCGGCCGGGTGGCGAGAAGCACGGCGTGAGCACGCTGTAACGCAGCGTCCGAGGCCTCCGCGCGGAGGCCGAGCCAGAGCCCGTAGGCCGCAGTTGCGCCGATGAGCGGGGCACCGCGGACGAGCATGTCGCGGATGGCATGGGCGGCTTCGTCGAGCGTCGTGAGGCGGACCGTCTTGAATTCGTGCGGCAGGCGCGTCTGGTCGATGATCCCGACGGACTCGCCGTCGGCTTCGGCCCAGATGGTCCGCTGGGGTTTGCCGTGAATGTTCATAAAAAGGGCCGGTCCTCAGGTCAGTTTTGCTCGAAAGGAGAGGGCAATGGTTATTTCGCCGCAGCCGGTTGGCCCCGACCAGCCAAATCAGCCGCTTCCAGGCGCTGGTACGCCGCGTGGAACGCTCGGGTGACTGGATTCGCGCGGAGATCAAACTCACGCCCGTCAATCCTGGCTACCGGCATCACACCCAGCAGCGAGTTGGTGAGAAAGACTTCATCGGCCACGCGCAAGATACTCGCCGGTAGGTCGGTCTCCTCGATCAACAACCGGCCCCGGTCGCGCAGCAAGAGCGCCCGGATAACCCCGGGCAGAATTCCCGCGGAGAGCGGCGGCGTGAACACGTGACCGCCCCGGACCACGAAAACATTGCTGATCGATCCCTCCAAAATGGCGCTATTGGAATCAATCAGAAGGGCTTCGTCACAGCCAGCCGCCCTGGCCTTGTCGCGGGCGGCCAGCCAGGCTTCGCGCGAACGCAGCGTTTTAAGGCCGGCGTCCGGCCCGGGCGGAGCCGGCCATGGCACGGTCCGCAGGGCGAAGCCGCGGGTCCAGTGTTCCGGAGTGTAACGGCGTTCGCCGAGGGAGATCAGTTCAACCGCTCCGCCCGGGGTCGCCTGGACGGTCACGGTCAGGACTCCGTCGTTGCCGGGGCTGGCCGCAAGAGCCGCCGTACAGCGAAGCGGCAACTCTGCCGGATTGTCTTGCAGGGTCAGGGCCAGAGCCTCCATGCCCCGAAACAACCGGGCACAGTGCGCGGACAAAAACACCGGCCGCCCCTGCGTTACCTTGATGGTTTCAAACACGCCGTATCCGGCTGCCGGCGTGGCGGTGACCGGTTCTCCCGCCAGCGCGGCCCGCATCGCCCGGCCCTTGTCCAGGGTCTCCTGATATTCCGCCGCCGGATCGGAGTCCGAGACGATGCCGCCGCCGACGTGGTAGTAGGCCCGGCCGCCGGTGCAGAATATCGTCCGGATTGCGATGTTGAGGTCGCAGTTGCCGTCGAATCCCACGTAGCCGAATGAGCCGGTGTAGAAATGCCGGCGGTGCGGCTCAAGTTCGTCGATGATCTGCATGGCGCGGATCTTCGGGGCACCCGTAATCGAGCCGCCCGGGAAGGTGGCCCTGAGACAGTCGATGACATCCAGGCCCGGACGCAACCGACCGGACACGTCGGCGACGAGATGAAACACGGTCGGGTGGGCCTCGACTTGATGGAGGTTTTCCACCCGTACGGAACCGAATTCGCAAACGCGTCCCAGGTCGTTGCGCTCCAGGTCCACGATCATGAGGAGTTCCGCGCGGTCTTTCTCGCTCGAGAGCAGCTCCGCCCGCAGCCGGGAATCCTCTCCGGGGGTGAGCCCGCGGGGGCGGGTGCCCTTGATTGGGCGCGTCTCCACCAGTCCGTCGCGGATTCGGAGAAAGCGCTCGGGCGAACTGCCCACCACCTGCCATGACCCAAAGTCAAAGTAGCCGGCATGGGGTGCCGGACTTTGCCGGCGCAACCGGAGGTACAGTTCGGACGGCGGGATGGTCAGCGACGCGGCAAAGCGCTGGGTGAGGTTAACCTGATAGACGTCACCGGCGGTGATGTAGTCCTTGATTCGACCGATGGCTCTGAGGTATTCGCTCTTGGAAAGATTTGCTTGCGGCTCCACTCGGTTGCCAGGCGGGGAGGCCACCGCCGCTGGCTGCGTCAAGGCATCCTTCAGGGCCTGTTCCAGCCAGGCGACGATCTCCGCTTCGGAACGGGTGCCGACCGGATTGGCAACCAACCAGGCACGTCCGCTGGAGGGCGCGAAGGCAAAGAAACCGTCTTGAAAACCGAACCGCAAGTCGGGCAGACCCAGATCATCGGGCGCGGTCCGGGAAATTCGGTCGAGCCGGGCGCACAATTCATAGGAGAGCCCCCCGACGGCTCCGCCGGTGAAAGGGAAGGGGCTTGGTCCGTTTGCGGCGGGCCGGTAACGACGGAGTAGCGTTCGCAGCGCATCGAGTGGGTCGCCCGGAAAAGATTCACGGCTGCCATCGGCGGCGGTGAGCGTGATGTTCCGATCGCTGGCTTCGAGGCTGAGGAAGGGCTCAAATCCGAGGTAAGTGAAACCCTCGAAACCGTCTTCCGCCCGGGCATGGTCGAGGAAGAAGCATCCCCGTCGGTGGCTGAGCCGGCGAAAAAGCTCCTCGGGTGGAAGCGGGCAGGGAATTTCGCGAATAAGCACGGGGAGGCAGACTAAAGATCACGAATTCCTGCAGATTGACGCAATTGAATCCAGCGATCTGTTCCGAAGGGCATAGTGGGTCACATCGGTCGATGGTCCCGGCGGGTTTGCTGTCGGCTCCGGGTTAGATAGTGCGTCAGTTTATGCCGTGAACTTTCACGGGGAATCTGGGCTCATATGAAGCCCAGCTTCACGATGGGGCAAAGCATTTCGTGCTCTGGCGTTCCGGGAAGGTGTATGCGAGGGTGGTCAAATCCGGTTTGCCAATGTCGGGCGCCAGGGCTTTCTTGTTCGCATGAGCACGGTGCAGGAGATCAAGGCGGCCATCGAGCAACTTCCCTTGGGAGAGCGCGCGGCGCTGGTGGCTGAGCTGTGCGGTTGGACGGATGATGAGTGGGACCGGCGGATGAAGATAGACGCCAAGGTCGGCAAGTTTGCGGCGTTGAATGAGGATGCGTCCAACACCTACAAGGCAGGGCAGACCAAGCCGCTCGACGACATTCTGGACAAGCCGTGAGGATCGCCAGCCGCGGAACCCCGGAATTCTGGCGGCTCTATCAGGCGCTGCCTGCTGATGTCAGGGCCGTGGCTCGCAAGAATTACCGCCTTTGGCAGTAGAATTCGTTTCATCCTTCGTTGCATTTCAAGTCCATCGGGAAAACCAACTGGTCGGTGCGGGTGGGCGATCATTACCGCGCCATCGGACGCTTTATCGATGACGAATTTGTCTGGGAATGGATCGGCTCCCATGCCGATTACGACAAACGATTCTGAGCGTCCGGCTGTCGGGTGAAGTTGAAGGTCGTCGCAGCGCTGTGAGGGTGCTACCACAAACTACAAGGGCGTGTTGCCCAAATCGTCTTGGTGATTGAACATCGGGCGGGGCGGCGCGTCTGACTTTGGCAATATGATGGGGCAACACGCTGGGCAGA
>JBBIHQ010000048.1:0-24755 GCA_037446975.1 Opitutia bacterium
TCTGGCTTCTGTCCTCTGATCTCTCCGCGTCCTTCGCGCTCCGTCATTCCGCGCGCAGGGCGATCATCAGCCTTCGCCAAGGCTACGGCCGACGAGAAACGCGAGTGAGAAGACTTGATCATTGTGTCCTCGCTGCCCATCGGGGCACCCGCTGCGTCCACCCCTGCGCTCTGCTCCGGGGCCAGCCCTTGACGCAAACCGCGGGCTGACCATGTTCGCGCTGCCGCGCTCACTCCGCCCGCAGCGCGACCATCGGGTCGACACGGGCGGCACGGCGGGCCGGGAGCCAGCAGGCCAGGAGGCCGACCAGCGCCAGCACGCACGCGACGCCGGCGAGCGCCGCGGGATCCTGCGAGCTGGTTTCGTAGAGGAGGGACCGGAGCAGCCGCGTGAGCAGGAGGCTGCCGCCGATCCCGGCGGCCAGTCCGGCACCGACGATCAGCATGCCGTCGCGCAGGACCTTGCGGAGCACGGCGGCGGGCGTGGCGCCGAGGGCGAGCCGGATGCCCATGTCGCGGGTTTGCTGGATCACACGATAGGTGATCATGGCATAGAGGCCGACGGCGGCGATGAGCAGGGCGATGACGGAGAAACCGCTCACCAGCGTCACGGCAAAGCGCGGCCGGGCGAGCATGGTGTCGACCATCTCCTGGACGAGGCGCAATTGCGCGACGGGCAGGTCGTGGTCCAGTTCGGCGACCGTCCGGCGCACCGCGGCGGTCAGGCTGCGCTCATTACCCGTGAAACGCAGCACGACGTAGAGGACTTCGTTCGGCTGCTGGTAGTAGGGTTCGTAGGATTGGGGGATCGAGGCGTGGTCGATGCCCTGGGACTCGGACCGGACATCGCGCACGATGCCGACAACCTCGCGCCAGGCTTCGTCCCCGTTGGTGATCTGGATGCGCTGTCCGATGGGATCCTCGCCCGGGAAGAATTTGCGGGCGAAGGTCTCGTTGATCAGCGCGACGCGAACGGAGCCCTCCCGGTCCTGGTCGGTGAAGCCGCGGCCGCGCAGGACCGGCGTGCCGAAGGCGCGGAGGTAGTCCGGGGTGATGGCGTAGTAGTTGGTGTTGGGGAGATCGCCCTTCGCGACCGGCGGGCGGCCCTGCACGATCAGGCGCAGCACCGAGTCGCGAACGAGCGGCATACGGTGCGTGAGGCCGGCGGCGGTGACGCCGGGCAGGCCGGAGAGCTGCCGCAGCAGCTCACGCACGAAAGCGGTTTGCTTCTCGGGCGTGCTGTATTTCTTGTCCGGCAGCAGGAGGTTGAACATGAGCGCCTGCTCGGGCTGGAACCCTTTGTCCGTTTCCACCAGGCGCGTGAAACTGCGGGCGAGCAGCGCGGTGCCGACGAGCAGCACGACGGCGGCAGCAACCTCGGCGGCGACGAGCAGGGACTGCAGGCGGAATCGGCCGCCGGCGGTGTTGCCCCGGCTGCCCTCTTGGGTGATCCGCACCAGGTCGACCTGCGTGGCGCGCCAGGCGGGCAGGAGTCCGAAGACCAAGCCGGTGAGCAGGCTGAGGCCGAGGGAGAAGCCGAGCACGGGAAGATTCAGCGCGATCAGGTGCGCTTGCGGGAGGTTCACCGGGATGAGGCGGACGAGCAGGGCGAGCGAACCGCCGGCGAGGGCGACGCCGAGCCCGCCGCCTGCCAGCGCGAGCAACAGGCTCTCGGTGAGAAGCTGGCGGAACAGCTGGACGCGACTGGCGCCGAGCGCGCTGCGTACGGCGATTTCCTGCTGGCGCGCGGCGCCGCGGGCGAGGAGAAGACCGGCGACGTTCAGGCACGCGATCAGCAGCACGCAAGCCACCGTGCCGAGGAGCACCTGCAGGACGCCGCGGACGTTCTGGTTGTAGGATTCGGCTAGGGAGACCAAGGTGGCGCCGCAACTCTTGTTCGAGTCGGGATATTTTTTCCGGAGGCCCTCGTTGTAGGTTACGAGATCCGCCAACGCCTGGGCCTGCGTCACCCCGGGGCGAAGGCGGCCGCAGACCTCGAGGAAATGCGAGCCGCGGTAATCGTCGGACCGCTCGTCGGCGGTGAGGGCCATCGGCACCCAGAGCTGGATCCCGCTGCCCTCCTGGAAGCCGGGCGGCATGACGCCGATGATCTCGTAGGCGTCGCCGTTGAGGAGGAAGGTCCGGCCGAGGACGGAATCCTGCCCGCCGAAGAGGGACTGCCAGAGACCATAACTCAGGATTGTGACCTTGCCCCCACCCTCGGTGTCTTCCTTGTCGCTGAAGAGTCGGCCGCGCATCGGCGCGGTACCGAAGACCGTGAAATAGGAAACCGTGGCCCGCTTGGCCTTGAGCCGCTGGGGCTCCTGTCCGCCGGTGTAGGTCAGGGCAAGGTTGCACGAACCGCCCAGCGTCTCGAACGACTTCACGCTGGCCTTCCAGTCGAGGTAATTGGCGCCGGACACCGGATAGGTCGGGAACTGCGGCAGGCGGGTTTCGTTGAGCACCATGATGCGCCCGGGCTCGGGAAAGTCCGGCGGTGACAGCAGCAGGGCGTGCGCGACGGAAAAGATGGCCGTGTTGGCCCCGATGCCCACGGCGAGCGTCAGCACGGCGACGACGGTGAACCCGCGGGTCTTGAGCAAGGAACGGACGGCGTAGCGGAGGTCGTGGAGCATGGGGCGGGAGAAGCGCTGGGCGGCGAATATGGAGATCAGGGCGCCCAAGTCTCTTCAATTGCGACAGACTACAGCCGAGAAGCGCCAGACGGCGTGACCTCCAATGCCATCCGCGAACCGTTCTTGATGCAAGGATCTGGCTCCTTCGCCGCACATTAGGCACCCGGCTAGCCTCAAATCCCATTTGCCAACGAGGAGCGCTTGTTCTCAACTCTCCTCCGTCAGCGGGCCGCCATTCCCATGAAAAAGCGTGCCCTCATTGCCCCTGCCGACTCGCTCGAGTCCCGCATCCTCACCATCCGCGGCCAGAAGGTGATCCTCGATTCCTACCTTGCCGAGATCTACGGCGTGGGAACGAAATCCTTAAACCGAGCAGTTAAGCGAAACTCGCATCGGTTTCCTCCTGATTTTATCTTTCAACTTACCCGCGAAGAATTTGCAAACTTGAGGTGCCAAATTGGTACCTCAAGTTTGAGCTATGGCGGACGCCGTTTTCTCCCCTATGCCTTCACGGAGAACGGTGCCGTGATGGCCGCCAATGTCCTCAACAGTGATCAGGCGGTGCGCATGAGCGTCTTCGTTGTGCGGGCCTTCGTGAGAATGCGTGAACTGCTCACTGGTTCAAAAGAACTGGCGGCAGAATTGAAGAAACTCGAAGCCAAGCTCACGGACCGTCTTGATGTCCATGAGACTGCGATCACCGAAGTCCTGCGCCGCATCATGCAATTGCTCGACCCGCCGCCTGCTCCGCCCGTGCCGGAAAAGTCGATGGGCTTCCACACGACGATGAAGCGCCCCGCCGCGAAACCAGCTTCCGGGTGAAAAACCTTGTGTCGCAACTTCGCGTCTTCGCGTGAGCCAAATCCGTTTCCCGGCCCTTCCGGGCTTCCGTGTTTGTTTGGTCATTGGCGCCCGCCGATTGCGTTCGCCAGCGGGCAGAACGTCTGTTCCTTTCCGGCCCAAGAGAAAACTCGCATGAGTGACATCGACCCCCTCATCACCCGGATCTGCGATGGCTACGTCCGCGCCGTCCATGAGAAGGACGTCGAGGCGTTCCTCGGCCTCTATCATCCGGAGGCCCGCGTCTTCGACACCTGGGGCGTGTGGTCCTACGAGGGGGTGAAGGAGCGCCGCAAGGTGATCGAACAATGGTTCTCGTCCCTCGGCGAGGAGCGCGTGGCCGTGACGATCGATCGCCTGCAGGTGACCGTCACCCGCGAAATGTCGGTGCTCAGCGCCCGGGCCGTCTACGCGGCGTTTTCCGCCGCCGGAGCGGAGCTGCGGAGCATGCAGAACCGGCTGACCTGGGTGCTTAAGTTTGATGCCGGAGCCTGGAAGATCATCCACGAGCACACCTCGGTCCCGATCGGCTTCAGCGACCTGAAGGGCATGCTGCAGCGCGACTAACGGGCAGCGGCGCCACCGCGCTTCCGCGCCTTTGCGGGTGAACAGTGCGTGAGCCGCGCTCGCTCCCCGCTCCCCGCCGGATCCCATTCGGAATTCGCCGCCCGTTTTTCGTTCATCTCCCGGATTGCCTGGCGCGGGCCGCCCGCCATCTTGGCAGACTTCGCATGAATTCCACGCCGCAAGCTCCGCCCGCGCCCGCTGTGCTCGCGGCCATCGGCATCACCGTGCTCGCCTGGGCGAGCGCATTCCTCGTGATCCGCGGCGTCGCCCCGCATTTCTCCGGCGGCGCGCTGGCCCTGGCCCGGTTGCTGGTGGGCACCGTGCTGCTCCGGCTCGTGCTCGTCGGCCGACCGTGGGTCCGGCCCACCGCCCGCGAATGGCTGCTCGTGGCCGGCTTCGGGGTCGCGTGGTTCGGGGGTTACAACGTGGCGCTGAACATCGCGGAGCACACGCTCGACGCCGGCACCGCGGCGATGGTGGTCAACACCGGTCCGATCCTGATTGCGCTCGGCGCCGGGCTGTTTCTCGGCGAGGGCATACCTCGCTGGCTGGCGGTCGGCGCCGGCATCGCCTTCCTCGGGGCTGTCCTGATCGGCGTCGGCACGGGCGGACACCTCGGCGGTGGCGCCGGCGTGGCGTGGTCGCTGCTGGCTGCGGTCACCTATGCCGTCGGCGTGCTCTGTCAGAAGGCGGCGCTCCGGCGCCTGCCCGTCGCGCAGGTAACCTGGCTCGGCTGCGTCTTCGGCACCGCGGCCTGCCTGCCTTTCCTTGGCGACCTGGTGCAGGACCTGCGGGCCGCGCCGGCCCAGGCGATCACGGGCGCGGTTTATCTCGGGGCGGTGCCGACCTCGCTGGCTTTCAGCACCTGGGCCTATGCGCTCTCGAAAATGCCCGCCGGCCAGCTTGGCGTCACGACCTACGTCGTGCCCGCGGTGGTCGTGCTGCTTGGCTTCGTGGTTTTCCGGGAAATCCCCGCGCCGCTCGCGATCGCCGGCGGTGTGGTTTGTCTCGTGGGCGTTGCGCTCAGCCGCCGGCGAAGCTAACGCCGCCGGGACCCGGTCGATACGCCGGAACGCGCTCCGCCTTCCCGCGCCCCGGCCGAAAATCCGTCACGCGACATCAAATCTTGCGCCTTTGCTGTTTCTGGAGGCCGATCCAACTCATATTGCCACCCTGGCATCCGCCCGCCTCCCCGCCCCATCGCCTCCACGAATTTGTCATCCATTAAATGACAAACTCGTCCGCCTCCACGGCAAGGATCATTCGAGCCGGCCCGGTCAGATCAGGTAGGGAATGACCGCCTTCGTCGCTTGGGCGTAGACCGCGTAATCCGGGTAGCGCTGGCACAGAAACCGCTCTTCGAGAACAATGCGCCGGGCCGCGATGAGGGTGACGAAAGCGCCCACGATCACCGTCAGTGGCGCGAGATGCGAGAGGACCGCCGCCCAGATGAAGAGCAGGACTGCGGCGTACATCGGATGCCGGATCAACCGGTACGGGCCGCGGCGGATGATGGCTTCGGTCGCCGGGGTCGCATCGACGCGGAAGGTTTTCTTGGGAAATGAGCCGCGTGCCCAAAGATTGATTCCAACCGCCAGGAGCTGCACCGCGATGACGACGATTGATGACGAGAGCAGGTTGCCCGTCGCGGCGAGGATAACGATCCCGGCAATCACGAAAACGAGAGCGTAACGGGTGATGAGGGTCGTCATGGGCTCTGCACGCTCGTGGTTGGGTCCGGGTGGGATGTCAACTTCCGAGCTGATTGGTCGGGGATCATGGAGCCTTGCATCCACGCACGGCAGGCCGAATCCCGAACCGCCATTCGGCCGAAACTCATCTTCCAAAAGACTATCATCGCCCGGGCTTCGGTTGCCAAGGTCGGCGGGCGTCAGCCCTTGAGCAGCCGGCCGGCCAAGTGCCCCCACGCCTCCGTCCGCGACAGTTGCTCGGCCACCAGATAGGTGGTAACCATGAGCGCGTAGCCGCCCGCAAACCACCGGTCGAAGGAGCGGGTCATGAGCGATCGCACCAGCAGGAGCATCGCGGCGAAGGTGAAGACTGGACCAAAGAAGGCCACCCGGCTGCTGTCTCCGCCGAAGAGCGCCACCAGCCACGGCATGCGCGTGGTGGCTCCGAGCAACAGGCTCAGGCTCGCCATCAGCATCATGGATCGGTGAACTGCCGGCCGCTTCCGCGTCAGAATCCCAGCGAGTACGAGCAGAGAAAAAACCGTGGCTTCGGCCAGCATGACCAACAGGAAGTTTGAATAGACCATGCCAAAAAAGGCAAAGCCCGGGTCGTTTCTGGCGGAGCGGACGGCTACCATCACCGCGCTGATCGCGACGACAGGAGCAAGCCCCACGGCGCTCCACCCGAGTTTCATGTGCAGCCGGCGGTTCTTGACGGTGATGAGCAGCGACTGCACCAGCGAGAGGACATACCATGCCGTGATGGCCAGGCCATGCACAACCACCACGGGGAAGATGGCCGGGGCGATGACCCGGCCATTCTGGCCATGGCCGCTGACGAAAAACGGCATGAAGCCGGCAAACATGATGACCAAAACCAACCCCGCCGTCGCGGCGTAGAAAAAACGATCGGATTTCATCTTCGTCTCGTGGGGTGAAGCGGCGGGGACGCTGGTGCCGGTCGGACTACCGGTCAATTACGATCGCCCGAGCTCCGGTTGCCGGCATCGCGCGGCGGTTGGCCATGCCTTTCGGCTTCTCGCCCTCCACTCACTTGCCCGGCTGCCAACTACGAAGCCGGGACCGGCGCCGGCCGGAGGGTCTGCAGGATTGGCAGGATCAGCGGCAGGATGACCGGCGTGATTTTTTCCGCCGGCGGCCGGTCCGGCGTCTGCAGCCATTCCTTGACGGCACCGTAGATCGCCCAACTGGCCGTGGTCGCGACCATCTCGGCGGAAGGGCCGGGGCCGGCATCACCCTTGGCCAGGCCGGAAAGCAGGACCCGGCGGATCGCGCTGGTGATGGCCGCCTCGATCAGCGGCTCGAACGCGCCGGCCTGGGCCTGCTTTGGGCAACTGCGGTGGTTGAGCACCATGTAATCACAGGCGGCGAGAATGATCCCGCTCGCCGCCGTCGCACACGTGCCGTCGTAGCTGACCTTGCGTTCATGCAGCAACTGGTGAAACCCGCCGGCGACCAAGGCATCGAGCAGGGCAAATTTGTCCGTGTAATGATCGTAGAAAGTAGCCCGGTTTACCGTGGCGGCGTCGGCAATATCTTGGACCGAAATCTCTTCAAAACTCCGGCCTTGCATGAGCGTGCGCAAGGCTCCCTGAAGGGACTGCCGGGTGCGCCGAATGCGCGGATCGCGAACTTCACAATCAGAAATAGGCACGCCCCATGAGTTAACCAATTTTCTTGTGATAGCAAAGAAAAACAACACTTGACGTTTAAAGGTTATACGACATTTGTCGTTTAGTCATCACCTGTCGTTTAACCAATCAATATCATGTCTACATTGCTACATCTCGATTCGAGTCCCCTTGGGACCTCCATCTCACGGGAACTTACTCGTGAATTCGCCACCGCTTGGAAATCCGCCCACCCCGCCGGCAACGTGATCTATCGTGATCTGTCGGCCAAGGCACCGCAGCCCATCGACGCGGCATGGATTCAAGCCGCCTATACTCCGGCGAAATCACGCACATCGGAGCAGACAGCGAAGCTTGCCCTTTCCGAGGAGCTGATTGGCGAGCTGGAACGGGCGGATGAATACGTCTTCGGCGTGGCGATGCACAATTTCTCAATCCCGTCCGTCCTGAAGCTGTGGATTGACCAGGTCGCGCGCAACGGCCGCACCTTTGCCTACGGCGAGCACGGGCCCCGTGGGTTGCTCCAAGGCAAGAAGGCCACCGTGATTGTCGCCAGCGGCGGGGTCTACCAAGCCGGCAGCCCGGCCGCGGCGATGAACTTCGTGGATCCCTACCTCAAGACAGTCTTGGGGTTCATCGGCGTGACGGAGGTCAACGTCATCACTGCCGGCGGTGCCTCGCGCGTCATGTCGGGCGCCACGGATCGCGCCAGCTTTCTGCAGCCCGCCCTCGCGCAGGTCCGGGCGCTGGCGGCATAAATCAATCTTCCCATGAAAACCACTCTGCTGATCACCCGCTCCCTCCTCGGCCTCATCTTCCTCGGGTTTGGCCTGAACGGATTCTTTCACTTCATTCCCCTGCCACCGCCCTCCGGGCTCGCCGGACAATTCATGGGCGCGCTTTTCGTTTCGCACTTCCTGGTCGTGGTGTTCCTGCTGCAGGTGACCGGCGGGGCGCTGCTGCTCGTCAACCGTTTCGTGCCGCTGGCCCTGGTGCTGCTGGGACCGGTGATCGTTAACATCCTGTTGTTTCACGCGTTCATGGCACCGGCAGGCCTGCCGCTCGCGATTGTGACCGCGGCGTTGTGGGGCACGGTCTTTTTTGGCGTGCGCCGGGCCTTTGCCGGCCTCTGGCTGGCCGAGGCCAAAGCCTGAATGCAGATCGGCATCGACAGTTTTGTGGCGACGAACGCCGACCCCGTGACCAGGTCCACGGTCAGTCCCGCGCAACGCATCGCCGATCTGCTCGAGGAAATCACCCTCGCGGACGAGGTGGGTCTCGATGTCTTTGGCATCGGCGAACACCACCGCGGGGAGTTCCTCGACTCGGCACCGGCCGTTCTCCTCGCGGCCGCCGCCGCGCGCACGAAACGCCTCAGGCTGACAAGCGCGGTCACCGTGCTCAGCGCGGCGGATCCCGTCCGGGTTTTCCAGGAGTTTGCCACGCTCGACCTCATCTCGCAGGGCCGCGCGGAAATGATCGTGGGCCGCGGCTCCTTCATCGAGGCGTTCCCGCTCTTCGGTCTGGCCCTGGATGATTACGATGAACTCTTCACGGAAAAACTCGGCCTCCTGCTCAAGGTGCGGCAGAGTACAAAGGTGGAGTGGTCCGGCCAGCACCGCCCGGCGCTCACCGGCCAGGGCGTCTATCCGCGCCCGCTGCAAAATCCACTGCCGGTCTGGCTCGGCGTCGGCGGCACGCCGGAGTCCTTCATCCGCGCCGGCACGCTCGGCCTGCCGCTGATGGTGGCCATCATTGGTGGCGAGCCGCACCGCTTCAAACCGCTCATCGATCTGTATCGCCAGGCGGGCGCCCGGGCCGGGCATGCGCCGGAAAGTCTCCGCGTCGGCCTGCACTGTCTTGGCTATGTGGCGGACACGACTGCGCAGGCCGCGGATGAATTTTTCCCCGGTTACGCGAAGGCGTTCACCGAAATTGGCCGGGAGCGCGGCTGGCCGCCGGTCACCCGCGCCCAATTTGACGCCCTGCTTGGTCCGACCGGCGCGCTGCATATCGGCAACGCCGCAGCCGTGGCGGAGAAAGTAATCCGGCAGCACAGGGTCTTGGGCGGGATCGAACGCTTCAGCTTCCAGATGTCGGTCGCCTCACTGCCGCACCGTCAGCTCATGCACGCGATCGAGCTCCTTGGCACGAAGGTTGCGCCGCTCATCCGTCGGGAGCTTGACGCCAGCTGAACTGCCGGCGGGCGATCGGCCGGAGTCAAGGGACATACCGCCGAGCTGGCGTGAATCTGGCACGGCAGTCCGGATCACCAAAAGATCGTGAACATGAGGCCCTTGTCGCCGGTGAGCCAGAATTTGGACCGCTTGCCCTGCCAGATCGTGCCGGTACGGAAGAATTTCGCCGCCGGTGTCTCGCGAATGGCGGGTGGAATCAGGGCCGGCGGCGTGCCATGGACGATCACGGGCTTGAGTTGCAGCACATCGGCCGGCATCTCGGTGGGCGCCAAGCTTGGTTGCGGACCCTTCGCCTTCTCCTCTGTGATCGCCGGGCTGGCGGCCGGCGACTTCCCCGCCTCCTCCCGAATCAGCTCGGTCGCCTTTTTCAAAACGCTTTCCGCCGGCGCACTCTCGTCCGGCCAGGGCAGCGGCTCGGCGCCGATCGCCGGACCCGCGGCCAGCAGGCCCAGCCCGAGCGACCACAGACGGAGGCAGCTGTTCATGGGATGCACCATTAGACCGCAAACGGGGTGAAAGTTCGTCCGAAATAGCGACGCGATTTCATGTCTGCCGGGAGTCATCGTTCAGCCCCCGGATTTCAGCGCGAATCAGCCGGCGTTTCAACCAGCCTTTCTCGGGTTTGCCGACACCTGAAGACCGGCCGCCGGGTGCCAGCCTGTTCACTCGGATCTCAGCAACTTCGACACGTCCACCCGCGTGGCGCGGCGGGCGGGCAGAACGCACGCCAGCACCGACGTCAGGAGCAGCAGCACGGCGACGGCCGCGAGCACCCACGGGTCGTTGGCCGAGGTCTCGAACAGCAGGCTCTGCAGAAAGCGCGTGAGGGCGAGCGTGCCGCCGACCCCGATCGCGATGCCCGCCAGCGTCAGCAGCAGCCCGCGCCGCATGACGAGGTCCATGAGGTCGCGCCGCGAGGCACCGAGCGCCATGCGCACGCCAAACTCCCCCATCCGACGGTCGACGGTGTAGGCGAGCACGGAGAAAACCCCCACGACAGTCAGCAGCAGCGCGATGCCGGCCAGCACCTTGAGCACCGAGTCGGCGAGGCGCTCCGACCAGAGCTGGATGTCGCGCACCTGGCTGAGCGGCAGGATCTGCGCGACGACAATCCGCGGATCGAACGCATACAGATTTCGCCGGATGGCACTGCCGAAAATCTCGTCGTAGTCGCGCGTCAGCTGAACGATAAAGGTGCCCATGTTGGCCGGAGCCCAGGCCTCGGAACCGTAAACGTACAGATTGGGCGCCTCGCGCATCGAGGCGCGGACGTCGCCCACCACCCCGACCACCAGCCAGCCTTTCCAGTCGGTCGAGGCGCTGCCGTTCCCGCCCACCGGCTGGACCAGCCGGCCGACCGGGTTCTGGCCCGGCCAGCAGGCGCGGGCGAAAGCCTCGTTGACCATGACCTCGTTGCCGTTCGACTTGTCGAGCCAGCGGCCCGCCTTCAAGGGCAACCCGGATGCCTCCTGATAGCCGATGGCAAAGGTCGCCAGGGCGAACTTGATCGGCCGGGCTTCCGTCCCCGCCACGGTGTGCGTGGAATAATAGTAGCCGGGTAGCAGCAGATCCTGGCCGAAACCAACCGCGCGCACGCCCGGTATACGCTTCAACTCGGCCTCAATTTCGCGGAGCCGGGTGAGGCGTTGCACATTGCCGCTCGGGTAATCGGCGGGAAAGGCAATCTGCACCTTGGCCTTCCCGGCGGGATTGAATCCCAGGTCCACGTGCTGGAGTTGGTGAAAAGTGCCGATCATCAGGCCCGCCCCGGAAAGCAGGATCACGGCGAAGGCGGCTTGCAGCACCACGAAGGAACCGCGCAGCCGGGCCAGCCTCCGGCTCTCACCGAGCGCGGCGCCGCCGTCCTTGAGGCCCGAGGAGATGTCGGTGTGCAGGATGCGGACGGCGGGGATGACGACAATGAGCAGGCTGGTGGTAACGGTCAGCAGCCCCATGACGCCGACCACGCGCCAGCCGAGCGTCCAGCTGGTCCAGTCGGGAGCCTGGCCGGTGCCGCCAGCCGCGCTCAGCAGCAGCGGGAAGAACCAGTTCGCCACGAGCAGGCCGGTCAGCGAGGCGAGCACGGCCAGCGTCGCACTTTCCGTCGCGAGCAACCGGATGATGCGCCAGCGGCCGCCGCCAAGGGCGAGCCGGATGCTCAGCTCCCGACGCTGACCCAGCATGCGCACGAGCATGAGGTTTGAGGCGTTGAGGCAGGCGATGGCGTAGAGGAATGCGACCGCGCCAAGCAGCATCCAATAGACCTCCGGCCGCATGATATGGTTGATCTCACCCAGACTCGAGAGTCCTGCGCGGTCGTCGGTGACAAACTGGCGGATGGGGGCGGGCACGGCGGGCTTGACGTCGGCCAGCACCTTCTCGGCCTGCTCACGGGCGACCCCCGGGCGCAGCTGACCCAGCAGGAAAATCGACGGGATCCACGGTTGCGCGGGATCGACGCGGTAAGTGAGCGGCCGGTAAACGTCGCTGTAGAAATAGATGGGCAGGATCTGCGCCTCGCGCAGCACCCCGACCACGGTGCAGACCGAGCTGCCCACCGTGATCTTCCGGCCGAGCGCGTCCGCGCTGCCGCCCAGGTGACGCTGCCAGAACTGGTGGCTGACCACGACGACCTGGTCGGCTCCCTCGACCTCCTCGGCGGGCAGGAAACCGCGGCCGAGCACGGGCGTGATGCCGAGCATCGGAAAGAAATTGGCGCTGACGCCGCACCAGCCGGTCCCGACGGGCTGGCCCCCGATCACGACATTGCCCGACATGAAAGCCGCCTTGGCATAGGCGGACATGACACTCGTCTGCTCCGCGTAGCTCTTCACCATGTAATCGAAGCGGATCGGCATGAACGCGGTCTGGCTGCCCTTCCCGCTGACCAAGTAGACGTTGGACGGAAAATCGGTCATCCGGAACAGGATCCAGTCGGTGACGCTGAAGATCGAGGCGGCCGAGCCGATGCCCAGGGCGAGCGTCAGGACGGTAACGAGCGTGAACCCGCGGTTGCGCGCGAGCGTGCGGAAGGCGAAGCGAAAGTCGGAGAGCATGATTGGAATGAGGGGGGCAGACCATCGCTCGCGGATGCGACGGCCCAAAATGATGCGGCGACGGCGGTGATGACAACAAATTTGCGCGGCCGAGGCTTGGTGCCGTATCGGTCACCCGCCGCCGGCGGGCGGCCGGTTTGGCGGTGCGAACGCCGGGTTGAATTTTCCCGCCGTCCCGTTCTACTGACTCGCATGATCAAACGCGTCCTGATTTTCACGCTTGCGCTCGGGCTGGCCATGGCCTGCACCGGCAGCTCGGTCCTGGCCGACGAACCGCCAAACCTCGACATCGCCAAGGACCAGGTGCGGGCCTACGTCAACTTGGGTGAATATGCCCGGAAGGTCGCGGATGTCGCGTTGCAGGCCAACAAATTCCTGGTCAAACGCATCGCCAAGAATGCCAAGGCCGGCAAGAAGCTGGCGGTCGTGTTCGACATCGACGAGACGACCCTCACCAACCTGCCGCACATCATTGCCAACGATTTCGGCTATGTCTCAAAAACCTGGGACAGCTGGGTGCTGGAAGGTCAGGCGCGGGCGATCATCCCGGTGCAGACCATCTACGACACGGCCGTTCGCGGCAAGGTGGCGGTGTTTTTCATCACCGGCCGCCCGGAAGCCGCCCGGGCCAGTACAGAGAGGAACCTGCGGGAAGTCGGCTACGATACGTGGACCAAGATTTTCTATAAACCGACGGACAACCCGGCTCTGACCACGATGGGATTCAAGACCGACGTGCGCCGGAAGCTGGAAAAGGAAGGCTACGTCATTGTTGTCAACATCGGCGACCAATACAGCGATCTGGCCGGTGGCTACGCCGAGCGCTTCTTCAAGCTGCCCAATCCGTTTTACCTGATGAAGTGATCCGCGCCTGTCCCGTGCGGCGGATCATCGGCGGAACGCGGCCGCCGGCGGTGCCCGAGCCGCAACCGGTACGTGGCGGCGGCCGACGGAAAGAACGCGGGATCAGCGAACCGAACCGGTGGTGACTTGAGGTTACTTGGCCGGCGGCGCGACAAACGGCGCAACCAAGGGGGCTGGCGCGCTCTGCCAGAAGTAGTGGCCGCGACGGTTGTGGTCCACGCGTATGGCGATGGCCGCGAGGATCAGCACCACGACCAGCCCGATGAACTGCCGGCGTTTCGCCGCCGCTTCCTTGTCCTCGTAGGGATCCTCGAGCGAGCGCCTGGAACCCGGGGGCAGGACCGCGAGGTCGGTCAGCGCCGTGCCGAAGGGAATGTTGATCTGCACCCGGCCGTTGATCGCCCAGCCGTTGGCATCGAGGATCGGGCCGAGCGTGCGCTGGCGGAGTTTGAGCCACGCGATGATGACCGCCGGCAGCGAGATGATCAGCATCACGGCGACCACCACCAGCGGATACTGCCACCACTGGAGATCGGCCAGTTTTGCGCTCACCGTCGCAAGCGCCCCGCCGATGGCGCCGACGGCGACACCCATGGCGGCGATGACCCCGACATCCAATTTCTTCGGCGGCGGCGGCGCGGCCTGCACGGCCTGCACCGCGTTGGTGGCGGCGGCATTGGCCACGGCGGTCACGGCCTTGTCGGCCACTTTGCCGAGGCGATCGTTGGAGGCGGCATCGGCGGCGGCGGCGCGCTTGGCGGCCATCTCGTCGATCAGGCGGACGAATTTCTTGTACGGCGACCAGAACGACTGGCGCAGGCTGATCGGGTTGGCCGCGAGGCTGGTGATGACTGCATCCCAATCCCGGCCCTGGCGGTCATAGAAGACGCCGTGCCGGCCGACGAACAGATAGTCGCTGTCGCCCTGCATGAAACAGGCGGCAATGGTCATCGTCGTGCCGCCGGGGCGGGTGCAGCTGCAATAGGCGATGTAGATCTTGCTCATCGCGGCGAGCGGACTCGGGCCGTCCACGCGCAGACAAAGCTCCGTGCTGCGGCTGTCGAGGTAGAGCGTGCCGGCCTGGAAGATGGCCGCCTTGTCGCGTGAATAAAAATCGGCGAAGTTGACGAAGTTGTGCAGGAGGGCGCGCATATCGCGGCTGTAGTGCGTCAGCCGGTCCACGTCGCTGATGGCCTTGAATTCGGGCTCGAGCGCCTTGTCCTGCGCGACCAAATCGGCAATGGCCGCGCGGCCCGGGCCGGCGACGATCTCCTTCACGCGGGCCAGGCCGAGTTTTTCGATGGCGGATCCGGCCTTGCCGCCCAGCCACGTTTCGTACGCCGCAAACTTGGCGTTGAGCGCCATCCAGTCGGCCTCGGTGAGCGAAGTCCTGGCCGCCCCGAGCACCGGCGTGACCGCCGCCTTGTGCAGCGTGGCCAGCGCGGCGGCCCAGGCGGGATTGACCGTCTCCAGCAACGGCAGCGGACGGCCCGCCTCGATGCGCGCCAGCGGAAATCCCGCCACCTCGTCGGCGGTGATCTTCAGGTCCTTCGCCGCGATCGCGAGATATTCGCCTTCCGCCCGGTTGAGGGCGGCGGTGGCCCGCCCGTCGAAGGCGGCCAGCCGGCAGCGGGTAAAATAGTCCTCCACCTTGGCGCGCGCGGCCTTGAGCGCCGCGACGGCGGCATCGGTCGCCTCACCGAGGACGGCGATGTCCTTGGCAGCGCTTTGCTCAACCCAGGCCAGATAGGCCGTCAACTCGGCGAAAAACTTTTCGACGGTCTCGGCGGTCACCCCCACCGAGCCGGTCCGGTCGGCCGTGCCGCCGAGGCAGGCGATGATGTCCTTGATGAGCGCCTGCACCGCGGGGTCGTCCGTCGCCTCGGGCGGGATGACGCCGTCGCCGTTGAGCGGGCTGGCGGAAAAAATCTTCGCGGTATCGGTGGCATCGGCCGCCGAGATTGCGTCGGCCTCCTTCTTGCCGACCCGCAGCAGGATCTGCCGGGCGGAGGACAGGATCACCTTCCCCTCCGGTGTGGCGTCGTCGATGGCGCTGAGTGGCAGCGCGGCTTTCCCCAGCAAAAGCTCGCCCGGGTCCCGCAGCCGGGCCGCCGCCCACTTGACCGCGGCGATCAGCTCGGGCACGCGGATGCGCCCGTCACCGTCGGTATCGATCAGCGCGAGGGTCTTCTCATCAAGTTCGAGTCCCTTGACCGGGCAGCTGAGGGCGACCCACAGTTTCTGGTCGAGTTGGTCGAGGCTCTGAAGGTCGGCGCCGGTTTCGAGGGAAACCTGGTCCAGCCCGCCGGTACGGAAGAATTTCCATGTGTGCATGCGAGGGAGGGTGTCGGGAAGGCAATGCCGGCGGCTCCCTCATTGCAAGCGGGAGATTGCCGTCCGGCCCGCCTCCGCGCCCGGGCAAATTCCGCCCACCATGTGGCAATTGATGCGCGGTCCGGCCCGCCGGTGGGTGTATAATCCAGGTATGAAAACGTTCCTGGTGCCCGTTGATTTCTCCACGGTCTCTACGGAGATTGTTGATACCGCGGTTGCGTTTGCCCGTTCGTTTGGCGGCAAGGTCGTCCTGCTCCACGTCATCCAGCCACCCATCATCACCAGCGAATACGCCCTGCCGGTTGAAGCCGTGCAGGAGGCGATCGTCGCCGGGGAAAAGGAAGCGGCGGAAAAGCTCACCGCTTACGGGGCGAGCTTCAAGGCGGCCGGCGTTGGTTTCGCCGCCATTGTGCGGCATGGCCCGCCGGTTCATGCCATCCTGGAAGAAGCGGAAAAGGCGGCGGCCGACTTCATCATCATGGGCTCGCACGGTCACGGCAAGATCTACGACCTCCTCGTCGGCAGCACGGCCAGCGGCGTCATCAAGGGCGCGAGGTGCGGGGTCATCATCATGCCGTCAGTCGCCAAGGCGACCGCAACCGCCGCGGACCGTCATCTGGTTGAGGCCTGACCGTCCCGGTCGGGACAAATCCGACCCGAGCCGAAGACCCGCTGCCGGTCACGTCTGGCAGCCGGATCCCCCGGCTCACGCCGGCGGTCGATGACCGCGGCAGCACGCCTTCGCGGCCATGGAACCTGATCGCCAGCCTTGCCGGGAGCGAATGGCGCCGGCTTGACCACGTCCGCCATGGCCGCCGGTCCGTCCGGCGCATCGTCAGGCTCGCCAAAGTGCGGACGGCTTCGTAGTCAGATCACACCGACGCATGAGCGCTGATCCTTCGCCCGCCGCCCTGCGGCAACTCGCCGCCCGCCTCGAGGGCGAGCTGCACTTCGACCGCACCATGCGGGCGATCTACGCGACCGACGCTTCCGAATATCAGGAGTTCCCCGTCGCCGTGGCGTTGCCCAAGACCGAGGCCGACCTGCGAGAGCTCATCGCCTTCGCCAATCAGAACCGGCTCGGCCTCATCCCGCGCGGGGCCGGCACCTCGCTCGCCGGCCAGGTTGTGGGTGGCGGCCTCGTCGTCGACGTGGGCCGGCACCTCAACCACCTCGTCGCCCTCGACGCCGGCGCGCGCCGCGTGCGGGTGCAACCGGGCGTCGTCCGCAACGAGCTCAACCTCCACCTGAAGCCGCACGGCCTGTTCTACGCCCCGGAGACTTCCACGGCCAACCGCGCGATGATCGGGGGCATGGTCGGCAACAACTCCTGCGGCGCCAACTCCATCGTCTTTGGCACCGCCCGCGAGCACCTCGTCTCGACCCGCGGCTTCCTCAGCGACGGTTCCGCGGTCACCTTTGGACCGCTGACGCCAGCGGAGTTCGCGCAGAAATGCGCCGGGCCCGACACCCTTGAGACCAGGATTTACCGCACCGTCCGCGATCTGCTGGGCGACGCGGGGAACCGGCAGCTTATCCGGGACAATTACCCGAAAGCCACCGTCACCCGCCGCAACACCGGTTACGCCCTCGACCGGTTGATGGCCTGCCGCGTCTTCGACCCGGCCAATCCCCGGCCCTTCAACCTCTGCCAGCTGCTCGCCGGCTCCGAGGGCACGCTGTTCCTGGGCGTGGAATACGAGCTGAACCTCGAGCCGCTGCCACCGCCGGGAGCGCTCATGTGCGCGCACTTTGCCACCGTTCACGACGCGCTGCACGCCACGCTCATCGCGATGCGCCACCGGCCGTCCAGCTGCGAACTGATCGACCGGCACATCCTCGAGTGCACCAGGGCCAACCTTGAGCAGGCAAAGAACCGCTTCTTCGTCCAGGGTGATCCGGGCGCGGTGCTGGTGATCGAGATCCGACGCGAGGAACGCGCGGCCCTCGAGGCGGAGATGCGCTCCCTCGAGACCGAATTGCGCAATGTTCGTAATACGAACATTGTCACCCTCGCGACCGATGTGCCCGCCCCGGCCAATGTTCGTAATACGAACATTCCGCTGCAACCGGGCTACGCCTTCCCCGTGCTCTGGGGCGACGACGCCAACAAGGTCTGGGACCTGCGCCGCGCCGGCCAGGGCCTGATGATGAACGTCCCCGGCGACGCCAAGCCGCGCGAGGTTGTCGAGGATACAGCCGTCGCCGTCGAGGATCTGCCGGCCTACATCGCCGAGTTCGACCAGCTTATGCGCGAAAAATACGGCATCAGCAGCGTCTACTACGCCCACGCCGGTGCCGGCGAACTGCACACGCGTCCGCTGTTCGACCTCAAGACGGAGGAGGGCCGGAGGTTTTTCCGCGGCATCGCGACCGACGTCGCCGCCCTGGTGAAGAGGTACCGTGGCTCGCTCTCCGGCGAACACGGCGACGGCCGCCTGCGCGGCGAGTTCATCCCGTTCATGGTCGGCCCCGAGTGCTACGCCCTCATGAGGCGGGTGAAGGAGACTTTCGATCCGCACGGCCTCTTCAACCCGGGCAAGATCATCGACACGCCGCCGATGGACACTTCGCTGCGCCACGGCCCCGGCCACCCGGGGACGGAAATCAAGACGGTCTTCAATTTCCGCGCCGCACAAGGCGTGCTCCGCGCCGCCGAGAAATGCAACGGCGTCGGCGAGTGCCGCAAGACCCACCTCATGGGCGGGACCATGTGCCCGAGCTACATGGCGACCCGCAACGAAAAGGACACCACCCGCGCCCGCGCCAACATGCTCCGGCAGGTCCTCACCGACTCCCGCGAGGGCCTGAACGCCTGGGACAGCGCGCAGGTGAAGGAGGTCATGGATCTCTGCCTGTCGTGCAAGGGCTGCACGTCCGAGTGCCCGTCCAATGTCGACGTCGCCCGCCTCAAGGCCGAGTGGCAGCAACACTACCACGACGCCAACGGCCTCCCTCTCCGCACGCGGCTTGTGGCCAGCTTCAACCGGTCCATGCGGCTGGCCGCACTCGCGCCCGGGCTCTACAACTGGGCCGTCACCACGCCCGCCGTGGCGAACCTGATCAAGCGCTTCGCCGGTTTCGCGCCGAGACGCAGCCTGCCGGAGCTGCACGCCACGACGCTCGCCAAGTGGCACGCGCAGCATGCGAACAAGTCCGGCATCGGCGGCCTCCCTGCGGGTCGTGAGCCTGCCCACGCATCCGCCGCCGACGCGCAAGCAAACTCGCCGTCCACCAATCCATTCCCCCACGGTCGCGTCTTCCTCTTCTGCGACGAGTTCACGAACTACAACGACGTCCCCATGGGCATCAAGGCCGTCCGGCTCCTCAACCGGCTCGGTTACGAGGTCGTCATTCCCCGGCACGTCGAGAGCGGCCGCGCGCATTTCTCAAAAGGTCTCGTCCGGCAGGCGCAGCAGTTCGCCATTCGCAACGTCGAACTCTTGAAGAACGTCGTTACCGCCCGGTCCCCGTTGATCGGCCTGGAGCCGTCGTGCATCCTGTCGTTCCGCGACGAATACCCCGACCTCGTGCCGGACCGCCTGTTCGACGCGGCGAACGCGCTCGCGGGGAGCTCGCTGCTCATCGAGGAATTCATCGTCCGCGAAGCCGACGCCGGCCGGATCAGCCGCACCGCCTTCAAAGCGGAGGCCCGCGCCATCAAGCTACACGGCCACTGCCACCAGAAGGCGCTGTCGTCCGTCACGCCAACCGTGAAGATGCTCGAGCTGCCCGCCGGCCACAAGGTAACCGTCATCCCGTCCGGCTGCTGCGGCATGGCCGGCTCCTTCGGGTACGAGGCGGAGCACTTCGACCTCTCGCAGCAGATTGGCGAACTTGTGCTCTTCCCCGCCGTGCGTTCGGCCCCGGCCGATGCGCTCGTCGCCGCGCCCGGCACCAGCTGCCGCCACCAGATCAAGGACGGCACCGGCCGCCGCGCCGTGCATCCGGTCGAAATATTGCATGATGCCTTGTTGTAGACTGGTAGAGCGAACCATGACCCAGGCCATGACTTTCTTCCTATATCGCCAACCGCACCGGGCGTGCTAGGCTGATCCCCGATGTCGAAAACCCCGGAGCACAAGGAGCACGAGAGCGGTCTCTATGGTGCGTTTGCGTATGCCAGCGTCATCCTCACCTGCTTCGCCGGTTACTTCTACACTCAGCACTACTTCGCCTCGGAGTGGATGGTGTGGGTGAGTTTCCTCCTCTGCTCGGTCTACGTGGCCCTCGGCGTGCTCGGCGGCGGACTGGTGGATTGTGGTGGCAGCTACCGCTCCGGCTATTTCCTTTTCCAGACCGTGCTGCTCACGGTGTTGCTCTGGGTGAGCCCGATCCGCGGCTTCTTCGGCATCATCGTGCTGCCGCTCGTCGCTCAGGCCATCTTCGACCTGGGCCGCCGGGCCGCCCTGGCGATCGGCGCCTATCTTTACGCGCTCAACGTCGCCGTCTGGGTGATTCCCTTCGGTTGGGACGCCGGCGTGCAGGCTTTCCTCAACTTCGCAGCCGCCTTCGCCTTCACCACCGCGTTCACGCTCATCACCAAGCGGGCGCTCGACTACCAGAAGCGCGAGGAGAAGCTCCGGCGTGAACTCGAGGCGGCCAACGTCCAACTCCGCGCCCAAGCGGCCCAGGCCGAGGATCTCGCCACCACCCGCGAGCGCAACCGCGTCGCCCGCGAAATCCACGACGGCCTTGGCCATTATCTCACCGTGGTGAAGACCCAGCTCGACGCCGCCGCCGCGCTGCTGCCGGCCAATCCGGCCAAGGCGCGGGAGTCGGTTGAAAAGGCTGCTTACCTGACCGCGGAGGCGCTGGATGACGTGCGCCGGTCGGTCGGCTCCCTGCGCGCCGACAACCGCCATCCGCCGCTGCCCGACGCCCTGCGTCTTCTCGCCCTCGAAGCCGGCCTGCCGGTCTCGGTGCGTCTCGAAGGGGCGCTCCGACCGCTTCCGCCGGGGATCGAGCACGCCTTGTACCGCTCGGCGCAGGAGGGGCTGACGAACATCCGCAAGCACGCCGCCGCCTCATCGGCCGAGGTGATGCTCGATTTTCGCGCCGCCGGCCGCGTGACCCTCGCCATCACCGACAACGGCCGCGGGGCCGACGGCGTCACCGGCAATGGCTTCGGCCTGGTCGGCATCCGCGAACGGGTCGAGGTGCTCGGCGGGCGCGTTGAATCAGGCTGCCGCCCGGCGGGCGGCTTCGCCCTCACCGTCGAGGTGCCGGCGTGAAAAAACTGACGCTCATGCTCGTCGACGACCAGTCGCTCTTTCGCGAGGCGTTGCGCACGTTGCTCGCCCTCCAGGAGGATTTCGAGATTGTCGCCGAGGCCGAAAACGGCGAACGCGCCCTCGCCCTCGGCAAAACGCACAAGCCCGACGTCATCCTCATGGACCTGCGCATGCCGGTCCTGGGCGGCGTCGAGGCCACGCGCCGGCTGCTGGCCGCCAATCCGGCGGCGCGCGTCATCGTGCTCACCACTTTCGAGGAGGACGAGGAGATTTTCGAGGCCCTGCGCGCCGGGGCGGTCGGCTACCTGCTCAAGGCCTGTTCGGCGGCCAAACTCTGCGAATCGGTGCGCGCGGCGGCCAAGGGCACTTCCGTGCTCGAGCCATCGGTCGCCGCCCGGATGATGGCGGAGTTGAACCGGCTGACGGCGAAGGAAGGCCGGAAGATTCCGCAGTCGCTCGCCCACCCGCTGTCCGAGCGCGAACTGGCGGTGCTCAGACTGCTCGCCGACGGTTGCAGCAACAAGGAGATCGGCTCCGGGCTCAACATCACGGAGGGCACGGTGAAGAACCATATGACCAACGTGCTCGGCAAGCTCGGCGCGCTGGACCGCACCCAGGCCGCGCTCAAGGCGCGGGAGCTGGGTTTGATCTGAATCCCGCCGGCCCGTGGGAAAAAGGCATGACCCGGGGTCACACCCCGGCATGACCAGGACGGTGACTTCCGCGCGATGCGGCCGGACCGGCGATTTTGCTAACGTGGTGGCGAAATCAAACGCCCCATGTCCCGCCTCCTATCCGAAGTCACCGCCGCCTTCCGGCACCTGCGCCGCTCCCCGGGATTCTCCCTGCTGGCGGTCGCCATGCTGGCGCTGGGCATCGGCGCCAACGTCGCGATCTTTTCGATCTTTCAGTCCATCATCCTGCGTCCGCTGCCCTACCCCGCGCAGGAACGGCTCGTCGGGTTCAAGGCGCTCAACTCCGCCAAGGCCATCACGCAGCCGGCGCTCTCGTTGAGTGACTTCCGCGACTTCAAGGAGCGGGTGAAATCCTACACCGGGTTCGCAGCGTTCCGGCCCGATTTCACCGGCTATGCTCCGCCGGGGGCCGAACCGGTCCAGCTCGTTTGCGGGCAGGTGACCGAGGAATTTTTCCAGGTCTTTGGCGTCGCCCCGCTGCTCGGCCGGACCTTTCTGCCCGACGAATTCAGCTACGGCGCCGGCCGCACGGTCGTTCTCAGCCATGCCGCGTGGCGCCGGCATTTTGCCGAGCACGCGGACGTGATCGGCCGCACCATCATGCTCAACGACCAGCCGACGACCATCGTCGGTGTGATGCCGGAGGATTTCCGCGAGCCCGAGTTTGTGGAAGTGTGGCTGCCCTTCCCCGTCGAGGCACCGGAGAATCTCGCCCGCGACTCGCGTTTCTGGAGCACCGTTGGCCGGCTCAGGCCCGGGGTCACCCCTGGCACCGCCCAAGCCGAGGCCGTCACCATCGCTGCCGCGCTCGCCACGGAATATCCCGGCACCAACCGCGGTTGGAGCGTCGCCCTGCAGCCGCTGCTTGAGATGCGCACCGGCAGCGTCCGCGTTTCGTTGCTGTTGCTGGTCGGCGCAGTCGGGCTCGTCCTGCTCATTGCGTGCGTCAACCTCGCCAACCTGATGCTGGCCCGCGGCGTATCGCGCCTGCAGGAACTCGCCGTGCGTCTCGCCCTCGGCGCAACCCCGCCAGCGCTCGCCCGCACGGTGGTTTGGGAGAGCCTGCTGCTCGCTTGCGGGGGCGGCGCGGCCGGCATTGCCTTGGCGGCTGCCGGTCTGCCGGCGCTGGCCAGCCGGCTGCCCCCGGGTCTCGTGCCCCGGTCCCAAGCCATCGGCGTGGACGGGACCGCCTTGTTCTTCGCCGTCGCTGTTTCCATGCTGACCGGCCTGATTTTCGGACTGTTGCCGGCCTGCCAGGTCTTGCGCACCAATGTAAATGAAGTGCTCAAGTCCGGCGGCAGTCGCGGCGGTTCGGGCCGCTTTGCCACCTCGGTGCAGGGCGGACTCATCGCCAGCCAGGTCGCGCTGACCCTTGTCGTGCTCACCGGCGCCGCACTCCTCATGAAAAGCCTGCTGACCATGCAACATACTCCGGTCGGTTTCGACCCGGCGAATTTGCTGGCCCTGCGGATCTCTCCGCCCCAGTCGCGCTGGGACGACTTTCAGCAGCTGGGCGACTACTACGAAAGGGTGCTCGCCGAGGTGCGCCGCGAACCGGGCGTCACGGGTGCCACCCTCAACAGCAGCGCGCCGCTCACCGGCATCACCTTGCGCTATCCATTCTGGGTTGAGGGCCGGCCGGTCGAGGAAGGCAACGCGGACGAGGCCGTCTTCAATGCCGTCAGCACCGGCTATTTCAGCACCATGCGCGTGCCGTTGCTGCGGGGTCGTGGCTTCGAGGAACGCGACAACTTCAAGACCGCCGCCAGCCAGCCGGTGTGCATCATCAACCAGACGATGGCGAAGCGCCTGTTCGGCGACTCCGACCCCGTCGGCAAGCGAATCCGCACCATGCCATGGATGGTGCGCGGCTGGCGCGAAGTCGTGGGCGTCGTGGGTGACGTGAAACAGGATTCGCAAACTGACGAGGCCACGCCGCAACTTTATGTGCCCTCGCTGCAATCCCCTTGGTTTTTCACCACGTTGCTGGTGCGCACCCAGGGCGCAACGGCCGCGTCCGTCCAGACCGCCGTCCGCCGGGCCGATCCCACCCTCACGATGAACGTCCGCACGATGGAGGAAGCCATCGCGCTCTCGGGCACGCAGCCGCGCCTCCGCACGGCGCTGTTTGCGCTGTTCGCCAGCGTGGCCCTCGGCCTTTCCGCCTTCGGCATTTATGCCAGCATGTCGTTCACGGTCGGCCAGCGGACCCGCGAGATCGGCGTGCGCATGGCGCTCGGGGCCTCGCCCCGGGAGATTCTGCGCTGGGTGCTCGTTCGCGCCGGCGGGCTGGCGGGCGTGGGGGTGGCAACCGGCTTGATCGGCGCGCTCGCACTCACGCGACTGCTGCGCGGCGCGCTTTATCAAGTCGCCCCGGCTGATCCGCTGGTGCTCGGCGGGCTCACGCTGTTCGTCCCCGCCGTCGTGCTGGCCGCCGCCCTGCTCCCTGCTTTGCGGGCCGCCCGGCTCCCGCCGACCCGTGCGCTGCAAAATGAATGATCGCTCGACCGGTGGTCCGGGAGTCGGCCGAGCCGGGCTCCCGCTAAAGACCGCCGGCCTCTTCAATCCCAACCATCCATGAAAACCAAATCGCTCCTCGTCCCCGCCGCCATCGCGGCGTTCAGTCTCGTCGGTTCCATCACCCATGCGCAAACCCCGCTTGACGACGCCCGAGCCGCGCTCCAAGCTGACGACCTGGTGAAGGCCGAGACCCTGCTCGTCCCGCTCACCTCCGAGGGTTCGACGGACGCCGCCGCGTTTTATGTCCTCGGCCAGGTGCGCGAGCGCCAGCGAAACCTGAAGGAGGCGGTCGCCGATTACGAGCAGGCCACCAGACTCGATCCGGCGAAGCCGGATTATTTCTCGACCCTGGGCATCGCCCTGAGCCAGCGGATGGGTGAGCTGAATTTCATGCAGCAGGCGATGACCGCCGGCAAAATGAAAAAGGCCTTCGAGAAATCCGTCGAGCTGGACCCCCGACACGTCTCAG
>JBBIHQ010000049.1:0-23651 GCA_037446975.1 Opitutia bacterium
TCGCGCCTCGCCTTGAACTCGTTGCCGGGTTTCCACTCGGGCCAGGTGTCGCCGTTGGCGATGCGCAGGCCGACCTGCAGGAGGAATTCCGTATCCTGCGCACCGCCCTCGAAAGTCCAGTTGGGTTTCACCTCGTCAGTTACCTTGTGGTAGTCATTCAGATCAAAGGCGGCTTCGAATTTCTCCCCGAAATCCGCCGGCTGGCCGATGTAGTCCTGGCCGCGTTTGGGGTAAAGCGCGGGCACGCCGGCCTTCGCGAATTCGAAATGATCGCTGCGATAGTACCGGCCCTTTTCGGGAAAGGCGTCCGGCTTCACCACCCGGCCCTGCCCATGGGCGACGGCGTCGGCCACCCCGTCGAGGGTGGAGGCTCCATAGCCGATGACGATCACGTCGCGGGTCCGTCCGAGGTAGTTGGCGCCGTCCATGTTGATATCGGCAAGAGTCGCGGTGAGCGGATAGAGTGGCTCGCGCACATAGTAACGCGAGCCCAGCAAACCCTTCTCCTCGGCGGTGACGGAGAGAAAGAGAATGCTCCGCTTCGGCTGCTGGTCCGGCGGCAGCGCGTGGAAGGCTTGGGCGAGTTCCAGGAGCACGGCGACGCCGGAGGCGTTGTCGTCGGCGCCATTGAAGATCTGGTCACCCGGCAGGTGTTCGTCGCGACCGAGGTGGTCCCAGTGCGCCGTGTAGATCACAAACTCGTTGCGGTGCGCGGGATCGGCGCCGGGCAGCAGCGCGACGACGTTCCGGGAGGCAACGTTGCGCATGGTGTTGTCAATCGTGAACGAGGCCTTGGCGCCGAGTGCCACCGGCACGAAGTCGCGGCGGGCGGCGGCCGCCTTGAGCGCATCAAAATCCTTGCCGGCGGCCGTGAACAGCCGGCGCGCCGCGTCGACGGTGAGCCAGCCTTCCATGCCGATGTGGCCGGCGTTCCGGTCGGGTGTGCTGATCTGGAAATTCTCCCGGCTCTGGCTGGCGACCACGACGGCGAACGGGTAGCCGGCAGGACCGGTCTCGTGCACGACGAGACACGCGGCGGCGCCCTTCTCGGCGGCGATCTCATATTTGTACATCCAACGGCCATAGTAGGTCATGGCCTTGCCGCCGAAAACCTTCGGGTCGAGCTCGCCGGTCGCCGGATCAATGACCGGGGGATCGTTGACCAGCATGACGATCGTCTTGCCGCGCACGTCCACCCCCTTGTAGTCATCCCAGTTGTATTCCGGCGCGACCACGCCGTAGCCGACAAAGACGACGTCGGTATCCTTCGCCTCGACGTGGGGCACCAGCCGGCTGGTGGGGCCGACGAAATCGTTGATGTTCTCCATCGGCAGCGTGTGACCGTCGAGCGTGAACGAAAGAGTGGGGGTCGAGGTGATGCCGACCAAGGGAACGTCCTGGATGTAAGTGCCGTCGGGATTGCCGGGCCGCAGGCCCATCTTCCTGAATTCACCAACGAGGTAGTTGACCGTCTTGTCTTCGCCGGCCGAGCCGGGCGCCCGGCCTTCAAACTCATCCGAAGCGAGTATTTTGGTCCGGGCAAGGAGCCTCGCGGCCGAGATGTCGAGAGCCGGCGCGAGTTTCGCCACGGATTCGGCAGACAGGCCCGCGACGGACGCAAGGGCGACCAGCGACAGGCTGAGCAGAGACAGCAGGCGGCCCGTCGGCCGGCCCAGGGTGCCCCAGGAATGGCGGGAACTATTTTTCATGCAGGTGAACATTTTTGTAGAATCTGGTCCAAAGCGCATCCGCCCGCCAGCCTTGAACGGCTGGCTGCAGCAGAAAATTCATCGAATTGAAATATAGCGGGATGAGCGGCATGGCCTCGAGCAATTCCTTTTCCGCCCGGTGCCGGGCGGCGCTGCGGGCCGCGGCGGAGCCGAGCCGGCCGCTATCAGCGACCAACCGGTCAAATTCGGCATCACTCCAGTGCGGATAGTTGCCGGGATCGCGGCTGGTGAGACTGGTGAAGAGGTCCGACGCGCCGTCATAATCGGGAATGGCGGTCACCATGGCGATGGCGTAATCGCCTGCGACCAACGCGGCGAGATGCGTGCGCGCCTCATGCTGGACAATCGCGACATCAATGCCGAGCTTACGATGCCAAGTTTGCTGGATGGCCTCGAGCACCGGGGTGTTCACCCAGGTCGTCAGATCGAGCCTTGGGAAACCACGACCCTCCGGGAAGCCGGCTTCCGCCAACAGTCGTCTGGCCTCTCCGGTATCCTCCGAGATCAGTGTCTCGGGCACATAACCACCGAGACCGGGAGGAATAAAGCTGAACGCCGGGCGCTGGCCGCCCCGCAGCACTTTTTCGACCAACTCTTTGCGGTTGATGGCGAGGCTGAGTGCCCGGCGCACCCGGCGGTCATTGAGCGGCGGCCGTGTGGTGTTTAGCGCGAGGTAGCGGGTTTCGTGCAATGGCACACTGCGCCATACCGGGGGCCGGGCCGCGCGGTAGGTCGACAGCTTGCTGAAGGGGACCGACATCGTGACGTCCACCTGACCGGCCCGGAAGGCCCGTTCTTCGGTATCCCCATTGTCGAAGGCGAGGAATCGGATCTCCCGCAGACCCACGTGGCCGGAGTCCCAATACCCCGCGTTTTGTGCGACGACAACCTCCTGGTTCGGCCGCCAGGCGGTGAGAACGAACGGCCCGTTGCCGACGAAATTACCGGGGCGGGTCCAGTCCGCACCGTATCGCTCCACCGTTGAGCGGTGCACGGGAATCCAAGGGCCGCTCGCAACCATCGCCAGAAAGTCTGCGGTGGGCTCCTGCAGCGTGAACACAAGATGACCGCGGCCGGCGGCGCGTACCCCGACGGCGGAGAAATCGGTCACGCTTCCTTGATAATAGGCCCGGGCGTTCTTGAGGGAAAAAAACAACGCGGCTTTCGGCGCGGCCAGCCTGGGCGTCAGCGCGCGTTGGATCGAGTAGGCGACGTCGTCCGCGGTCACCGGATCACCGTTCGACCATTTGAGACCGGGCCGCAGGTCGAAGTAATAAGTGAGACCGTCGGCGGTTTGGCGCCACTTCTCAGCGAGCGCCGGAAGCGGCGGTCCGCCATCAGGTGACGGGGACACCAAACCCTCGCTCAGCGCCCGGATGATGAAAAATTCGTCCGGCAGCGTGGCGAGTTGCGGGTCGAGCGTCGCCGGTTCATTGCGCTGGCTGAGCCGGAGGATCTGTCCTGGATTTGCATCGGACTGTCGGGAACAAGCGGGAAAGAGCGGCCAGAGAAAGCACCACAAAAGAATAACGCTGGCCGGGAAACCGGTCCCTTTCCGGGTGGTTCCGCCTGCGGGCGGCCGGATGAGGTCATTGCTCGAGCCAGACATGTTTATACGGGTGACGGTCGAGCAACGTCGGGTACCATCCATGCACGGACGGATGCACCAGACGCACACTGGTGTAATAGTAGATCGGGATGATGGGCGCGTCGTTCAGGAGGATGGTCTCCGCCTGCCGCATCAGCGCGTAGCGGGCGGTCGGATCCGAGGTCCGGTCGGCCTCAAACAGCAGGGAGTCATACTTCGAATTCTTCCAGCCGGTATGGTTGTTGTTCGAGTCGGAGCGAAAGACATCGAGGAACGTCTTGGGATCGAGATAATCGGCGGCCCATTCCGCCCGCATGATCTGGTAGTCGAGGGTCCGCCGGTTGGCGAGGAGGGCGGATTGCTCCATATTGTTGATATGGACGTCGAGGCCGAGTTCGCGCCGCCACATTTCCTGGATCGCTTCGGCAATGATGCGGTGGTTGCCCGAGCTGTTGATCATGATCTCCAGACGTGGCAGGCCCTGACCGCCGGGATAGCCGGCTTCGGCCAGCAGGCGCCGCGCCTCGGCGAAGTCGCTTTTCAGAACCTCCGGCGGAACATAGCCGCCGATCCCTGGCGGGGTGAGAGAGTGGGCGGGCTGCTGGCCGCCGAGAGTGATCTTCTCGACAATCGCCGTCCGGTCGATCGCCGCGGCGAGCGCCTGGCGGACCTTGGGGTTGCTCAAGCCGGGCCGGGTCGTGTTCAGACGGTAGAAATAGGTGTCGAGGAACGCCCCGATCTGCAGGACCTCCGGTTGCGTGCGCTTGTAGGTCTCGACCTTGCTGACCGGAAGCGCCTCGGTGATGTGCAACTGGCCGGCCCGGTAGGCGCGTTCCTCACTGTCAACGTCCGCGGCCGGATGGAAGTGGATCGACTTGAGCCGCACGGTCGCGGCGTCCCAATAGGTCGGCGATTTGTCCACGACGATCAGTTCGGCCTTTTTCCATGTGGTGAGGGTGAAGGGTCCGTTGCCGACAAAGCTGCCGGGCTGCGTCCAGGCGCTGCCGCGCTCATAGGGCGAACCGGCTTTCATCAAGGCCGGAAGATAGACGGGAAACCACGCCGGGTGGGTGAGGAGCGAAAGGAAATACGGCGCCGGGTGATCGAGGGTAAACTGCAACGTGCGTGCATCGAGCGCATGAACCCCGACTTGGGAGAAATCCTGCAGCGTGCCTTTGTCGTAGGCCTCGGCATTGACCAGCACATAGAGCATGGTCGCATAGTCGGCCCCCAGTGTTCGCGTGAGAACCCGCCGGATCGAACCCACAAAATCCTGGGCGGTGACCGGGGCGCCATTCGACCAGCGGGCGTTTGCCCTGAGGTGGAAAGTGTAGCTGAGGCCGTCGGCGGAGACCTCCCAGCTCTCCGCGACGCCGGGTACCGGGTGGAGATCGACCGGATCCTCGTCGACGAGCCCTTCGAACAGCGTAGAGACGACATTGATCTCGGGAAGGCCGGTGATGATGTGCGGGTCAAGTTCGGAAGGATCGGCGCTAAGCCCGCGCTCCAGCACTTGGTCACGGATGCCCTGTTCCACCGGCGTTTCTCGTCGCCCACAGGAGACGAACAGCAGCCCGGCGATGCAGACCGGCGGAAGCAGAAGGAAGAGACGGCGCGTCATGGCTCGCGGAACGGTGCCGGACGGCTATTTCCGGATCAAACAGACGGCATGCGCGGCGATGGCGAGTCCCCGGCCAATTTCGTCGACCCCTTCATTGGTCGTCGCCTTCAATCCGATGGCGTCCCCGGCCAGACCGGTTGCTCCGGCCAAGGCGGTCTTCATCTCGCCCAGGCGGGGCGCGATCTTGGGTCTCTCGGCGATGAGCGTGGCATCAATGTTAACGAGTGACCAGCCGCTTTGTCCCAGGGCGGAGACGACCCGCTGCAGCAAATCAAGCGAGTTGGCGTTCTTGTAGATCGGGTCGGTGTTGGGGAATTGGTGACCGATGTCCGGCAGAGCGGCGGCACCGAGCAGGGCATCGCAAATCGCGTGGATGAGGACGTCGGCGTCGGAATGACCGTCGAGCCCGAAATCAGTCTCGAACGTCACGCCGCCAAGCACCAGCTTCCGCCCGGCAGCGGTGCGGTGGATGTCGTAGCCGTGGCCGATGCGGAAGCTCATATGATGGTGCGAATGAGGGTAAAAGCTGGGCGGGGAAAACGCTGGGCCAACGGCTCAACCGGGCCGGGAGACCTGCTCGCGACCGATGAGGGCCGGCGTCGGGCTGGTGCCAAATGGCGGCAACGACGACCGGGCCGGCGGCGGTTGAATCAAAAACTCGAGGTATGCCAAGTCGGCCGGTGTGGTGAGCTTCGGGTTGGGATGCGGATTCTCCAGCAAGGCGATGGGATGTCCGAGGAGTTCGACGGCCGCGGCGTCGTCGGTAATGACGAGCTTCCGTCCGGCCACCCGGGCGTAGGCCCGGCAGATGAGTTTCCGGGAAAACACCTGCGGGGTTTCCATGGCCCAGAGGTGCCGCCGGTCAAGCGTCCGGAGCCGGCCTTCGCCGCGATGCACCTTGATCGTGTCGATTACGCGGTGCGCCAGCACCACGGCGTCCTCGCGGCGCACGATCTTATGCAGGGCGACCAGTTGCTCGGCGCGTACCATCGGCCGGGCGCAATCGTGAATGAAGACATACTTCACATCGTCAGGCAACTCGGCGAGCGCCCGCGCCACCGAGTCCTGCCGTTTTTCTCCGCCGGGGACGAACAGCGTCGGCGTCGGGGCGTAAGCGGAGAGTTCAACCATCTGGCTCTGATCACGGTAGGTGACGATAAAAGTGTCGATCACTCCGCTGCGGTAAAAGGTGCCGGCCGAGTGCGCAAAGACCGGTTTGCCACCGAGGGAGGCAAGGATCTTGTCGGCCATGGCACCGCCCATCCGGCGACTGCTGCCAGCGGCGAGCAATATGGCGGCGGTGCGACTCATGGGTGGAAGGCAACGGCCATAAAACTAGCGAATTGCGAGGTCGGCAAGGATAGCCCGGGCCGCGGCGGCGGGATCGGCGGCCTGCAAAATGGGGCGGCCGACGACTATGAATGACGAACCGGCGCGGGCGGCGTCCGCCGGGGTCATGATGCGCTTCTGGTCATCACTGCCGGTTTCACTCGCGGGCCGGATGCCCGGGGTGACAAGCTGCATCCCGGCGGGCAGCGTCGAGCGGAGCATCGCCACTTCAAGCGGCGAGCAGACGAGTCCGCGCAAACCGGCCGTGGCTGCGAGCCGGCCCAGTCGCTCCACCTGTTCGGCGGCTGGAGCGGTAACGCCAATTTCGTCAAGGGTGGCGGCGTCCATGGACGTGAGCACAGTGACGCCGAGCAGCAGCAAGGCAGGGTTGTGCTTTTGCTGGGCTTCTTTTGCGGCGCGCATCATTTCGGCCCCGCCAGCGGTATGAAGAGTCAGCATCGAGATGGGCAACGGGGCCAGCGACTCCACCGCCCTCGCGACGGTGTGCGGAATGTCGTGCAATTTGAGGTCGAGAAAAACCTGGAATCCCATGCCGGCGACCTCCCGGACGTAATTGGGGCCGTAAGCGGTGAACATCTGCAGGCCGACTTTCACCCAACGAAGCTGACCGCGCAACTGGCGAAGGATGGGCGCGGCGGCTTCCCGGGAGGGAACGTCAAGGGCCAGGATTAAATCGCAAGGCATTTGGAGAAATCACTAATGGACACTTATCCACACTAATCAAAGAGAGAAATCACCCAGGGTTTTGGGCTAGGATTGGGGCTCATATGTGTTCATTAGTGATTACAACCTGATGCGGGTCACGATTTCTAGTCCGGCCAAAATCAATCTTTTCCTCGCGGTCACCGGGCGGCGGGCCGACGGGTTTCATGACTTGGTCTCGGTGGCGGCCCCGCTGGCGTTTGGTGATGAACTGGTGGCGGAGCTCGGCGAGCCGCTGTCGGCCGGAGCCTCTGCGGGGGTTGCCGAAGGCCCGGCGGTGGGTATGGCAGCGAGCCAATTTATTCTGGAATGTGACCATCCGGAGGTGCCGCCGGACGATTCCAATCTGGTGTTGAAGGCGGCCCGGGCCTTTGCGGCTGCCACGGGCTGGAGGGGGCGTGTGACGTTCAAATTGACCAAACGGATTCCGCTCGGCGCCGGTCTCGGGGGGGGCAGCAGCAACGCCGTGGCGACCTTGGTGGCGCTCAACCGCCTGGCCGGGGGGCTGCTTGCGGCCTCGAACCTGGCCGGCTTGGCGGCGGGGCTGGGGTCCGATTGTGCGTTCTTTCTCCACGGCGGGCCGGCGGTCATGCGCGGGCGGGGTGAACGCCTCGAGGCTCTGCCCGATTCGGCCGTCGAAAGATTGCGCGACCGGCGGGTGCTGCTGTTCAAGCCCAGCTTCGGCATCAGCACGCCTTGGGCTTACCAACGGATGGCGGCCCGCGCCACGGATTACCTGCCGGCGGTCGAGGCCGAGGGCCGGCTGATGGCTTGGGTTCGCGGCCGGGCTCCGGTCGGTGAGCTTCTATTCAACAACCTGGAGGGAGTGGCCTTCGAAAAATTCGTCGCGCTGCCGGTGTTGCTGGACAAGTTGCAGCGGGAATTTGATGTGCCGGCCCGGATGAGCGGCAGTGGCAGCACCTGCTTTGCGCTGCCGGGTGACGATCTTGTTACGGCGCCGCTGACCGCGCTCGTCCGCCGGTGCTGGGGCCCGCGAGCGTTCGTGGAGGAAACGCGGCTGGCCTAGTTCCGCATTGACCGGGGAGCGTGCTGGTTCGTAAATTTGCGCAGCTCACCCGCCGCATGGATCCCAGCGCCAAAAGCGAACTTATCATCCAGGGCTTCGCAGCCTCCAAGGGAATCGCATACGGGCAGGTGTTTCTCTACCTGCAGGATGAATTGGAGATTCCGCGCTACACGGTGGATCCGGCCAAACGCGTGGCGGAAATCGCGCGCTTTGAACAGGCCTTGGTGGTCACCCGCCAGCAGATTTCCCAGATTCAGGCGCAGGTCACAAAAAACCTGAGCGAGGAGGAGGCGCTGATCTTCGACGCGCACCAGATGGTGATCGAGGACCAGGCGCTCATCGGCGAAACGATCCGTGACTTCCAGACCTCGGGGCTGAACATCGAGACCTGCTTCAACACGGTGGCGCAGCGTTACATCCAGGCATTCTCGGAGATCGACGACGAATATCTGCGCGAACGCGCCTCGGACATCAAGGATGTCACCAAGCGCGTGCTGCACGTCCTGTTGGGGCAGACGGCCATCAACCTGACCGAGCTGGTGGAAAAGCGCATCATCGTGGCGCACGACATATCGCCCTCCGAGGCGGCCGGCATTGACCGCAGCGCGGCGCTGGGATTTGTGACCGATGCCGGCAGCCGCACCAGTCATGCGGTCATCGTCGCCCGCTCGATGAAGATTCCGGCGGTCGTCGGCGTGCGCGACCTGACGGTCAAGGTGAAGAATGGCGACTGGCTGATGGTGGACGGCTACGAAGGGCTGGTCATCGTCAATCCGACCGAGCAGACGCTTTTCCGTTACGGCAAGATCCAGAAGGCGAAGCAGTCTTTTGAATCGCGGCTGATGGCGGTCAACGAACTGACGGCCGAGACGCTCGATGGCGCAAAGATCACGCTGCGCGCCAACATTGAGAAGCCCGACGAGGTGGCGCTGGTGAAGCAATTCCACGCCGATGGCGTCGGCCTTTACCGCACCGAGTTTCTCTTTCTCAGCGCAGCGAAGATCCCGACGGAGGAGCAGCAATACGCAGCCTATCGCGAGATTGTCGCCGGGCTGGCGCCGGCATCGGTGACCATCCGCACCCTGGACGTCGGCGGCGACAAACCGCTGCCCGGCGACCCGCAATTGATCGGCCAGGAGGCGAACCCGTTCATGGGCTTCCGCGCGATCCGCATGTGCCTCGAGAATCCCGGTCTGTTCAAGGACCAGCTGCGCGCGATCCTCCGCGCCAGCGCGCATGGACAGGTCGAGTTGATGTATCCCATGATCAGCGGTGGCGAGGAGCTCGACCGCGCCAACACCCTGCTCGGGGAAGCCAAGGCCGAGCTGAAGCAGCGCGGGCAGCCGTTCGACGAGACGATGCGCGCCGGTACGATGATCGAGATTCCCAGCGCGGCGATCGCAAGCGACCTGCTGGCGGAAAAGTGCGATTTCTTCAGCATCGGGACCAATGACCTCATCCAGTACCTGCTGGCGATCGACCGTGGCAACAACCGCATCGCCCACCTTTACGACCCGTCGCATCCTGCCGTGCTGCGCGTGCTCCGACAGGTAGTGGACGCCGGCCATGCGCGCAAGCTCAAGGTCAGCGTCTGCGGCGAGATGGCGGGCGATCCGGTTTACGTGCCGCTGCTGCTCGGGCTCGGCGTGGATGAACTCAGCTTGACCCCCACGCTGTTGCCCGCCGTGAAATTCATCATCCGGGCGATGAAGATGGGCGACGCGAAGAAATTGGCCGGTGAAGCCCTGGCGCAGACCGATCCAAAGAAAACCTACGCATTGGTCGAGGCATTCTACAACGAACGGATGAAGGTGGAGTGACGCCTCCGCCCCGGGAAAACGCGCGCGGAGCAATAAAGGTTGCGGTGGCGCGGAATGCGGTGCCCTGGGCGGGAGCGGGCACCCGCACGAGATTCAGATTGTCCGGGCAGACCAAACCACGCCACGGGGTCGGAAGCTGGCCGACCCGGTGGGCGGTGCCCGATTTCAATTGAGTCCGGAAATGGCCTCCGGCGTACTCGAGGGGAGTCGAATGAGCCGCAGGCCAAAGAAAGCACCTCGTCGCATGCCGGCCGCGGTCGGGCCTCCGGTGGTTGCCGTTCCGCCGACGCGGAACAATCTTGCGCCGGTCCATGAATGGTTGCGCTCCGATTGGCTGGTGGGCCTGCTGCTGATCGCAGTCACGTTTCTGGCCTACCAGCAGGTGTGGCATGCCGGTTTCATCTGGGATGACGACGCCCACGTGACCCGTCCGAATCTGCGGACGCTTCATGGGCTCTGGAGAATTTGGTTCGAGCCCGGCGCGACCCAGCAATATTATCCGTTTTTGTACAGCGCCTTTTGGCTGGAGTACCGCTGGTGGGGTGATCTGGCGTTGGGGTATCATCTGGTTAACATTTTGCTGCATGGCGCGGCGGCCCTTTTGCTGTATCGGATTTTGCGCCGGTTGGCCGTGCCCGGCGCGCTCCTGGCGGCAGCGGCGTTCGCCCTCCACCCGGTCTGCGTGGAATCCGTGGCGTGGATCTCGGAGCAAAAAAACACGCTGTCGGCCGTTTTCTATCTCTCGGCTGCGTTGGCGTATATTCGGTACGATCGGGAGCGACGGCTGTCCGGGTACATCCTTGGCATCGGTCTGTTCGCTTTGGCTCTCCTGAGCAAAAGCGTGACAGCCACGCTGCCGGCCGCGCTGTTGGTTGTCTTCTGGTGGCAGCGCGGAAGGCTTGCGTGGAAAAGCGACATCCTGCCGTTAGTCCCCTGGTTCGTCCTGGGCGCCGGGGCTGGGCTGGTCACGGCGTGGATGGAACGAACCCATGTCGGTGCAACCGGGGCTGCATATGCCTTGGGCTTGGCGGAGCGGTTTCTCGTGGCCGGACGGGCCGTCTGGTTCTATCTGGGGAAGATATTCTGGCCGGTTGATCTGGTTTTCACCTACCCGCGTTGGGTGGTGGACGCCGGTGCGCCGGGGCAGTGGGAATACCCGGTGGCCGTTGTTGCGGTGTTGGTCGGATTAGCGGCCTTGCGCAATCGCTTTCGGGGTCCGTTGGCCGTGGCGTTGCTCTTTGTCGGCACCCTTTTCCCGGCGCTTGGATTCATCAATGTCTATCCCTTTGTCTTTTCCTATGTAGCCGATCATTTCCAATACTTGGCGCTGGCAATAATGCTGTCGGCGGCAGCGGCAGGCGTCGCGCTTGCGGTCCGGCGGCTTCCGCCGGGCGGCCGGCCGGTGGCGATGGTTGCTGCCATGGGTGTTTTGGCGATGCTGTCCGGGCTGACTTGGCGGCAAGGTGCGATGTATGCCGATCGGGATACCCTTTGGCGCGCGACTATCGCCAAGAACCCCACCGGCTGGATGGCGTACTACAACCTGGGCGGCGACCTGCTGGATGCCGGCCGGACCGATGAGGCCATAGCGACGATAGAAATGGGGTTGAAATTCGGGCCCAATAACGCGGACGGCCACACCAATCTCGGCCTTGCCCTATGGAAAAAGGGCCGGACCGACGAGGCGTTAGCCCAATATCGGAGAGCTTTGGCAATCGAGCCCGACAATGTTCTGGCGCACCTCAATCTGGGCAACGCCCTCCTGCAGACAGGCCGGATTGACGAAGCCATTGTTCATTACCAATGGGCTTTGGCGGCCAAACCGGAGTTTGCCAAGGCCCACACCAACCTGGGGGATGCCCTGTTGCAGAGCGGCCGGACGGACGAAGCTGCCGCCCAATACCGCCAGGCCATTGAATTGGATCCTCGTGACGTCGAGGCCCATACCAATCTTGGCACCACCTACGCCCAAAAGGGCCGGCTCAGTGAGGCGATCGCGCAGTTCGAGGCCGCCCTGGCTGTCGATCCCAATTTTGCGATCGCTCATTCCAATCTGGGCCATGTCCTGCTGCAAAGTGATCGGACCGATGAGGCCATTATCCAATACCGGAGGGTGTTGGAAATTGTTCCGACTTCTGCCGCGGCCCACCGAGACCTTGGCACCGCACTTTCCCGCAAAGGGCTAATGGACGAGGCCAATGCCGAGCTTCAGAAGGCGTCGCGACTGAGATAACTGGAAATTCGGCTGGCCGCGGTCGCAATGGAACGCCGGGCCGCCAAGGACTGACAGCAGATGGATGCGGGCCTCTTTCTGGTGACTGGGATTTCAGCGCACCCAAGATCAATGCAGCGTCCGTGACCGGAGCCTCGCGATCCGGTGCCCTTCGGAGTTGGCGGGACCGGGGCTGAATCAACTTATTTCTCAGCCTTCGACCCGCTGGCGAGAAGCGTTTCAAAATGCGGCTCATTCTCTTCGCGGGAAACAGCCGTGACCTCGACTTGCAGGAAGCCGGCTTTCTTCAAAAAACCGTGGAGCGCGCTTCCCTTGAAGCCGAGCCAGAGGTCCCCATAGAGCTCGTGCGCTTTCTCGAAAGCGTGTTCTTTCAAGTCAAGGACGAGGAGCTGGCCGCCGGGCTTGAGAATGCGGAAGGCCTCGTCGACCGCGGTCTGCGGGTGGCTGGCATGGTGGAGAGCCTGGGAAAGGATGGCCAAGTCAACGGACTTGTCAGGCAACGGCACCTGCTCGATGTCACCGAGCTTGTAGACCAGATTGGCGAGGCCGTTCTTCTTCGCCAGCTCGGTCCCGACCTCGACCATTTTGACGGAGTTGTCGATGCACCACACGCGCTCGGCGCGGTGCGCAATCAACTGCGAGACGAGGCCCTCGCCGGCACCGAGATCGGCGACCGTAATAGCGGGGACGAGCCGGAGGGCGAGATGACCGATGGCCTCCCATGAGCGGCCCGGGCAGTGGTGCTTCCCGAGCTTGCCCGCGATGAGATTGAAGTATTGCTCGGAGATCCGGCGGCGCTTTTGCAGACAACGATCGAGGTTGCCGCGGTCCTCCACCGACTCGGGAAGATCGGCGACAGATTCGCAAGCGGCCTTCAGGAGCGCAAGCTGGCCGGCCGGCAGGCTGGCGCGGAGGGAATAGAAGGCTTTCTTGCCCTCGCGGCGGTCGCTGACGAAGCCTGCCTGGCGCAAGAGCGCCAGTTGCGACGAAATGCGCGATTGAGCCATGCCAAGGATTTCCTGCAGCTCGGCAACGGACAGCTCCTCCCTGAGCAATAACGCCAGCAGACGCAGCCGGGTGGAATCGGAAAGCAGTTTGAGAATATCCCAAGAGTCAGTCATCGGGCTTCTGACCTATGAGGGAAAACGATGCCGTTTACAAGAGCATCGCTCGAACGGCCGGGCCGAGCGGACCGCAGCCCACGACGGGGCTTGCGGAAAAGCATGGGGCGGCGAACCGGCCAAACACCCGCGGACCAGATCAGTCCGCGGGTCCGGGAGGTGACCGAAAAAATCAGTGTGCTCAGCCCTTCTTGCTGTCCACGTAACGGGTAATGCCGGCGATCTGATATTCCTGCTGGGTGGAACCGATCTTGAGTTTCAAGTGCTCGCCAATTTTCTTGCCCATCAACGCCTGGCCGAGCGGGGTCTTGTAAGCAATCCGATGATTGTCCGGATCGCTGTCCCACGCGCCCAGCAAGCTGTACCGGACAGCCTTGCCGCTGGTGACATCGCGAAGATCCACGATGGTGCCGACGCTGACCTGATCAGTGGTGGCTTCGGTGAAATCAGTGATGCGGGCACGGGCCAGATCCCGCTCGAGTTGCACTTTCTGGCCCATGAGGACGGATTGGTCCTGCTTGGCCATCTTGAACTCGGAGTTTTCCTTGAGGTCACCGTGCTCGCGGGCGGTGGCGATGGCCTTGGAATTGTCCGGGATGCGTTTGGAGACGATCTCCTCGTATTCGATGCGTTTCCTCTCGTAGCTTTCACGCGACACGAGGAATTGCTCGTCCTTGGTCTCCGCTTCGCCCGAGACCAGGGACTGCAGCGAGGGGAAGAGCTTGATGAAACGGGCAAGGAGCGATTTCTTGGTCAGTTCCTCGAAGCCCTGGTTGAGCATGAGGCTGTTGGCCAGATCGCGCGCGGTCTCGGTGTCGGCGGTGGAGAGGAGATCCGAGATCAGCTCGGGATCATCACTCAAAACCTCGCCGAGCGGGATGCGACGGGTTCCGGCCGACTGGAGGGCCTCGTAGTCAATGGCGAAGAAGATGGCGCCGAGGAGGCGCGGCGTAACCAGCTCGCTGAGAAGCTTGGAAAATTTCTTCGAATGGCGGTTCTTGATGACCCACAGCAGGACCGGGGCCCGGAGATTCTGCTCGGTCTTCCAGCGTTTCAGGGCGGCGGCCAGCTCGTCGCCCTGGCCGTTGTCGATCAGGAAATTGATGCATTCGGTGGTGAATTTGCCCTGCGAGGTCTTCAGGAGCGCGAAGAGGATTTCACGCCATTCGAGCGGATGCGTCTCCTTCACGAGCTCAAGGAAACGGGACTGGAAATGCACCGGGATTTTTTCCGCAATGGCGGAGAGACCGCGGACCTCCCGGATCAACTCGGACTGATTCGGCGAGGAACTGGCCACCTCGTGGCCGAGGATTTTGGCGAGTTCGTCCCGGACAAAGGCGCCATAAAGGCGCTCGGCGGCGTCGAGCTGGTTGCTGTCGCGCACGGCCTCGGTGATCCCGTTGAGGACCTGGGCGAGAGAAGCTTTGGACTCCTCCTTGATGGAGGCGGCCAAGAGGTCCTCGGCCAAGGCAATGCGGCGGCGGGCGGAGCGGGTGTTGCCGAATTCCTCCAGGATTTCCGACTCGGCGGAAACCGGCTCGTCGCGGACTATATAACATTCGGTTTTCTTGGCCGGAACGCTGACCCGCGGGTCCTTGACGAGCTGCTTCTTGACGTTGGAGAACCAGCGCTTGAATTTCTCCTCACCGACCACCTGGGTCAGCACGATTTCCAGTTCGATGGCGCTGGCAGCCTTGTTCGGATAGGCCGAAAGCGTGTCGATGACCAGCTGGACCGGATCATCCTCAATGAGTTCCCTGACCTTGGCCGGCTCAGTTTCTTTGCGGGCGAGGATGTGCTTGGCCGGCAGCACCTCCATGCTGCTGACGCAAAAGACGGGGTCCATGCGGTGGGCTTTCTTGCCCTTGAAATTGATCACGAGTTTGAGGTCGGACTCGTCGTATTCCTCGATCTGGCCAAAGCCCCAACTGCGGTGGACTACATATGCCCCGGGCTCCATGGCCTCCAATTTGGCCTTGGATGGCTTAAGCGCAGGGTGTTTGGCGATGATCGTGGAGATAGCTTCAGAATTCATAATTGCGTATCAAGTCGTTGAACCGATTAGTAGAGGGCACAATGCAGCGGGATGTCAAACAGGGTTTGGAAAAAGCCTCGGATGGGGTCAAAAGCGCACCGGGCGGCTGGGCTGCGGCCGTCGGTCTGACCGAGCGCTGGCTCGCGACCTCGGAGCGGGTGGACAGCCTGCTGGAAGGACTTGCACCGGGTCTTTCCTCGCAGGAACGCGCCCGTGCCCAGCAGCTTTTTTACGGGGTGGTCCGCTGGTCGAGCCGGATTGAAGCCAGGCTGGAAGGGCTGATGACGCACACCCCGCGCACCAAAGTCCGTGCCTTGCTCATGGTGGCCGGATTCGAACTCCTGGAAGGTGGGGCGGGCTTGACGGCCAAGATCGTGCACCACGCGGTCGAGCGGGCCAAGACGATCGCCAGCCCGAAAGAGGCCGGACTTGTCAATGCCGTCGCCCGCAAACTGGCTGGCCGGCTCGCTGAGAAACCGGCGAATCTCGCGACCGAACTGGCGCATCCCGATTGGTTGGTGGCGCGTTGGACCACCCAGTTTGGCCTCGAATCGACCCGGAAACTACTCGAATGGAATCAGCAGCCGGCGCCGGTTTACGCCCGCTGGCGGATCGAAGCTGCCGTGCCCGAGTTTCTCGGACCGACCCGATGGGCTGGCTTTTATGAAGTGAAGGCCGGCAAGTGGGAGGAGATCCGCCGACTGGCTGATGAAGGCGCGTTATACCTGCAGGATCCGTCCACGAGACTGTGCCTTGAGTTGCTCGCGCCGAAGCCGGGCGAGCTCGTTCTGGATGCATGTGCGGCGCCCGGCGGCAAGAGCCTGTTCATTGCCGACATGATGAAGACAGGCCGGGTGGTCGCGCTGGACGAACCGGTTGCGCCCGGGAAAAGCGACCTCCGGTTGGTGCGGCTGAAGGAAAATCTGTCGCGTGCGCCCGACGGGGTGAAGGTGGCGTTGGTGGAAGCGGACCTGCGCACCGCCGGGAGTGTATTCTACCGCAATCTCAATTTGCCCGGGAGCTACGACGCCGTATTGCTTGATGCGCCGTGCTCCAACACCGGCGTGATGCGCCATCGCATCGACGTTAAATGGCGGCTGCAAGATGGTGACTTTGCCCGCCATACCGAGCAACAATTGGCGCTGCTTCACGCGGCAGCCCGGCTGGTCAAACCTGCCGGCCGCCTCGTCTACAGCACCTGCAGCCTGGACGCCGAGGAAAATGAGGGCGTCATCAAGGCGTTTTTCGACAGCCGCGCCGGCGGGCCTTTCAGGCTCGAAGGCAGCATCCGCGCCTTTCCGTGGATCGATGGCCACGACGGCGCCGGAGCTTTCCTGCTGGTCAAAGGGTAGGGCGGGTCAACCCGCGGAAGCATACCGTGGCCCGTCGCAGCCGGCCTAGTGTCCGCCCGTGGTTCCCACCATGAGAAACCGGGGCGAGCTACGGCACCAGACTGAAAACCGGAATCTCGACGTCGTTTTCTTTGGTGCCGGCAAGAAAAGTATAGGTAATCTTGGCGGCCGATTTGACCAGCGCGGCATAGCGGTCGTAATTCCATTTTCCAACCGGCTCACCGTTGATCCGTGTGCACAGATCGCCGGCCTGCACGGGAAGCTGCGCGGCGGGCGTGTCGGGAATTACCGTGAGCACCCGCCAGTACAAGGGCGAGCGGGCGAACGAGAGGCCCGTGCTGCGGCGGGCCTCGATGGTCACCGCCCCATCAGCATCGTGGACAAACGTCACCTGGTTGCGCCGCTGGTCGAAAGTGAGGACGAAATGACGCAAGAACTCGCCGCCAATGGAGGAAAGCTGCTCGGTCAGGTCCACGATCGGCTGCTCGATGGTGTGCGAGCCGACCAGCACATTCTGGCTCAACCGGCCGGTGAGCTGGCGGCGGTCGCCCTCCAACGACGAGATCACCGTGCCGATCCGCGGGCCATAGGAGAAGCGTGGGTGCAACCCGACCGGGTTGATGCTCAGGCTGCCGTCGCTCCCGGAATCAATGAGCACGATGAAAGATTCGTTGCCCATCTGGATCGGGATGAGTGGCGTGCCCTGTTCGTTGTTGAAGGCGATGACGGACACGCGGGGAGACGGTTTTGGCGCCGGGGGCGCAACAAACGGGTAAGGGGCGATGAGCAATCGTCCGCCGGGATAATCCATGGTCAGCAAGGTGTTTCGAAAAATCGGGAAGCCGATGATCCCGTCGATCTGCAATCCCAGATGATCGGAGAGATCGGTGAAATCGTAGATCAGAGCCGGCACCCGCTCGAAGGTGGCCTCCCCGAGGGTGAGTTTGCGCAGCGTGACGGGCTCGAGGTCGATCTCGCCGCCGTTCGCCGACCGCACATGCACTTTGGTGACCGGTGTTCCCTTTCTTGGTTTCTGTCCGAAACGTTTGGCAAGATCGGGGGTAACGAGTGTGACGGTTGATCCGGTGTCGATCAGGAAATGATAGGTCCTGCCGTCGGCCCATTTTGCCTCCGCCACGAAGAAATTGGAGATGATGCGGGCCGGAAGAATCGCGGTCTTTGCTTCCACCACGGTCCGTCCGGGCGACCGGCGCGGCGAGGTGACACACCCTGCCACCAGGAGGCACAGGATGGCGGCAAGGAGTCCGGGGACGATCGTGCGCTGCCAATGCAGGGTGAGCGGTCTTGGGCCGAGATTCATTTATGGGGCTTGGGTAACGTCGTCCCGAGGCCAAAGGCCCCGAGGGAGAGCACGGCGCTGACGACAAAAACACTGCGCGAGCCGAAAAGCCAGAAGGCGGCGCCGGCAAGCACCGGGGTGATCGCGCGCGAAAGCGAGCCGAGCGAACGAAAGATGCCAAGCACCCGGCCCTGCTCCTGTGCGCCGCTGTAGAGGGAGATGAGACCGGTCGTGGCAGGATTCACCAAGCCCGAGCCGGTGGCAAGGCAGGCCAGCCCCGCGTAGAGCATCCACGGCTGCGCGGCGAAGCCAATGACGATCAGGCCGGCGGCGGAAAAGATCAGGCCGGAGTTGAGCACCCGCACTTCATCCACGCGGGCGAGCAGACGGCGCACGATATAGCCTTGGGTGACGATTGAACAGACCCCGAGGAAGGCGAGCAGGTAGCCGTTTTCCCGCGCCGTATAGCCGAAGCGTTCGGCGGCGAGAAACGTCAGCGAGGTCTCCATGGCGACGAACGCGAGCGAGTAGACAAAGGCGACGAGATTCGCCCGCCGGACCGAGGTGTTGCTCAGGCCGAAGATGGCGGCGAGCGGGTTGCGGATGCGCGGATCACGGGCCTCGGCCCGGGCGTCGCTGGAGAGTGACTCGCCGAATCGCAGGTAGATCCACACGAGGTTGACGAGGCACAATCCGAAGGCGATGAGCGCGGGAATGGAAAAAGGGTTGATGCCAAAGCGGGCCAGCGAGGGATGATGCGCGAGGAGATTGAGGTGCGCCGTGATGGCGCCCAAGGTCGGGCCAGTCACGAGGCCGAGGCCAAACGCGGCACCGACGAGCCCCATGGCTTTGGCGCGTTCCGACCGGGTGGTGACATCGGCAACGGCGGCGGTGGCGACGGAGAGATTGCCGCTGAATCCACCGGTGACGATCCGTGAAAGCAGGAAAAGCCAGAACGAGCCGCTGAGCACCCACACCAAATAACCCGCCGCGGTACCCGCCACAGTGAAAAGAAGAACCCGCCGGCGCCCGCGTTTGTCGGAAATGGCGCCCCAGAACGGCGCGAAAATGAACTGCAGGATGGAGAACAGCGAGCTGATCACCCCGCCAAAGAGAACGGCCGCGAAAGCGTTGTCGCGGCCCAGGGCGTGTGCCATGGAGTTGGATTGGGCGAGAAGCCAGCCAAGGATTCCGCTCTGTGCATCCGTCTGCAGGTAGTGATTGAGCAGGTCGGGTCCGAGGGGAAAGATGATCGAGAAACCAATAAGGTCGATGTAGAGCGTCAGAAAAATGACGCCGAGCGACAGCGGCTTGCCTTTGACTGGACTGGCGGGATTTGAGGCCAAGAGATGAAGTTGTGAAGGTTGAGAGAAAGTTGGCGGTGCGCAAAGCCTGTTTCATCGCGTCACCCGCATTAGTCAAATCGGGGGAGCAAGCCGCGAGCGGCCAATTAGCGGCCCTTTCACCTGTATTGCCCTGACGGTTCGCCACGAACCCGGCCACCGGGAGCTCAAGCCTGCTCTCCGGGCAATCCCGACGATCGGGAGCAAGAGGTATCGCACGGCCAACTGGAATTCGCCCGCTGCACCGCCCGAAACGGCCCGGCCAATCTGGCCGGCCCTGAGCCGCACTACTACCAAGTGGCATCCGGAAATTAGTTCCATAAGAAAATCTGAATTTACCAAAAAGTAAGATTCAACCTATCAGTTCCGTAAACCGGCTGTTATTTTCAGAAAAGTCGAACGGGTTTTGTTGCCTCTTGAAAATTCTGGTGTCTCTGGGGGCCGACATGCCAACCACCACGCGCGAGTCGCCTCTTCGTCGCATCGGCCCGGCCGTGCACAGCACCTACCTGACGCTCCTCTTCGTCTTGGGCCAGCCGCGGGCCGCCCGCGCCGAAGACAGCCTGACCTTCAAGGACCAATCCTATCAGGAAGACAACCAGCGTATCCGGGTCGATTCCCAATACCTTCAGTTGGACAGCGATTTTTCCACCAGCACGCATTTCAAACTGATGGGTCTGATCGACTCGATCGCCGGCGCGACCCCGACCGGCGAAAAGCCGCTGATTCCGGGCGGACCCACGCCACTCGCGCCCATGCATGACCGGCGCAAGGCCTGGGACTCGGAATTCTCCCACCAGTTCACGCGGGTGAACGTCACGGTCGGTTTCGCCAACAGCCGCGAAAGCGACTACGTCTCGAACGGCGTATCCTTGAACACCGTGACGGATTTCAATGACAAGAATACCAGCCTGCTCGTCGGTTACGGACGCACGGACGACAAGATCAACGAGGAAAAGCTGGGCTGGACGATCAAGCGGCCGAAAACCGGGAACGACTTCCTGGTCGGGGTCATCCAACTGCTAGACCCGAACACCTCCGTTTCCGCCAATGTGTCCTACGGGAAGTCACATGGCTACGAGAGCGACCCGTACAAGATCGTTTCCACCACGATGCTCGATCTCGATCCGGGCACTTACTACACGTTGCCCGAAAATCGGCCCCTGGAGAAGAACAAGGTGAGTCTCTTCCTGGCCGCCAACCACAATGTCGAACGGCTCAATGGCGCGTTGGACGCCTCGTACCGTTATTACCGCGACACCTTCGGCATCCACAGCCACACCCTGTCGCTGCTCTGGGTGCAAAGAGTTGGCGAGCACTTGATCGTGCAGCCCACGCTGCGGCTCTACCGCCAGTCGGCCGCCGACTTTTACTACAACGACCTCGATGCGGCAAAGGTGGTCACGAGCTACGAACCGGTGTTGGGTGAAACCGGTACCGGCAAGGCGCCGTTCTACTCCTCGGACTATCGGCTGTCCTACATGGTGACGGTCGACTGGGGGTTGAAGCTCGTTTGGAAGATCAAACCGTGGGTCTCCGTCGACGCCGCATACGACCGCTACACCTCCCATGGGCTCGACCACCTCACACCCCAGGATGCGTACAGCAAGGCCAATGTGTTCACGTTTGGATTCAAACTCTCCCGCTGATCATTGGAATCATGTCTCTCATTGCCCCAACAAGCACACCCACCGAGCCGGTGTCCGCCCAAGGCCGGACGGAGCCATTGCGGTTCCTGCGCTGGTCGGCACTCGGCACCAAGTGCGAGGTGCAATATGTTTGTGCCCATGAGTCGGCCGCCCGCGCATTCGAAACCGCCGTGGTGGCATGGGTGGCGGCGTTTGAGGCCAAATACTCGCGTTTTCGGCCGGACAGTCTCGTGAGCCGGATCAATGCCGCCGCCGGGCTGGGCTGGGTGGAAATTGACGGCGAGATGGACGGCTTTCTCGATCTGTGCGGTTCATTGCACTTCTTGACCAAGGGTCTGCTTGATGTGACCGCGTTGCCGTTGATGCGCCTCTGGGATTACAAAGCGGCGGTCCCGCGTGTACCATCACCCGCGGCGATTGCCGCTGCGCTGAAGCTGGTGGGCTGGACGAAGGTTGAGCGTTCGCCGGGTCGGGTGCGGCTGCCGGAAGCCGGGATGGCGATTGATTTTGGCGGCTGGGGCAAGGAATACGCGGTCGACGTGGTGGCTGGCATCGGGCGTGACCACGGGATCACCCGGGTTTTGGTCGACTTCGGTCACGACCTCCACGCCACCGGATCGGCCCCGGGGAAACCCGGCTGGCACATTGGGCTGGAAGATCCGGCCCGTCCCGGGGTGGCTTGTTGGGGCAGCCTGGCGATCTCGAATCGCGGCGTCGCTTCCTCGGGCGATTACCTGCGCGGCTTTACGGTCAACGGCGTGCGTTACGGGCACATCGTTGATCCCCGGACGGGCTTCCCGGTCGCCCACGGCGCCCGGCAAGTCACGGTCATTGCCGCCAATTGCCTGCAGGCCGGAGTCCTTTCCACCACGGCGTTCATCATGAATCCCGTGGAGGGGATCCGTTTCATTCAAGAATCAATGGGAGCCGAAGGCTGCATCCTGACGGCCAGTGCCCGTCATCAAACCAGGGGATTTTTCAATTATGTCGTCACCAACTAAACTAATTGCCGGGCTGGCGTGTGCGCTGGCGTTAACCACTGGAGCATTTGCCGGGGTCAAGGTTGGCCAGCCGTTTCCCGATCTCGCGGGGTACGCCTTGGAAGGCACGCTGCCGGCCCGGGAAGGTCAGGTCGTGCTCATTGATTTCTGGGCGACTTGGTGCGCGCCGTGCAAAGCCTCCTTCCCGGCGTATTCCGAACTGCAGCGCGAGCTCGCGGGACGAGGCTTCGTCCTTCTCGCGGTCAGCGTCGACAAGACCAGCGGACCCTACGAAGAATTTATCAAGCGGTTTGCCCCGTCGTTCACGACGGTGCGCGACGGCAAGCAGAAGCTCGTTGCTGAGGTGCAGGTGCCGGCGATGCCGACCTCGTACCTGATCGACCGCAAGGGCGTGTTGCGAGCGGTGCACAGTGGCTTTCACGGTGCCGAGACCATCCGCAGCCTGCGCGAGGAGATCATCCGTTTGCTGGAGGAGAAACCATGAAAAGGAACCATCTGCTGATTCTAGTGTTGGCCGGCCTTGCGGCGCTCTTCTCCGGCTGCGCCACCGTGCATCCGTGGGAGCGGGCCACCTTGGCCGACTACGCGATGCGCCCGGATCGCGATCCGCTGCACAACGCCATGTTCGAGCATATCTATTTTTCCCGTGAAGCCGCCTCCGGCGGCCGTGGGGTAGGCGGCAGTGGCTGTGGCTGCAACTGAGCGTCGCGGACCGTTCGCCCGGATTCAAATTCCGTCACTCAATCCTCGTCCTCCGATGAAACTAAACAAGCTCGTCCTCCACTTCCGCTGGCTGCAAATGCCGACTGGACTGCTGGTCCTCCTGCTTCAACGCACGCCCGTGCTGCGCATGGCGGTTCAATTCGAGAGCGTGCTCTCCGATAATGCCCCGGCGATCATGCGTTCGGCTTTTGCCGTGGCGGCAATGGGCGCATACAATTCCCTGGCGGGTGCCACCGTCTTCAATGTCACCGCGACGCCCGTGGCGGCGTCACCGGCGAGCGGCCCGGCCAAGGCGGTTTTTGCCGTCACAGAGGCGAGCGGCACGGCTGTGAGCGTGGGGGTGTCCGTGAGTGGTGCTCCTGGCAATCCGAAGTCCTACAGCATCAGCGGCACGTTGCCAACCGGGCTTGCGCTCACGGGGGCCGTGGGAAGCTACGTCAACGTGACGGCGCCCTACAAGATGACGATCACCGGCACACCAAGCGCGGCTGGCACCTATCCGCTTACGGTCACCGCTTGGGACGGCTCAAACGGCACGGGTGGCAACAGCGCAAAGATTTCAGTGAACTTCACCATCACTGGCTCGGCCAGCGTGGCGCCAAGCATCACGACCCAGCCGGCGAGCTTGACCGTGACTGCGGGTGGCCCGGCTTCATTCACCGTCGCAGCCAGCGGCACTCCGACGCCTACGTATCAATGGCAATTGGGCGGTGTGAACATTGCCGGAGCGACAAATACCACGTACACGGTTGCGAGTGCCTCGGCCGGCGATGCGGGCAGCTACGCCGCGGTGGCGACAAACAGCGCTGGCAGCGTGACGTCCGCTGCGGCAACGCTTATCGTTAATGCTGCCGCGACGGCACCGGCTATTACCACCCAGCCTTCTAGTCAGACTGTATCTTCAGGCGCCTCAGCTACTTTCACTGTGGCGGCGAGCGGTAGTCCGTCGCCGACCTACCAGTGGCAGAAGGGCAGTGTAAACATCGCCGGCGCGACAAGCGCCACTTACTCGATCGCCAGTGTGGCCGCCGGCGATGCGGGCAGCTACACGGCGGT
>JBBIHQ010000050.1:0-23597 GCA_037446975.1 Opitutia bacterium
GGGAGACCCCGGCCCGCCGGAACCGTCAATCACCCTCGCCCATGAATGATCCCAAATTCCAGCAACCCGGGGGGAGCCCACGCTGCCAAACATCCACCGCCCGGTTCCGCCGGGAAACGGATGCACCACCGCCCGTTCTTCCGGGTCGCGGCATCCTGCATCATGCTGGTCATGACAATTTACGTGGTCACGAACGATCTGGCTTTCTGACCGGAGAAGAAGGCGCGGCAGCCGGTCCTTTGCAGCGAGAGCAGCCGCTACTCTACTCTGGTTGCAGATTAAGGCCCGCAATCTTGCCTTCCTTGTCGTAATTGCATCGGGCGGTGACCGTCTTGTTCGTAAAAACGACCCGGTAGCGGTAAGTAAGCCGGTTGCTCTCGTTACCTCGCTCTGCCAGTGCAATGGACTGGAGCGAACCAAACGTCGTGAGAGTCTGTTGCACTTCGGCGAGATGGGGCGTGACTCCCGCCAGGAACTCGGCGCCAAAACTGGCGCCGCTCAATTGGCCGGCCCGGAGTTGCTCAAGAACCACCTTCAACTGGCCGGCCAATTCCGACTCCTTGTCTCCGACCGGACGGCCCGGTTTGCTTCGGGGATAGTCCGGCCAGCCATAAATCTCCGCGATGGTCTTCATGATCTGTGCCACCGCGAGCGTGTTTTCGTTGGTGTTGATCATAATGACTGCGCCCTGCCCTCTTCTCACGTAGGCCGTCATCTCAGTGTCGAAGCCTTCATTCCGGCCGCCGTGCTCAAATCGCATGGCCTCATCCGCGCCGACAAGAAACAAACCCAATCCGTCATTGTCCTGCTGCCGCGTGAGCATTTGGGCGGCCAGCGCCGGCGAAATCACCGGTGCGGAGCGACCGGCAAACGTGTCCTGCAGTGCAATGGCAAACCGCGCCAGATCAGACGGGGTGGTCCACAAGCCGGCCGCCGCCATCTCCGGATAAACATGCCAGCGGCCCGGCACTGGCTTTGACGGCCGGCCGGGATAGTGTCCCGAGGCCGCCAATGCGGCGCGATTCGCCGGCAATGGCTGCTCATAAGTGCTCGCGTGCATACCGAGTGGTTCGAGCACCTGCATCCGCATGTATTCTGGAAAGGGCTCGCCGGTGATATCGATCATCAACTGTTGCAGGACGGTGTAGCCGCCGCCGGAGTAGCGCCATTGGGTGCCCGGGACCTGGTCGACGCGAATCGCGGGTGTGTTGGCCGGCTTTTCTCCTTTTAGCACCTGCACCAGGGTCGGCCTCGGCGCATCCACCGCATAACCGGGAAATCCATGGACGGTCAGGCCCGCACTATGGCTGAGCAGCCGGCGCAGGGTAACCCTTCGATATTCGGTGAATTTATTGTCAGGTATCTGCCAGGTTTTCAGCGCGCGATTAACATCCGCATCGAGTGAGATTTTACGGACCTCGACCAGATGCAATGCGCCGAGCGCCGCCACAGACTTGCTGACGGACCCGGCCTGAAAGAGCGTATCGGGCGTGACCGGGATGGCACTTCCCTGTTCGACCACGCCGTAGCCCTTCGCCTTCACGATCACGCCATCCTGGATGATCGCCAGCGATAAGCCCGGAATATTCCGTTTCACCATCACCGTCGCGATGGTGTCGTCCAGAGTATCCGCAGGCATGGACGAGCCCAAAGCCAGGGAGACGACGAGAACTGCTGCCCCGTAGACCTGGCGAGGTAATGAGTTCTGCAGTTTCACGATCGGCGCTTACGTCACAAATTTTTGGGTCAGCCATTGACTTGATAAACACCGCCAGAGACAAAACCGAACAATAAATTTCCTCCGCGTGATTCACGGAAAGACGCCCGGCAAAAGCGGATGAGTGAAGCTCACCGCGGCCTCAGGGTCGCTGTGGTTTCCCGCCTTTGGCGGTCAGCCAGTCAGAGTTTGCCCGTTGAACAGCCGCTTCCAGCAACTGCCTGATTTTTTTGGCTTCTGCACCGGCAACGATCGTCGTGCGGTCCACCATCTCAGTCGCAGCCGCCTTGCGCTGCGCTTCCCTTTCATCAGCCTGGATGGCCAACGCTGGACCATTGGGACCCGAATTCAGGCCAAAGATGTTCCCGAAGTGGAGACCCGGGTTGGCTTTCATGGCCAATTCCGCGCGGCCCTTGGCGTTAAGGAAGGCAAAATCGGGCGCCGATTCGGGCGCGACCGGACGGACAGTCATCTTCGGCAAGTGAAGCAAGTCGTCAGCCGCGGCGCCTGAATCGTCCGGTGACGAGAAATCCGGGAGTTTGGCCGGGGCGGGAGGCAAATACTTGGGGAGCTTCGCGAGTACCGCCTTGGTTATCCGGGCATGCATGTCTTCCGGCTGCCGGGGGGCGGGCGCGAGGTTCGCCGGAGGCTCCGCCTGGGCTCCAGCTCCGAGGAAGAACGCCAGCGCAGCTGGTTTGAGAATCCGGCCGGCACTCATGATAACACAACCGTCGGCGGGCCTTTGGCGACCGGACCAGCCGTCCCGGAATTTTCCCTGAAAGCTTTTGCCGGCAAATCTCGGAGGATGGCTCGCCTCATCTGCCCTAAACGGACCGGTGGATAACGCCGCGGTTCCCTCCAGCTTTACCACGGCCAAAGCAGGACTGGATTCGCGGCGAGTTCTGTCGCCCGGTCACCGGCTCGCCGGCGGCAACGCCCAGCTTAGCAGTGACGTACAAACTCCCCGATGAAGCGGTCGACATTCTGACCCGAAACCTGGGCCTGGATTTCGCGGTGCAGACCGTGGAATCTCTGGGTCAATTGCACGTTCACGCCCAAACGCCGGGCGAGCCGGATGATGGCCTTCGGCCGGCCCCGCTCCCATCGCCAGCACGTCAAGCCAACGCAGATCGGCTTGGCGGGCAGACTCTCAACCGGGTTGGTCGTTTGCTCCATAGGTTGAAATCAGTTGAAGCCCAAATCGCGCCAACCCGGGCAACTTTGTGGGGGCTCAGACATATATTACTCGCGATCTTGGACCAGCGGCCTCCGTTGCTTTTCGAGGTGGCTGCCGGCACCCGCTTCACTTGCAGCCACTGACCGGCTCCGGCCGGTCTTGCGAACCGCCACCCGCCAGATCCGGACGATCCGCGGGCCGGAGAAGTCGAGGCACGCCGAAGATATTCCTTCAACGCTTGAGAACTGAGCGGGCCTGCATTGGCTGTCGTCATGACCTACCTTGAGGAACTGGAGGGCGTGATCGTGAAAATCCATGGCTGCGAGGCGACCCCGGTTGAAACGGTGCACGTGGAGGAAATGGTCCGGGGAAAATCCGTCTGGACCGGCGATGTCGAAATCTTCGAGCTGACCGGCTGCGCCCGGGCAAAGCGCTGTTACGCCTGGGGATTGCCGGATGAATGCGGGGTACTGGAGATCGCCACCATATTGGAGATTCCCCCGGTGGACTCGGCGGCCATGGCGGTCCGGGTCGCGCTCGCGTCCGGTGCCCGCAGGACTTGAACCGTCGCCCGGTCGGCGGCCACCCCGGCCAACGATAGGATTGTAAGCCCCCGGGTGATCTCCAACATCCGGTCATGAAGAAACGCTCCGTTGCCGCCATTACCCCGACGGCGTTTGCCAACGCCGGGCAGTTTACCAGCCCGCCATTTTCCGTCGCGCTCGAGAGCGCTGAACTCCGGCGGCGCCTGCTGGAACAAAAGATGCCGGCGGCCGGCGGCAAGGCGCCGAAGGCGCCAGCGGAACGACGGCGCCGGAGTCCGAAAGAGTAACCTGCCGGGTCCAACCGTTTCGCGCCGCGCAAAGCGACTTGACAGCCACCGGGCTTTGGTTAACCGATTGGTTAAGTAAGAAACCTGTTCCTCCACGCATGGTGACCGATCAACTCAGCACGACGTTTGCCGCCCTGGCCGATCCCACCCGCCGGGCCATTCTGGCCCGTCTGACGTCGGGACAGGCGTCCGTCACCGAGCTGGCCCGGCCCCACGACATGAGCCTGCCGGCCGTTTCCAAGCACCTCCGGGTGCTCGAGCGGAGCGGACTGATCGAGCGCAGCCGGGAAGCACAGTGGCGCCCATGCCGCCTCAAGGCCAAGCCGCTCAAGGAGGCGGTGGACTGGCTCGAACACTACCGGCGCCACTGGGAGGAAAGCCTCGACCGCCTCGATGAGTATTTGCAGAAGCTGCAAAAGCAAACCACCCCAAAGGCGAAGAGCCCCCCCGGCCGCCATCGCCAACTGTCCCGGTGAGGACGTTGCCGTTGCACCCGATCACGCTGACTTGAACACCAACAACCATGCCCACCAAAAAAACCACGCCGAAGGATCATCTGGGACAGGAATTCATCATCATCCGCGAGTTCGCCGCGCCCCGCGAGCTGGTCTGGCGGGCCTGCACCGAGGCCGAACAACTGGCGCAATGGTGGGGGCCGCGGGGATTTACCGCGCCGGTCTGCGAATGGGATGCGCGACCCGGCAACAAGATCCACGTCGTCATGCGCGGCCCGGACGGAACGGATTTCCCGATGGGCGGCGAATTCCTCGAGGTCGTCCGCCCCGAGCGGCTGGTGACTACGACCGGCGCCCTCGATGCGCGGGGGAGGATGTTGTTCGAGATCCGGCACGAGCTCACGCTCACCGAACGCGCCGGCCGGACAAAGCTCACGATGCGTTCGCGGGTGACCAAGACGACTCCCGGCGCCGGCCAATACATCGGCGGATTTGAGGCGGGCATGACGCAAAGCCTGGAACGGCTCGCGGATCTCGTGGCGGACCCCGCGGCGCGGGAGATCGTCATCTCCCGCGTCATCGCCGCGCCGCGCGAGCTCGTCTGGCAGGCTTGGACCGACCCCAAGCATGTCTGCAATTGGTGGGGCCCGCGCGGCTTCAGCACTACGATCAAGAAGATGGATTTCCGCGTCGGCGGCACCTGGGAGCACACGATGCGCGGTCCGGATGGCACGAATTACCCGAACAAGAGCACCTTCAAGGAAATCGTGCCGCTGGAGCGCATCACCTTTTTGCACGGCGGAGGCCGCGAGGAGGGACCGGGCGCGTCCTTCACCGCGACGTGGACCTTCGAGACGGTCGAGGCCAACAAGACACGGCTAACCGGCCGCCTGGTGTTCCCGTCGGCCGGGGCGCGCGATTTCGTGGTCAGGGAATTCGGCGCCATCGAGGGCGGCCAGCAGACGCTCGAGCGCGCCTCGGAGTATGTCGCGGGCATGCAGTCCAAGCCGTTTATCATCTCCCGCGAGTTCAACGCGCCGCGCGACCTGGTCTGGCAGGCCTGGACGGAACGCGCCCGGTTCGAACAATGGTTCGGCCCGAAAGGCATGAAGATGCGCCTGGTGAAATTCGACCTGCGCCCGGGTGGCCTGACCCACTACACCGTAACGACCCCCGACGGGAAGGTAATGTGGGGCAAGGCTGTCTACCGCGAGGTCGTGCCGCCGACCAAACTGGTCTGGATAAATTCGTTCTCGGACAAGGACGCGGGGATCACGCGCCACCCGTTCACCAAGGATCCCTGGCCCTTGCAGATGCTCACCGTTGTGACCTTCGCCGAGAACGCCGGCAAGACCACCGTGACCGTGAACTGGCTGCCCTACGATTCGGACGCGGACGAACGCCGCGTCTTCGATGCCAGCCACGAGAGCATGAAGGGCGGCTGGGGCGGCACCTTCGAGCGGCTGACGGCCTATCTCGCAAACGCCAGATGAACAAAAACGCCTTGAAAAGCATCGGGGCAGTCGCCGCCGGCGTGGTCTTCATCATCGTCGTCACCACCATCGTGGACATCGTGCTGCACCGGATGCACGCCTTCCCGCCCATGGATCAACCGATCAACGACGCGCAGGCCCTGCTCGCAAGTTCCTACCGCCTTGTCATCAGCATTGGCGGCGCCTACTTCACCGCCCGGCTTGCGCCCAAGCATCCCATGCGGCACGCGATGATCCTGGGCTACGTGGGCGTGATCCTGGGGCTGGTCGGCTTGGCGGCAACCTGGAACCTGGGGCTGGGGCCCAGATGGTATCCCATTTCGCTCGTCATACTGGCGATCCCGCAATGCTGGGCCGGCGGCAAGTTTTATGAGCTGAAGCTGCGTGCCCGCACCGCCTGAATCCTCCCGCATACTTCTAGGCTGACTTATTATTCCGTTCCCGTAAACAAGCCCCATGGAACCCACGCCCCCATCCGCCCCCGTTTCGCAAGCCGCCCTCTGGACCGGCCGCATCATGAGCACCCTGCCGGTGCTGATGCTGGTCATGAGCGGCGTCATGAAGATCGCCCAGACCTCCGACGTCGTGAAAGGCTTTGCCGACTGGCCGCCGGGCGTGGCCGTCCCGCTCGGCATCCTTGAGCTCACCTGCACGGCCGTCTACCTGGTCCCGCGGACCGCCGTGCTCGGCGCGATCCTTCTCACCGGCTACCTTGGCGGCGCCACGGCCGTATCGGTGCGCCTGGGCGTCTCCTTCATCCTTCCCGTTGCCTTTGGCGTCCTGGTCTGGGGCGGACTTTACCTGCGGGACCCGCGGTTACGCGCCCTCATCCCGCTCCGCCGCTGACTGAAGGGCCGGAGCAAAGCATGCCGTTCCCGGTTCATCCGTCCATCTGGTGCCCCCGATCATGTTCATGATTATCCTCGTCGCACTTGCGGTCATCGCCGTCTTGTTTTTGGTCATCGCCTCCCTTCAGTCCCCCGAGTTTCGCGTCATCCGAAGCGCAACCGTCTCCGCCCCGCCGGCGGTCGTTTTCGCGGAAGTGAATGATTTCCACCGGTGGGAGGCATGGAATCCTTGGGGGAAGATCGACCCGGCGATGAAGCAATCCTACGAGGGGCCGCCGGCCGGCCCCGGTGCGGTCTATTCCTGGGACGGCAACAGCAAGGTGGGCGCCGGACGCATGACGCTGACCGAAAATCGCGTGCCCGAATTGATCCGGATCAGGCTCGAATTCCTGAAACCCTTTGCCACCACCAACACCGCGGAGTTTGTCTTCAAGCCGGAAGGTGACCGCACCGTGGTCACTTGGGACATGGTGGGGAAGAAAAATTTCTTCTCCAAGGCCATGGGCATGGTCATGAACATGGACAAGATGGTCGGCGGGCAGTTCGAAAAGGGTCTGGCGGATTTGAAGGCGCTGTCCGAGGCCGCCGCAAAAAGGTAGCGGCCCGCCCGGTCATCCTGCCGATCCCAGCGGACCGGCTATTTCACCACCGTGGCGCCGGTCAGCCGGGCAATCGCCGCAAGGGTTGTCTGCTCGGCATTGAGTCCAAGGCGAAAATCCTTGTCGCTGAAAGTGGCGTACCGGTCGGTCGGCTGGTGCCAATGCGGATCCCAGCCGGCGCCGATTTCCCGACCGCGTTCGTTTTCGCGCACGCTGATCGCCGGCACCAGGTCCATGAACGGCGTGCTGTCCGTGTTTGTCATGTGCGGCCCCACGGCCGCGGGGTAATCCGTGGCGTAAGCTTCGTTGGCTGCGACGAACTCCCACGCGAGTCTCTGCGCCTCCGCCGCGAACTTGGCCTTCGATTGGAACTCGATATTCAAATCGGCCTCGGGCCGTTGCTCCTTGGCGACGGTCCCGTCGGCCCGGGGCATGCCATGGTCAAAAAGCAGCATGTCATGTTGGATCATGCCCAGCCATTTGGGCTCCGGATACTGCCCGGAACCTCTGGGCTCTTCCTTGCCTTGCAGGGCGGCGCGCTGTGCGACATACGCCCAGGCGCCGTTGAGGCCGGTCTCTTCGTTGTTCCAAAGCACGAACCGGATCGAACACCCGGTCTTTACACCCGGCGACATGAAGACCCGGGCCAATTCCATGACGAGCGCCGTGCCGGAACCATCGTCGTTGGCCGCCTCGCCCCAGCCGTGGCCATCCATGTGGCCTCCGATAATGTACATCTCGTCCGGATGAACCGTGCCTATCTTGGTGCAGTAGACTTCCTCGCGCGGACCGACGTCAGCGGGTTGGGAGTTCAATTCGCGGAGCTTTAGGTCTGGCTGGGCCAACGGGTCGATATTGACACCCGTATGGGCGCGGATCCCCCGATAACGGCCACCGCCTTGGGCCGCATCGGGTGCGCGGCTGACCGCGGGTCCGCTTGGCCGGACCGGATCGGTGGGGGAATAGTTGTACTTCAGCCGGGCGGTATTGGTGTAACCATAGCTTTTGAGTTGCGCCTCGATCCAATCGATCGCCGCCCGGTTGCGGTCGGTGCCTTGGCGTCGATCGCCAAATTGTGTCAGGCCCTTGATCGTCGCCTTGTATCGCTCCAAATCCAGGCGCTCGACCATCGTCCCGATGGAGTCATCGGCCGCCTTATCCCGCTCTCCGGCGGCACCAGCGCCGGGCAAGGCAAACCATAAGGCCGACAACGTCAGACCCAGGGCGGAGAAAAGCTTGGTTTTCATGAGGCCGCACGCTGGATCATGGCGGAGGTTGAAGCAACCTTGCACTCAGGCCGATGAATCCCGACGGTCAGCCCGACCAGGGGCACAGACGGACGCGGTTGATGAAAGCCGCGGCAGGGCGGCGGGGCTTTTGTCCGTCGCCTCGCTCTTATTTGCTTCACTGAATTCAGATTCGCGTTAGCAGGATAACAACACGGATCTGTAGCTCAATTGGATAGAGCACTTGGCTTCGAACCAAGGGGTCGGGGGTTCGAGTCCCTCCAGATCCGCCAGCTTTGCCGAAGCTGAACTCAAGCGGCGGCGGTTCTGGTCTGATTGCCAGGGGCCGTGCGGGATTCGGCGGCGCAAAAACCAACAACCGGGCCAGCACAAACTTGACCTAGGCCGTGCAGCAGATGATGTTCCCCGGGTGAATATCAAACCTTCCGGCAGGATCTTTTCGGCGTTCTGGATTTTCCTCGCATTGTTGGGCGGCGTTGCGGCGGCAAAGGAGCCGGTGGCGGCAACGGTGGTTCCCATGGGCGACAACACCTTTTCGATCACCCGCGAGGCGCCCAACGCCTTCCATCGGGACACGAACAAGCTGAAGGCCGAGGTTTCCGAAGATGCCGCCCAATATTGCGCCGCACAAGGCAAGCGACTGAAGGTGATTTCCCTCACGTCGGATAAGCCTTGGGTCGGCTTGGGTTACGCCAAGGCCAAGATCGTATTCAAAGCGCTGAACGCCGATGAAGTTGAGCCAACCGCGGCGCCGGCTCAAACTGGTGTCGAAGTGCACGAAACGGCTTTGTCCACGGACGAACTGGTGTCCGCCCTGACCAAACTCGACGATCTGAGGAAGAAAGGGATCCTCACTGACGACGAGTTTCAGTCCGAGAAGAAGAAAATCCTGAGCCGTTCGAAATAACCGGGGACGAAACCGCGAAATCCAGGACCCCGAACCCTGCGGCTTCGGCGCAGGCCCTGACCGGGAGAGCGCGGGAGGGGGTGCCACGGAATAGCAGCCCTTTGACCGAGCTTTCATCGTTGGAGCCTGATCCCAGCATGAAGAGGCTGTTCAAGGTAGTCTCCCTCATCGTCCGACCATTCCCGCGCGGTCCAGAGGTGTTCAGGAGAAAACCGCAACGCAGTTCCCCATGACGGCCCTTCCAGCACCAATCCAAAGAATCCAGGCTTTGGACATTTTTCGAGGCCTGACGATCGCCTTCATGATCATCGTCAATACGCCCGGAAACGGCGATCGCTCCTGGGGTCCGCTGCAGCACGCCCAATGGCACGGATTTACGCCGACCGACCTGGTTTTTCCGTCCTTCCTGTTCATCATCGGCGTGTCCGCTTGGTTTTCTTTCAAGAAATTCGATCATAATCCGGGGCGGGAAGTTTTGGGCAAAATCTGGCGGAGGACCGCGATCATATTCCTGACCGGCCTGTTGCTCTGGTACGTGCCCGGTTTCTTCGTGGCTCTGTTTACCGGGAAATTGGGCGGGTTCTTCAGTGAGTTCCTTGAAAATGTCCGGATTCCGGGCGTGTTGCAGCGCCTGGCGCTCTGCTATGGTATTGGCTCGACCCTGGCATTGTTCCTTCCGCAGCGCGCCTTGATCGCGACCGGCGCAGCGCTGTTGCTGATCTATTGGGGCGTAATGTGGATTTTTGGCCAGGGGGCGGATCCTTACTCGCTGCAGACGAATGCCGTGCTGCGACTCGACTTGTGGCTGATGGGGCCCAGTCATCTTTACCACGGAGATCACGTGGCTGGCGTTCCGTTTGCCTTTGATCCCGAGGGTGGCCTCAGCAGCCTGCCGGCGATCGGCACCTTCATCACGGGCTATGTGACCGGGGGATTCCTTGATTCCTGCCGCGATCGGCGCCTGGCAATCAGCGAGCTGTTTCCCGCTGCCGTGCTGCTGATCCTTGCCGGTCTGGTCTGGAGCGAGTGGTTGGGTTTTCCACTCAACAAGAAGCTATGGACGAGTTCCTTCGTACTCTATACGGGTGGACTCTCGCTGCTGTTATTCTGCCTGACCATCTGGTTGGTGGACGTGAAAGGCCGGGGCGGATACCTGTCATTCTTCAGGGTCTTCGGCCTGAACCCGCTGCTGGCCTATGTGACCTCCGAACTTTTGGTGGTGATCCTTTATTCCTTCAAGCTGACCGGGCCGGATGGGGCCGGACAATCAGCGTATCCTTGGCTCTACCATCATACCACGGCAGCACTGGCCGGTGACAACTCCTGGGGATCATTCCTGTTCGCCGTGGCGTACATGCTCGTGATATGGTTTATTGCGTGGGGCTTTTATCGACGCGGGATCTTCTTGAAAATCTGATCCTGTATCGCAACCCATCCAGTCATCCCCGGCTGTGCCTCGAACGGATCAGCCGATGCGGTTAGGAACGCCGGCTCCTAAGCGCCTGTTTTTCCGACCTGACCCGCGGCATCGGATCCGAAGTGAAAGCCAAGTTCGTCTTCGTAACCATCAGGAATGGTCGCAAAGTCGTCGGTGCCCACCAGAACGGTGAGCAACAATCCGCATGCTTCGAGGATGAAAGTGGCCATTGGATTTCCGGGTTCATCAATTCAAAGCAGATCCGGCACCAATTTCGGCAGCCAATTTGTAACTGATTAGACAGAATGAATATAAAAATTTATTGCCAATATCTGGATTCGGCGCGGCAATTCTTGCCCGATCCGTTGTCCTGAAATCGGAACCCGTCAGCGGCAAAAACGGCACGGCTAGCCAGTCGCTCGTTCCGCCAAACCGTGGTCTGTCCGCGGCCGATCCAGCCGCAGCCGCCAACCACATGGCAACTGGCAAAACCACCCATCGAGGCTTTTCCACTTTTCTGCATGCGGGCTCTTCGCGCGAATAATCATTGGTGCTCACCCGCCGAGGCTTCTCACGCCGGGCCGACACCGATGTCCCTCGGCGCGGATTGCAGGATTGAGGTCCATCCGATCGCAGGTCTAATCGCGTGATGGCCCAACGTCACGGCGCACCTGAATTGATAGGGTTTGCCACCTCCTTATTGACCGAGGCTGGACTCGACCGGGCCAAGGCGATGGCGGTAGCGGAGATTCTCGTCGAGGGCGACTTGCTCGGTCAGACCACCCACGGACTCGCGCTTCTGGCCCCCTACCTGGCCGAACTTGAAAATGGCGGGATGGAGAAATCCGGCGTACCCAGGGTCTTGGCTGACTTTCCGGCCGCCGTCACTTGGGACGGTCGCCGGCTGCCGGGTCCGTGGCTGGTACTTCAGGCACTGGGACTGGCGGTGGAGCGAGTCAGGCAGAACGGTATCTGCGCGGTCGTAATCCGGCGCAGCCATCACATCGCCTGTCTGGGCGCCTACCTCAGACGGGTGACAGATCAGGGACTGATGGTGTTGCTCACCTGCTCCGACCCATCGGTCGCCACGGTGGCTCCGCATGGCGGCCGGCGCGGAGTCATGACGCCAAATCCGCTGGCGGCGGCGTGGCCCACCACCGGCGAACCAGTGATGTTCGACGTCTCGACTTCGATTACCACGAACGGCTTGGCCAAGCGGCGGCAGGCTGAAAAACGGATGATGGATGGGGCTTGGCTGGTGGACGCCGCGGGCGTGCCCACCCGGGATCCGGCGGTGCTTTTTGGCCAGCCTGCTGGGGCGATCCTGCCTATCGGTGGTATCGACCACGGGCACAAAGGCTACGCCCTTGGGCTGCTGGCAGAGGCACTCTCCGGGGGGCTTGCCGGTCGCGGCCGCGCCGAGCCACCGGGAGGCTGGTCGGCCAACGTTTTTCTTCAAGTGCTCGATCCGGCAATGTTTGGCGGCGCGGAGGACTTTAAACGCGAGACCACCCATCTGGTCGAATCGTGTCGGGCGTCGCCACCACGGCCGGGATTTGATCGGGTGCGCCTGCCGGGTGAAGCCAGTTTGTGCCGGCGCACGCGGCAGCTTGAGCACGGGGTGGAATTGTATCCCGGAGTCCTGTCCACACTCGCCCCATGGGCGTTACGCTACAGGGTTGCAGTTCCCCCACCCGTTCGGGACGGCCCGGATTGAGTCAGGATCTTCACCGGATGCATCATCATATCGCCTTTCTCCGCGGGATCAATCTGGGCAGACGCCGGATGAAGATGGATCAACTGCGCACGTTGTTCGAGGCGATGAGATTTGCCCAGGTGGCGACCTTCATTGCGAGTGGAAATGTGATCTTCAGCAGCCGGAACGGTGACCGCCGGAAACTGGAACAACAGATCCAAGCCCACCTGAAGGTGGCGCTTGGTTACGAGGTCGACACATTTGTCCGGACGCGGGAGGAGGTCGTAGCGGTGGCCAACTTCGAGCCATTTGCGAAGGTTGATATGGCAAACCCCTCAAGCACCATGAGCGTTGGATTTTTGCGGGAGCCCCTGAGCACTGAACAGGCCCGCCGATTTTCGGCGTGTCGGACAGCGGCGGACGAGTTCTGCGTGAACGGGCGTGAGTACTACTGGCTATGCCGCATCAAGACCAACGAATCCAAGGTCTGGGCATCTTCGGCCATGAGGTCCGTCGGTCTGCCGACCTCGTCCATGCGCAACCTGACCACCGTGCGGAAATTGGCCGCGCTCTATCCTCCGCCATCGGACTGAGAACGAGCGGCCACTTCCGTCAGTTTCGGTTTTGGCCCTCAGCCGATCGTCCGGACACGACCGCGGCCTGTCAGTCACCCGCTGGCCGCCAGCCCTTCGAGAAACTCGCGGTCAGGGGAGTTGGAACGTCTGCTCCCCGGGATTGAGCGCTCTGACCGCGCCTTTCCAAACGAACGTGCCGTGGGTCTCAGGCGGGAGTAAGATTTTCGCCCGCACCCCATCTCCTTCGCGCACCAGAGACACCCTGATCTCGCCATTTGGATGTGGCACGGCGCCCTCGACGCGCTTCAAGGCGCCGAGATGCGGTTCAATCCGTACCGTGGCAAAGCCGGGCGAGGCCGGCTCGATGCCGCAAACGGTGGCCAGCAATTCGTAGACCGGCGATGCACTCCAAGCGTGGCAATCTGACCGGGTCGGATCCAGTTTTTCCGCAAAAGTGGTCAGGCCCGTCGCCAGCATGTCACGCCACGGTCCCAGCATGGCGAGGTATTCGTCGCCCAATCCCGCCTTCTTCATGGCCCGCAGCAGATAGAAGCGGAAATAGGTCGAACATTGGATCAGTGACTTGTCGTCCGCCACCCGCTGGATCAGATCCCGGGCGGCCTGGCCCTCGATCGCTCCGGACAGCACCGCCATCACATTGGCGTGCTGGCTGAAAGCTCGCTTGGCGGGCGTGTCGGCAAACAGACGGCGTTTCTCATCCCAGCAGGTGCGCACGACCGCCTGGCAAAGGCCGGCCGCCAGTTGCTCATAGTGCCCGGCCAGATCGCTGCGACCATAGGTTCGGCACAATTCCGCCGCGCGTTTCAACGTCCCGGCCAGCTGCAACGAAACGATGCTGGAGCCCCCTTCCCGCGCCCCATCAGGTGTGCCACCGAAACCAAGTGTCTCGTTCCACGGCCATTCATCGGTCCAGTCGACAAACGTCCAGTACGGCAGCGGCCCCAGCAAACCGGTCTTGGCGTCCAGCTTCCGCTCGAACCAACCGAGCACATCCTCCATGCCCGGCAGCCGCGCCCGGACAAACGCATCGTCGACCCGGTGCATCCAATAGTCGTGGATCATATCGACCCAGAACAAAGAGAACGTGTTGATGATTTGAGGGCTGGCCGACGGATAACGACTTTGGGTCAGGCCGCCAGGAATGCGTGACCGGTCGAAGAGTTCGATGGCGTTGCGCATCAGCCGGTCATCGCCCGCGGCATAGAGGGAAATCAAGCTCTGGATCCGGGTATCGCCGACATACTGGAGCTGCTCGTAATAGGGGCAGTCGACATAGGTCTCGAACGCGCACAGCCGCGCCGTCCGCCAGCCCACGTTCCAGATATTCGCCAACGACGGATCATCACTGGAAAATGAACCGCGTTCCCTGAACGGATACGCCGTGAAATTTCCGCGCAAATCTTCCACGATCAGCGGTTCGCTGCCGGTCTCGACCTCAAGCTGGACGTAGCGATAGGTCCGGAAATCCAGCGGGGCAAAAAGCCGGTGGGCGCCGCCGTCGGGGTGAAATTCGTCGCGCGTGCCGAGCAGTTCGCGGTGGTCGATCTCGTTCCGGTTGCCCTTTTGCCCCTTCTGATCGAACAGGGCCTCGGCGTAACTGAGCGTCACTTTGCCGCCCTTGCCCCCACTGACGATGAGCTGGGGAAAAGCACTCGTCTCGTACCCTTGATCCAGCAGCACTGTGGCACGGGCTTGCGCGGGAATGGTGAGCGGCGCCGTCCCGCCGGCAAAGCCCGCCGCCGGCTGGACTCCGCTGAACCGGCGCACCCCGGCAAGCCGCTGCGGGGTTTCTTCCGGCAATGGAATCGAGCGGGGAGCGAGCCACCAGCTCACATCAGTGCCCCAGCCTTGCGGTATTCCCCGGCTGAGCACGCGGGCTGGCAGCCAGCCGTGGTCGTCGAATCCTGCTGCCTCCCAGCCCCACGGGTGCAACGATCCGTCGACCCGATCACCGGGGCCGACCACGATGTAAGTCTTGAGGTGCTCGCGATCGAGTGGCAGCGGGCGATAGGCTTCATCACGCATGACCTTCCAAGTCTCGTTGGTGTCCACCGCCTGCTCCGTCGCGGTATCGCCTTGCAGCAGGAACGCCGTCCGCCGGCTCATGATGGCACCAGGCGACATCTCCCCGTAACTCCATACCTGGGCCGCCAGCGCGTTCGGTCCAGGGTGCAACCAAGGGGCGATGTCCACGCTGTCGTAACGCCATTCCATGGGATCACTTCTCTGCGGTCCAAAGCTGATCGAATGTCCGTTGACAAAAAGCCGGTAGCGCGCGTCGGCCGTCACATGCACGACAAAGTGTTCCGGTGGGCTCGACAGGTCGATCTGCCTGCGAAACAGATAAACCCCGTACTCGTTGTTGGGCGCGGTCGGGCAGGTGATCCACGAGGCGGGCCATTGTTCGGTCCTCAACCGGCCGGATGTCGGGGCCATCCCGTCTTCTGAGTGGTGGGTGGCAGCGGCCATGGAAACGAGTGCAATGAGAGGCGAGACAAACGGAAAGTACCGCATGGGGCAGGAGGGGTTGGAGCCAAGGATCATCCTGCACGAAAGATCCCGGCGCTGCAATCATTGCCGCACGTCCGGCTTGGTCGCTCGCCGCGAGGCATCGGGCCGGCCGCGCCTGCGGCGCTTCAGGATGAAGCGCGTGCCCTATCTGGCGCGGTTTCTCGGATGATGTCTGGCGTGTTGCTCCAAAAGGCGGGAGTTTTCCACCGCGGTGTATATCTGCGTCGTGCCAATGCTGGCGTGGCCGAGCATTTCCTGGATGGCGCGCAGATCAGCTCCGCCGCCGAGCAGGTGGGTGGCAAAGGAATGACGCAGCAAATGGGGTTTCACGTTTTTTGAGAGGCCGGCCCGCAGGGCATATTTCTTGACGATCACCCAGAGCGTCTTCCGTGAAATGGCCCGCCCGCGTTCGCTGATGAACAATTCGCTGCCGGTGCGCGGCTTCACCAGGTATGAACGACCCGAAGCCAGATACACTGCCACGGCCTCACGGGCCTTGGCGCCGAGCGGAATGACCCGTTCCTTCGAGCCTTTGCCAAAGACCCGGACGAAGCCGTGCTCGAGGTCAACCTGCTGCAGCGAGAGTCCGCTCAATTCGGAAATGCGGAGCCCGCTGGAGTAAAACAGCTCCAACATCGCCCGGTCCCGAATCGAGTACGCGTCACCGCCGGCCGGGGCCGCCAGCAGCTTCTCCATGTCGCCGCGGGAAAGTGTCTCGGGCAGCTTGCGACGCAATTTCGGACCGGCGAGCAATTCGGTCGGATCGTCCAACCGCACCCTTTCGCGGACGAGGTGACGGCAGAGCATGCGCACAGCGCTCAACTTGCGCGCCTGGCTCGACGCGGACAAACCGAGGCCGCTCAGGCCGTGAAGCCACGCGGTCAGCTGTGTGCCCGAAACCCGGGCCCAGCTGGCGGCGCCATTTCGCTTGAGCCAATGTGCGGCCTGCCGGAGGTCGCTTTCGTAAGACTTTGCCGTATTGCGCGAGAGTCCCTTCTCCAATTCGACGTAACTCAGATAGGCGTCGATGGCATCCGCAAATCCCGCGGGCGCAGGCGGCATCGGCTCCTCCTTCCTTCGGGGGCGGATACCGCGGCGCGTCTTCACCCAAATCTCCTGCGCCGCGCGTCAGTAACGGCGCGGCCGGCGTGGTCCCGGGGGCGGCAGGTTCGTCTCGCGGATGCGATAGGTGATGCGCGCCTTGTCGAGGTCGTACGGGCTCATCTCCATCTTCACTTTGTCGCCCGCCGCGATCTTGATGAAGTGTTTCCGGAGTTTGCCGGAGATGTGGGCCAGCACCATGTGGCCATTGTCGAGCTGCACCCGAAACATCGTGCCCGGGAGCACGGTGGTAATCTTGCCCTCCACTTCGATCACTTTGCCGTCAGACATGGGTGGGGGAAAAGGGCTGGGTGGTGGTTTGGGTCATGCAGGGAATAGGAGCGCAAAAACCGTTGTAAGTGTGGTACAGGCGGCGTAAGTCAAGGCTTTACCCATCCAGGCCCGCCGGCAGGCTTCGGCACCGCAAGCCTGCCAACCAGGCTCGAGCACGCCGGGCCGCCCAAATGAGCACCGAAAACCGTCCTTCCCTCCCCTGTCCTTTTGACAAGGTCCACCCGTCGCAATTGCAGCGGGATGACGAGTTTTACATGTGGCAGGCGTACAATCTGGCCATCGATGCGTGGAGGCAGGACGAAGTGCCCGTCGGCGCGGTGATTGAGCTGAATGGCGAGATCATCGCCGCCGCGCACAACCAGCGGGACGGTACCCGTGATCCGACCGCCCACGCGGAAATCCTCGCCCTCGGGCAGGCCGCGAAGGCGGTCGGTAACTGGCGGCTCATTGGCGCGACGCTATACGTAACCAAGGAACCGTGCCCGATGTGTTCCGGTGCGACGCTGATGTCGCGCCTTAGGCGCGTCGTCTATGCCGTGCCCGATCCCAAGATGGGTTGTCTGGGAGGCGCAACTGACCTGAACCGCCTGCCGCAATCGAATCACCATCTTGAGATCTTGCGCGGCGTGCTGGAGAAACCCTGCGTGGATTTGCTGCGGGCCTACTTCCAGCTGAAACGGAGGGAGGATTGATACTGGCCGCGTGGGCGCGCCGGGCAGCGGGTCCGGCGGAGGTCACACCCCGCACCATGACACGTGCGAAAGTTGACGTAACGACGCTCTCGTGCTCACTTAGCCACTCTATCCAAACCCACCACGACCATGGCATACGAACTCCCCAAACTGGCATACGCTTACGACGCTCTTGTCCCGCACATCGATGCGAAGACGATGGAAATCCACTACACCAAGCATCATCAGGCCTACATCACCAACGCCAACAACGCTCTGAAGGACCAGCCGGCCCTTGCCGCGCTGGAAGTTAACGCCCTGATCGCCGACCTCGGCAAGGTGCCCGAGGCGATCCGCGGCGCCGTCCGCAACAACGCCGGCGGACACAGCAACCACTCCTTCTTCTGGACCATCCTAGGTCCGGGCAAGGGCGGCGCGCCAAAGGGCTCGCTGGCCGCAGCCATTGAGGCACAGCTCGGCGGCCTCGCCAAATTCAAGGAAGACTTTGCCAAGGCCGGGGCGACCCGCTTCGGTTCCGGCTGGGCCTGGCTCGTGGTGGGTGCGGACAAGAAACTCGCCATCGGCTCGACCGCCAATCAGGACAGCCCGCTGATGGGCAAGGCCGTGGCCGGAATCGAAGGCAAACCCGTCATCGGTCTCGATGTCTGGGAACACGCCTACTACCTCAACTACCAGAACCGCCGGCCCGATTACATCGCGGCGTTCTGGAACGTCGTAAACTGGGACGCCGCCGAGGCAAACTACGTGGCGGCGCTCAAGTAACCCGGTGGATCCGACTCTCCGTCCGCCCAGCCGCGCTCTTGCAGCGCGGCTTTTATTTTTCCTTCATCACATAGACACCGTCCCAGTTTTCGCCCGGCGGATGAGCCTTCATGTAGTGGCATCGGGCCGTCATGATGACCGACGGATTGCTTTCGATGGCCATGGCCTTGCTCGGCTGGTTGGGCTCAAGCGCGGCACTTTGCTGGAATAGCTTGCTGGCTCCGTCCCAATCCTGCGCCAGATAGCGCTCAACTCCCTGGGCGTAGACGCCGAGACACTCGGATGTCCTTGGGTTCACGTTTTCCTTGAGGCCCACGATCTCAAAGACCGGCACCGGCTGGGAGCGGCCCTTGACCACAATCCGGTCGAGGTACCGGAAAACGATGTGGTCGCCACCATGCTTCTCGCATTCCAGTTTGGTTGCCTCCGTGACCATGGTGTAAACACCGAGCGACTTGGCGCCGGATTCCATGCGGGCGGCCAGGTTCACGTTGTCGCCCATCATGGTGTAACTGAACCGGGTGCGGCTGCCCATGTTCCCGATGATGGCCGAGCCGGTGTTAAGGCCGAGCCGGGCGCGAAGCACGTGCACAACCGCCGGCCATTTGCCGGCTTCACCCTTCCATTTCTGGCGCAAACCCTCGATGGCCGCCTGCACCCGCTGAGTCGCGACACACGCCCGGTAAGCATGATCGGGCACCGGCAGCGGCGCGCCAAAAATGGCGACGACCGCATCGCCGATGTATTTGTCCAGCGTCCCCTTTTCCTGCTGCACGATGTCAGTGCAAGCCGTGAGATATTCGTTCATCAGCTCAACCAGCTGGGATGCGGGCATCAGCTCGGAGAACGTGGAGAATGACTGGATGTCCGAAAAATATGCCGTGATGATTTCCTCGTGGCCGCCGAGTTGGGGGTCGGCTTCGGCCTCGACCATCTGGTGGACCAGCTCCGGCGCGAGATAGGTGCCGAACATATTCTTGATGCGACCCTTTTGTTTCTCCTCCTGCACCAACTGCCACATGGTCGCGAGAAACCCCGTCGAGAACGCCGCGCCAACCGGCGCCGCCAAGGGTAGAATCAAATGGCTTTGGGCGAACTGGTGAAAGACCACGATGACAAACCCCCCAAGCACCAGCACGGCGAGCACCTTGGCAAACAGACTGCGGGCTCCACCCGCCACCGTCAGGGCGGTGACGGCAAAACTCAGGCCGAACACGCTGGCCCAAAGCACCCATGGCGGCGTCCGTTGCAGATATTTCTCCGAAACGATGGTCTTGATCAGGTTGCCGTGACCGCCAACCTTCGGCACGGGATCCGGATCGAACGGCGTGGGCGCCAAGTCCTGCAAGAGCGGATCGACCGGTCCGATGAGGACAATCGCACCTGCGAATCGCGTGAAATAATTGGCCGCCTCGGTTCGTTGGGACTCCTTCTCCGACTTAAGCCATTCGCCCGCAATCAGCACATCGGCGAGGCTGGAGCGGGGGTTGTAGTTCTGATTGTCCCACTCGGAGAACCAGTTGACTTCCAGCAATTGATGCTCGGTCAGCGGAATCCGCCGGAGAACTTCGCCCTCCTTGGTCACGATTTCCACGAAGTCGCCATTGCGGCGCGCCGAGCCCGGCGGCACCCCCAGTTCAACGCAGGTCAGCTGAATGGCCATCTGCCAGAAATTGGTCAGGGCCGATTCCGCAAAGAGCGGGACCCACCGGGGCACCTGGTCGGCTCCATATTCAAAATCGACATCGATCAACCCCATGGTGGCCGTCCACGCCGGATTGACCATGGGATACTCGGGCTCCTCGGGCACGTCGTTCTTTTCCCGGTTGGCAAATCCCTTGCGCAAGAGTGGAAACTGTCGCGTGCCGCTTTGCGTCTGCGCCTGACCGCCCGTGTATTGGGCCGCAAGCACCAGTTCCGGGTGCTTCCGCGCCACCCGGGCCAGGGCGAAGTTGCCCTTCTTGGCATCGTCCTGGTTCACCAGCCCGGAATGGGCGATGGCGGAAAACACGATATCTATACCCACCGCCTTCGCGTGACCCTGCTCCAAGACCAGCCGGGCCGCATCAGCAAACTGGGCGCGATTCCACGGCTGCTCGCCGATCTTCTGGATCGCCCGCGTGTCGACATCCACGTAGAAGACTTTGACCGGCGCCTCGATTGCGCCACGATACCGGAAACGCAGATCCAAGAGCAGGTTTTCGACCGTCTGTAACTTGCCCGCCTGACCCAGCCAGGCCCAGAGCAACGGCACCGGCAGCAGGAAAAGGATCCGCCAATCGAATTTCTTTTTGGACCGCGCCACGGCGACAAAGAGTAGCGGGGCCAAATGCGAGTTAAAGCAGATTCAAGATCCGCCAAAACAAAACGCCCGGCACCGCGCAGTGCCGGGCGTGGCATAATTCAAATCATCCTCCGGCTTGCGAGGTAAGCGCCGGCTGGGAAGGCGTCGGCGCTGGCGGCGGCACGGGTGGCGTGGGCGGCGGAGTGAAAGTGGTCTGCTGGATGGTCTCGGCAATATGCTGCGTCGCGGTCACGATCAACGCCGCGGTCGCCGGCGGGATATCCTGGGTGACAACCACCGGTGGCGCCGCCGTCGTGCTCTTGTCCGTCGGCACATCAATCGTAACGACTACTTCCTTGCCCGCTACAATGGGAATTTCGGAGGTGGTGACGCCTTGCATCACGACCCGGCCCTCTGCGGTCGACACCGTGAAGTACGCTTTCCCGTTAGAGGCCGGACGGAAGACGATGCGGAAAATCGTGCCGCGGATACCGGCTGCACCGACCGGCGTCTTGATGGAATAGGTCGACGACGTGTTGAGCTTTTTCACGTCACCCACCATTTCACCGTAAGCCAGATTCAGCGTGGTCTTGGAAACGCTGGGCTCCGCCTTGAGCGAAGCCGTGTTGATATCCTCGGCCAGCGGATCCATTTTGAACTCATCGATGGCCAGGCGGGAATTGGCCCCGAGCTTGATCGATGAGCCGTTCATGAAAACCAGCACAACACTGGCGCCTTCGCCGGTGATGATGATATCCTTTTCCGTCAGCGAGTCACCGTTCTTGACCAGAGCCGTGCTGCCGTCAGCGAGCTGCTTGCTCACTTGATTTTCGACGCGGGCCGCCTTGATCTGGCCCACTTGGGTTTGGGCCCAAGAATTCAATGACAAAGCAATTGCAACAAATGCACCAAAGAGAAAACGAAACGTGGAAATATTCATAAATTCTCGACTGGATTACTGTTAACGCTGTCCGGCTAATTGCTGGCGCAAAGATATCGCCCCGGAATTTGACGGGTCAAGAGCTAAACAGGTTTCCAGTGCCCGCAGTGCATCGGGTTTTCGGCCCGGCAATGTCTGCAGGTGATAAGCGTAGTAATACCACCACGGAGGTGTGTTGGGCGCCAGCTCCACGGCGCGTCGAAAGCACGGTTCCGCTTCCTTCTGGCGGGCTTGCATATCCAGCGCCACTCCCTTCCGCACCCAGAATTCGGCGTCGACGGGACACAGCTTCAAGGCCTTTTCGGCTTCAGCTTCGGCCTGCCTGCCTATCGTGGCCAGGTCACCTCCGGCGACCCGCCAGTCCTGTACCGTGGCATAGGCCAGATCCGCCCAGGCTTGGGCATCGGCCGGATAAACCTGCACCGCGCGTTGAAACCCGGCTTTTGCCGCGGGTATGATTGCGTTCAAATCGCCCTTCCCCGTCGCCGCCTGCTTGTCGATGGCTCGCCTCAACGGGTAGCGCAGTGCATCCGCGCGGTAGAGCGGCTCGGCAACATTCCAGGCCAACAACGATGCCATGGTGGCCAACCCGAAACCAGCCCAACGCAGCCGAAATGGCCGGAAAAGCCCGGGCTCGTTCCGCAACAGCAACGCCAGGCCGAAAGAAAAGCCAAAAGCCAGCGCGGGTACCTTTGTGTGAAAATCCACCGCGAGGTGGATCACAAAGGCGGCCAATCCGACGAACAGACCCAACCGCCACGGGTATCCTTCAAAATGATCTCCCGCCGGCGGAATCTCCTGACGCGCTCGTTGCACGGCTCGCCAGCCCAACCAGAGAAGGCCGCCGCCGGCCACAGCCCAGAGGAGAAAGCCAGCCACCCCGTAGTCGCTCAGCGTGTTCAGGTAGTCATTGTGCGCCCAGTCAGGATCGTTGAGAAATCCGCGCGGTCGGTATTGATCGAAAAGCAGGTTATAGGACCGCGCTCCGCTGCCCAGCCAAGGATGATCACGCCAGATTTGCAGGCCAACCTTCCAGATTATTGGACGGCTCAATTCAAACCTGCCCTCAAGAAACGGCTGGATGCGAACGTGCGCCGGTTCACTAAATCGATAGAGGCCCCACACGCCTGCCGCGACCAGAGCGAATACCGCCAGGACCCCGGCGATTCGCCGGCGCCACTCGCGTCCCGCGAGCAGCGGCCAAAGCATCAGCGCGAGCGCCAGTGAAATGTAAGTGCCGCGGCTGCCGGTCAACACCACCGCAAACGCAAAGAGCGCCGCCAGCCAACCACACACGACCTTGACCGCGATTCCAGTCGAACGGGCGAAAAGCAGCGTCAGGCAGACGGGAATCATCAATTCGAGCAGCGCCCCGAGACTGTTGGGCACACCGAACATCCCGGCCGAGCGCCCGATAAACTGCCCGGCCTGCGACCAGCCATGGACCCACCCAAGCATCAACCAGTTTTGATCCACGTAACGCTGATAGGCCGCCATGATCACCCCGGTCAGGCCCAGCGCAACAAATGTGCCGACGAAGACACCCGTCTGTCTCCGGCTCCGGCCAAAGTGCAGCACGAGCACAAACACCAGCCACATCTGCACCCACAACAGCCATTCCCGCCACGCCAGCCACCGGGCGGGGGCGATCCAAATCACACTGGCAAGCGAATACGCTAGGAAAGGCAGCGGCAGTAACGCGGCCAGGTTCAACCGCGGTGGTTCGCCCCCAGTCCCGAGCAACCATAACAAGCCGGCCAGCGCGGCCAACCCGAACACGGCCCACGCCGTCGTGACCATCGTCTCGGCGAGATAGCCGCCGAGGCAAAGAGTCGTCCAAGCTTGGGCCGCAGCGAGTCCCAACACCAGCAACCATTCGCCTCCGGCGTGGAGGCGCGACGGAACCGGGCGGGGTAAGGATGCCTGCGGAGTCATGCGTCACCCGTTTTCAATACCGCTTGCCCGAACGGAGCCACAAAAAAGCCGCCCGGCGTGGAGGCCGGGCGGCGGAAGTGGCGCCCGTTGTCGG
>JBBIHQ010000051.1:0-23132 GCA_037446975.1 Opitutia bacterium
ATTCATCATTCCGTGTTGTGGCAAGGGAAGCTGACATCTGGACATTCACACTGTAGCCAGCTTTGGTCAGTGAGCGCGAAGAGTCGGGAAATGGCCGCCAATGCCGTACAGACTGGTTACTCCGGCCACCACAACAGTGGCCGATTGGCGAATGTTGTCGGATTTTATTACAAAATGACCCTATGTCCGACGGACATAATATCAGTATAAAATTAGGAGATAATTACGCCATATCGACTTAGACAAACAATGCGCACTTCGGCATCGAAATTGCATGTATCATGGAGAACGTTAACCCGATTATCCTATGAAAGCTCGCATACTTCTATCATCTGCTGCTGCGGCGCTGTTAACCGCAAATCTCCATGCTACTCCCAGAGTCCCAGATGTACCCGGACCAAGCGGTACTGCCGGAATGATCGGACTTACCATGCTGATCCTTTTGGCTCTCCGCCGCAAGATTTCCAAGTAACTGACCAGAAGGCTCCTGCCGAAAGCTAGTCCGGGGAGGCTTCCGAACCTCTTATGCGGCTATAGGCTATCCTGAAACTGGGTTTTACACACAGGGGCGCCATCTTTGCGCACAAAGACGTGCTGCCGACTGGGCGCTGCAAGACTGCTCCACAGCGATAGATCCATTAGGGATTTGGAATCTGATTCTCGGATGTCGCCTAATGAAATGTCGATGTCTGGAAATTTCGGGCGAAGGCGAGTCCGATGGATGGCCCGAATTTGCGCATCCCTTGGTAAGGTTCTGGAAGTCGGACTGGGGCGGGATATCCGGCCATCGACTGGCGTTCAACCGCTCAGGTAGACCGTGTGGCAGGCCGATTCGGAGCGCCGAAGTTGATTCATGGCGGCAATAATACCCGGGAACCGCTCCTTTCGTGACCGGATGTATTTCGCAGCGGCTGCCACTGCCAGTATGTGAGGGACCGCCACATCCATTCAAACGGTCCAAAGCGAAACCGGGAAAGCCAAAGACGGCTAAGCAGAACTTGGAGTCCAAACAAGGCAGCAGCGGCAGCGAGTTCCGTTTTTGGCCCGACTTTGAGTCCAAGGCCGTACGGCGAGGACAAAAAATCAATTGCAGCGGCCTGCATGATATAGTTCGTGAGCGCCATTCGTCCCACCCAACCAAATGACGAAAGGCGGGTCTGCCAATCGGGCCGATACGCGAGCAGCAAAGTGATCATGCCGATGTAGGTGAACGCCAGGAATTGTTCGTCCACAATCCCGAACCCGGAGTGAAATCGCATCGCGATGCGGGGGGTTACGAACTCTGTTGGCACGAGCGGAAGCACCCACCAATACGCGGCCCAGATGAGCAGTCCGGCGACCATGGCCCCAACGATCAGGTGCAGGCGCCGTTTCGGGTCATCAAAGATCCCATGTCGCATCGAGAGTAGGCCAAGAATGAAGAGAGCAAGATACACCTTGGGGGTAAAATTGTAGAAGGTCGGAAGTTCGCGGACCATCTGGCCGATTCGCGTGGAAACAACTTTCGGATATTTGCCACCTTTCAACGCCTCCAGAATCGGTCTCTGGTTCGTCTCCCATTGCTGAAGCCTGGCGTTTTCGGTTGCGATGGCATCTTGCCGTCCCAGTGTCGCAATTGCGTAGCCGTCGTCGACCAGGTCGCGAATGGAGAGGGCCGCGGTGCTAATCAGAGCTAGCGCGAGCAACGGGCGGGTCGGGAAATTCCGCAGAAATAACAGCGGTACTCCCCACCATGCGTATTCCCGCAGGATTGAGAATCTTGTCAAAGCTTCGACGGCGAATCCCACGAGATACAGGACAAAGAGGCGACGAAGAAAAATGACCGCGACTGAAAGACCCCGGACTTCGAGCCGGCGCATCATGATGGCGAAACCAACACCAAACAAGAACGCGAATACCGTCCGGTCCTTTTCTGCCACGGCCATTGTGATGAACGTGCCGATCCAACTCGTGACTCCCGGCGCGGTGGCCGCAGCCATCGTCTTGTGAAAGTGTGCGATTATCATCCCGAGCAACGCAAAACCTCGGAGAACATCGAGCGTAACAATGCGAGCATTCGAGGCAACGGGGCCGGTTCCTTTTGCGACCGAATCTGCGGATGTTACCTTGCACATTGATCTTAGCCGGACTGGCTTTCAGCTTAATAGCGCTCTTGGATTTTGGCGGCCGGACCAGGCAGAAACGAACAAGTTGGGTCGGCCGAGATTCACGGGACCACGGGCCGTTGACTGGATTCGGTCGGTTTCAGAGCGGTGAAATTCGATCACGAGGCTCACAACAAGGTCGAACCATTTCTAGCCCTTATCTTTCGTTCCGGCAGGTTCAGGGGCGATCCTTTTAGGACAGAACCAGAGGAATACATAACGCAGAAATCTGCAATGATACTTCCATCGGTCATCCATTCTGGTAGAAGAGTTGAGGCGGAGGTGAAGCAATTCACTCGCTCCGGATTCAGTTTCTTGGAATAACGCGCGGACAACCAGACTCTTATCCTCACATGGTCAGCGATATGTTCAGTCAATTGGTGGACGCACACTATACACCGCTTTTTCGCTTTGCCCTCAGCCTGACAAAGAACTCGTCGGACGCGGGTGACCTGACACAGCAGACCTTTTTCATTTGGGCAAAACAGGGGCATGCATTGCGCGATACCGGCAAGGCAAAGTCCTGGCTTTTCACGACGCTCTACCGGGAGTTTCTGCGCGGTCGTCGCCGAGCCGATCGGGTCACGGCACTCGAGGATCTGGGGCCGGTCGAGGCCGACCCGCCGGCGCCCGAAGTTGATATCATCAGCGGGCTGGACGCCGGTCTGGTGGTGGAGGCGCTGCAGGAGGTTGACGAGGTCTATCGCGTGCCGCTGACCCTTTTCTATCTGCAGGATTTGTCCTACAAGGATATCGCTGGAATGCTCGAGGTTCCGATCGGAACGGTCATGTCGCGTCTGTCGCGCGGCAAAGCGCAGTTGCGCTCGGCCTTGGCCCGCAAGGAATCGGGCGCGACAGGCAAGGTCATTCCGTTCCAAACCGACCGGGCGAAAAGATTTCCATGAACACCCAGCAAGCTAAGTTTATCCTCCAAGGGTACCGGCCGGATGGCGCGGATGCCGGAGACGCGACATTTTGCGACGCCTTGGAACAGGCCAGACACGACCAGGTTTTGGGCGACTGGTTTGCCCGTGAGCAGTCTTTCGACGCCGTCATCAGCGCCAAACTGAGTGAAGTGCAGGCGCCGGCTGGATTGCGCGAAGCCATCCTGGCGGGGGCGAGGGTTACGGCATCCGGAACGCCCCGGCGCATTTGGTGGCGTCAGCCGGCGTGGCTCGCGACGGCGGCCAGCCTTGCGGTGATCGGAACAGTAGCGCTGGCCTTGTGGCCGAAGCAGGCGGTGGCGGACAACGCGCTGACCGAATTTGCGCTCGCCGACGCGCGGCACAGCGAAACCCATGGCGGCCATGGCCGGGAAACCGGCGCGCTTCAGGCGATGCTCAGCCAGCCCAGCACGCGGCTTGGCGATCAACTGCCCGTGGATTTCGCCGCCCTGCACAATGCCGGATGCCGTACGGTGAGTTTGGGAGAGCGCGAGGTGCTCGAAGTCTGTTTCAAGCGCAACGGGGCCTGGTTTCATTGCTACATCGCACAGCGCGGGGATTTTCCGTCGTTGGCGGCGACCACCGTTCCGGCGTTGTTGGACAGGAATGGGGCGAGCTTGGCCTCGTGGTCGGATCCCGCCCATCTTTATGTGGTCGTAAGCGAAACAGGCCGCACCGCGCTCGAAAAGTTGTTGTGAATAAGGTGGGCGGAATGGGCCCGGTTTTTGCCGTGCCAAGATCGAGGTGGAGTGTAGCTTCGATCCGATGAAGAAGCCGGTTTCGATCACAGCCGAGCATGCTCGTCTGGCCGAGGATGCGCGGAGGGATAGGAACTGGAAACGGTGGGGACCTTATCTGGCTGAGCGGCAGTGGGGTACGATTCGTGAAGATTACTCGGAGGATGGTGATGCCTGGAAGTATTTCACATTCGAGCAATCGCACAGCCGCGCCTATCGCTGGGGCGAGGACGGTCTGCTTGGCATTACGGATCGTGAATGCCGGCTGTGCTTTGCGGTGGCGCTCTGGAACGGCCACGACCCGTTCTTGAAGGAACGGCTGTTTGGCTTGACCGGTCCCGAAGGCAATCACGGCGAGGATGTGAAAGAAGCGTATTTCTACACCGCGAGCACCCCGACGCACAGTCACATGCGCGCGGTCTATCATTACCCCCAGGCGGAGTTTCCCTACACGCGCCTGCGTGAGGAAAACCGCCGGCGCGGCCGTCACGAGCCGGAATTCGAATTGGAGGACACGGACATCTTTGCGGAAAAGAAATATTTCGAAGTCGCGGTCGAATATGCCAAGGCCGCACCCGATGACATTTTGATCGAGATAACGGCGACCAATCGCGGATCCGAGCGGGCGACGCTCCATCTCCTGCCCACATTGTGGTTTCGCAATACCTGGTCGTGGGGCTGCAAGCACGAGGGTTGCGAGGTCAAACCGCGCCTGCAGCAACGTTCGTCGGGGCGGGTGCAGGCGGACCACGCGTCGTTGGGGCGTTTCTTCTGGGAGGTCGAGCCGCCGTCGGCCAAAGGATCCTCGCTGTTGTTCACGGACAACGAGACCAATGCAGAAAAGCTGTTCAACTCCGCGAATCCGGGGCCCCACGTGAAGGATGCGTTCCACGATTTCGTGGTGCGCGGACAAATCGCTGCGATCAACCCCAAGCAACAGGGCACCAAGGTGGCGGCGTATCGCGTGCTCGATTTGGCTCCGGGCGGGACGGCAGTCGTGCGGGCTCGGCTCTACGCCGAGGACGCAGCACCAGCGAGGGACTTCGGCGAAGGATTCGACCGAATTTTCACCGCCCGGCGTCAGGAGGCGGATGGATTTTACGCGGTGGTTCTGCCCGAGGGGGTAAGTGACGAGGAACGCAGAGTGGCCCGACAGGCCTTTGCCGGCCTGCTCTGGTCAAAACAGTTTTATCATTTCATCGTCAAAGACTGGCTCGACGGGGATCCGGATCAGCCCGCGCCGCCCGCGGTACGGCGGAGCGGCCGCGACAGCGACTGGCCGCATCTTTTCAATCGGGATATCATCTCCATGCCGGACAAATGGGAGTACCCGTGGTTTGCGGCGTGGGACCTCGCCTTCCATATGATACCCTTTGCGCGGATCGATCCGAATTTCGCCAAAGAGCAGCTCAATTTGTTGCTCCGCGAGTGGTACATGCACCCCAGCGGCCAGATACCGGCCTATGAATGGAATTTTTCCGACGTGAATCCACCGGTGCAGGCGTGGGCCTGCTGGCGGGTCTACAAAATGACCGGGCCGCGCGGCGGACGCGACCGGTTGTTCCTTGCGCGGGTCTTTCAAAAACTGGTGGTGAACTTCACCTGGTGGGTGAACCGCAAGGACCTTGGTGGACGCCACCTCTTTTCGGGCGGCTTTCTCGGGCTCGACAACGTCGGCGTGTTTGACCGCTCAAAGCCTCTGCCGACGGGCGGCCAGTTGGAACAGGCGGACGGCACGGCATGGATGGCGTTTTATTGCAGCACGATGCTGGCGATGGCCCTGGAGCTCGCCGAGGCCGACCCGGCCTACGAGGACATCGCCTCGAAATTCTTCGAGCACTTCGTGGCCATCGCCGATGCAATGAACCACCTTGGTGGCACGGGACTGTGGCACGAAGAAGACGGTTTCTATTACGATCAGCTGCTGATTGACGGGAAGGCATTCCCGCTGCGGTTGCGGTCGATGGTTGGCGTCATCCCATTGTTTGCGGTCGAGTTCATCGAGGAGTCGCGGCTGGACCGGCTGCCAGGATTTGCGAAACGCACGCGGTGGTTCTTGGAGAACCGCAAGGACCTGGCAGACCACATATCCTACATGTCGGAGGGCAAATCGGCCGCGGGCCGCCGGCTGCTTGCGATCCCTTCCCGCGAACGGCTCGAAAGGATGTTGCGGTACGTTTTCGACGAGCAGGAGTTTCTATCGCCGTTCGGCGTGCGCTCGCTTTCGCGCATTTATCAGGAGCAGCCATTTGTCCTGCAGGCAGGCGGACAGGAGTATCGGGTGGGTTATGTACCGGGCGAATCGGACTCAGGCCTGTTTGGCGGCAACTCAAATTGGCGCGGCCCGGTGTGGTTTCCGACCAATTTTCTCCTGATCGAGGCGCTCGAACGCTATCATCATTTCTATGGCGATAGCTTCACCATTGAGTTTCCGACCGGGAGCGGCCGGAAGGTGACATTGAAGGTGGCTGCGTCGGAACTGGCGCATCGACTTGTAAAAATATTTGTGCCGGACGACAGTGGACGTCGGGCGTGCCACGGTAAACCGCAGAACTTCCACCAGGACTCCGGAGGGAACGACATGGTGCTCTTCCACGAGTACTTTCATGGCGAAACCGGCAAGGGACTAGGCGCCAGCCACCAGACCGGCTGGACCGCCCTGGTTGCGAGGTTGATCGAGGGATTTTGCACAGAAAAGCGTTCCGACTGAGCAAAAATTTTTGCGCAAGAAAGGCGCGTAAAAGCGCGGTTTTTTACAGGGTGCGGCAAGGAATTGGTAAAAGTGGGGACACCCCGGCTCTTGTAAATAATTTGGGATAAAAATCTGCTTGTCGGGGTCTGAGTTATGGCCTTTGTCCGGCCAATTCAGATATGCAAAAACAGCTCACAAACATCCTGCTGGTGGTCAGCGTCCTCGGTTTCTCTCTCAACGCCGTGGCGACTGATCGTTGGGAGACGTTGCGCGCCATCAATTTGGTAGAGAATCCGACTAACCAGACGCATATGGGCCGGTTTGGCGAATTGGGGCCCTATCAGTTCAGGCAGGCGACTTGGCGGATGCACACCAATAAACCTTTCAGTTTGGCGACACAAAGGTCTGTTGCAGATGAGATTGCGATCAAACACTATGAGTGGATCCGGCGAAACCTGGAACACGCGGGCTTGGTGGCGGACAATTTTAATATAGCAATGGCATGGAATTGCGGGGTGGAGGCCGTGTTGGACGGGCGCGCCCCGAGCGTAAGTTTCAACTATGCCAGACGGGTGTCCAACCTCGTCGAATCACTTAAGAACAGCGAGCGTAGTGTTACCGCCCGAGACGTGCAGCCGGAGCAGCCAACGCCGGAGCAGCCCGTGTATGAGCATGATGACCTGCTGCGTTTCCGTTTCCGGGTCCTGCAGGATTCGCCGCGCTTCGTAATCGCGTCCCGCTGAACCGGCGCCGCGTTTATTCGAGAAAGGATGTCTGTTTAGGTGACGGTCCGGCTTTCCGCGCGGCCTCTTCTTCGGGCGACGCATTCAAGTGCCGGGGCGGTCGGGTGACGCGCATTGCCATGGCGGCTTCGCGATCTGTAACGATGCGGTCACATATCTTCTCAATCTGCAGGTGCAGCCAGTTCACGGTTGCACTGTCCGCGGTGTAATCCGCCGGTCCGTAATGATCGATTCGTCCCATCTGGCGCAGTCGGTCGTTTTGCTCGAACTCGGCCTTCACCGCCGGATTGTAGACCGCGTAGGTTTTGCCGCCACCTTGCTTGACCACCGAGAAGCTTGGCACGTCACTCGGGCCATCGGCGATGTAAATGATGTTGGACAGCGGAATCCGGCGATCCTCGGGCGTGACCTTGGCGTTCACATCAATGGCCGGATTCCGGTTCGTGCCTTTGTTGATCTCAAAGATGGCCCGAGTCTTGCCCGTGTTGTCGATCATGACACCGATCTGGGCGATTTCCGCTGCCGCTTCAATCGGGAGCTCCTTTTGTCGGAGGAACCCGGGCTGCAGAGGGTTTTCAATGAATTCGCAGGCCCACATGGCGTCGATGAACGGCGCGAGAGCGCTGCCGCGGATCATCTCGGCCAGTCCGGTGCTGACCACGTAATGTTCGAGGACGATCTCATGCTTGGCGTACTCGGGCCGTGCTTTCACCCAGGCGCGGGAGGTTGCGAAGAACTCCGGGAGTCCCGGGTAAAACTTGATCTCTGCGCCGCACTCGCGCAGCACCTTGTTGCTGAGGCCGGCCATCCGGCCCGCCAGCACGTAGGTCAGCAGATGGTTGATGTAGCTGATCTCGGGAGCGATACAGTAGCCGCGTTTGCGGTAGTTCTCTGCGAGAGCATTGGTCTCGGCCCAGAATTCCGCCTCGTCGACGCCAAAACGGCGGAAGAGCGGCGCCTGCATGTATCCCGGGATCAAAGTCTTGTCAAAATCCCAGACACAGGCGATGATGTTCTGATTGAAGAGCGTTGAGGCCATCGCGGATGTTTTCTACTAGACGGCGGAATCCCGCCGTTGGTTTTGCACCTGATAAAGCCGCGGGTAGCGGCTGACGCAATTCGCAATTTCCCCCCCATTATTTTCTGCATGGACCTCCTTCCCGAACTTGCACCATTTCAGCGTCGTCTCGACGAACTCGATGCGCAAATGGCGGAGCCGTCTTTCTACGCCAATCCGCGTCTGGCCACTGAAGTTTCGCGCGAGCAACAGGGGCTTCGCCAGCTGGTTGAAAACTACCAGGCTTACGAACGCCTGGGGCGCGAACTTGCCGAGCATGCCGCGATGGTGAAGGACGCAACCGCTGATGCCGAACTCCGGACTTTGGCCCAGCAGGAAATTCCGGAATTGGAGCAGCGGCGGGAAAAGCTTAGGCAGGCGGTATTGCTGGCGATGGTTCCTCCGGAGCCGGCCGATTCGCGGAACACCGTGCTGGAAATCCGCGCCGGCACGGGCGGTGACGAAGCCAGTCTCTTCGCGGCCGAACTGTACCGCCTGTACTCCCGGTATGCCGAGGGGCGCGGCTGGAGAGTCCAGCCGATGAGTTCGAGCGGGTCCGACCGCGGCGGCTACAAGGAGGTTATCTTTCTCATCACCGGCGACCAGGTCTACAAGCGGCTGAAATATGAAAGCGGGGTCCACCGGGTTCAGCGCATTCCGGTGACCGAGGCCAACGGGCGCATCCACACTTCGACCGTCACGGTGGCTGTCCTCCCGGAGGCAGAGGAGGTCGACGTGCAGATCGACCCACAGGACCTTGATATCACCGTGCAACGCGCCAGCGGGCCGGGCGGGCAGGGGGTGAACACCACTGATTCGGCCGTGCGGATTGTGCACAAGCCGAGCGGACTCACCGTTTACTGTGCGGACGACCGGTCCCAGCAGAAGAACAAGGCCCGGGCCATGGCGGTGCTGCGTTCGCGTCTGCTGAAGCTGAAGGAAGACGAGGAACACGCCAAATACGCCGCCCAGCGCCGCACCCAGATCGGCACCGGCGACCGCAGCGAGCGGATTCGTACCTACAATTTCCCGCAGAACCGGGTGACCGATCACCGCGTCGGCCTGACGCTCTATAACCTGCCGGCGGTGATGGAGGGCAGCATTGATGTCGTCATCGACGCGCTCCAGCGGGCCGAATTCGAGGAGAAGCTGGCCGCGTTGACCGGCGGCCCGCCGCCCGTTCTACCGCGGGGTGGGTCTGACGAAGCCTGACCATGTTAACGGTGCTGGAGATCATCAAGCGAACGACCGATTTTTTTGAAAAACGCGGAGTGGAATCGAGCCGGCTCAATGCCGAACTGCTGATCGGGCACGCGCTCGGACTGAAGCGCATGCAGCTTTACCTCCAGTTTGAGCGGCCATTGACCGAAGGGGAATTGGAGAAGATCCGCCCGCTGGTGAAGCGACGGGGCAACCGGGAGCCGTTGCAGTACATCGTGGGCGAGGTGGAATTCTCCGGACTGAAACTAAAGGCGGACCGTCGCGCGCTCATCCCGCGGCCGGAAACGGAGCACCTGATCGAGCTCGTCACCCGACGACTGACGGTTCCACCGGCGGGAATATTGGACCTTGGCACCGGGAGCGGGGCGATTGCGCTGGCCCTGGCGATGTCCTATCCAGCCGCCAGATTGACCGCGGTGGACAAGAGTGGGGAAGCGCTGGCTCTGGCGTGCGAGAATGCGGTGGCATGCGGTCTGGCTGGCCGCGTGCGATTTGTAATATCGGACTGGTTTTCTGCGCTGCCGGCGGAGGAAAAATTCCAATTGGTGATCGCGAATCCACCTTATCTTTCGGACGGCGAAACGCAGGCATCCCCACCCGAGGTAAGGGATTTCGAACCCGCTATGGCCCTCTCCGCCGGGCCGGAGGGCACGTCGGCTTTGGAACACATCGTTTCCTCGGCCCGGCCTTGGTTGGCGACTGGTGGAATGCTGGCCTGCGAAACCGGCATTGCGCAACACCGGTCGCTGATCGAACTGGCCGCCAGGGTCGGTTACGAGAAGATCGAATCGCTCCGAGACCTGACCGGCCGTGATCGCTACCTGCTAGCCTTTCGGTAGGCCGGAGGCGGTGATCGGAGCGCGACCGTCAGCCCAATACTGGGGATCCTTGTCCAAGCGCAACGCGTCAGCAACGACCCGCAGGGTTTCGCGCAGATGCACGTCGAGATTGCTCTTGCTGTCAGTATCGGGCGCATCGGTATCGCCGTCGTCGACAACGGCGGTGGCTTCCTTCGGTGCGCCCGCCTCCGCCTTGAGCACGGAATCGAGTTTGATCTCGCGGACCGGGTAGTTCGACTTGGCGAGGAGGTCGCGCTCGGCGTCCATTTTTTTCTTAAAGTCGTCGTCGGCCAGCTTGAGAGCCTGGCGGTCCGCCAAATTCAGCGAAATGGTCTTCTGCTCCTGCCGCTCCTTGAACCAGTCGATGTCCTTCTTCAGGTAGCTAAATTCCTCGAGGGAGTCCTGGCGCTCGCGGCTGGCCTCCACGAGGGGTTCGACGAATGTCTTGGCCAGGGCTTTGCCCGCAAACGGCGTGGATTTTATTTCATCCCAGATCAAGGCGTGCGGCAGACTCGACTCACCGATCGGGAGAAAGTCGTCGATCGATGGCAGGACGACGTCGGGAATCACACCCTTTTTCTGGGTGGAAGAACCGTTGGGCAGATAGAATTTTTGCACGGTGAGCTTCGCGGCTCCGGTGTTGGTGATGTCCTGGCTGAGGCGCGGCAGGTAGTTTTTCATCTCCAGCACGGCCTGAACCGTGCCTTTGCCGTGGGTGGAACTGTCGCCGATGATCACCGCCCGACCATAATTCTGCAGGGCGCCGGCGAAGATCTCCGACGCCGACGCGCTGAAGCGTGAAGTCAAGACCGCGAGGGGCCCGCTGTAGGTGATGGCATTGTTGTCGTCACTATCCACCGTGAGCTTGCCCAGCGAATCCCGCACCTGCACCACGGGGCCGCGGCCGATGAAAAGTCCGGTCAGATCGACTGCTTCGGAGAGCAGACCGCCGCCGTTGCGCCGCAGGTCGACGACCAGCGCCTTGATGCCTTGCTGCTTCAGCTTGCCGATGAGTTCGGCCACGTCTTTGGTGGCGGTGTTCTTGGCGTCATTGTCCGCCGAGTCATCCGCCGGTCCGTAGAAGGAATTCAGGGAGATGACACCGACGGGGACCGTCTGCTTGTTGTCGCCGGGCACATCATAGATGGAAGCGGAAGCCCGGGCAGAATTGAGCTTGATGATGTCGCGCGTGATGACGACCACTTTGGTCTTGGTGGCGTCGGGGGCGTCGTGTGGCAGCAGGGTGAGAGTCACTTTGGAATCCTTGTCGCCGCGGATCATTTCCACGATCCGGCGCAGCTTCATGCCCACCACCTCGATGGTCTCGCCGCCCTGCTGCTTGACGGCGATGATCTTGTCGTTGACGTGAATCTGTCCGCTGTTGAAGGCCGGTCCGCCGGGCACCACTTCGCGCACGACGCAGTTGCCGTCGTCCTCGATGCTGAGCACCGCGCCGATGCCGACAAGCGACAGCTTCATCTGGATGCTGAAATCTTGGAGCGTGTCCGCGGAAAAATAGGCGGAGTGGGGATCGTACATCCGGGTCAGGCTGGACAAAAACATCTCCTGCACGTCAGCGGACTCGATGTCGCCCAGATTCTTGAGCATGCGCTCATACCGTTTGCGCACGGTGTTCTTGGCTTCCTCCATGGGCTTCTTGGCCAGGATATCCTGGAGCAGCTCGTATTTCATCCGGCGGCGCCAGATGTCGTCGGCCTCGGCGATGCTCGCCGGAAAGTGGCTTTTGCTGCGATCCGGCGTGTAGAATTCCTTGGCCGTAAAATCAAAATCCTGCTTCAGTTGCTGGAATACCCACGAGGTGCGCGCCTGCACCCGCTGCTCATAGACCCGGTAGATGTCAAAGGCGGTGTCGATGCTGCCGAGGTAGGCAAGGTCGGTCTCGATGCGGGGGCCGTATTGCCGGCGGAAGGATTGTTCGTCCTCTGCGGTGAAGAACAGGCGCTGGGGATCAAGCTCGGCCATGTAATCCGAAATGAGCTGGGGATAGTCGGCGGCCGTCACGGCATCCTTGTTGTAGTGAAAGAACTCGAGCATCTGGACCAAGGTGCGCGTTTCCAGACGCATGACCGGCGTGGTCGTGAATTCACGGTCCGGCGCGGCAAAGGCCGGGGTCAACAGCGCCAGCGAAAGCGCGACAAACGGGGCAAGGCGGCGTGGATGTAATTTCACAAAATTGGGCTGAAGGGATAGGGATTAGTCGGGCGGAAAAGGGATTTGTTTCGCCAAACTGTCAATCGGAATGGAATTCGCGTCCGGCAGGCGGATTTTGCCGGCTCCTAAGGCCGGCTGAGCAAGTCTTTGGCCTCGTCCAGGATTCGTTTTTCCTCCTCGGTCAAGGCACCGAAGCCCTGGCTGTTGATCTTGTCGAGAATCCGGTCGACTTCCGCGCGAAGGCTCCCGGATGGCCGGCCCAGGTTGACCTTGAATGACGGCGCCGCCGGGCCTGCTTTACGGCGGCGGCGGAACCAGGCGGGCAGTTCGATGCTCGGGGCGCGATCCCAGCCGTTATTGGCATGAAAATATCGGTAATAGATCCAGCCGACGGCGATGCCGCCGAGATGCGACGAATAGGCAATGCCGCTGTCGAACGAACCTCCCGGCAGCTCGCTGAACAGAAAGCCGAGCAAATCGATCCCCACGAGGATCCAAGCGAGGTACTTCGGCTTGATCGTGACGGGCAGGACGAAAAAAAGCAGAAACGTGATCTCGCGGTCGGGATAAAAGCACGCGAACAGGATGAACATCATCAGCACACAACTTGAGGCGCCAACGAGTGCCGCGCCGCCCGTAAAATGATGGACTCCTACCCAGACCAGACCTCCCGAGATGGCGGCCGAAAGATATACGGTCAGAAATCGCCGCGAGCCGAGCAACGGGACCAGTTCACGACCCAGCAGAAAAATTCCCAGGGCGTTGAACAACAGGTGGAGAATGCCGCCATGCAGCAGGGTGTAGCTGACCAAGGTCCAGGCATAGCCGCGAGCCAGGCTGTCCGGAGCAAGGGCGAACAGCCGCTCGAACGCATTGCTTTCAAACCAGCGGCCAAAGATATTTTGCAGCACAAAGCCGACGACCAAGGCGGAAAGGATCCACGTCAGGACGGATGCCGACCTCCGGGGGTTTTCACTGCGCATGTACGACCGATCCGATAACATTGTGACAAATTATGCGGCTCCGGCCCAAAGACAAGCACGGCCCGGCGGACGCGGGGCCCGAGGACGGCGCGCCGATTCGACTTCTTGACACAAGTAGGAATTCACATTGGTGTTTTACAACGATGGCCAACAAAGCAGAAAAATGGAAAGACAATGCTGGCGGCAAGTTTTACGTCGACCAGCAATGCATCGATTGCGACCTGTGTCGCGAGACGGCCCCCGCTTTTTTTAAGCGGCATGAGGAGGGTGGCTATTCATTTGTTCACGCCCAGCCCGGCACAGAGGAAGACGTGCAACTCTGCATGGAAGCCCTTGAGGGCTGCCCGGTTGAAGCCATCGGCAACGACGGCGACGAGTAACCGCCAAGCCGGCCGCTTTCGAAAGCGGCCTCTTTTTTATTCCACTGGTTAAGGAGGACAACTGGTTAGTTTAACGAACTGCGCTTCACGATGGATTCCACGCCTGTATTTCGCCGGATCACGCTCGGGGTTGTTCTCGTTGTCACGCTGCATGGACTGCCGGCCGTGGCGGATGAGGACGTTTACGAACTGCCGACGATTGCTACGTATTCTGATCATGTAGCCAACCAGACGCCGGTGGCCGCATTCGCCATGCCGGTTTCCGGTTTGCGTTATGAGCCGCGGGTGGACGTGCAGGCGCGAAACCTGCCGGAGGCGGAGGCCGATATCACCATTCGCGGTGGAATATTTGAAAATACAGGATTCAAGCTTGGCGCACTGTCGGTTTTTGATCCCCAAACCGGGCATTACTTTGCCGAAATGCCTGTCGCTCCGGCCATGCTCGTATCGCCCAAGGTTTTGACGGGGGCGGACAATGCGTTGGCGGGCTTCAACGCAGAAGTTGGCACCGTGGCCTACGGTTGGCGGCCAATCGAACAAAGAGGCGAGGCTTCCGTTGCCATCGGCGACTACGCCAGCAACCGGCAAAGCCTGTACCAGGGCGTGGTGCTTCCAGGCGGCCTTGACGGACAGACCTGTGCCGCTGACTTTGAGGTTTCCCGGTCGGTGTCGGACGGGTCCGTGCCTTTTGGCGATCACGATTTCAAGCGGGTCTCCGGCCGTCTCCAATTACGCGGGGTCGGAAGCCAGACGGATTTTTTCGTCGGTGAACAACACAAGTTCTTTGGCTGGCCGAACCTCTATACGCCGTTCGGGGTCGATGAGACTGAGAACCTGCATACCGAACTCTTTGTGCTTAACCATCGCGAGTGGTCCTCATCGGACAGTTACTGGCAAATGGGTGCTTCCTATCGTCGGAACTATGACGACTATGAATTCGATCGCTTTGTGCCCGGGGAATTCAATCCGTACCAGCATACCACTCAGGTGCGGACGGTTTCGCTCGACGGCCGTCAGGATTTTCAGGGTGTGGCCGTGGCATACAGCGCGCAGGCAATGTGGGACCGTCTTGAGTCGACGGCGCTGGTTTTCGGACATTTCAACACCCGCAGCTATCTCAAGCTGGCGGCGGTGCCCGAATACGTACTCGCAACGCCGGCGGGACCGCTGAAGCTGCGCGCCGGGGCGACCTATGACGACACCAACCGCGATTCGTCGGCGCTCTCGCCGCTGGTGGCTTTGGAACTGGGCAAGTCGGGCGGCCAGCGGATCTATGTGCAATATGCGGAAAGCACGCAGGTGCCGACCTACACCGCGTTGAATTCCAATCCGACCGCGGGTCTTTTTCGCGGCAATCCCAACCTTGGTCGCGAAACCAGCCGCAACCTGGAGCTCGGGACAACCCTCAAGCCTGCCGGTTGGACGGTCGAAACCGCGCTTTTCTATCGCCGGGACGACCGCCTGACCGACTGGACTTTCCAGCAGGGAGTCACGGCCCGTTCCGCCAACGCGGTGAACATCGGCACGCTTGGCGGCGAGGTCGTTGCGACGAGAAAGACGCCGCGTTACGATCTGATACTCGGTTATACCTTTCTGGACAAAAGCGCCGACTATGGCGGGGCGAAAGTGGACGCGAGTTTCTATGCGCTGAATTTTGCCCGCCACCGTTTGACGGCGGCAGCAATCCTGCGGCTGGGCGCCGGTTTCGAGCTCAGGCTGGACAACGAGTTTCGCATCCAGGAGAAAAACCTGCTGCGTGTCACCGGAGGCGATGCCGCCACGTTGTCATCGTTCGGCCTTTATTATCTGCCACCCCGTTTGCCCGGGGTCGAATTCTCGCTGCTCGTGGATAATCTGTGGGACAGCAGTTTCCAGGAGGTACCCTCAGTGCCCGCGGCACGCCGGCAGTTCTCGGCGGGAGCAGCGTGGCGGTGGTAAGCGTCGCCAATTCATTTGACAGGAACGGCGGTGCCGCGGTCATTACGGCGCTGATGGACAATCCCTTCCTTGACCGTTCCTTTCACATTCGCTGGTCGTCGCTCACGGCCGACAAGGTGGTTTCAGCCATGGAATATGCGTTGGCGGAGGCCGACCGGGCCATCACCCGGATCAACGGCCAGGATCCGGCAACGGTTGATTTCCAGGGCACTTTTCTGGCCTTGGAAGATGCAACCGATCTCCTGAACGAAACCTGGGGAAAAGTATCGCATCTGGCCACGGTGGCGGACGCGCCTGCATTGCGGAAGGCGCACAACGAAATGTTGGCGAAAATCTCCGCTTTTCAGGCCAGCATTCCGTTGAATCAACCGTTGTGGCTGCGATTGAAATCGGCGGCAGCCGCGTCTTCGGCGACACTTCCGCCCGGGCAGCGGCGGTTTCTCGAGGAAACCATGGCTGATTTTCGTCAGGCGGGAGCCGACCTGCCGGCGGCGCAGAAACCGCGGCTGGAGAGCCTGCAGGCGGAACTGGCGCAGCTTACGCAGAAATATTCGGAGAATGTGCTGGATGCGACCAATGCCTGGGAACTGCTGGTGCGGGACGAATCCAAGCTACGGGGATTGCCGGAGCATGCCCGGGCGGCGGCGCGCCAAGGTGCGCTCAACAAGGGCCACGGCACTGAGGCGGAGCCGGTGTGGCGTTTCTCATTGCAGGCTCCTGCCCAGGAACCGGTCATGCTCTACGCGGACGACCCCGACCTGCGCCGTCAGGTGTGGCAGGCAGCCGTGACAGTCGGCTCGCAGGTACCGCATGCGAATCAACCCTTGATCGAGCGAATCCTGCGGTTGCGCCAGGAAAAAGCGGCGCTGCTGGGCAAGGGGCATTTTGCCGACCTGGTTTTGGAGCGACGCATGGCCAAGAGCGGCGCACAGGCGCGCGCTTTTATAGAAGATCTGCACCGTCGGGTACGGAATTCGTTCGAGCGAGAGTGTCGTGAGCTGGAATTGTTCAAGGCCGAGGAGACCAAGACGCAGGCGGCGCCGCTGGCCCCGTGGGAGGTGGCCTATTGGGCGGAGAAGCTGCGACGAAAGCGCTACGATTTCGATGAGGAACAGCTGCGCCCCTATTTTCCGCTGGCGGGCGTGATCGCGGGGATGTTTGAGGTCACCCGGCGGGTGTTCGGCATCAGCGTGACGGAGCTGCCGGCCGGTGCGGTGGACACCTGGCACCCCGAGGTCAAGTATTACGAGGTGCGGGATTCGGCCGGCCGACACCTCGGATCGTTCTACGCCGACTGGCACCCGCGTGAAGCAAAGCGAGGCGGCGCATGGATGAATTATCTGATCACCGGCGGGCCCCGGTCCGGCGGCTCGCGGGCACCGCACCTGGGTTTGATCTGCGGAAATCTCACTCCGCCGGCCGGCGCCAAGCCGGCACTGCTGACCCATCGTGAGGTCGAAACGGTCTTCCACGAATTCGGCCACCTGTTGCACCACCTCTTCGGCGAGGTCGAGGTCAAGTCACTCAATGGCGTGAACGTGGCGTGGGATTTTGTCGAGCTGCCCTCGCAGATCATGGAGAACTGGTGCTGGGAACGCGAGAGTCTGGACCTGTTTGCCCGGCACTTTGAATCGAACGAGCGCATTCCCGAGGGGCTATTTCAACGGATGATGGCGGCGAGGAATTTCCGCAGCGCGTCCGCCACCATGCGCCAGCTGGCGTTCGCGCGGATGGACCTGGCGCTGCACACAGATCCGGAGATGTATCATGGTGATATTCCGGCGCGACTGGGCCGCCTGCTGCGGGACTGCCAGCTGCCGACCGAGCCGGCGTCTCCGACCGCGGAAAATCGATTTACTCACATCTTTTCCGAGCCGGTGGGTTATGCCGCGGGTTACTATTCCTACAAATGGGCGGAGGTGCTGGATGCCGACGCGTTCACGCGGTTCAAGCGCGAGGGCATCTTCAACCGTCGGGTCGGCGATGAGTTCGTCTCGCGGATACTCAGCCGCGGCAACTCGGCGGACCCCCTGCAGCTTTTTGTCGATTTCATGGGCCGGCCGCCCGATTTGCAGGCGCTGCTCTCACGGGCCGGGCTGGCTTGATCCGCCCGGAGAATGTCACACCCGTGGGACAGGTGTTCCCGGGTACAACGGGAGCTGGATTTTCCTTCGGCGCATTTTTCACTCGCAAATCACCACCGGCTGATAACTTGTGCTGGTTGACGTTCAGTGGCAGCCGGAACCTGGAATTGGCCGGCGACCTGCTGAATAAAATCAAACCATTTCTCCCATGCTTATCTGGATTGTTCTCATCATCGTGCCGCTCCTATTCGGACTCTACGCGCAAATGCGAGTGTCGAGTGCCTATGGCAGGAATTTGAAGATCCCTTCGCGGGGACACATCACCGGTCGGGAAGCGGCGGCGGCCGTGATGGAAAGTGCCGGGATTCACGACGTCGAGATTGTCGAGGTTGAAGGCCAGTTGTCCGATCACTTCGACCCGGTTCACAAGCGGCTGGCGCTTTCAAGCAACAACTACCATGGCGACAGCCTGGCGGCGGTCGGCGTTTCCGCCCACGAAGCAGGCCACGCCATCCAGCAGAAGGTCGGCTACACCATGATGAAATTCCGCCAGACATTGGTCCCGGCCGTGCAGATCGCGTCGCCGATCGCCTGGGGCGTCTTGAGTTTCGGCATCTTTCTGGCCGCGGTCCTCGGGGCAAAGGCTTTTGGCACCGTGATGCTTCAGCTTGGCGTGGTCTCGCTGACCGTGATCGCCTTGTTCCAACTTGTCACCCTGCCGGTCGAATTCGATGCGAGTCGCCGGGCCAAGGTGCAACTGGTCAATCTCGGGATTTTGCAGCGGGACGAGATGACCGGAGTAAACGACACCCTTGATGCGGCCGCGCTGACTTACGTGGCGGCGTTCGTCGCGACGCTGGGCAACCTGCTTTATCTGCTGTTGATGCTCTCAGGCGGACGGCGCAGCGACTGATCGCAGCGGACTAATTCCGGCCCAGCGGATTGGCGGTGCTCGAGACCATCCGGTTGCCGCCGGGAAATTTGATTTCGTTCTCCTCGGTTGGGGTGGTGTCGAGCAAGGTGCTGATGGCGGTCAGCTGCATCTGCACTTCGGCTGCGCAACGTTCCAGCTCCAACCGGCTCAGGTGGAGAGGCTGGAGCAGCCAGGAATCCGGGGCGGGGGGGAAAACCGCGTGCGGGGGCGCGCAGACGACGGAACGCACCCATTTGGCGGCATGCAGCAGGCAGGCCATGCGCTGGTGACCAGCCGTGCTCCGCGGGAAATACTGCCAGCGGACCGGCTCTGACATCGAGACAGGGAAATCCCAATGCCGGAGCAGGGAGGCCCCGGCCTCCGCTTGGGTGAAGCCGAGCAAAGCGCGCTCGTTTTCGCAGGCTTCGCCGGGGAAGCCGTGATTGGCCAGCTTGACCGAAGCATGGTTGCGCATGACCCATTCGTCGATCGCGAGCATGCCCACGCAATGCAGCAAGCCGACGGTATAGGCGATGTCGCATTCCTCGCCGGTGATCTTCGCCAGCATCTCGGCCGCAAGACCGCAAGACACGGAGGACCGCCACAAATCATCGGGCTCAAGGCCGTAGGCCGCCAGAGGACGAACCAGCACTTGGGATGCGACGGTGTAGGCCACCAACTCATAGACCTGGTCGTATCCCACCCGGTTGACCGCCTCGTCCACCGTGAAGCAACGTGTCCCGTTGCTATAGTAGGCGCTGTTGGCGGTTTGCAGGACACGCGCCGCTATCCCGGGATCGATGCGGATCAGATCCACAATGTCGTGCATCGACGAGTTGGCGTCGGTCAACAGGCGCTTGAGTCGCGGCAAGACTTTTGGGGCCGAGGGAAGATGCCGCAGCTCCCGCACCACCTGTTCGGGGGTGAAAGGAAAAGCCGGAAGCGTGGCGAAGGAGGGGTGCATTCGAACCACGGTAATATCGGCCCGAATTCACCATACTTTTGCAGAAAGCAGGCTCCAATTGCGTCAAGGCCGCTGGGCGGGCATGACTGGCGCGGTAGTCTTAAGCAGCCTGGGCTGTTTTCACAGTTTTCATCCCGCAAAACGGCTGGAACCAGCGTTCATTGCGGCATTTGCGCGACGAGCGAATTCCCGGTGGAGATCGATGTGGGATGGTTTGAAAATCTGGCCGCCAGCCGCGGGGAGGCGCTTCATCCCCGGGCTAAACGGACCGATAGATACCTGTGTGATCGCAAACTTCTTTTATCGTCCTGTGAGCCGACGCAGGCAGGTCCGGCATTTGGCTGTTTCATGCGTCTGGCTGGTATTGTTGGTCGCGGGAGGAACAATAGTTGGATGGTGGAGCGATGTGTCGTGGCTTAGGTTTGCCCTGCCGGGGTTTCCGGCCCTGTGCCCCGATACGGCGAGGGGTCTCCTGCTAAGCGCCTGCGGAATCTTGTTCCTTTGGCGCGAGGGAGTTCCGGATTGGCGGCGGCGGGCCGCGCGCATCATCGCCGGCGTTGTCGGCGGAATCGGCTTGATTGCTCTGATCGAACGTTTCGCGGGCATCGATTCTCTTTTTGGCCGACAACTGGCTGGGGCGATGGTCGACGGCCACGCAGCTGGTTTGCCCCGTACGAGTGTATTGGCCGCGCTGGGCCTGTTGCTGCTCTCCGGCGCATTGGCTTTTCTGTCGCATCCGTCCGCCCGGAATCGGGCGAAACAGCAGTGGCTGGCGCTCGCCATCATCGCCGTGACGATGCCGTCGACGTTGGCTTACGTTCTGAGCGTGGCCGACAGCCGGGTTTACAGTGGTCCCGTGTTGATGGGGCTCAACGCCACCGTTTGCCTGCTGCTGCTGGCGTTTGGCCTGCTCGCGGTCCGGCCCGACGAAGGCTTGGTGAAGTCCCTGCTCGCAGACGACGCGGCCGGATTGCTGAGCCGCCGCATGTTGCTTGCCTTGCTCGTCGTGCTGCCCGGGTTCGGCTGGCTGGGCTTGCACGGGGGCCGGCTGGCCGGCTGGCCGGTCGAGCTCATTGTCACCGTGCTGCTCGGGCTCTGCATGTCGATGATGCTTGTGGTGATGGTCATCACTGCCCGGGCGCTCCATCTGAACGAAGCCCGCCGTGAAGAGGCCGAACTGGACAAGGAAAGAGCTTTTGCGCGCCTGCAGCAGCAGGCAGCCACCCTGCAGGAGCAGGTGGTCAACCGCACCGTGGAATTGGCCGAGGCGGTCACCCGGGCCGAGCAACTCGCCTTGGTCGCCCGGCATACCACCAACGCGGTGATCATCACCGATGCCACCGGGCGCATCGAATGGGTGAACGACGCCTTTGTCCTGATGACGGGTTACACCCTGGCGGAGGCGGTCGGTCGCCGGCCGCTGGATTTTCTGACTGGACCGCAGACGGAGGCCGAAGTGATTGGAACCATCCGGGCGCGAATCCAGGAAGGCCACAGCTACAAGGGGGAAATTCTCAGCTTCGCCCGGGACGGAAGCGGCATCTGGCTGCGGCTTGATGTCCAGCCGGTGCGCGACCCGGCCGGCGTGCTGCGGCACTTCATCGCCATCGAGACCGATATCACGGAGGAAAAACGCGCCGCCGAGGCGTTGCGCCGCAGCGAAGAATGCTGGCAGCTGGCGGTTGACGGCAGCGACGACGGCGTCTGGGACTGGGATATCGCGGCTGACACCATGTGGTTCTCTCCCCGGTGGAAGGCTCTGATCGGTTACGCCGAGAAGGAGTTTCCCGACAACTATGATGCCTGGCGTCAGGCGTTGCATCCCGATGACTGGCCGTGGGTGCAGGCGACGCTCGACGCCTATCTTACCCGCCGCACGGAATCATATGCCGTCGAATTCCGCCTGCGGCACAAGGACGGCTCGTGGCGTTGGATTCTGGCGCGGGGCAAGGCGCGCTTCAGCCCCGAGGGCAGGCCCTTGCGGATGATCGGCACGCACACCGACGTCACGTCCTGGCGCGAAAACGAGGCGGCCCTGCGCATTGCCCGCGAGCAATCCGAGCAGTTCAATGAGCAGCTCGAAGCCGCGATCGCCCGCGCCCAGCAATCGGCGGTCGAGGCCAATCTTGCCAGCCAGGCGAAGAGCGAGTTCCTCGCGGTGATGAGCCATGAGATTCGCACCCCGATGAACGCGGTGATCGGTTTCACCAGCCTGCTGCTCGACACCCAGCTGTCGGCCGAGCAGCGCGACTGGGTGCGCACCGTGCGAGGCAGCGGCGAGGCGCTGCTTACCATCATCAACGACATTCTGGATTTCTCGAAGATCGAATCCGGCCGGCTCGAACTTGAGCAGCTGCCGGTAAATGTCCGCCAGTGCATGGACGATGTCCTCAGCCTGCTGGGCGAACTGGCGCGCAAGAAAGGCCTGACCCTCGATGCCATCGTGGATTCCCGGATCCCGACCTGGATTACGACGGACGGCACGAGGCTGCGGCAGGTGCTGCTCAATCTCGTGAGCAACGCCCTCAAGTTCACCGATCAGGGCGGGGTGAAGGTGCACATCGCCGGAGAAACCGGCGCGGCCGGGGAATCGCTGCTGGGATTCAGCGTGTGCGATACCGGGCCGGGTATTCCGCCCGACCGGCTCGACCGGCTCTTCAAGCCCTTCAGCCAGGCCGACTCTTCCACGACCCGCAAATACGGCGGCACCGGCCTCGGCCTCGCGATTTCCAAAAGGCTGGCCATGTTGCTGGGCGGCTCCATCGAGGTCACGGAGTCGACTGCGGCAGGCACGACATTCCACTTCAGCATCGCCTGCGTACCCTGCGACATGATGCCCGATATCCTCATCCGCGATTTGGCGCCGGCCGGTGGCCGGACTTCGGCGGACGCGCCCGTCGTTCCGCCGACGCCCAAGACCTGCGAGAACGCGACGCAACAGACGATGCTGCACATCCTCGTGGCCGAGGACAATCCGGTGAACCAAAAACTCCTCAAGCACTTGCTTGGGCGGCTGGGGTATGACGCGGAATTCGCCGGCAATGGCATTGAGTGTCTGGAAATGCTCAATCGCGGCAATTACGACATCGTGCTCATGGATTGCCAGATGCCGGAAATGGACGGTTACATTGCGACCCAGCGGGTGCGCGCCGGCGAGGGCGGCGAGCGCCACCGGGCGGTCCGGATCATCGCGCTGACGGCCCACGCCATGGCGGGCGATCGCGACAAGTGCCTCGACGCGGGCATGGATGATTATCTGACCAAGCCGGTCCAGCCGGCCAAGCTGGTGGCCGCATTCGAACAGGTGAAGCCTGCGGTCCG
>JBBIHQ010000052.1:0-22913 GCA_037446975.1 Opitutia bacterium
GTTCAAAATGGAAAATCGTCCCGCTTCCGGGGATCGACTGCCTTCGGTTCGGTGTGCCGGGAGGCCTGCTCATGCTGGCGCTGGCCGGCGACCGTAATGGCCTTGCCGGGCTGGGCCGGACACGCGTATTCACAAGCGCCACACCCGATACACAACTCCTGATTAACCTGAGGCAACCGGAGATTGTCACCATAAGGAACGGTGTCGACCGCCTTCGTGGGACAGTGCTCGGAGCAGGCGGCACAGTCAGTGCCTTTTGTCTTCACGATGCATTTTTCCAGATCGAGATCCGCCACTCCAATCCGGGTCACTTGTTTTTGGGCAAGCTCGAGCAGCGTAAGGGCCCCATCGGGGCAAACCTCGGCGCAACGCCGGCAGTCGAAATTGCAGAACGCCCCCGAATAATCGAGCCGCGGTTTGAGCAGGCCGGAAACTCCGTACTCCAAAAATGCCGGTCGCAAAACGTGGGTCGGGCAGGCGCTGATGCACAAGTGGCACGCGGTGCAGCGGTCAAGAAACCGGTCGACATTCCCCGCGCCCGGCGGACAGATGGCGCGGCTGAAGTTCCGCCGCCGGTCCGCGGTGGAAATCCTGGCGCCGACCGGGGCGATGGCCAGCAACGCGCCGGCGCCCGTTGCCGCGACCATGGTGACGACCGTGGTGGAAATGAAGGCCCGGCGCTGCGGGTCGGCGGCGACCGACTCCACTATCTTTCCGCGCGGCGGCTTGAGCGCGGCTGGCGCCGGACGACCGCCCCAGCTCCAACGGTGGCGAATGCCATCCTCGTGGCAGGCCCCGATGCAGTTGTAGCAAGCCACACAACGCGACTGGTCGATGGTACCGGAACGTAGATCGATGCACTGGGCCTTGCACACCCGCAAGCAGTCGCCGCATTTGCGGCAAACCCCTTGGTCGAGGGAAAGCTGAAAGGCACTGCGGACGGAAATGAAACCGAGCAGCGTGCCGACCGGGCAGACTGTGTTGCAGTAAAGCCGGCCGCGCCAAACCGCGAGACCGGTCACCAAAATCAGCATGACCACCGGCACGGTCAGAGCACCGATGCCAGCCCACGATGGGGCCACCCGGTAGAGACTCTCCTCGCCGATGACGCCAACCAAGGCGTTGTTCACCATCGTCACTGGAGGGCGAAACAAATCGGAAGCGATTCGTCCAAAGATACTGTAGGGATCCAGCAGAGTTAGCGTCAACCCCGCCCAGCCGGCCCCGATCCCACAAACCGCACCCCAAAAAAAAGTCTGCCGGGTCCACATCCTTTCCGATCGATGAGGCAACCGCGACTTCTTGCGCCTAACCCACCCCGCTATCCGCGAGACGGCGTCCTGAAAAATCCCGAGCGGACAGACAACGGAGCAATAAACCCTTCCGGCCGCAAGCGTCACCGCGAGGATGATGAGACAGGCAAGCGCCAAGGATGCACCGGTGACAAGGGCGAGAGCCGATGGAACGAACTGGATCGATGCGAGCCGGTGACCGATTTCAGGCGGAACCAAGCCGCGAAAGTCGACCAGGGCCGCCGCCAGTCCACCAAACACCATCACGGCGCCAGCGGCGCGCAAACATTTCAGCCACTGGCGGGACATCGGGTCAGGCCAGATTGAAGCGGCGGACGTCGACCTTGGCGAGGTCCATCGTGCCGATCTTCGTCTCATCGCCGATCCGGATATAGGCGATGCTGGCGGGCTCAAGGCCGAGCAATTTCGCACCCGCCGCATCGAGGGCCACCGGATCGGTCGAGGCCAGCAGGGTGCGCATCTCAACCACGTCCGCCACGGTCTTTCCGCGCGGACCGTTGCGCACCATCGGGTGATACGCGTCAAGTATGTTGAGGGTGGGTTTCTTGAAGGTGAGAAAATCGACAATCGCCTGATGCACGTTGTTCTGGTGATAAAAGCCCCGGTCCCAAATCACGCCCATCAGGTTCTTCATCGCCGCGGTCATGCCCGTGCCGCTGTGGTGTTTGAGCACCGGCACGTTGAGCAGCACGTCGCTGTCGAGCACGAGCGAATGCACCAGGGCGCGCTTGAGTTTCACGCCCCGGGGGATTTCAACTTCGCGGTAAAGGCTCTCATCCTTGCCGTTGACGACATGGGCGCCGGCGTTCCGCGCCGCTTCGGCAATCCCGCTGTGTTCATAGGTGAGCTGCCACTGGTCGCAGGAGTTGTCGAAAACGCTGACCGATTTGGCGCCGGCCTCGAGGCAGAGCCGGACGAGATGTCCGACGAGCTCGGGATGGGTGTTGGCGCCACGCGCGGGCGGCGCGTCCCAGCCGATGTTGGGCTTAACACAAACCGTCTGTCCGGGTTTCACAAAGGCGCCGATGCCACCGAGAGCCGCCAGGGCTTTGTCGAGCATCGCCGTGCGGCTGCCGTCACGGACGGCGACGAGCACCGGGCGGGGCGTATCCGCTGGTCCCGGTGAATCCGGCGCGGGAGTTTCGGCCGCGGCGAGCCGGCGCCAGTTGGCGAGCGAGACGACGGTCCCAAACGCAAGGCCGGTTTTGAGGAAATCACGGCGGGTATTCATGGGGGTAAGCCCGCAACCCGGGCGTATCCCAAGTGCGGAGCGTCAATCTAGTCCTCCGGCCTCGCGTGGACTCCGCAGATTTTGCCAAATGCGCACCCGCGGTTGACCTCCCGGCGCCGCGGTGCGCCGCAAGGTCAGATCCCGGCCGTGAACGGGTCGTCGCAGAACGGCCGCTCGCGGTATTCAAACCAGTCGAAATCCGCCGGCCGTGCCGTTCCGGCAAGATCCTGGCACGCCATGCCGACAAAGGCGCCGGTAAAGTTCGGCAGTCCCGGCAGGCTCGCCTCGTCGGAAAGGATGCTGGCGTCGAACTGCGGCGGCAACCAACTCCACTGGCCGCCACCCAGCCGATAGCCGAAATGAAGCCGCTCGCAATCCACCTCGACCCGGAGTTGCACCGGCAAGGCGGCGGTTATCGCGATCGGCGGCGTAAACGCATCGGCCTGCATGTGATTCGGCAGGCTCGACATCACCCGCAGGTGTTTGCCGAGCGTCACGTCGTGCGAAAGATAAAGATAGTGGAATTTCGCGCCGCCGTAGTAGCAGACCAATCCCGCCATCTGCTGGAAATTATCCGGCTCGAATTCGACCACGGTTGCCGCGCTGTAGCCATGGGCCTGCTGCCGGCGCGCCACCAGACTCTGACGGAAGAGACTGCCGATCGATTCGCGGCCAAACAGGCGCAGGTGGCCGGGCCGGGCGGTCAGGCTGAACAATTCATCCGGCCACGGCGAACGGAGCCACTGAAAGTCGACCGGCAGCTGCGGGCTGTCGAAATCCACGCGGGCCGGAGCGGCCGGAAATGGGTGCGCCTTCAGCCTCGGCGCCGGCACCTCGGACTGGGCGATCCCTTGCCCGTCCGTTGTGCGCAGCCAGCCATCGTCGCACCACACCATCGGCTGAAGCGCCGTTTCACGACCAAGCGTGCAGCAGCCGCGGTTGCGCAGCGGTCGCCCGCAGAGGTAAACCATGTAGGTCTCGCCGGTCTTCGTTTCCACAAGGTCGGCGTGGCCGGCTCGCTGCAGTTGGACGTCGGGGCGGTGGCGTGAGCTGAGGATATGGGTGTCGGGATGCAGTTCGTAGGGACCGGTCAGCGCCCGCGAACGCGCCATGGTCACGGCGTGGCCCCAGCCCGTCCCACCCTCGGCCGTAAGCAGGTAATACCAGCCGTCGCGTTTGTAGAGATGCGGCGCCTCGGTGAATCCGAGCGCCGTCCCGGAAAAGATGTTTACCCGCCCGCCGACAAGTTTTCGTTCTTCGACGGAAAATTCCTGCAGCACGATCCCGGCGAAGCGGTTTTGGCCGGGCCGGTGGTCCCAGAGCTGATTGACAAGCCATTTGCGGCCGTCGTCGTCATGGAACAGCGACGGATCGAAACCGCTGCTGTTGAGATAGACCGGATCGGTCCACTCGCCGTCGATGTTGGGACACGTCACGAGGTAGTTGTGGAAGTCGCGCAGCGACGCGCCTGCCGCACCGCCGGTCGCGGTACGGCCGTAACGCTTCACATCGGTGTAGATGAGCCAGAACCGGCCGTCGGCGTAAGTGAGGCAAGGCGCCCAGACCCCACACGAATCCGGATCGCCGAGGAGGTTCAACTGGCTGGGACGGCGAAGCGGGCGCGTCAGCAACCGCCAGTGCACGAGGTCGCGCGAATGGTGGATCTGCACGCCCGGAAACCACTCGAAGGTCGATGTCGCGATGTAGTAATCGTCGCCAACCCGTACGATGGACGGATCGGGGTTGAAGCCAGGCAGGATGGGATTGCGGATCTTAGAAGTGGGCTCGGCCATGGACGGAAGCGGCAGCGACTGGCGCGATCAACCGGCCGCCGAAGGCGGCAGTCTTTCGCGCACGACGGTCCACAGCACCGCCGCGCCCACGAGATCGAGGACGCCGAGGCAGATGAAGAACGGCGTGTATCCCACCGTGGCGACGAGGCCGCCGATGAGAAGCGAAAAAATCAGCAGACCGAGGTTACCCATCGTGCCGGCCAGGCCCGCAACCGTGGCCACCTCGTTTCGCTTGAACAGGTCGGACGCCATCGTGATGACCGTCACCGACAGGGTCTGATGCGCGAATCCGCCGAGACAGAGCAGGGCGATCGCGACGTAGGGACTGTCGACGAAACCGACGAAACCCACGCCCACCATCAGCCCGGCGCCGATCGTGAAGGCACCACGCCGCGCGTTGATCAGGCCCACACCGCGTTTCTGCAGTGCAAGGCTGACCGAACCGCCGAACAGGCAGCCAAGGTCGGCGGCCAGGAACGGCAGCCACGCGAACAGCGCGATTTGTTTCAGGTCGAAATGCCGCACGCTGCTGAGATAAAGTGGCAGCCAGAACGTCAGCGTGCCCCATGTCGGGTCGGCCAGGAAGCGCGGCAGGGCGATGCCCCAGAAATTGCGCCGGCCGATGATATTCCACGCGGACGGTCGCCGGCCGTCGCCCTGCAGATGTTCTTCCTGACCGGTGGCGATCAAGGTCCGCTCCTCGTCCGAAAGCGCCGGATGTCTTTCCGGCGGCTGATAGAACCAGAGCCATAACCCGACCCAAACCAGACCCAGCGCGCCGGCGATGACGAACGCCACCTGCCAGTTGTACACCAGAATGGCCCAGGCCACGAGCGGTGGCGCCAGCATCGAGCCAACCGACGCCCCGATGTTGTAAACGCCGCCGGCCAGGCCGCGTTCACGCGCCGGAAACCATTCGGCGGTGGCCTTGATTCCGGCGGGATTGGCCGACCCCTCGCTCAATCCAAGCAGGCCGCGAAGCCAGGCGAGTGCCTGCCAGCTGTGCGCCAATCCATGGGCCATGGTGGTCAGCGACCAGGCGGTGGCAAAAAGCGCAAAACCCAGCTTCAGCCCGATCACGTCGAGGCAGAAGCCGGCAATCGGCTGGAGCATGATCGTCCCCTGGAACGCCCCGGTGATCCACGAGTATTCCTTCGCTGAGATGTGCAGGTCGACCAACAGCGTTGGCGCCGCGACGGCGAGCGTGCTGCGCGTGAGGTAATTGATGATCGCACCGAGCATGATGAGCCCGATCATCCACCAGCGGAGACCTTTGATTTTTCGTGCGGCCATGACGGAAGGTCGCAGCCGCGTATCCATCCCGCCGCCGCGAGCCGGCGGTGAACGGACCGTGGGGTGCGGCGCGAACACGACTGGCGGAGAAACGAGCAGGGTCCCCCGGGCACGTCAAACTTTCCGCCACCCGGATTGAGGCTAACGTTAGTATGCCGGTCAGACCGGCTTCGGCGTCACCGGCGTCACCGCCCGGATGACATAATAAGTCGCCGCGGTGCCGCCGGCGTTCCTGAAGCCGTGCTCGTCGTTCGAGGCGAAAAACACGACGTCGCCGGGTCCGGCTGTTTGGGTCCGACCGTTGATGGTCACGGCCAGCGTGCCGTCCTTGATCAGGATGATCTCTTCATCCGGATGATGGTGCGGGGCATGCGGGGCCAGGCCGGGCTTCAGGGTCGTGACGTGGCACTCGAGGCGGGTCAGTGTGGCGGTGGCCGAATCGAGAACGCCGCGACGCTCACCAGTCCCGGTGGTGGCCGGCTTGAGCCCCGCCCACTCGAACACCGTCGAACCAAGTTGACCCGCCGCAGTCGGGGCGCCGACGGCCGGCGGATTTCGCGTGAGTGCCGTCGCAAAATTAAACACGAAATACTTCGCGGGCCGGTCGCCGTTGTTCTGCACGTTGTGCGGGGTGTTGGAGCGAAAGAAAAACAGCGAGCCCGGTCCGACCCGTCGCAGCTCGCCGTTGGCGCTCACATCCAGCGTACCCTCGCGCAAAATGATCAGTTCCTCCTGCGGGTGCGCGTGCGGCGGGTGCGAGGCTTTCGACGGATTCAGTGTGCTGATGTGGCACTCGAAACGCTCGAGGGTGGCGGTGGGATTGTTCGCAACATCACGGCGTTCCCCGACGCCGGTGGAACGCGCCGGCAACTCCGCCCAGTGAAAAACGGTGGAACCAAGTCTGGCTGACGGCCCGGTGACGGCGGAAGCTTGCTCCATGGCGCACAGGGTGGCAACGACCGGCCCGACAGCCAGTGCAATCAGACCAGACGAACGGAAGAAATTCATTGAATTGGTTTTAGCCGGCCGGTGGTGGTGATCCCGTCCCCGACACAGTGAACGGCCGGCCGTTGATGACGACATTTTTCAGTACCAGGCTCCCGACCGGTCCCGGTGCAAACTTCTCATCCGCCAGGCTTAGATCGATGTTTTCCAACGTGATGTCGCGCAGGGTGTCGCCCGGATTGCCCTGCAACGTGCCCAGCGTGCGGCACCTTCCCGTGATGTTGCGAAGCGTGACGTCGTTCACGGTGCGCGTCGGCGCCGGTCGGCCCTGCAGGTCGAAAAACTGCGTCCAAGGTGCCACGTTCAGAAGGCGGCCGCCTCCGGCAAGTCTGATGCCATCGAAGGTGATGTGCTCGTAGTGTTGGGGCGTATCGGGTCGCAGCTTCAACGTCAGCAAAGTGGCGCGGCCCGATATCACGCAGTTCCGCACCGTCACGTTGCGCACCACCGTTGCTTCGCTGCCGCAGGTGATGAGACCCCCGCCCTCCCCGATTTCGCAATCCTCCACCAAGATGTTCTCCACCGGCGGGCTGTCGGCGTCCTGAGTTGCCCACGGCCCTTTGCTCCCCTTGAGCGCGATATCGTCATCGTTGGTCGAGATGTAGCACCGGCGGATGGTCACGTTCTGCGAACTGTCCACATCGATACCATCGGTGCTGGGTCCCCGCAGACCGGCGCTGGCGCCGGGAAGGGTGATGCGCAGTCCGTCGAGAACTACGTCGCGACAGCGGTAGAGGTGGAGATTCCAGAAACCGGAATCCTCCAACGCGAGCCCTTCGATCCGAACGTCGCGGCAGCGGTCGATGAACATCAGGCGCGGCCGTTCGACCTCAATATTGGTGCACTTGGGATTCTCCTTGCGTCGTTGCCAGAAGGCCGCCCAAAACGGCGCGCCGTTGCCATCGAGCCGGCCTTCGCCCGTGACGCGCAATTTTTCAATGCCCTGTGCGTTGACCAGCGCCATGCGCCACGGCTCGAAATGGCCCTCGATCCGCGTCATTCGCTTCGGGTAATCCTCGATGTTCGCCGAACCCCGCAGGACCGCCCCTTTGGCGAGGTGCAGTCCGACTCCGGGTTTCAGGAAGATGGAGCCGCTGCGAAAAATTCCCGCCGGAACCACGACCGTGCCGCCGCCTTTGGCGGCTGCGTTATCGATCGCAGTCTGGATGGCCACGGTGGTCAGGACCGTGCCGCCGGCGACCGCGCCAAAATCAGTGATGAGATACCTTTCTTGCGCCATCAAGGCCGGAGCCAGCACGGGTACGAGCAGCACGAGACGGCGACAAAGGTTGACGTTCAGATCGAACACGGAGTGGGTGCCAAGCTTCGCCGGAATCGGCCGGAAGTGAAGTCCGCAAAAGCACCGCCCCCTCGCGAGTCCGGCCGGTTCGACGGCGGGCGCCTTGTGCTCCATCGCAGGACGAATTTCCCGGTTTGCCAACGGCGGGACGGCTTGCTTGATTGCGCCTCCCCGCCATGCACCGCACGCTTGTCAAAGACGCCCTGAACGCCACTGCTCCGATTGACGCCATCCTGCTCCAGGGCTGGGTTCGCACGCGGCGCGACGCCAAGGCTTTTTCCTTCATCGAGCTCAACGACGGTTCCAGCCTCAAGGGCCTGCAGATCATCGTCGATGCCACCCTGCCCGACTATGCAAGCGTCACGAAGGCCAACACCGGCGCGTCCGTCGAGGTGCGGGGCAGACTGGTCGAGTCCAAGGGCGGCGGGCAGAAATGGGAGGTCGTCGCGGAAAAATTCGCGGTACTCGGCGAGGCGGACGCCACCTACCCGTTGCAGAAGAAAGGGCATACGCTGGAATTCCTGCGGGAAATTGCACACCTCCGCCCGCGCTCGAACCTCTTCGGCGCGGTGTTTCGCGTCCGCAGCCGGCTGGCTTACGCCGTGCACCGGTTTTTCCAGGAAAAGGGATTCTATTACGTCCACACGCCCATCATCACGGCCAGCGACGCCGAAGGGGCGGGCGACATGTTCCGCGTCACCACCCTCGACCTCGCCCATCCCCCCAAGACCGAGCTCGGCGACATCGATCATGCCAAGGATTTCTTCGGCAAGAAGACCTTCCTGACCGTCAGCGGCCAGCTCGAGGGCGAGATCTTCGCCACGGCGCTGTCAAACATCTACACGTTCGGCCCGACCTTCCGCGCGGAGAATTCCCACACCTCGCGTCACGCCTCCGAGTTCTGGATGATCGAGCCCGAGATCGCGTTCTGCGACCTGGCGGGCAACATGGAGCTCGCGGAAGAGTTCGTGAAATATCTCATCCGCGATGCCCGGGAGCATTGCGCCGCCGATCTCGAATTCTTTTCCAAGTTCGTCGACAAGGAACTGCTGGCCCGCCTCGACTTCGTTCTCGACAAGCCGTTTGTGCGGTGCAGCTACACCGAGGCCGTCGGAATCCTGAACCAATCCGGCCGGATCTGGGAGCATCCTGTCGCCTGGGGTGACAACCTCCAGTCGGAGCACGAGCGCTACCTCACCGAGACGCATTTCAAATGTCCGGTTACGGTCTACAATTACCCGCGCGCGATCAAGGCGTTCTACATGCGGGTGACCGAGGGCTGCGCGCCCGACCGGCAGACCGTCGGCGCGATGGACCTGCTCGTGCCCGGCATCGGCGAGATCATCGGTGGCAGCCAGCGCGAGGAACGCATGGCCCAGCTCAAGGAGGGCATGGCGCTGCACCACCTCGACGAAGAGAATTATTGGTGGTACCTCGACCTCCGCCGCTACGGCAGCGTGCCGCACGCCGGCTTCGGTCTTGGCTTTGAGCGCATGCTGATGTTCGTCACCGGAGTCGCCAACATCCGCGATGTCATCCCGTTCGCCCGGACTCCCGGCACGGCGGATTTTTGAGCGGACGGCCCGCGGTCAGGCGGCTGGCAGGACCAGTACGAACACGGCGCCGCGCCCGGCCGGCGCCTCCTCGCACCAGACCCGGCCGCGCATTGCCTCGGCCAGCGAACGGACAATGGAAAGGCCCAAGCCGGTTGATTTCTCGCCACCGGTCGGCTGGGCGCTGCCGCGCGTATATTTGGCAAAGATCCGTTCGCGCTCCGCCACCGGAACGCCCGGCCCGTCATCGCAAACCTTGAGTTTCGCCTCGCCCCCGTCCCCCGTGAGTGCGACGTGGACCAGTCCGCCAGCAGGGGTGAATTTCACGGCGTTGGAGAGCAGGTTTTCCATGACCTGGCGCAAGGCCATTTCATCGGCCTGCACCATCGTTGGAATCTGTTCGATCGTTGTTTCCACGCGGATATTTTTGCGGGCCGCATCCGCCCGGGTCGCCGGCAGGACCGTTGTTAGCAGCGTCACGGCGTCCATGCGGACCGGTCGCAACTCGCGCCGCCCCGTTTCGATCGCCTCAAGGTCAAGAATGTTGTTCAGCAACAATGTCATCTGTTTGACCTGGCCCTCGATCATCCTCAAACCCTCGTCACCCGGGATCGCCCGGAGGCGGAGGCTGGAATCAACGACCAGCTGCATACCGGTCAGCGGGCCGCGCAAGTCGTGGGCCGCCATCTGCAACAAGGCGCTGCGGTCATCGTTGATGCGCGTAAGCTCGCGGTGTGCCTGCTCGACTTCCGTCTGGAGGCGAATGCGCTCCCGCAGCTCGCGTTTCAAGCTGCGGTTATGCCACACAAAGATTCCTATGACGGACGTCAGGACGGCCAGCACGATCGCGGCGGTTTTCCACACCAGATCCCAGCGGATGACCCGGGCGTAGTCCACGCGGATCCAGCGGTGGTCGATGGCCTGCAGGTCGGCGCGGGTGATTGACGCGAGTCCCTTGTCGAGGATACCGATCAGCTCGGGCCAGTCCTGTCGCACGGCGAAGCGCAGTTCAAATGTCTCGGGCATGATTCCCGCAATCTTCAGGTTGCTGAGACCTCGGGTCTTGATGATGAAACTGGCGTTGGCGAGGTTGGTCACCGTCGCCGCCGCGTCGCCGTCCGACACCAGGTCCATGGCCTCCTCCATGTTCTCGGTGAGCCGAAGTTTGATCTCCGGGTAAACCCGCTGCAGCTCCAGCGTGGTGGCGTAGTTGCTCGGAGTGGCCACGACCTTGCCAAACAGGTCCTCCACCGACCAGAGGAAGGCCGCGTTTGTGCGCGTGATAATGCCAACGGGGAATTTCACGTAGGGGTCGGTGAAATGGAAATGTTGCTCGCGCTCCGGTGTGCGCGCTATGCCGCCGAGCATGTCGATTTCGCCCCTCCGGGCCCGCTCATAGGTCTCTGTCCACGTCGTTCCATGGACGTGTTCGAACCTTATCCCCAAGCGTTGCGCCACCAGGGCAAGCACGTCCGCATCGATGCCAACGCAGGCTCCCCCGGCATTGGTAAAACTGAAAGGCGGCCAAGCCGGGTCGTAACCGACGCGGATCAGGGGATGCACCTGCAACCAGGCGCGCTCCCCCGCGGTCAAGGTAACACGACCGGGGTCGGCCGGTGGTGCCTCTTGGGCCACCAGGAGTCGGGGCACCAGGAGGACGAGGCCGGTCAAAAGTCGGCAAAGCGCTTCGCAGGAAAAAAGGCCGCGGTTCACTTGCTGGACCCGGAAACTACCCGGTTACGTTTGGGTGGCAAGCCCACGACACGCCACCGATTGCCCCGGCCTAGATCTTGACCTCGACGCGGCGGCCACCGGCTCGCGCCGAAGCCAGCACGGCCTCGATTATGACCATGTCGCGCCGGCCCATCTCGCCGGGTACCGGGCTCGGCTGGCCGGTCAGCAGGCATTTGGCGATTCCGTCCAGCTGCGCAACCTGGTGGTTCACGGTCGGCAGATGGACCTTCCCGCGGGAGGTCGTCAGCCTGGGCGGGTCGTAATAAAACGCCGGGTCACTGAACTCGGCCCAACCGCCGTCACCTTCGGCGCGAAAACGGCTGACCTGCTCGGCATACGTTGCGTGGCAGTCAGCTTTAGCACCATCGGCAAACTTCATCGTCCAGTGCACCGATTCCTCCACCTCGTTGAAGATCTCCGGACGGGAGGTCGGATCGAATCGCGCTGTCACGGCCGCCGGCGCCGTCTCCACCTTTGCCATGCACGCCGCCTGCACGACGTAAACCCCCATGTCCATGATCGGGCCGCCCCCGGACAGTTTGGCGTTCAAGCGCCAGCCGCCCCACGGACCAATTCGAAAGCCGTTCGCCCCTTTCATTCGCATGAAGGGACCGAAGGTGTTTTCCCGCGCCAGCCGGGCGAACTCGAGGTTGTGGGGTTCAAAATGCAGCCGGTAGCCGATTGACAGCTGCACCCCCGCTTCCCGGCAGGCCGCAATGATCGCATCGCACTCGGCGACCGTGTTGGCCATCGGTTTCTCACAGATGACATGCTTGCCGGCTTTCGCGGCCGCGATGGAATGCCGGGCGTGGAGGCCGTTGGGCGTGACGACGTATACGATGTCAATGTCCGGGTTGCCAGCCAGCTGCGCCATGGTGTCGTAGCTGAAGATGTTCTTCTCGGAAAATCCGTGCTCGCGCGCCCATCGTTTCCCTTTGGCGCGGTCGCCCGTGACCACTCCCGTCAGCCGGCAATATTCGGTGTGGCGCAACGCCGGGGCCAGTTGATGGGTGGAGTAGTTGCCCAGACCAACCAAGGCCACGCCGAATTTCTTAGCCGGAGCCGGCCGGTCGAACGCCTGAACCGGACGCGGAAACAACACCAGTGCGGTTGCGGCAGACAGCTGGCCAATAAAACGGCGGCGCGAAACGGGAGAGATCGTGGCAGGTGTTTTCATAGGGCGTTCGCATGATCGCCCAAGTCGCCGGTCGGGACAAGCCTCCGCTTGTCGCCAGCATCAGGTCGGCGGCCCGCCGCCGCCCGGGACCTCGGTTAAGCCCGGTCAACTCACGCCGATGATCCAGCCGGCGAAAAAGACCAGCGCACCACCAACCACGACCTGGAATACCGCCGAGAGCAGCGGCGTGTCCATGTATCGCTTGCGGATCCAGGCGATCCCGCCCAGCTCGACCGCCACCACCGCAATGGCCACGCTGGTCGCGGTGCGGAAATCGCCGAGCAGATAAGGCAGGGTGTGCCCGATCCCGCCCACCGTCGTCATCAATCCGCAGACCGCACCGCGCAACCAGGGTGCGCCGCGACCGCTGAGCTTCCCGTCGTCGGACAGCGCCTCGGCGAAGCCCATGCTGATCCCGGCGCCAACCGAAGCGGCCAGACCGACCTTGAACGTATCGCCGGTGCTGCTCGTGGCGAATGCCGCGGCGAAAAGGGGCGCCAAGGTTGAGACTGATCCGTCCATCAGCCCGGCCAGCCCGGGTTGGACAAACCGGAGGACAAAGAGCCGGCGGGCTGCCAAATGTTCCTCGGCCAATTGGCCCGAAGCTTCCTGGTGTCCGGTGACGCGCTCGGCCGCGGCTTGATGCCGCTGCTCCTCACGGGCGAGGTCGCCGAGCAGCTGCCGGATGGTCGCATCGGTTGTTCGCGCCGCAGCTGCTTCGTAGAACCGCCGCGCTTCAATCTCCATCAGCGCCACCTCCTCGCGCGCCTTCTCCGGCCGGAGGGTGCGGGTCAGCCAAGAGGGGCGGCGCACCAAAAAACCCTTCACGTCCTGGCGCCGGATCAACGGGATGTGTTCGCCGAATTTCCGGCGATAGGCTTCGATCAGGCGGTGGCGATGATCGGATTCCTCGTCCGCCATCTGCCGGAACAGCTCCGTTGACGCCGGAAACTCGGCCTGCAGGGCGGCGGCAAAATCCCGGTAAATATGCGCGTCCTCTTCCTCCGCGCCAATGGCAACCGCAAGCAGTTGCGCCTCGGTCAGGTCGCGAAAATGCATGACCCCATGCCAATCGTGTCTGTGCCTTGCTGTCGATTCCTGAATCCTAGCCGGCCGCCGCCGGTTACGCCAAACGGTGGAAAGGCGCGGGACCGGCCGCTCGGTCATTGCACCCGGCGCATTCCTCCGCAATGGTTGGACCGAATGACCGCCTCCCACGCCTGTCCTCTGCGCATCCTCACGGCCGTGCCGATCTGCGATGGCCACGACAGCGCCGTCACCACCATCAACATTGAGCTGGCCCGCCACGGCATCGAGGTGATCTACCTCGGCTATCACCAGCCGGCCTCCGCCATTGTCCGCGCCGCGATCCAGGAAGACGCCAATGCGATCGGCCTTTCTTCCTACAACGGTGGCCACATTGTCTTCTTCCAGGAGGTTGTGGACCAGCTGAAGACGAAAGGTGGCGGCGACATCCCGGTATTCGGCGGCGGTGGCGGCACGATCACCAAGGCCGACGAGCGCGTGATGAAGCGTCAGGGCACCGACCGCATCTTCCCGGCCGGCACGCCGCTCGGTGAGATCATGGCGGTCATCAGGCGCGAATACGACCGCATCGCCAAGCCCAACACGCGGTTCAGGGGCGATCGGGCGCTGGCCCGGGCGATAACGCTGGCCGAGTCCGGGCCCGGATACCGTCGGCCGCTCAAGAAATCTGCCGCGCCGAAGCGCGGCCAAGGCGGGTTCGTCATCGGGGTCGCCGGACCGGGCGGCGCAGGCAAGTCCACGCTAATCGACGAACTGACCTCGCGCTTTCTGCAAAAGAATCCCACCGGGCGGATCGCCATTCTCGCCAACGATCCGTCCCACCCGGATACCGGCGGCGCGATCCTCGGCGACCGGGTGTCCGCCATCTATTCCCAGGACAACCGGGTGTTTTTTCGTTCCCTGGCCACGCGAGGCAATCTCACCGGCCTCTCCGCCGTCGCCCCCGCCGCCATCGACCTCCTCAGAAAGTCCGGCGAGTTCGACCTCATTCTCGTCGAATCCGTGGGCGTCGGCCAGGAAAGCGATCCGTTTCGCACCTTCGGCCGGGGACCGAAACTGGTGGACGCAACGCTGTTTGTCCTTGCGCCGCACTACGGCGGTCGCATCCAGCTGCAGAAAATCGCCCTGCTCAACGGTGCCGACCTCGTCGCGCTCAACAAATGCGACCACCCCATGGCGCACACGGCGAAAGCCGAGATCCAGGCCCGGCTCGACCAGAACGGCCGGAACCAGCATCTCCATGCCACCACCGCCGCCAAACATTTTGATCCCGGGGTCGATGTGCTTTTTGCCGCCATCGCGCGGCTTGGCGGTCTGACGAATTCCCCCGGCGGAGAGAAACCCTGCCAGTTGGAGGTATCCGCATGAGCGAGCTCGGAAAGATCGCCGACTCCGTCGACGCCTACAACACCCACGTTGCGTCGGAGGTGGTGCGAGCCCGCACGGACGCCCGGTTTGCCGCCGAGCTTCGCGAACGCTGGGCGCGGATTCATGAAACCGTCGACTGGACCGTGTCGCCCACCGGCACGCCGCTCCCGCGGCTCGCGCTGCCCCAGACCGACGACCCCGGCGCCATCGCCGAGTATCTGTTCGGCCAGGGCTTGCCCGGAGAATTCCCCTACGCCAATGCCGCCTATCGCGAGATGTACCTGGATCGCGACAGCGGCACGGGCGAGGAACCGATGCGCCTGTTTGCCGGGCTCGGGCTCGCCGAGGACACCAACGCCCGGTTTCACTATCTGAGCTCGCACCAAAAGAGCCTGCGGCTCTCGACCGCGTTCGACGGCCCGACCCTCTATGGCCTCGACTCCGACCACGAGGGCGTGCTCGGCAAGGTTGGCGAAGGCGGCGTGGCGATTGACACCGTCGAGGACATGACGCGGCTTTTTGCCGGATTCGATCTCACCCGCAAAGACGCCTCGGTGTCCATGACCATGAACGCGCCGGCACCGGTCATCCTTGCCATGTTCATCGCCGCCGCAAAGCGCCGTTTCGGCCCTGACTGTGTGGCCAATCTCCGCGGTACGATCCAAGCCGATATGCTCAAGGAGGTGCAGGCGCAGAACGAAGTCATTTTTCCCATCGACGCTTCGCTCCGTTTCCTCTGCGACATGATTGAGTGGTGTGTGCCCAACATGCCGCGGTGGTATCCGGTCAGCATCTCCGGCTATCACATCGCCGAGGCCGGGGCCACGCCGGTCCAGCAGGCGGCGTTCACGCTTTCCAACGGCTTTACCTACGCCGGGCTGCTCAAGGCCCGCGGCGCCGACGTCAACGGGTTCGGTCCGCGCCTGTCCTTCTTCCTCGATTGCGGACTCGACGTGGAATACCTCGTGCTCGGGCGCGTCTGCCGCCGCATCTGGGCCATCGGCATGAAGGAGGTTTTCGGCGCCAACGCCAAGGCCCAGATCCTCAAGCTGCACACCCAGACGTCCGGGCGCTCGCTGATCGCCGCCGAGTTCCAGAACAACCTCACGCGTACGGCCGTCGAGCTGTTGCTCTCCTACATGAATTACACCAATTCATGCCACTCCAACTCGGCCGATGAACCCTTCACCACGCCCACCGAGAAATACGCCACCCTCGCCTCGCACGGCCAGTCCATCATCATGGAGGAGTCCGGCGTGTTCAAACACATGATGAACATGTTTGGCGGCGCACCCGGTCTTCACCTCCTTGAGCAACAGGTCGAGAAGGCCATCCTCGACGTGTTTCGCGAGATGGACACGCTCGGTGGCGTCCTCGCAGCGCAGGAGCAACGCTACCAGCGCAGCAAGATCCAGGAGGCCGGCCATGCGTACGAGAAGCAGATTTACGCCGGCTCGCGGCCCATCATCGGGCTCAACAAATACAAGTCCGACGAACCGATGCCTGGCGTTCCGCTCGCCCGGACGTCGCCGCGGAAGCAGCGCCGGCAAGTCGAGCGGCTCCGCGCCTTCAAGAAGAAGCACGCGAAAAAATCACCGGCCGCCCTCCAGAAACTGGCGCAGGTCGCCCGCAGCAGCGGCAATGTTTTCGGGGAACTTGTCCACACCGTCGAAGTCTGCTCCTTGGGCCAGATCACCGCCTGCCTGACCGGTGTGGTGGGAAAGTTCAGGCCCATGGTATAAGAGAATCCGTGAAGTTCTGCATTCCACTTCTTCTCTCGGTCCTGGGGTTTGGCCCGGCCCTCGCCGCCGAGAACCCAACCAGCGTCCCGCAGCTTTTCGGCACGCCGGACAATCTCCGGCTGGTCCGGGACTCTGACGCGGTTGACGCCTGCGTTCTCCGGCATATCGAACCCAAGTCGCGGCCGGACGGCAGCGTCGACTGGAGCACCGAGCGTTATGAGGAAACCGACTACCTCCCGGTGGAGCCGGGCACGTCGTCGGTGTTGCGTTATCTCCTGCTGAATGAGCAGACCTATGACTGGAAAGCCGGCCAGGGAGGCCACCGACCGCAATTTTATGTCCGGCTGCGTTTCCACCGGGGCCAGGAGCTGCTGACCATCGATTTTTGCTTCATCTGCCACGTGCTCAACATCACGCGCGAAGGGACCGAGTTGGGTCACGCCAACTTCAGCGGCAATGCCGACCTCCTGATCCTGGCCTTTCAGAAGACTTTCCCCGGCGACGAGCCGCTCAAGCGACTGGCCCGGGAAGCCGGGCTCCCGCCCTGAGAGCCGGGTTCAGCCCGGCAGCTTGAAATTCTCAAACTGGGCTTTCAGTTCCATCATGAAAGCCGCCGCCCCGGCGCCGTTGACAACCCGATGGTCAAACGTGAGCGACAGGGTGACCACCTCCACCGGGTGAACGACGCCGTCGTCATTGACCATGCGTTCGTGGGCCGAGCCGATGAAGATCGTGCCCATCGCCGGCGGCACGACTATCGGTGTCGCGCTTTCGATGCCGAAGGCGCCGAGGCTGCTGAGGTTGACCGGGGCCTGCACATCCGTGAGCTTGCCCGAGCGGATTTCCCCGATGGCGCGCTGATAGCCGGCCGTAAAATCGGTCCAGCCAAGCCGGTTGGCCTGCACCACGGACGCCGTCGCCAGCCGGTCGCCATCGAGTGCCACGGCCACGCCGAGGTCGAAATCGGTCTGTTCAAAGATCGTGCCTTCCTTGTCCACCAGCCGCCGGAATCCCGCATTCTTCTCCATGGCCCGCGTGACGCACCAGGCCATCATCGCGGAAGGCGAGGGCGCCGCCGGGCCCGATTGTTTCTTGGCCACCTCGCGCGCCTGGCGCAACGCCGCCCACTGGCAGTCCATGAGGATGTTGGCCGGCACCACGGTGCCGAGGCGCTTCGTGATCGCAGAATGCAGGGCGGGCGGACGGACGTTGCCTTTCATGGGACCGGCGGGGGTTGTTTGCCCGGACTTGATCGACGGGGCGGCAGTTGATATCACGGGACGCGAAACAGTGGGCGCCGGCGGGACATTTTTGGCGGCAAATGGCGGGGCGGAGGCCAATGAAGCCAGGCTCTCCGCGTCGCCGGTGACGAGTGCGATCTCCTGACCGATCAGCACCGTGTCATCGATCTTGATCTTCCACTCCTTGAACCGGCCCGTAAAGGAGGCCTCGATCGGATAGACCGCCTTGTCGGTCTCAACCTCGCAGAGGACATCATCCTGTTTCACCGGATCGCCAGGCTTTTTGTTGAGCTCGACCACCCGGGCGGAGCGCAGGCCCTCGCCCATGATGGGCACTTTCACGCTGATGTCGTTGGTACCGGCGACGACTGAATTGCGCGGACCATGGGAAACGCCGGAGGGCGCGGCGCCAGCCGGGGCTGCGGCGGAAGACGGAACCGCCGGCGCAATGGTCCCGAGCTCCGGCAGCTCACCCCGGGCGACATCGATCGATACCGTACGCCAGATGGCCTCCAGAATACGCGGCACATCGGGCAGCGCGGCATATTCGTAGATCGGGTTGTAGCCGACCATTACGTTGCCCTTGGAAACGAGCACGGGTGGCGCCTTCAGCGCCGCCCACAGGTCGGGCTGGCTCATGATATGCGTGATGATCATCTGGCCGACCGAACAGTTCTCCGTGTCTTCCTGCACTATGACAAGGCGTCCGGTCTTGCGAACCGATGTTTCGATCAGGGCTTTGTCCCAAGGGGCGATGGAGCGCAGGTCGATCAGATCGACGCCAACCTCCCCTTTCAACTCGACCACCGCCTCGGATGATTTTTCGACGGTGTTGCCCCACGCGACCAGGGTGACGTCGTCGCCGGTGAGGCACTGTCGCGCCTTCCCGAACGGAATGGATACAATCGGCGCCGTGATTTCCTTCTCCGCCCAGAGCATGTGCTTGGGGATGAGGAACAGCACCATGTCTTCGGCGTGCATCGCGGTCCACAGCAGACCGGCCGCATCCTCGGGCGTGCTGGGCACGACCACGTTCAGTCCCGGGAAATGCGCAAACACCGCCTCATTCGCCTGCGAGTGCCAAAGGCCGCCGCCGGGCAGATAGGCGCCATAGGGCGCATAGATGACCGCCGGTACCTTCCATTCGCCATTCGTGCGCCAGCGAATGTTCGCCAGATTCGACACGAGCTGGTTGAAGCCGGGAAAAATGAAGTCGATGAACTGGATCTCGAACACCGGTCGGCGCCCGTACAGGGCGAGTCCGCCGGCAAGGCCGATGATGGTGGACTCGGCCAGCGGCGAGTTGAACACCTGCCCGGGAAAATCCACCGTCAGCTTCTGGGTCAACCGGAACACGCCGCCCTTGGGATCCTCCACGTCCTCCCCGAAGATGACGCGGCCGGGGTCAGCGTCGAGCCCGGCGCGGAGCGTGCGGTTGATGAGGTCGCCCATGCGGTATTTGCCCGGCTTGAACAGTTCTTCGTTCAGGTCGGGCGATGGCGCCAGCACTTCGAGCATCAGCTCGTCGGGTTGTGGATTTTGCGCCTTCTCGGCGGTCGCATAATCCAGGCGCACCTTCTCCTTCAACTCGCCTTCAAACTTTGCATATTCGGCCTCCGACAGTTCGCCATCCCTGACCATCCGGTCCTTCAACCGGTTGATCGGGTCATATTGCTCAAGCGCGGCCAGATCCTCCTTCGATCGGTAGAGTGTATGGTCGTCCGAGCTGGTGTGGCTGGACAGGCGTTCCAGCCGGGCCCAGAAGAATACCGGACCCTCGCCCGCCCGGATCTTCGCGATGGCCTGCTGCCCGGCCGCGTGCACCGCCTCGGGATCAGAACCGTCGATGACCTGCCACTGCGCCCGGTTCAACATCTCGATGGCCAGCGGATTGGTTTCGCGCGTCGGGGTGGAAATGCCGTAGGCGTTGTCCTCGACGATGAGGAGAAGCGGCAGTTTTTTCTCCAGGGCAAACGCGATCGACTCGTAGAAATCCCCTTGCCGGCTGGCCGCGTCGCCGATGCTGGATACCACTACGCCGTCCTTCTGGTCGAGCAGGAGGCCCCATGCGATGCCGCAAGCGGGCATGAGCTGGGCGCCGGTCGGGGTTGGAACGCTGACGATGTTCAGTTCGCGCGAACAGTAGTGCGAGGGCATCATGCGGCCGCGGGACGCCGAATCGCGTTTCGAAAAATACTCCATCGCCAGGTGCCGGGTGGTCAGGCCGCGCCCGAGGCACATGCCTCGATCACGGTAATAGGGCACGAGAAAATCGCTCTCCCGCAACTGGGCCCCGATCGCCGCCATCCCCTCGTGTCCGCGACCGGACACGTGAAAATGCCCTTTCCCCTGGCGATTCAGGCTCTCCTCGCGCAGGTCTCCCTGCCGGCTTTCGAGCATCGTCAGCAACAGGTGGCGCTTTTGTTCTTTGTTCAGGGTGGCGGTTTTGGCCATGGGAACCCGGCATAGGGGTCGGCGGGAGTTTTCCTAAAATGAGGGCGGCGGCAACGGCATTTTAGGGCCTGGCTTCCACGCGCGAGACCTGCCCGGCGAGGCGGGAGGCCAAAAAGAATTCCCCCCGGTTCAACCGCGCCCGGCGTCCCGGGCGTAGCGCATCAACCCACCGCGGAAAGGCGGAAAGCCCGCACCCATAAGCAGCGCAAAATCAGCGTCATCCGGTTTCTTGATCACGCCTTCCTCCAGCACCCGCTTGGTTTCGTCGATCATGACGCCGTTGAGCCGGTCCTGGATGGCCTTTGCGTCCATCACGGCGGTCGCGGCCGGAGCAAACTTCTCCAAGGCCGGATTCAGCACCTCGCGGCCATCCGTATAATCATAGAAACCCGCACTCGCGCCGTTCTTGCGTCCCTTCATCCCCATCGCCAGCAGCCGCTGGCAGATGGTGGTGCCGGCAAACCGGTCCGGGAAATAATGCTTCATTTCGCCGTAGATGAAATCAGACACATCCACGCCCACCTCGTCGATCAGCCGCATCGGACCCATCGGCCAGCCCCAGTCGCGCATGGCCCGGTCAATGAGCTCGGCGGGCACCCCCTGCTCCCACAGCCGGCACGCCTCGTTCAAGTAGAAGAACATCACTCGCGTCACCAGGAACCCCGGGGACGACCGGCAGATGACCGGCAGCTTTCCAAGCGCCTTGGCGAAGGCGAGAGTGCGTTCCGCCGTGGCCCGCGACGTCGCGGGACTGAGCACCAGCTCCACCAACCGCATGCGACCGACAGGGTTGAAGAAATGCAGACCCACAAACCGGTCGGGATGCTGCCCGGCGGCCGCAAGTTCCTCGATCGGCAGCGCCGAAGTATTGGACGCCAGCACGCAGTCGGGCCCGACGAGCTTTGACAGCTCGGCAAACAGCCTCTGCTTTGCCCCAACGTCTTCGACAATCGCCTCGACCACCAGGTCGCAGATCTCGAAATCGTCCAGACTGGTGGTGATGCCGATTCCGCCGGTTCGTTTATGCGCCTCGGCCGCCGTGACCTCGCCGCGCTTCACGGCCTCGGCGAACAGCGCGCGAATGACCGCCACGCCGCGATCGATCGCCGCGCGATCCGTGTCGCACATGATGACCCCGAGGCCATGGGCGGCACACCAGTGGGCGATGCCCGAGCCCATGACGCCGGCACCGATGATCCCAACGGTGCGAATCGGCGGCGCCGGCCGAACCGCCGGCGCCCCGGATGGCGATTGCGCTCCCGTGGCCGGATACCATGCGTCCACCGTGAGTTTCTTCGCCGCCTCATTGAGAAAGAAACCGTGGATGAGATTCTTGGCGACATCGCCCGCCGCAATGCCACCGAACAGGGCCGCCTCCAATTCGAGTGCCTGGGCCACAGACAGTCCCGCGCCTTTTTCCACTGCTTCAATCATCGCGAGCGGGGCCGGCTGGCCTCGCCGGCGGATCGAAGCAAGTTTGCGTTGGCTGGCAAAGAATTCCGCGTCGGCCGACGGCGGCTCCGGGCGCACGGGCATCCCGGCGCCGGCCAGTCGCAGCGCCGCGACCCGCGCCTGGGCCTTCAATTCCGCCGCCGGCACCACCTCGTCGACGAGACCCGACGTCAGTGCCGCGGCCGCCGGCACCAGGACGGCCTTCAACATATGCTCCACCGCCGACTGCGCGCCCACGAGCCGCGGCAGCCGGGTGCAGCCGCCCCAGCCGGGAATGAGCCCGAGGCCCACCTCGGGGAGTCCGATGGCAGTTTCGCGGGCGTCGCTGGCCACCCGCCAGTGGCAGGCCAGGGCAAGTTCAAACCCCCCGCCCGCGCAGGCACCGTGAATCGCGCAGACCACGGGCACCTTGAACCGGGCGACCAAATCGAACAGTTGCTGACCATCCCGCGCGATGAGCGTGGCCGTGTTTGCGTCGGGCAAACCGGCCAGCCATTTGAGGTCGGCCCCGGCGATGAAAATCTTTTCCTTCGCACTGACGATCACCACCGCCCTGACCGGCAGCGCCGCCAGTCCGTCGAGAGCCGCACGCAAAGCGGACTGGCTGGCGGCGTTGAACACGTTCGCCCGGCCCGCCGGATCATCGAAGGTGATCCAGCCGATGCCGTCGGCATCAACCGAGTGAGTAACCGGGGGAAGATTGCTCATGACTTGGGTGGAAGAATTTCGGCCGGCAGTCTGCCGGGGCGGGAAAGTAAACGTCAAGGGCACCAACTCGTCCAACTTTTAGTGCCATAAGGCAAAAGCTATAAACATACCTTCCGCCCGGGGCGGGAATCAGCTTCGGCGCCGGCCCGAGCTGAATTTGCGCAAGTATTTCAGCGCTACTTCGAAATCATTTGGCAAGGGCGCGGTCAGGGTGGTTATCTCCCGCGTTTGCGGATGGAGGAAGATCAGACCTCCCGCGTGCAAGGCCAGTCGTGCGATCAATGGTTTCTCATCGGCGCGGCCCTTGTACCCGCGTTTCAGGTCGGAGAGCAGCAGCGCCGTTTCTGGCCCGTAAAGGGCATCGTTGAGCACCGGCGTACCGGTTGCAGCCAGATGAACCCGGATCTGGTGCGGACGGCTGGTGAGCGGCTGGCACTCGATGAGGGCGAAACCCGGGCGACCAACCGGCTGCGGAAATTTCTCCCGCACGACAAATTCCGTG
>JBBIHQ010000053.1:0-15565 GCA_037446975.1 Opitutia bacterium
GCGCAACCTTAACGTTTAACGCCTCATGACCCCAAAAGATACCAATATCCCCCAGTCCGACTTGAGCGTTAAGCGTTCAGCGTTAAACGTTCAGCCTTCCGCGGTCGTGCCAACGGCCGCGGTTGACGCGCAGCATCCCTGGCTCGGCCTCGTCTCCTTCACGGAGGAGACCCGCAGCTTATTCCATGGTCGCGAGGAGGAGGCGGCCGAACTCAGCCGGCGCGTCCAGCGCAAACTGCTCACCGTGCTCTTCGGCCAGTCCGGCCTCGGCAAAACCTCCATCCTGCAGGCCGGCCTGGTGCCGCGCCTCCGGCCCGAGGGCTTCTGCCCGGTCTATGTGCGGCTCGACTACGACCCGAATTCGCCGCCGCCCTCCGACCAGATCAAGCGGGCGGTCTTCCGCGCCACCGAGGCCGCCGGCACGTGGACCCAGTCAGGCTCGGCTGTCACCGGCGAGACGCTCTGGGAATTCCTGCACCATCGCGACGATGTGCTCAAGGATGCCGCCGGCCGCACGCTCATCCCGATCCTCATCTTCGACCAGTTCGAGGAGATCTTCACCCTCGCGCAGTCCGACGACGCCGGCCGGAAACGCGCCCAGGAATTCCTTGCGGACCTTGCGGACCTCGTGGAAAACCGTCCGCCGGCCGCGCTCGAAGCGCGCATCGAGCGCGACGAGGCGGATGCGGCGAAATTCGATTTTGCCCGCGCCGATTACCGCATCCTGATTTCGCTGCGTGAGGATTACCTTGCGCACCTCGAAGGCCTGAAGGCGCGGATGCCGTCCGTCACGCAGAACCGCATGCGGCTGGCCCGCATGACGGGGCCGCAGGCCGTGGCGGCGGTGCGGGCCCCGGCGCCGCACCTCGTGGGTGAGGCCGTGGCCGAGGCGGTGGTCCGGTTTGTCGCCGGAGGCGCGGACCTCGCCCGCGCCGAGGTCGAGCCGTCGCTGCTCAGCCTGATCTGTCGCGAGCTCAACAACACCCGGCTGGCGGGCAGCCACGCCGAGATTTCCGCCGATCTCCTGGCGGGATCGCGCGACACCATCTTGTCCGAGTTCTACGAGCGCGCCCTGGCCGACCAGCCCACGGGCGTGCGGGTATTCATCGAGGACGAAATGCTGACCGATTCCGGCTTCCGCGAAAGCGTGGCGGAGGAACGGGTGCGCAAGGGTTTTGCCGCGGCTGGCGCCGAAGCGGGTGCGCTGGCGCTGCTCGTGGACCGCCGGCTGCTCCGGGTTGAGGACCGGCTCGACCTGCGCCGCGTGGAGATCACCCACGACGTGTTGTGCAGCGTCATCGGCGCCAGTCGCAATGTCCGGCGCGAGCGCGAGGCGCTCGAGGAATCCAAGCGCCAGCTCGCGGCGCAGCAGGCGCGCGAAGCCGCCACCCGCCAGGCGTTGGTGCGGGCCCGCTGGGTCGCGGCCGTGGCCGTGGTGCTGATGCTGGCGGCGGCGGGCAGCGCGGTGTTCGGCTGGATCAATTTCCGCCGGGCCCGCGCCGCGGAGGCGGAAGCGCAGAACACCCGCCAGCTGGCCGAGCGCGCCCGCGGCCAGGCGGAAAAACTCGTGGGGTTCCTGCTGGAGGATTTCTACGAGGAATTGAAGCCCACCGGACGCGTCGAGATCGTCGGCACGCTGGCGGACAAGGCCGTGGCCTACTATGACGGTCTGCCGCGCGAACTGCAGACACCCCAGACCCGGCTCTACCGCGGATTGGCCCTCGTCCGCAAAGCGAGCGCGCTCTCCGAAAGCGGCAAGATCGCGGAGTCGGAGGCGATTGCCGGCCAGGCCCGAAAGATTTTCGAGGAACTGCGGGCGGCGGGCGACCAGAGCGACGAGGTCACCGTCGGTCTGACCCTGGCCACTTACGCCACCGTGAGGATCGGCATTGGTCGGGCCGACAAGCCCGCCATCGAGAGTGCGGTCAATCTGTTGCGTCCCTTGGTGGCGTCCGGTCGGGCGACGCGTACGGCGAAGCTGACCCTGGCCGATTTGCTGCAATACCTGGCTCATGCCCAGCAGAATCCGGCGGATGGCATTGTCCTCTGTGAGGAGTCGCGCAAGATCCTCGCGGACATGGGCGCGCTGAGCCTGACCGACCTTTCCGCCGCTTCCGTCTACGGCGACGTCACGGATTCGCAGTCCCGCATGGCCCAACAGCTGGGCCGGACCGACGAGGCTGAGCGCTTGTCCCTGATCGTGGTCCAGATGGCGGAAAAAGTCCTGGAACAACGGCCGGGAGATCTGCGCGCCATGCTCAACCGCTATTTCTCTGCCAACATGCTGGGCACCGTGGCCTCGGATCGTTACGATTTGCCCAAGGCCGAGGCGAGCTTTGCCAAGGCGAAGGAAGCGGCCTGGAACTACACCCTGTTTAATCCGGCGGACAGCCAGGGATGGAATCTCCTGATCAGCAGCGGTCGGGATCTGGCCGGAATGTATCTGGAGGAAGGCCGCGTGTCCGAAGCCCGGCGGACGCTTCAGGAAACGGCCTCCTTGGAGCGCAACCCACGCAACAAGACCGGGATGGATCCCGCGATCTTCTGGACGTGGCGCACGATCGAGGCAGTGGAGGCGCAAGCCGGCAACCAACGAACCGCCCGCTCCGCTCTGGCGGAACTTCACCGGGTGACCGGTCTTCTGGTCAAGAGCCGGAGTTTCGATGAGGAACTGACCCAGCTGTCGCGCCTGAGCTTGAAGCAGGCGGAGTTCGACATCCTGGCCGCCGAAGGGGATTATGCCACCATCCATACTCGGGCGGTCGATCTCAGCGAGCAGCTGGGCAAGATCAAGGGGCAGACTGAAGTCAACCGGATCTTTCACGACGACCTGCTGCGCCACAATCGCGCCTGGCTGGCCGAATCGGCCTTGCGATTGGGCAATCTTGAGGAGGCGGTGACCCAATCCCGAACGAACGTGGAGAATCCAATTCCCGGCCGGCAGGATCTGCTGACTCAGCAGAATGACCTCGCCCGGGCCAAAGTCCGCCTTGGCCAGGCCCTGCTTGCCGTCGACCGGCGCACCGAAGCCCTCGTGCCCTTGAGCGAAGCGGCGGCCCACTACCGGGCGGAGCAGCTCAAAGGGAACGGGTCCACGATTTTCCGGCAGGATTTTGCCCGCGCCCTCTATCAACTGGCCCAAGCCCAGTCCAACGACGAGGCCGGCCGGGCCCGGCGTCGTCAGCTGCTCGACGAGGCCGCCGGCCAATTGGACGGGCTGTCCGTGGAGGCCCAGCAATTCGTTACCAGCAAGGAATTGAGCCAATGGGTGACGTCGGCGCGGGTGCAGTCCGGCGGCTAGACCTGAATCGGTGAGCGATTCGACCAAAGCCGTCTTTCTCAGCTACGCCTCGCAAGAGGCCGAGGCGGCACGGCGGATTTGTGAGGCGCTCCGGACCGCGGGTGTCGAGGTATGGTTCGACCAGAGCGAACCCGTCGGATATGTGCTATCATACTTTACATTTGGTAGGAATATAAGCTAATTACGCTGGCATGATAAATCGTCCCTTCTGGCAGGAGCGCATGGCACAGGCGTGGGGCGAGGTCCCGATCGTCTGGCTGGCGGGCGTGCGTCGCTCGGGCAAAACCACCCTGGCGCAGAGCCTGGGCCCGGACCGGAGTCTTTACGTGAACTGCGACCTCCCGGCGACCGAGGACATGCTGCGCGACCCGGTGCTGTTTTTCCGCAATTGCGACCGGCCGATCGTGGTCTTTGACGAAATCCACCAGTTGCGCGACCCGAGCCGGGTGCTGAAGGTTGCCGCCGACGAGTTTCCCAAGCTGCGGGTGCTGGCCGCCGGCTCGTCCACGCTCGCCGCCAGCAAGAAATTTCGCGATTCGCTGACCGGCCGGAAACGGCTGCTGCACCTCGTACCGGTCCTGACCGGCGAAATCACCGCGTTTGGCGCGACACTGGAGCGGCGCCTCTACCAGGGCGGCCTGCCCCCGGCACTGCTGGCTGCGACCAAGCAAGCGTCGTTCTACCGCGAATGGCTTGATTCGTTCTTTGCGCGCGACATCCAGCGGCTGTTTGCATTTCGCGACATCAACCGGTTCAACGCGCTCTTCGAGTATGTGCTGCGGCAGAGCGGTGGTCAGTTGGAGACCACGCGAACCGCTTCGGCGCTGGGGATTTCCCGGCCGACGGTGGAAAGTCATCTCGCGGCGCTGGAGATCACGCAGGCCCTCACCCTGGTGCGGCCCTTTCACGGCGGCGGGCAGGGGGAGATCGTCCGCCAGCCCAAAGCCTATGCCTTCGACACCGGCTTCGTGAGTTTCGCCCGCGGTTGGGATCCCCTGCGGCCCGCCGACCGGGGGCTGCTGTGGGAGCACCTGGTCGTGGAGGCATTTCAGGCGCGGTGGCCCGGCGAGCCGGTGCGCTATTGGCGGGACAAGGCCGGCCGGGAAGTGGACTTCGTGCGGCCGCGAAACCGCGATGCCGTGGACGCCTACGAGTGCAAATGGAGCACGGACGAGTTCGACGCGGCGGCGCTCAAGACTTTCCGCCAGTATTATCCGAAGGGAGACAATTACCTGCTGGCCCCTCTCACCGGCCGATCCTATGCGAAAAAAGTGCAGGGCCTGGAGCTGACGGTGTGCGGTCTGGACAAGCTTGTCCCATGAGCGACACCACCAAAGCCGTCTTCCTTTCCTACGCCTCGCAAGACGCGGAGGCCGCGAAGCGCATTTGCGAGGCCCTGCGCTCCGCGGGCGTCGAGGTATGGTTCGACCAGAGCGAGCTCGTCGGTGGCGATGCGTTGGATCAGAAATTCCGCCGCCAGATCAAGGAGTGGGTGCTGCTGCACCAGATCAGCCTGGCGGACGATCAGTTGAAATGAGCAAGGCCAACCCATCGACCGACTGGCCGTGGCCTGATTCGCTCGACGCGCTCCAAGCCGCACCGCAACACCATCAGCTCCTGATGGAGAATGAGCGCGTCCGGGTGCTGGAAACGCGGATCGGCCATGGCGAGACGACGGCAGTGCACACCCACCGCTGGCCGGCGGTCAATCACATCACGAGCTGGAGCGATTTTGTGCGTCGTGATGCCGGGGGAAATGTGCTCGTGGACACACGCGGACGGCCACCACCGGCGGCATTGCCAGTCACCGTCTGGTCGGAGCCGTTGCCACCGCATACGCTAGAAAACGTCGGTTCGGGCGAGTTGCGCGTCGTCAGCATTGAACTCAAGGACACGGCGGCCAGACGACAGCTCGAACAATCGAATCAAGGCTTCGGCGGCTGAAAGAAAGTCCACTGGACCCCGTCGAGCATCCAGAGCCGGGGGTAGAGCAATCGGCTGGTAAACAGCAGGCGCCCGGCGGAATCGTGAAAAAACACCCGGCCTTTCTCGACCCCGGTGAATTCGAGCCGGCCCCAGGTCCGGTGTTCGATCCAGTTTCCGCGACCGGACTCGGCGAACCGGCCCAGCCACGAATTGAAACCGCCCTCGCCGTCGGGCGTTGCGCCGACGGCCTTCGCCAGACCGATTTCGGGTGGAATTGTGCGCCCGCCGCCGACTTCCAGCACCGGTCCCCAGTAGGGGATATCGGTCGGGATGTAGAGACTCGCGGGCCGTCCGTCCCTGGCATACCGGGCCTTCAGTTGCTCAATCGCGGGGACCGCATCGCGCAGATGAAACCATACCGCCGGTCGCGACCAGTGGATCTCTCCGGGTAACGCAAGAATCAACAGAGCCGCGACCACGCCGGCCAGAGCGGCAATCGGGCGGCGGACGAACTCCGGCGCGGCGCCGTTTAGCATGATGCCAAGGCCGACATAGAGCAGGAGCGTCGGTGCGGTAAGATAGCGCACGTGGCGGGGCAAGGACAGGCGGGCCAGCTCCGCCACATAGGCGGTGCGCGTCAGACTGAGCAAGAGCATCAGCAGCGCGGCGCCGAGCACGACGGCAGCCGGGCGGACAAATTCCCGGGATCGGTTCTTCCACAGGATCGCCACCAAGGCCCCGAACAAACCGGCCGTGAGAAGATCAAGGACCAGCGGAAGATTGCGCGCGAGGTCGGCGGCGAGTTGCGGCCCGAGCAAGCCCACCCCGAGCCAGCCGCGCAGAACCAGCCGGTCGAGGGACAGGGCGGTGTCGGTCCATTCGAAAGCACCCGTTCGTTCCGCGAATTTGAGTCGCATCAGTCCGATCAGAATCCCGACGAGCAGGAGCCCGCCGCATATGAGGGCAAAATTCAGACGCGTGGATGGATTCCGACTGCGCAGACAGGCGAAGAACGCGAACGGGGCGAGCACGAGGGCCGAGGGCGAAGACCAGACACAGAGCAGCGCGAGCAAAAGAACCGCGGTCCGGGCCAAGAATCCGACCGGGGTGGGCGCGACCAGAATGAGCGTCAGGCCAAAGGCCAGGTACCAATGCAAACCGAGAATCAGGCCGAGGTTTTCGGCGTTGGGGGCCAGCGCCAGCAAGAGCACCACGACCAGCCGGCCCGAATCCGACGGCATGACCTTGCGGAAGGCCGGCAGGTAAAAGGCGCTGAGGAGGCCCGCATCTAGCGTCAAGCCGGTGGCCGCATAGGCATACGGCTGCCAGACCACCGGCAACCCCGACCAGACGGCCGCGACGATGCGGGCCAGCAGGTGGAAGTAGCCGGCGTAGGTGAGCGTGAGCGACTCCAGAAAAGTGTGGTTCCAGGCGTCGGCAAAGTAGACCCAGCCGTCCTCACCGACAAATTCACCGCCGAGCCAGTAATTCGGCACCCGGGCCAGGAGAACAAGCAGAACCACGCCGGCGCAAAGCAGCTGTTTCCAGCCGCGATGTTCCGCGAAACTTTCCGGGAAGCTTCTCACCGGGCGGCGCGGGTGGCGGGAACGTGGCGGACGGAAACAGGGTCAGTCCGTCGGCACCTTTCCCCGGTAGGTAATGAGGAATTTCTCAATGTTGGTCTGCTCCTTCTCGCGGAGGTGCTGGCGGAGCGTCTGGCGCTCGGCGGCCTTGGTGATGTTGACCTCGGCAAAATGGCTGGTGCGCCCGGGGGCGCGGAGAAAATCGCTCAGGCGCTGAAAGGTCGCTGGCTCCGCCTCGGCGGCCGCCACAATCAGGCGTGCGATGTACTGAGGCGGAGCCTTCGCGGCAATGGCGGGAAAGTTAGCCATGATCCAGTGGACGCCGATTTCGCGCCGGTCCGGATCCTCACTGGCTGAGAACAGGACGCCGAGAAACTCGGTGGAGTTCAGCGCCGGGGTGAGCGAATAGGCGAGGGCGCGCCCGGCGAGCGCAGGGTCGTGAAAGCTCCCCAGGGCGAGAATAAGGGCCGAGCGGGCGGCCGGGGTCTGGGCGGTGGCGAGGGCCGCCTGAAAGGCATCAAACACCGTGGCGTCGCCGTGGTATGCGGCAATGCCGAGTGCGACATTGAGGAGACTTTGATCGGCGGTCGCCGGATCCTGCAGAAATTGCGCGGTGAGCCGGCGGCATTCGGCGACGACCGCCGGATCGCCGGCTTCGTGGCCCAGCGCGTCGTACAGGGCGTTGCGCAACGGCCCCAGATCGGCCGGCTCGCCTTTCCGCGGGAGCAGGCCGATGCGGTCGAGCACCGGGCGGAGCATGGCAACCTTGAACGCCTCAAAGGCGGAGAGCGATTGGGGGGTGATAAACGTGTCGCGCAGGCCGCCGATGTTTTGGACGATGCTCGTGTCGACGTCGGGATCTTCGTCGCGGCCGAAGGCGGTCACATAGGCCAGGTAGTCACTGCCGTCGATCAGGCCGGCGTTGAACAGAGCCGACGTGTTGTCCAGCAGGCCGACGCGTTCGATGGGACTGAGCGCCGCCGCCTTGGACGCCAGGCGGGCGTTGAGCGCGGGGGATAGATTCCAGCGGTAATAGCCGGCTTCATTCTCGTTCGGGTAGATCCAGTCGGCTTGCGCGAGCCCCGGGATGTCGACGAGCTGGGTTTTGTCCTTCAGGAGGATGCGCTCGCGGTGGAGCTGGCCGCCCTTGCTCCAGACGAGCACGACGGGCACCTGCCACTGGCCGGGGCCGGCCTCCGCGCCCAGATTGGCGAAACGCTGCTGGCTGACGCGCAGCCGGCCGTCAACGTCCAACGCAAAGCTGACCAGCGGAACACCGGGCTTTTCGATAAAGGCGGACAGCATCTGCGCGATGTCCTCGCCCGAAACCTTGGCAAAGGCGGCCCAAAGATCCTCAGCGGTGGTATTGCCCCAGCGGTGCCGGAGGAAATAGACCCGCATGGCGGCGCGGAATTTCTCGGGACCGATCCAGTTTTCAACCATGTTCAGGATGCCCTTGCCCTTGCTGTAGGTGAGCTCGTCGGCGAGCTCGGACAGGTCCGAGGCGGCCGTGACGTGCCGGCGGACCGGAGTGACAGACGGGAGCGCGTCGGTGCGCATCGCATTGTGGATGGTCAGGCTCTGCTGGATCTTGATGCGGAATTCGGGGTACTCTTCCTGCACGACCTTGGCGCACATCCAGTCGGCGAAGGATTCGTTGAGCCAGAGATCGTCCCACCATTTCATGGTGACGAGGTCGCCGAACCACATGTGGGCCATCTCATGCGCCATGACATTGGCCAGGCGGCGGCGCAGCTCGAACGGCGGATTGGCCGGATCCATCAGCAGGAGCCGGTCGGTGTAGGTGATGAAGCCGGCGTTCTCCATTGCGCCGTAGACGTATTCCGGCACGGCGATCTGATCGAGTTTGTCGTAAGGGTAGGGAATGTTGAAATACTGCTCGAGGCGGGCGAGGAGCGGCGGGGCGAACTGCACGGCCTCGGCGGCGAGGGCGGCCTGACCCCGCGGCGTGATGATGCGGCCGGGCACGTTCAATCCCGGCACGGGCACGAGGTCAAAAGGGCCGACCGCAATCGCGACCAGGTAGGCCGGCATCGGCGGCGTCCGGCCAAAGGTGACGGTCTTCCAGCCGCCCGCGCGTTGCTCAAGGGCGGGGGACGAATTGGTGATGACCTCGAGGGTGGCGGGCACCTTGAGCGTCAACTGCCAGTTGATCTTGAACTCCGGCTCGTCCCAACACGGATACGCCTTGCGGGCGTGGCGGTCCTCAAACTGGGTGAACAGATAACTGTCGCCGCGGCTGACGGTCTTGTAGAGGCCGAGGCCGTCGCGCTGGTACCGGGCCGTAAAATCGATCGCGAGGCGGTAGTTGCCGGCGGCGAGCGGGGCCGGCGCGCGGAGAGTGACGAGACCGAGTTCCTTGTCGGTCAGTTCCGCGGCCAGCGTCGTGGCATGACCGTCCGGATCGGTCAGGGTGGCGGCGGTAAACGCGGGTCCTTCGGCGTGAAGGCGGAAGGACTGGAAGCCCGCATGGGCGACCAGGTCGATCAGCACGCGGCCGGAATAGTCCTCCCGGCTGGGGTCAAGTTCGAGCTGCACCGCTTGCGCCAGCGGTTCGACGTTGTGACCAAGCCGCAACGGGTCGACGGCTTCCGCGGCGCGGGCGGCGAGGGCGAGCAGCCCGCCGCCGAGCAGGCCGGCCAGGCATGCGCGGATTCCCGGCCGGGCGGACGAGCCGCACCTGAGAGTTCCAAGACCGGTGCGATTCAACGGCGCCAATTTCCAGGTTTTCCGGACCGGGGGTGAAGAACGGGGTCCGATTATTTCGCGGGCAATGCGCCCGGGATCGTGCCGGCTTTGATCAACACCATCTTGTCGGGGTCAAGGTGCTTCTTGATGGCGCCGTTCACCTGCGCGAGCGTGAGGGCGTTCACCTTGTTGCCAAATTCGTCGATGAAGGAGAGCGGCAGTTCCCGGTTCATCGTGTTGAGGATGGTCCCGGCCATGCCGCCGGTGGTCGACAGCCCGATCTTGTAGCTGCCGACGAAATCGCCCTTCACGCGATCAAGCTCGGTCTGGGTGATGCCGTTCTGATACCACTCCGTGAGCTGGCGCTGGGTCGAGGCCAGACCCTTTTCCAGCAGCGCCGGCGCGAACTGGGCGCCGATGCGCCAATCGCCGTCGGCATAGGTGTCGTTGGTGACCGCGGAGTAGATGCCGTAGGTCAGGCCCTCCTTGTCGCGGACGTTGGCCATGAGCCGGCCGGTGAAGCCGCTGCCGAGCGCGGCCGTGCCAAGGCGCAGGGCGAGTGCGTCGGGGTCGCCGTACCGGAGCTGGGTGGCCTGGCCCCAGAGGACGGAGACGCTGGCCTTTTCGGCCATGAACAAATTCTGGTCCCGGGCGACGTCCATGTCGCCCGCCCGCCCGGCCTTGGGCGCGGGCGAGCCACCGGTCCAGCCGCCGAAATCCTGGCGGACGGCCGCGGCGACCGCCGCCGGGTCGACGTCGCCGACCACCACCAGCTTCATTGCGGCCGGGCCGTAGAACTCGTGGTAAAAGGCCTTCACGTCGTCGAGCGTGGCCTTGTCGAGATCGGCGAGGAACTGCGCCGTGGTCGGCTCACGGTTCGGGTGACCGGGGGGATAGACGGCGTTGCTGAAGGCCTTGTCCGAAATAAAGCCGGGATCCTCCATGGCGCGCAGCCGCAGGCCGGCGGTCTGTTTCTTCACCTTGGCAAATTCCTCGGGGGAGAAGGCCGGCGAGCGCAGCTGCTCGGCGAGAAGGCCGAGCACCATCGGCAGGTCCTTCGTCAGGCACTTGCCGTTGATGAAAAAGGCCTCGGCGCTGGCGCCGAAGTTGAGCGTGGCCCCGGCATCGCCGAGCAGCTGCGCGATGGCGAACTTGTCGTGCAGGGTCGTGCCCTTGTCGATCATGTTGGCCGCGAGCTTGGAGAGGGCGCTGTTGGCATCGGGATTGCGGGAACTGCCGGCGGGCAAGGTGCCGGCGATGGTAACGATGTCCTTGACCCCGGTCTTGACGGCGACGAGGTCGATGCCGGCGACATTCTGGCGGACGGCATGGTCGGCGACGCCGGCGCGCAGCGCGGCCGCCAGGAGCAGGGAGCAGGGAGCGAGGAGCAGGTAACGGGCAAAGCGTTTCATGGTGGCGATGAAAGAGAATTTACTTGGCGGCCCGTTCGACAGGCTCAGGGTGGGTGGGCGTCACGACGGGAATGAACCAGCCGGTGGTGCTTTTGTTGACGTCGAGGTAAAGGCCGGCAACCCGCCGCACATCGGCGGCGGTGACCTTCTTGATGGCTTCGGGCAGCGTGAGGTAAAGCGTCCAGTCACCGGCGGCGATATCCTCATTGATCACGCTGGCGATTGCGAAGGAGCCGTCGCGCGCGTAGGCAACGCTGGCGGAGATCTTGCCGACGGCGGTGGCGACTTCGGCGTCGGTCACCCCCTCGGTGCGCACCCGGGCGACTTCCTCCGCGAGGGTCTTTTCGACCTGCTCGTGCGTGGCGCTGGGCGCGAGGTAGGCGTAAATTTGGAACAGCGACGGATCATGATAGAAACCGGCGTCGGCGGTCACGTTGGTGGTCAGGTTTTTGTCGGTGAGCGCGCGGTAGAACCGGCTGGTCTTGCCGTTGGCGAGGATGTTGGCGAGGACGGCCAGCGCGGGGTAGTTGGGGTCGGAGCCGGCGGTGCTCTTGTAGCTGATGCCGACGACGCCGAGTTCGCCGGCGCGCTGGACCACCACGCGGCGCGGGCCGGTCTGTTCCGGCTCCTCGGTATAAACCTGCGGGATCGGTTGCGGGGCCTTGGAATAGGCGCCGTAGTATTTCTTGATCAGGCCGAGGGCCGTGGCCGGATCGAAATCCCCGATGACGGTGACGGTGGCGTTGTCGGGCCAGTAGAAGGTGTCGTAGAACGCGCGGAGCCGCTCGATCGGCACGTTTTCGATGTCGCTGCGCCAGCCGATCGTCGGGTGATGGTAGGGGTGGGCCACAAAGGCGGCGGCGAAAATTTCCTTGTCGAGGGCCTGGACGGGATCGTTTTCACCCTGCTCGAATTCGTTGCGCACGACGGTCATTTCCGTGCGGCGGTCGGACTCGCGGATCCAGAGGTTGCGCATGCGGTCGGCCTCGATGGCCAGATAGGACTCAAGGTGCTCGCTGCCGACCTCGGCATAATAATTGGTGCGGTCAAGCCAGGTGGTGGCGTTGTAGTTGCCGCCAATGCTCTCGAGATACTGCTTCACGCTGTTGCCCCGGGCATCGTTGAAGTTGGGGCCGCCCTTGAACATGAGGTGTTCGAGCAGATGGGTGGCGCCGGTGACGCCGAGGCCCTCGTTGCGCGACCCGACGTGATAGGTCACCATGAAGGTGGCGACGGGCGCGGAGTGCTCGGCCATGAGGAGCACCTGCAGCCCGTTCGAATCAAGCCGGTATTCATCAATGCCGCCAAGGGTCTTGACGGCGGTGAAACCTTCGACGGTCGCCGCCGCGGCCTGCAGGCGGTTCGACAGGCTCAGGACCGGCAGGACCACGGCGAGAAGAATGCAAAACTCACGGAGTCGTTTCATAGGGATAAAAGACGGGTGGAAAAATCTACCCTAGCACACCCTTTCGCGCCTGCCAATAGGACAAAAGGGTTAAAGCACCGGCCGGAGGCGTCCGCCAGCCAAACCGAGGCTTCCCTCCCAGGGAACAATCCGGTTAAGTTGCCGACTAAATCCCATGAGAATGCCCCTGCCTTCTGGCCGACGCCTCTGCCTTGCGGTTTTCCTTCTGGCGGGAGCCGCCTCCTTGCTCGCCCGACCGATGGAGTTGGAGGACATGTTCCGGCTCCATCGCGTGTCCGATCCGCAAATCTCCCCCGATGGCTCCGCGGTTGTCTTCGTGGTGACCGAGCCGCTCAAGGCCGAAAACCGCACCGACAGCGACCTCTGGATCGTCTCCACCGTGGGCGGCGAGGCGCACAAGCTAACCAACTCCGCCAAGCAGGACCGCCACCCATGCTGGTCGCCTGACGGCCAGTGGATCGCCTTTGAGTCAAACCGCGACGGCGATTTTCAGATCTGGATCATGCCCGCGGCCGGCGGTGAGGCACACAAGCTGACGAATGTCTCGACCGAGGCCAGCCAGCCCGTGTGGTCGCCCGACGGCAAGCAGCTCGCGTTTGTCTCGGCCGTGTTGGCCGAGTTTTCCAACCAACCCTTCACGGACTCCAACCGTCTCAACCAGGAGAAGCTTGCCGGACGGGAAAATAGCAGGGTGAAGGCGCGTCTTATCGACCACCTGCTTTACCGCCACTGGGATTCCTGGGTGGACGGCAAACGCCAGCACGTGTTCGTCCTGCCCGTGAAAGACGGCTCCGCCGCCGGCGACCCGCGTGATGTCACACCCGGGGACAACGATGGCGTCCCGACTTCCGATACGTTCGCCGAAGGTGACGAATTTGCGTTTTCACCCGACGGCCGGTCACTGGTATTCACCGCGCCGCCCGTGCCGGTGCGCACCCAGGCATGGAGCACCAATCACGATCTCTTTCTGGTCGACCTTGCCTCCGGACAAAAACGCCAGCTCACCACCAATCCGGCGGCCGACTGCACGCCGCGATTCTCGCCCGACGGAAAATTTCTCGCCTACCGCGCCCAGGCACGCCCGGGCTACGAGGCCGACCGGTGGCAGCTCAGACTGCTCGACCTTGCCACCGGCGCCAGCCGCAGTCTCACCGAGAAACTGGATCGCTCGGTCGGGCGCTGCCTCTGGTCGCCCGATGGTGCCAGGATCTACTTTGAAACGGCGGACAACGCCGGTACCACGCTGTGGAGTGTGTCCGTCAACGGCACGGCGGAAGAGATGGAGCCGGTCCGCCTGCTGACCGGCGGCACCAACAGTGAGGCGGCCATTTCGGGCGACGGCAGCGCGCTCGTCTACACCCACGCCCGGATCAACCAGCCGCCGGAGGTCATGCTCTGGCGCGTCGCGCACGGTGCGCCGCAGGTGCTGACCCACATGAACGATGCCTTGCTGCAGGAGCTGCAGCTGGCCGATCCGGAATCCGTGACGGTGGCGGGCGCCCCTTCGGCCGGCTCAGGGCAGGCGGACGGTACGCCCGTCCAGATGTGGATCGTGAAGCCGCCGGGATTTGACGCGAAAAAGAAATACCCGCTGGTGTTCTGGGTGCACGGCGGTCCGCAGAGTGTGTGGCCGGACGGCTGGTCGACACGCTGGAATCCGGAAATCTGGGCGGCCCAGGGGTACGTGGTCGCGCTGCCCAATCCACGCGGCAGCGAGGGCTTTGGGCAGAAATTCACCGACGAAATCTCGCATGACTGGACCGGCAAGGTGATGGACGACCTGTTCGCCTGCCTGGCGTCCATGGAGAAACAGCCCTACATCGATTCGACGCGCATGGCGGCGGCCGGGGGAAGTTTCGGCGGCTATGTGATGAACTGGTTCGAAGGACACACGGACAAATTCCGCTGCCTCGTGAACCACGACGGCGACTACGATCTGACCTCGACGTATGGCACGACCGAGGAATTGTGGTTTGACGAGTGGGAACACGGCAAGCCGTGGGAGAGAAGCCCGGCGGATCGCGCCGCCTCGCCCCACCTTTACGCGGCAAATTTCAAGACGCCGATGCTCGTCATCCACGGCGAACTCGATTTCCGCGTGTCGGTGACCCAGGGCATTCAGGTGTTCACGGCATTACAGCGGCAGGGCGTGCCGTCGAAACTGCTTTTGTTCCCCGACGAGGGTCACTGGGTGCTCAAGCCCGGCAACAGCGAATACTGGCACCAGACCGTCTTCGCCTGGCTCGCCGAGTATTTGAAGAAATGATTCCGCGCCGACCCGGCCCGTTTGTAACGCATTACGTTACAAATTGGACTGGACGCCGAGAATCGTCCCGCGCCGATTCGTGCATCAGCCTTCGCCAAGGCTTCGGCTGACCGGTCTTCACCTCATGCCGAGGAGCTCAATATCTTCTCTCGAAGATGAGTGCATCGTAACTTGGATTCGGTGTTGCGGACGGCCATGCCGTAGGCGGCGGGCTCGCCGACGATGAACACCTTTTTCCGGCCGCGGGTGATGGCGGTGTAGATGAGGTTGCGCTGCAACATCACGAAATGCGCCTTCAGCAGCGGGACGATGACAACGGGATACTCGCTGCCCTGCGACTTGTGGATGCTGATGGCGTAGGCGAGGGCGAGGTCGCCGAACTCGCCGCGCTCGAAGGTGTGCTTCACCCCGTCGAAGTCGGCCGTGAGCGTGCCCTTCACGCCATCGATCGCGAGCACCTCGCCGATGTCGCCGTTGAACAGATCCTTGTCGTAGTTGTTCCGCAGCTGGATGAGCTTGTCGCCCGGCCGGTAGTCGCCGCTCACGGTCTTGAGGCTCTGTCGTTGATGATTGAGCGCGGCCTGCAACTGCTGGTTCAGGTTGGCCACCCCGGCGATACCTTTGTGCATCGGTGCCAGCACCTGCACGTCGTTGACCGGGTGAAACCACTTGAAATGCTGCGGAATGAACCTGGTGCAGAGTTCGATGATCTTCGCGAGACAGTCCTCGGGCGAGTGAGCGGCGATGAAGTTCAGATCACTCCATGCCTGGGCTTTCGCCACCTCGCTGGCGACGGGCGGAGGCGAGCTCTCGCCACCGTTGATCGCGTGCGCGACGGTGACGATCAGGCTTTGCTCCTTCTGGCGGTAAACCGTGGTTAATTTCGTAACAGCGATCCGGGTTCTGGCCTGACTGCCCGGAGGGAGATTTGACGCGTGATCC
>JBBIHQ010000053.1:15665-22799 GCA_037446975.1 Opitutia bacterium
GAGGCAAAGCCGCCGGTCGTCCCGGCGAGGCGCTGGGCCGCACGGCCGGTGGGCGCGGCGAGGTGCACACGCACTTTCTTCGCCTTCAGTATCTCGACGAGCGCGCGGAGGATCGTGGTTTTGCCAACCCCTGGTCCGCCGGTGAGGATGCTGAATTTGTGTGTGAGCGCGTTGGCGAGCGCGGTGGACTGCAGGGCGTGAAACTCGAAACCTGATTTTTCCTGCGCCCATTTGATTGCAGCCTCGATTTTGATCGCCGGCAGGCCGGATGGTACGGCACCCAGGCGTTTCACGACGTCGGCGATCTTGCGCTCGGCGCGGTCGTTGGCCGGCAATTGCACAAAGGTGTTCTCGTGCCGGACCAGGCTCTTTTCCTGCAACAGGGCGGCGATGCGGGCGGTGACCAGTTCGGCGGGGGTCTCGAGCAGGCTGGCGGTGTAGTCGCGCAGTTCCGTTTCGGGATAGGCGGTGTGCCCTTCCTCCTGCAGCGTCTCCAGGGCGTAGATGAGGCCGGCGTCGAGGCGGGGTGGCGCGTCGTTGGCGTACCCGAGGTTGATGGCGATGCGGTCGGCCGTCTTGAATCCGATGCCCTCGATCTCGCGAGCCACGCGGTAGGGTTCGTTGACGATGACCTGCTTGGCCGCCGGGCCGTATTTGTTGACGAGCTTCACGCATTGCGCGGTGGTGACGCCGTACGTCTGGAGGAAGATGTGCACCTCGCGCAGCGTCTTTTGTTCCTCCCAGGCCTGCTTGATGGAAGTGGCGCGAACCTTGCCGATGCCGGGCACCTTGCGAAGCTTGCCGGACTCCTCGCTGAGAATGCGAAAGGTGTCGGTGCCGAACGTATCGACGATCTTGTTGGCGTACACTTTGCCGATGCCGGGCACGAGTCCGCTGCCGAGGTATTTGCGGATGCCGTAGACCGACGAGGGCAGCTCCGATTTGTAGGCCATGATCTTGAACTGCGCGCCGTGCTGGGCATGGCGGGTCCACTCGCCGCTCAGCTGGAGCGTTTCGCCGCACTGCACGCCCGGCAGCGCGCCGACGACGGTGACCCGGTCCTCGGCCGATTTCGCCGTCTCGGGCCGCAGTTCGGCGATGGTGTAGTGGTTTTCCTCGTTGAAGAAGATAATGCGCTCAAGGACGCCGGTGAGCGAAACAGGTGCAGGAGAAGCCACGTGATATCCTGCTACGCGTAAAGCTCCGCAGGACAAGCACGGATCAGCCGTCGCCGTCCGCGGTGGTTTCGTCACGGCGCGACCAAGGCTGGAGCCGACGCGTGAGCAACGGCGAAGGGGCGGAAAGCGCGCCACGCGGCGCCGGGCCGCAAAAAAGCCCGCCGGGCCGTTTGGGCACCTACGACGGGCTGAAATTGCCGGCGAGGTTACTTTGCCGCCGGTGTTGCGGGGGCCTTGGCCTCCTCGGCCTTGCTGCTTTCAACCAGCTGCTGGATCTTTGGCATGAGGTCGCGCTGCATCTGTTGCACGAGCGGCATGAGGTGCGACATGATCTGCGGCTGCTTGGCCATCATCGACTGCCCTTCGGGCGATGTGAAAAACGCCTTCATGGCTGTCAGCTCCGCCTCGTTGTACACGTCAGCGTAGATCTGGTCCATCTTGGCGATCATGCCCTTCGCCGCTTCCATCGAAAGATCCATGATCTTGCCCTGGAGTTCCTCGGACTTCTTGCGTTGCTCCGGCGTGGTTTCAGGGCCAACCGGAGCCATCTGGGCAGCCATCTGCTTCATCTGGGCGGCCATGCCGTCGAACATCTTGTCCGCGTGCATCGCGGCGATGGTTTCCCGGGCGAGGGCCAGCCGGGCGGCGTTGTCTTGAGCGAAAACCCCCGTGGCAACGGGGAGCATCGCGAGGAAAAGGCGGACGAATTTCATGGGTGGTGTGGGATGAGAGCCGGCGAGCCTTGCCGGAGACCGGAAACGAGGCAAATCCTTACTTTGGGGGAATGCCCGCCCGGCCTCCGCCGGCTTTGTCCTTGTTGCCGGTGCCGGGTGGACTAGAAACGGATTCGCCATGCCCCTCGCGGCCAACGCCCTCACTGCGCTTGTCGCGCTGCTGCACCTCTATTTCCTCGTGCTGGAGATGTTTCTCTGGACGACCCCATATGGTCGGCGGGTGTTCCGACTGACGCCGGAACAGGCCGCGGCGACCCGTTCGCTGGCGGCGAACCAAGGGCTCTATAACGGATTCCTGGCCGTGGGATTGGGCTGGGGACTTCTGGCGGGACCGGACGGCTATACCCTCAAGGTGTTCTTTCTCGCCTGCGTCATCATTGCCGGAATCTTTGGGGCGGCGACGGCAAGCCGGAAGATCCTGTGGGTGCAGGCGGTGCCCGGAGCGATGGCGTTGGGGCTGGTGTGCGCCGCCGGTCATTGAGGGTGAGCGCGCGATATTGCCCTGCCCGCACCCACGCGTAGCGTCACCCCATGGAAACTGTCCTGCCGAGTTCCTTTCTTCCCGTCATCCAGCTTTCGATCACGCCGGTGATTCTGCTTTCAGGCGTCGGCGCGTTGCTCATCACGCTGACCAACCGCATGGGGCGCATCGTGGATCGCACCCGCAGCCTCGCCGGCCAATTGCACGGGGCGGAGGCGGGACAACGGGTGCACTACGAGAACCAGTTGGAAATCATGTGGCGGCGCGCCCGGCTGGTCCGGCTGGCGGTAACGCTCGCCGGCTCGAGCATGCTGCTGTCCTGCGTTCTGGTGGTCGTGATCTTCCTTGATGCGACGTTCCATCGGGAATTCACCTTGGAATTGGTGGGAGTGTTTATCACCAGCGTACTGCTGCTGATCGCGGCGCTGGGGGCGTTTCTGCGCGATATCTACGTCTCCTTGCACGCGCTCGGGCTCGAGATCGAGCGGGCACGCAAAAGTTAGGCGAGCAGTACGGGGGCGAGCTCGACCAGGCCGGGGAATACGCTGGTTGTGCCGGCGGCGCGCAGTTCACCTGCCGTGTGCGTGCCGGTGGTGACCCCGTAGAACTCAAACCCCGCGTTGCGCGCGGCCGCCAGGTCGAACGGCGAGTCCCCCACCAAGGCGGCGGTAGCGGCCGCCGCGCCCAAGGCTTGCATTACATAGGCGGCGAATTCGGGCGCGGGCTTAAGCCACGGGGTGTCGGTGGCGCCGAAATTTCCGTCGAGCAGGCCGGCGATGCCCAGATGGGCGCACACGCGGCGGGAGGAAGGCCCGTGTTTGTTGGTGAACACGGCAGTCCGGGCGCCGGCTTCCTTGAGGGCGATGAGCAGTTCGCGGGCGCCCGGCAACAGCTGTACGTCGTCGAGCATCGTGGCGTCCCAATAGGGCCGGTAGATCGCGAGGGCTTCCTGCAGGCGCGCGGGTCCGACGAGCCGGGTGATCGCCAGTTCGAGTCCCCCGCCAACCGCGGCCCGCACCTGGGCGGCGGTCGGCGCCGGCAGGCCCAACTGCCGCATCGTATGGGTGTGGCTGCGCTGGATGGCGGCGAAATGATCGAGCAGGGTGCCATCGAGGTCGAAAAGTACGGTGCGGAGGCGCATAAACGCGGTACCCTCCGGCGTCCACGATACTTTGGCCACAAAAAACTCTGGCGAAAAGCCCGTCCGCCCCTGAGAGTTCAGGCCCATGAGCGAATCCTCGCCGCTAGCCCGTGCCGACGCCTCACTGGAGGGCGATACCCTGGTGGTCCGGGTGGGGGGCGACTGGCAGATTACCGGCCAGCGCCCGGATTGGGACGAGGTGGTGACGGATCCCCCGCCGCGGCGGGTTCTGCTGAAGTCCGACGGGCTTGGAAGCTGGGACAGTTCGCTGGCGCTTTACCTGCGGGCCGCCCGGGTTTGGGGCGAAGCGCACGGGATCGAGGTTGCCATGGAGGGTATGCCGGTGGCCGCGGGCAAGCTGGCCGATCTGCTCGGCCGGAAACCCGGGTCGCAGGGGAAGCCGGCTGGCACGCCGGATCTGCTTTCCGCTCTCGGTGCCACCGTGGTCAAGGTCTGGGCGGAAACGAAGGACCTCGCCCAATTGGTGGGCGATTGCGTCTTCAGCACGGGGCGTTTTTTTCGCGGCCAGGCGCAGTTCCGCTGGCGCGACTGCTTTTCCGAAATGCAGCAGTGTGGCGCGATGGCCCTGCCCATTGTCGGATTGATCAGTTTTCTCGTGGGTGTCATCATGGCCTACCAAGGGGCCATCCAGTTGCGGCAGTTCGGCGCCGACATCTACGTGGCGGATCTGGTCGGTCTTTCCGTCGTGCGCGAGATGGGGCCGATGATGGCCGCCATCGTCCTGGCCGGCCGCACCGGTGCGGCCTACGCGGCCACCCTGGGCAACATGCAGGCCAACGAGGAAATCGACGCGCTCGAGACGCTCGGGGTTTCCCCGGTGGACTTCCTCGTGATGCCGCGCATCACGGCGCTCTTCCTCATGATGCCGCTGCTGGCCCTGTATTCCAACTGCCTCGGCATCATCGGCGGTCTCGTCATCTCGCACGCTATTCTCGACATTCCCGCCAGCCTCTACTGGATCGAGACAAAATCCATCATCGACCTGTCGGACTTGAGCACGGGTCTGATCAAGGCGGCGACGTTCGGTTTGATCATCGGGATTGCGGCCTGCCTGCGCGGCCTGCAGGCGGAACGCAGCGCCACCGGCGCCGGGCAGGCGGCCACGGCCGCGGTGGTGACGAGCACGCTGCTCATCATCGTGTCGGATTCGATTTACGCCGTGATCTTCAACATTCTCGGCTGGTGAAGCCCACCCCATGAGCCCCAGCGGTCCCGCACCCGGCGGCAAATTCGCCATCGAGATCGACCACCTGCAATGCCGCTATGGCGACCGGGTGGTCCTGCAGGATGTGTCGTTCGCCGTGAAACCGGGAGAGCTCTTCTTTGTCATCGGCGGCAACGGTTGCGGCAAGAGCACGCTGCTCCGGCACCTGATCGGCCTGTTGCAGCCGGTGAAGGGCAGCGTGAAGTATTTCGGGCGCGATTTCACCCACGCCGACCGGGCGGGGCGCCAGGAACTGCTCCGCACCTTTGGCGTGCTCTACCAGAACGGGGCGCTGTGGAGCTCGATGACGGTCGGCGAAAATGTGGGTCTGCCGCTCGAGCTCTATACCAAGCTGAACCGTCGGGAACGGGCCAACATCGTGGCGCTGAAACTCGCCCAGGTCGGCCTCGCCGGTTACGAGGAGTATTTTCCGTCGGAATTGAGCGGGGGCATGAAACGGCGCGCCGGTCTGGCGCGGGCCCTGGCGCTGGATCCGGCCATCGTCTTTTTCGACGAGCCGTCGGCCGGGCTCGATCCGATCACCTCGCTCAACCTCGACAAGCTGATCCAGCAGATTCGTGACACCCTCGGCACCACGATCGTCATCATCTCCCACGAACTCGCCAGCATCTTCGACATCGCCGACCGCGTGGTGATGCTCGACCGCGACGTCAAGGGCATCGTCGCCGAGGGGGACCCGAAGGCGCTGCGGGACCTGAGCGCGGATGTCCGGGTGCAGGAGTTTTTGAATAGACGCGGAGGACCGGTTCAGCAACAACAGGAGTCCACCACGTGAAAACGAAACTGAGCTCCGCCACGGTCGGGATGTTTGTACTGGGCGCGCTGCTGCTGGGCGTGATCGCCTTCCTGTCCTTCGGCGGGACCAATGTCTTTTCCAAGCCCACGCGGTTTCTGGTTTATTTCGACGAATCCGTGAGCGGCCTCGATCCCGGCGCGTCCGTCAAGCTCAACGGCGTAAGGGTGGGGCGCGTGGCGGTCATCAATGTCCGCTTCGACCAGGCCCGGAAGGAATCCCTGGTGCAGGTCATCTGTGAGGTGGATCGCAACATCCTCACTGACAGTGCGGGCAAGCAGATCGACCTCACCAACCCGTCGGAACTGCAAAACCTGATCGACCGCGGCCTGCGCGCCCGCCTGAGCCTCACCGGGATCACCGGCCTCCTGTTTGTCGAACTCAGGTTCGAGGACGCCCGGATTTATCCGCCCAACCCGCGCTACATGACCGAACAGTATCCCGTCGTGCCGGCCATCACTTCGCCGATTTCCGAGGTGCAGCAGAGCATCGTGGAGATCGTGGCCAACATCAAGAAGGTGGACTTTGCCGATCTCTCGAAACAGCTGAAGACCCTGCTCGGCACGACCAACCGGAAAGTGGCCGACCTCGACGTGAAGGCGCTGGGCGAGCGGATCGGCCGCGCGGCCGATGCGGTGGAGGCTTTCGTCAGCTCGCCCGACGCGAAGAAAACCTTCGCGAATCTCAATGCGGCCATCGACGACACCCGCGCGGTGCTGGCCAAGCTGGACGGCAATGTCGGACCGGTCAGCGACGAGCTGAAGAAGACCCTTGCTGATGCGCAGACGGCGTTGAAATCGCTCGATGCGGCCGCCGCGACGACGCGGCGCTTTGTCTCGGAGCAGGGTCGTGTCGGCGACGACGTGACCCAGGCCCTGCAGCAGGTGGCTGATGCGGCCGCCGCGCTGGAGCGCCTGGCTGACGCGCTGGATCGGAATCCGAGCTCGCTGATCGTCGGCAAGAAAAAGCCCGCCACGCCATGAAAACCCCTGCTTCCCGTCCCGTCTGGCCGTTTGCCGTCGCCCTGCTCCTCGCACTCTGCTCCGTGCTGCTCGTCTCGTGCAACCTTCTGCCCCAGCCGCAGGCGGATGACGTCCGGTACTTCACGCTCAGCGGCCCGGCGGCCGCGGCCCCGGTGGACAATGGCACGCGGGTGAGGCCGGTGCAGGTGGCCGGTCATTTGCATGGCCGGGCCATGGCCGTGCGGGTGGCCGAAAATGAAGTGGCTTATCTGGACGATGTGCATTGGGCGGAGCCGTTGGATGAGGCCATCACCCAGTCGCTTCGTACCCGGCTGGGCTCGGTGCCCGGCGGTGCGACGGTCACGGTGCAGGTCCAGCGCTGCGAGCTGGTCCGGTCCGCCGGGAACAAGATCGAGCTGGCGGCCACCTATTCGATTGTACCCGCGAGCGGCGACCCGGCTGCCGCGCAACGGGGTGCGTTCACCGCGACGCCGCGGACCTGGGATGGCAAGGACTACGGGGCGCTGGTCGGCCAGATGCGCGACGCCGTGGGCGAGCTCGGCGACGCAATCGCCGCGGCCCTGCCGGAGAAGAAGTGA
>JBBIHQ010000054.1:0-16727 GCA_037446975.1 Opitutia bacterium
CGGCGGTGCGCGAACTGGCGGAGGAGATCGGCTGCCGGCCGGCCAAGCCGCCGGTGCGACTTTTTCGGATCGAGGCGCGGGAGGAGACCGGACAGGAATTCGTCTGGGTCTACCGTGCGGAATCGGAAGGGCCCTTTACGTTGCAGACGGAAGAGGTCGAACGCGGCGACTGGTTCACCGTGGCGGAAATCGACCGCTGGCTGGTGGAGCGACCGCAGGAAATCGCCCCGGCATTTCTTTTTCTCTGGCCGAAAGCCCGGAAGTGGTTCAGCGCGGGCGCTGGCTCACAATAAACTCAAACTGTTTCTGGGAAAACAGGCGGCGGGGGACGCGGCGCTCAGCCTCGCTGATGAGCTTGTCCCAGTCGGCGTCGGTGGTCGGACCGTAGGGTTCCCACGAGGAATGATGGCCGTATTTCCTCGTCCATGTGATGTTCCTGCCAAAAACATCGACCCGCACCTGGTGCTTCCTGCCCTCGTCGTCTTTTTGCCACCAGCCGAATTCCATGGGACTACGCGTAGCGGTTCCGGGGGCGGCGGCAATCTTTACTAGACGATGCGAAAAACTTGCCCACCATGGCCGGATCCCATGCTTCACAGCCTGCGAGTCCTGTTTTCGACTGGCGCCGTATTCATCGCGGTCGCCGCCCACGGCCAGCTCGGGCATGATATTGCGCTGAAACATGCGACCCGGGCCGGAGACCGGCTGGCCGCCCTGACCGCCCTGCGGGCCGAGGGCCGCATGTTCATCAACGACGAAGTCGTGCCCATCACCGTCCTCGCCCAGCGGCCCAACCGCCTGCGGGTGGAAAGTTTCACCGGACAGCGGCGGGTCGTGCAGGGCTACGATGGCAAGAACCCGCCGTGGGTCACCGATACCGGGGCGAACGCCGGGGCACCGCAGGACATGGGCGAGGCCGAGGCGCGGGACTTTGTTGCCAACGCCAACTTCGACGGCCCGCTCGTCGGCTATGCCGCCAAGGGATATACCGTGGATTATGCGGGCGAGGGGCCGGTGGACGGGCGAGTTGCCTTCAAGCTGCTCGTGATGAACAAAAGCAGCGACATTTTCTTCCTCTGGGTCGACGCCCAGACCTACGAGGTGGTCAGACGCACCGTCTTCCGGGAGTTCAACGAAAAGCACGTGGCGGTGGACACATTTTTCAAGGATTTCCGAGCGGTCGGAGGCGTGCTCCAGCCATACCGGATCGAGACCGTCGCCAACGGCCAGACCCTTTATGTCATGCTCATCGACCGGATGGAGGCGAATCCGACACCGGTCCCGGCGGGGATGTTTACGCGACCGGGCGGTGGGTGATTGGCGGGCGGCGGCGATTTCCGCGTGCCTCGCGGCGGCGACCGGCCGCTGAGCCGCCCTAATCCTGCGACAATTCGGTCGCGCGTTTCTTGGAGGCGAGAATGGTTTCCTTGACGGTCTCGCGGAACTGGCGGGCAGCCATGACCTGCAGACCAGCGAAGGTGGAGCCATTGGGCGAGACCACCTTGTCGCGCAAAGCTTCCGCGTTGCCGCCATTTCGCGCCAACAGACGCGATGAGCCGAGTCCGGTTTCAACGGCGAGGAGTTGGGCGACGTCGCGGGGCAAACCAGCCGCCACGCCGCCATCGCGGAGGGCCGCGACGAATTCAAAGAGAAACGCCGGGCCGCTGCCGCTCACGGCCGTGGCTGCATCCATGTATTCCTCGGCGAGCTCGAGCTGCCGGCCGAGAGCCCCGAGCAGTTTCTCCACGATGGCGCGGTCAGCCGGCGCCAGTGGCTGGAGCGCACACCAGGGCGTGATGCCCGCGCCGATGGCCGCGGGCGTGTTGGGCAGCGTGCGCACGAGGTTGCGCGCCCGGGGAAAGGATTGTGCGAGGCGGGCCAGCTTCTTGCCGGCGAGGACGGAGAGGACGAGCTTGCCGGCGGTCAGTTCTGCAAGGCGCGGATCGGCACCGGCCAGTGACTGCGGCTTGAACGCGACGATCACCGTGTCGGCGCCGGCCAAGAGCCGTGGCAGGTCGGGCTCGAAGGCGATGCCGGTGCTGGCGGAGAGTTTTTGGGCGGTGCCACCGGTCTTGCTGGTGCAGGCCATTTCGGTCGGCGCATAAATTTTCTGGGCCAGGAGCCCGTGCACAATGGCGGCGGCCAGATTGCCGGCGCCGAGGAAAACGATTTTGGAGGAAGGCATCGGTGGTTGGTGGGAGTCTGCCTGCATGCGGCGCGGGACGATGCCCGGCGGGTCGGGGCCCAACCGCCTGCAAACCGACGCCGGCAGACTGAGACAAAATTCCCGGTCCGGCAATTACTTCCCCTTGCGATCCAGGGGATGGCGGAGGGTGCTGACGGCGCCGCCGCCGGGCCGGTCGGCCAGGGTGACTTCGCCGCCAAGATTGCGGAGGGAATGGCGCGCGACGGTCAGGCCCATGCCGACGCCCACCGTGTGCTTGGTGCTGGTGAAAGGCTCGAAGGCGTGATCGCGGATCTCGGGATCAATTCCCCGGCCGCTGTCCTCGACGTGGATGAGGGCGAAGCGGCCTTCCTCCCCCTTGTCGACCAGTTCGGTCCGGATCTTGATCGGGCGCTTGTCGTCCGGCGCATCTTTGTAGCTTTCCCAGGCGTTGACCAAAACTTTGGCCAGGGCCTCCTCAAATACCTCGACATTGGTGTCGATCAGGACGTCGCCGAGGGTGTTCTCGACGGTGATCGGCTGGTCGTTCTTGTACTCGATCTGGTAGCGCCGGATGCCGCTGTCGATCATGCGGACGAGGCTGGCGCGGATGAGCGGCGGACGGTTCTTCACCACCAGACTGGTGAGTTGCTTGATGATCGAGACGATGCGGTTGACGGCATCCTCCAGGTGCTGGGCATTCTTGCGGACCAGCTCGGGCTTCTCGTTGTAGGCCTTGATGAGGTCGACATATCCGATCACGACACCCAGAAGATTGTTGAGGTTGTGGGCGATACCCTGCGTCACGGCGCCGATGGTGGCGGAACGGCGGGATTCACCGAGACGGCGCTGCAGGTCGACGAGTTCGCGGTTGATCGAGACAAACCGGAGCTGGGTCTGGACCCGGGCCAGCGTCTCGTCGAGATCGATGGGCTTGGTGATGTAGTCGACCGCGCCGACGCCGAGGCCTTCAATCTTTCCCTCCTTGGAAGTGCGGGCCGTGATGAAGATGATGGGAATGGTCTTGTTTTCGGGGTCGGTCTGCAGGCGCTGGCATACCTCGATGCCGTCCATGTCGGGCATCATGACATCCAGCAGGATCAGGTCGGGCTTGTCGGCCGCAACGAGATCAAGGGCTTCGGGGCCGGAGTAGGCCGTGGCCACCGTCATGCCTTCGCGTTCCAACTTGCGCTTGAGTAACTGAACGTTGATTGGCTGGTCGTCGACGACGAGAATCTTGGGTGCGGCCATACGGGTAGGCAAAGCGAAGCGGGTTTGCCACGGAGTGGCAAGTGTCTGTTGCAGAGGGCCGGTGGGTTTCAGCTCAATTCCGGGGGAGGTTCTGCCGGTGAGCCCGGACGGTGTTCTTCATGAGCATCGCGACGGTCATCGGGCCGACGCCGCCGGGCACCGGGGTGATCTTGCTGCAAAGCGGGGAAACGGAAGAAAAGTGGACGTCGCCGGTGAGACGGTAGCCGCTCTTGCGGCTGGCGTCGGGTACGCGGTTCACCCCGACATCGATGACCACCGCTCCGGGCTTGACCATGTCGGCCGTGACAAACTCCGCCTTGCCGATCGCGGCGATCAGCACGTCCGCCTGGCGGGTGAGCGCCGGCAGGTTGGCGGTCTGGGAATGGCACACGGTGACCGTGGCGTTGGCCCACGACTTGCGCTGCATCGCCAGCAACGCGGCGGGCTTGCCGACAATCAGGCTCCGTCCGAGAACGACCACGTGCCGGCCCGCAAGTTTGACGCCGGACCGGTGGAGCAGCTCCATGATGCCGGCGGGGGTGCAGGCGACAAATCCGGTTTCGTCCTCCTGCGCCAGTTTGCCGAGGTTCAGCGTGTGGAAGCCGTCGACATCTTTTTCCGCGGCGATGCGCCGGAAGACCTCGACTTCATTGATATGCTTGGGCAGCGGCGACTGGACGAGGATGCCGTCCACAGTCGGGTCGGTGTTGAGCTGGTCGACGATCGCAAACAGCTCCGGCTGGGAAATCGTGACGGGGGGAAAGATGAGCCGGCTTTCGATGCCGATCTCGGCCGAGGTTTTCTGTTTTTTGGTGACGTAGGAAACGGAGGCGGGATCCTCGCCCACCCGCACGAGGGTGAGGCACGGCTTGCGGCCGGCGATGGCGGCCACCTCGGCTTTGAGTTCGGCAATGATGTCTGCGGCGATCTTGTTACCGTCGATAAGTTCCATGGGTGGGGTCAGGAAAAACCGCCGGCGGTGGCCGGCGGGGCTTGGCGCGACTATTTCAACTGCATGGACTCGGCGGCGATGACAAGATCCTTGCCATCCACGGTATTGCGGACGGTGCCGCTGATGGTGACACTGAGATCAAGATAGGATTCGATCTTGTCGGTCAGCTGCAGGCGCCGGGTGTCGACATAGGCGAAGCGGCGACCGGAGGCATCGACGAGTTGGTAATCGTAAAGCGGATTGGGATTGAGGATCGCACGGCGGGCCAGGACGAGCCGGCCGGCGAACATGCGGGGCAAGTCGGCGGTGTTGCCGGTGATCTTCACCGGATGGCCGGGGGCGGAGGCGGCGCCCGGGGCGGCCGGCGCCACCGGTGCCATCGGGCTCACCAGCGGGGTGGGGTTCACCGGGGTGTTCACCGTCTCGCCGACGGCGATGAAGCCCTGGAGTTTCTTCTCGAGCTTGACCTGGCAATAATCGCCGTGGAGACCGGTGACCTCGGTCTTGTCGCCGGGGCCGGCGACCGTGAGGATCGCGGCGTCCTTTTTGGGCTCGGTGTAAATGTTGGCACCCACGCGAACGTCGAGGCCCTTGGTCATGTCGCGATTGTGGACATAGACCTCAAAGGGCCCGGAGACCTCGATCCGGCGCCAGCCAGCCGGGGCTTCGCCAACCGTGGTGACGGTGGCGCCGCTTTTCAGGCGCGCCAGGACGAATGAGTTCGGGTCGGTTTGCGCAAACACAACCGTGTCAGCCGTGAGCGTTTCAGCGGTCAGGCGAACGGCGAGGAGGACCATTACTCCTGCTAGGCCGAGGCGGCGCAGGACCGGGAGGAGGGTGTTTTTAGTTTTCATCTTGGGCAAAGCCGGCCGGTTGGCGGTATTCGGAAGGCGGAACGGCAAAGAGGGATTGGATTTCTTTGCTAGAAAGTTGTTTCACTCCGCGCAAAGGAATTCCTTTCAACCGGAGCGCGCCGATCTGGTAGCGGCGGAGCCGGCGGACCGCAAATCCCAGCGAGGTGAACAACTGCCGGATCTCGCGTTTCTTGCCGTGGTGCATGTGCACGTCGAGCTCCGTCGAGCGGCGGTCGGCCCGGGGATTGACCAGGTTCGCCCGCTCAACCTTCAGGTGTTCCCCCTCCAGCACGACCCCGCGGAGCAACTGGCGCAGCCGGCCGGCTGGAAACGGCTCCTCCAGCGACACATAATAGCGTTTCACCACCAGATTCGACGGGTGCATGAGCTTGTGCGCCAATTCGCCGTCCGAAGTCAGGATGACCAGGCCCTCGCTGTCCTTGTCGAGGCGGCCGGCGCAGAACAGGCGCAACCTGGCCCACTCGCGCGGGAGCAGGTCGAAGATCGTCTGCTCAGCGTGCGGATCGCTGTTGCTGCAGACGACCCCGCGGGGTTTGTGCATGACGAGGGCGAGCTTGGGCTGAGGCTGGGATCGCACGGCCTTGCCCCGGACCGAGACCTTGTCGACGCCGGGTTCAATCTTCTGGCCCAGCGTCGCCTTCTGCCCGTTGACATAGACTTCCCCGGCCGCGATCAGGGTCTCGGCGGCGCGGCGCGAGCAGATGCCGGCCTCGGCGATGAGTTTCTGGATGCGGACGGGTTCCATGATGTGCGCTGCATGGCATGCGGCCGGGGAGGGCGCAACGAGATTCACGATGGCCAAACGGGGCTTGCCAGTCCTTACTGCCGCTCGCGTAGAATATTTCCGCCGATGCATGTCTCCACGCCGCCGTTCAGTGCCTACACCAAGGACAATCCGCTTGCGGCCAAACTGCTGGAGAACCGTGTGCTGACCAAGGATGGGTCCGGCAAGGATACACGCCATCTGGTGGTCGACATCGCCGGCAGCGGCATGACCTACAAGGTGGGGGACTCGGCGGGGGTGTACGCCGCCAACCGGCCGCAGATTGTCGAGGAAATCATCGGCCTGCTGGGAGCCACCGGCAACGAACCGGTGACGCCGCCGCGGCTGGCCGCCCCGGTCAGCTTGCGCGAGGCCCTCTCGACCAAGCTTTCGCTCGCCGGTCCGACGAGGAAGATCCTCGAGTCCCTCGCGACGAAGACAACGGACGCGAAAGAGCAGGCGCAGCTGGCGGCGTTGCTCGCGCCGGGCGCGGATGAACTGCGCGAGACCTTTCTGGGGCAACGCGAGTTCATCGACCTGCTGGAGGAATTTCCCGGAGCGAAGCTGACCCCGCAGGAGTTTGTGGACCAGTTGCGCCGGCTGATGCCGCGGCTATATTCGATCGCCTCGTCTCCGCTGGTCCATCCCGGGCAGGTGCATCTCACCGTCGCGCCCGTCCGCTACGAATCCAACGGCCGCCGGCGCTACGGGGTCTGCTCGACCTTCCTGGCCGACCGCGCCACGCGGCGGAAGACGCCGATTCCGATCTTCATTGCCGAATCACATTTCGGCCTGCCCGAGGATCCGGCGAAAGATATCATCATGGTCGGGCCCGGCACCGGGATCGCCCCCTTCCGGGCCTTCGTGCAGGAGCGGGGGGCGAAGAACGCACCCGGCCGCAACTGGCTGTTTTTCGGCGACCAGCACCAAGCGACCGATTATCTCTACGGCGACGAATGGGAACGCCTGCTCGCCGAGGGCCGGATGGCGCGAGTGGACCTGGCGTTCTCGCGCGACCAACCGCAGAAAATCTACGTCCAGGACCGCATGCGCGAGGCGGCGGCCGAGCTGTGGGCCTGGATCAAGGGTGGCGCTTATTTCTATGTGTGTGGCGACGCGCATCGCATGGCCAAGGATGTGGACGCGGCGTTGCAGCAGATCGTGGCCGGCCAGGGCGGGATGGAGCCGGCCCCGGCGGCCGACTATGTGCGCCTGATGAAGAAGGAAAAACGCTACCAGCGTGACGTGTATTGACGCGGCCGGACAAGCCCGCCGGGACCGGCCTGGATTTTCGCGCTTGCGGGAGTCGCCGCTTCTGGTCCCATAGCGACCCACCATGAGTCTGACGTTTAACAATCGAACGGCGTTGGTCACCGGCGCGGGTCGCGGCATCGGCAAGGCGATCGCCGAGTCGCTGGCCCGGCACGGCGTGAATGTCATCTGCGTCAGCAAGTCCGCCGAAAGTTGTGGCGCCGCCGCCGCCGCCATCGCCGCCGCGGGCGGCCGCGCCAAAGCCCTCGCGGTCGATGTGACCGACGGGGCGGCGGTCGCGAAGGCCAGCGCCGGCCTGCTGGCCGAGTTCGGCCAGATTGATATCCTGGTCAACAATGCCGGCATCACCAGGGACGGCCTGCTGTTCCGCATGTCGGAGGACGACTGGAATGCCGTCATCACGACGAATCTCACCAGCTGCTTTCATTGGACCAAGCATATCGGCCGCTCCATGACGCAGAAACGTTGGGGCCGGATCGTGAACATCACCTCGGTGGTCGGTCTCATGGGCAACGCCGGCCAGGCCAATTATTGCGCGGCCAAGGCCGGATTGATCGGATTTACCAAAGCCATTGCGAAGGAATTCGCCGCCCGCAATGTCACTTCCAACGCCGTCGCCCCGGGGTTCATCAAGACCGACATGACCGCTTCGCTGCCCCCGGAGGCGGCCGAGAAAATTTCGGTGTTGATTCCCCTCAAACGCCTTGGCGAGGCCGCGGATGTCGCCCACATGGCCACCTATCTCTGCTCCGAAGAGGCCGCTTACATCACCGGGCAAGTTTTTACCGTTGACGGCGGCATGGTGATGTGATGCCTCTTCATAAACATTTAAGCGTCAATTTTTACCCACATGGCTGACCAGAAAACCATCGACCAGCGCGTCAAAGAAATCATCGTTAACCAACTGAATGTTAACGAAGAGCAAATCACGCCTCAGGCCTCCTTTCTCGACGACCTCGGTGCCGATTCGCTCGACACGGTCGAGTTGATCATGGCTTTTGAAGAAGAGTTCAAGGACGAGATCAAAGGGGAGATTCCCGAGTCCGACGCTGAGAAGCTGCAAACCGTGGGTGACGTCATCGCCTACATCGAACAGAAGTCGGGCAAGAAATAATTTTGGCTTTTGACCAAAGCGTTCTACCGTCTGGCCCAGCGCTGGCCCGGTAGGACGCTTTTTCTTTTTCCTTCCCTGAATTTTTGATGGATACCGTTTCTCCCCACAAACGAGTCGTTGTCACCGGTCTGGGTGTCATCGCTTCGCTCGGCCACAACGTCGGTGATTTCTGGTCAGGCCTGCTGGCCGGCAAATGCGGCATCGATCGCGTCACGCTGTTTGACGCCAAAGACTACACCTGCCAGATCGGCGCCGAAGTGCGTGGGTTTGACCCCACCACGCAGATGGACCCGAAGGAAGTGCGGCGCAACGACCGTTACACTCATTTTGGATTTTGCGCGGCCAAGCAGGCCGCGGCTGATGCCCGGCTCGACATGGGCCGGGAGGATCCCGACCGGGTGGGCGTCATCATCGGTTCCGGGATCGGCGGCATGTGGACCATCGAGAACCAGCACAAGGTTCTGCTGGAACGCGGACCGCGCAAGGTGTCACCGTTCATGATTCCCGCGCTGATCAGCAACATGTGCAGCGGGCTCGTCGCCATCGAGCTCGGGGCGCGCGGGCCCAATTTCTCGATCGTCAGCGCCTGCGCCACGGCCACCCATGCCATCGGCGAATCCCTCCGCATGATCCGCGGCGGCGAGGCCGACGTGATGGTCTGTGGTGGCGCCGAGGCGGCCATCACCCCCCTGGCCTATGCCGGGTTCTGCTCGATGAAGGCGATGAGCACCAACAATGAGAATCCGCAGAAATCCAGCCGCCCCTTCGATTTGAATCGCGACGGTTTCATCATGGCCGAGGGCTCGGGCATTCTCGTGCTTGAAAGCCTCGAGCACGCCCTGGCTCGCGGCGCGCACATCTACTGCGAGATCGCCGGCTACGCCGCCACCTGCGACGCCTATCACATCACGTCGCCCGATCCCGAGGGCAAGGGCCTGTCGCTGGCCATGAGCCGGGCGCTCAGCGACGCGCGGGCCACCACGACGGAGATCGACTACATCAACGCGCATGGCACCTCCACGCCTTACAACGACAAGTTTGAGACCCTCGCCATCAAGAAGGTTTTTGGCGAGCAGTCCCACAAGGTCATGATCAGCTCGACCAAATCGATGACCGGCCACCTGTTGGGTGCCGCCGGGGGCGTCGAGGCGGTGGTCAGCGTCAAGGCCATCGAGACCGGTGAAGTGCCGCCGACGATCAATCTGGAGACACCTGACCCTGACTGCGACCTCGACTACGTTCCGAACGTAAAGCGCAGGGCCAACGTGCGGACCGTACTGAGCAATAATCTGGGCTTTGGCGGCCAGAATGCCGCGCTGGTTTTCCGGAAGCTCTAGTTTCGAGGACGAATTGCGTGACCGGCGCAAACCGGGCTGCTGCAGCACCCAGCCCGGGACGTTCCTGCTTTCAGCCGACGGCCGGTCCGGTACCGACGGTTGCATCCCATCGACGGTGGGTGCCGGGAAGGCGGTGTTGAATTCGCCAAATTCCCGTTGACGGGTCCGCGCGCCGGCCTTTTAACTCGGCCCCTTTCGTTTGGGGCAAGTTAGCTCAGTTGGTAGAGCAGAGGACTGAAAATCCTTGTGTCCTCGGTTCGATTCCGAGACTTGCCACCACTTTCGTCCTGTTGCTGTCCGTCGAATCTCTCCGCATGAAGATCCTGATCACCGGCGTCACCCGCGGACTCGGTCGCGCCTTGGCGGAGTGGTATATCGCCAGCGGTCACACGGTCATCGGCTGCGGCCGCAGCGCGGAGATCCTCAACCTGCGATTCACGTATTCCGCGCCGCACGATTTTACCGCGGTCGACGTGGTTGAGGGGAACCGGGTTGCGCTCTGGGCGGAAAAGGTCCTCGCCGCCCATGGCGCGCCGGATTTTCTCATCAACAACGCCGCCCTGATGAACACCCCGGCTCCACTGTGGAAAGTGCCGGCGGCGGAGTTCAACAAGCTGATCGACGTCAACGTCAAGGGCGTGGCCAATGTCATCCGGCATTTTGTACCGGCAATGGTGGCGCAAAAGCAGGGTGTCATCGTGAATCTCAGTTCCGGTTGGGGGCGGGGCACGGCGGCCGAGGTTGCTCCGTATTGCGCCTCCAAGTTCGCCATCGAAGGCCTGACCAGGGCACTGGCGCAGGAATTGCCCGAAGGCATGGCGGCGGTGCCGCTCAACCCCGGGGTCATCGACACCGACATGTTGCGCCAGGCGTGGAGCGACGGCGCGGCGGGTTACCCGAAGGCGGAGGCTTGGGCGAAGGTCGCCGGCCCCTTTATCCTGCAACTGGGCTCCAAAGACAATGGACAGTCCGTCAGCGTGGGCGCGTTTGAGGATTGAGCGGGGAATTGCGACCAGTACGATCGAAGGTCGCGGGTATCAGGATGGGCCGGTCGGCGATAGGGTTTTCGATCGCAACGCTGAATCGCTTGCCAGCCGGCGTTGAGGTCAAATAAGTTTGGCCGCTGATCTTCCGAACCTGCGCCAAAGACTTACCCCATGATCCGCGTTTTCGTTTCCGGGTGTTATGACATCATCCATGCCGGGCACGTGCAATTCTTCACCGAAGCCCGGGCCCTGGGCGATCACCTGACAGTCTGCTACGCCGCTTCGGACGTGCTCTGGTTGCACAAACAGCGGCGCAGTTCGCTGCCCGACGAGCACAAGCTGGCGCTGCTGGCCGGCCTGCGGATGGTGGATGAGGTGGTGATCGGCCGTGGCCTCGAGGAGGGAATCGATTTTCGCGATCATTTTGTGCGCCTGAGACCGGACATCCTGGCCGTGACGGAGGATGACAAGTACAGCGGGCGCAAGCGGGAGCTTTGTGCCGAAGTGGGCGCAAAGTACGTCGTGTTGCCGAAAACCCCGCCCAAATTCCAACCCGTCTCCACCACCGAAATCGTGAAATTCATCCGGGCCCCGCAGGAAGCTCCCTTGCGGGTCGACTTTGGTGGCGGCTGGCTCGATGTGCCGCGGTTTGCCCGGGCCGGGGCCTATGTGGTCAATTGCGCAATTTCTCCGACGGTGACTTTGCGGAGCTGGCCGTATGAGCGAAATGCGGGACTAGGCGGCAGTGCGGCCTGGGCTTTGCTCAACGGTCGCGACGGGGTCACCTCTGAGCTCGATCTCGGTGTTGGCTGGCAGGATCCCGCGGTCGTGGTCGAAACGGGTTTGTGCGTGTGGAAGAGCGGCGCGCGTCCAGTGCTTGAATTGAAGCATGGCGGCGACTTCCTCGCCGGTCGCATGGCGCTCTACTGGACTGGAACGGAACATTCGACACCGGGCATGGCGGACCGCCGTCGCGACTACGGAGCGATTGCCCGGGCGGGAGCGATTGCGCGCGACGGAGTTTGGCAGCAGAGCCTCGCGAAATTGGCGGAGGCCGTGCGTGCTTCCTACGCGGTCCAAACGACCGAGGGGATGTCGCCCCTGCCGGGTGATCCGGCCGCGGGCAAACTAGCCGGCTTGGCTGACTGCCGGCCACTGGCCTGGAAATTCTGCGGCGGCGGCCACGGCGGCTACGCGGTTTATCTCTTTGCCGATGCGATCCAGCGTGACGCCGCCTGCAAACTGGAGGGATTCCGACCGATCGAACCCTACATCGGGCGGCATGGGTAGGCGGGCTTCGGCGTATTTCTGGACTTGGCCAATTGATCGAAAGCTCAAGAGCGGTCCAGGACAATAAAACCGGTGGCGGGTCCATCGGGCACCGGGTCATGCTCGGCCCCATGAATATCAAAACGCCGCGGCGGAAAGCCAGCGGCGCTTGTTCAAGGTCAGACGATGAGAGCGAACTCAGTGATGCCAGCCGCCACCGTGTCCGCCGTGCCAGCCACCGCCGTGATAGCCGCCGTGCCAGCCACCGTGTCCGCCGAAGCCCCATCCCAAGCCCACGCCGATCGCCAGCGGCGCCCAAAAGTCCCATGCGGGATCATAGTACCTGACATAGCTTGGCGTATAGTAGACCGCTGGCGGCTGGGTATAGACAACCGTGGAGGTGGGAGGCGGCGCCGAAATCACCGTGTAGGTGGCATTCGAAGTTGCGAGCGGAGCCGGTGCGGAACCGGCGGATGAAAGCAGCGTATAAGCGAAAGTAACCGTGCGGCCGCCGGCATATTGGTAGACCACCACGATCTTGTCGCCGGTTTGATCCATCCGGAGGATGGGAGTCGCCTGAGCTTCCGCTCCCTTCATCAACTCGGCGGGCGTGGGCAATTTTGCGAGATAGACCACATGGTCGATTGTGGCGGGTTCCGCGATGCCCGGGGTTTCGGCCGGAGCGGGACTGGCCTTGTCTTGCGCCAGGGCCGGCAGACCGGAAACAGCCACGGTCAGAAGGAGGGCGGGAAGGAGAGTAATGGATTTCATGGTGTTCATCGGATTCTGGAGTATGCCTTTCGATCTGTTAGGACATTACTCCTGTTTTTTTGTGCCGTCAAATAGAGCGGGGATGAAGGTTGGGCGGTTTGGCGGGGCTGACCTATCTCAAGGTCTGTTGACGACAGGCGAGGGAACGAAATTACAGCTCGACTGACGGTCGAGTTCCGGCACCCGATCGTCGTCCCGGTCGTCACCGGACTTTCTCCGGCCGTCCCCAATGATAAATTTGACGGGATGAACTGCTTAGCCGATCCTGAAACCTCTTATGCAACTACCCCAACTTGCCGGCATCATCCCGGCCGTGGTCTTTCCGGTCGCGACGCTGGTCCAACTCATCCCCATGGTACGACGCCGGTCGGCCGCGGGCGTAAGCTCCCTGACCTGGCTGTTGTTCGGTTTTGCCAACCTTGGGGTCTATTTCTACGCGGAACGCTATGCGGAGTGGCAGTCGATTGTCGGCATGCTGCTGACTGCCGTGCTCGATTTCGTCATCGTCGGTCTGGTGTGGATCGACCGGCATCGGGGCAAGACGGCTTGAACAGGGAAACCCCCGATTCCCACCGCACGCCGGGCCCGCCGAAACCGTGGACGATTCGCTCTCGATTTTCTGTCCGCATTGCGGCGAGACCTTTGCCATACCGCTGGACGTGAGCGAGGGCAGCGCGGAATTTGTGGTGGATTGCGAGGTTTGCTGCCGGCCGATGAATGTCATCGTGCGGATTGCCGACGGCGAACTCGAGAGTTTTGACGTGACCGAGGGTTGAACCGCGCCCGTTTTGCGGGCCGTACGCAGCGACGCGGCCGGCCAGCCGGTGACGGACATCCCGGAAAGACCGAGTGACAAGGCGGACGGCCCCGTGCAAGCTTGGCGCACGATCCGGCTATTTCAGCCGGGCCGGAACCAACCATCAATCATGGCCTACAAGAAAATCACGATGGAACCGAACAAGAAGATCGCGCTGGTGGCGCACGATAACAAGAAGCGCGATCTCGTCGAATGGGCGAAATTCAACCGCGATCTGCTGGCGCACCACAAAATTTTCGCCACCGGCACCACCGGGACTCTGCTTGAGCGCGAACTCGGCTTTCCGCTCAACAAGCTGCAGAGCGGTCCGCTGGGCGGCGACCAGCAGATCGGCGCCAAGATCGTGGAAAACGAAATCGATTTCCTGATCTTCTTCTGGGATCCCCTTGAACAGCAGGCCCACGATCCCGATGTGAAGGCGCTCTTGCGGATGGCAGTGGTCTGGAACATTCCCACCGCGTGCGATCGTGCTACCGCCGATTTTGTCATCTCATCACCCTTGATGGACAAGACCTACGACCGGCTGGTCCCCGACTACGACGGTTACCGCAACCGCAAGGTTCCCGGCGTTGACGCACCGCCGCTGTCGATTCCTGGCGTCACTGAAGCCAAAAGACGCCGGTCAGCGGAGGGAAGCACACCGGCGACGCCGGCTCCCGTCTGATCGCGCCGGGCGGAAGATGCTTCTTCCGGTGCCCGGACCCGGCCGGCTTCCCGGTTCAGAAATTGAAATTGAACGGGTCGGCGCCATTGCGTTCATTGCGGTCCAGCGCGCCGACGGCCGACATTTCCGCAGCCGAGAGTTCAAAGTCGAAGATGGCGGCGTTTTCCGCGATGCGCTGCGGCCGGACAGACTTTGGTATGGTGACCACGCCGCTCTGCACGTCCCAGCGCAGGACGACTTGTGCCACCGTCTTGCCGTGATTGCGGGCGATGCCGGCGAGAGTCGGATCCGCCAACAGGGCGCCAGCCTGCATCAGCGGGCTCCACGCCTCGACCTGGATGCCGCGTTGCTGGCAATAGGCCACCAGCGGTTTGCTCTGCAGGTACGGATGAAACTCGATCTGATTCACGGCGGGCACGACCTCGGCGGCCGCGAGCAGTTCGTCAAGGTGGGGAATCATGAAATTGCTCACCCCGATGGCCTTGATCCGACCGGCGCCGTAGAGCTTTTCCAGCGCCCGCCACGAGGGCACGATACTGCCTTTGACGGGCCAGTGCAGCAGGTAGAGATCGACGTATTCCAAGCCGAGGAGATGCAGGCTTTGCCCGAACGCCTTTTCGACTCGGTTGCTCCGCATGTCGTCGTTCCAGACCTTGGTGGTGACAAAAAGGCCGGCGCGCGGCACACCGCTGGCGCGAATGGCTTGGCCGACTCCGCGCTCATTGCGGTACAGCGCCGCGGTGTCGACACTGCGGTAACCGCCGGCGAGCGCGGCCTGCACGGCTTTGGCGGTGGCGTCATCGCCGGGCATTTGGAACACACCCAGGCCCAGCCACGGCATGGCCACGCCGTTGTTGAGCCGGGTGGTGGCCTTCAAGCCGTCAGCGGTGGTCGAAAAAGTGCCGGCCAGATGGGGAGGATTCATCGACCGAATTGTGCACGGCGGCGGGCTTCCGGTCAAACCGGCGCCACAATTTGTGACGGACAGGTTAAATCTGGGCCCGGCGACCGGGCGGCCGCTTGACCGTCGCAAAACGGCCCTGCTTGCATCCCTTGGCGCCAGGAAGCGATTCCGCCTCCGGGGCCGTACCATGACCAACCAGCCACCCAATGCCAGTGAGCAGGCCATTTTCAAGCGCATCCATCGCGAGTTGGTCGACGACTTCGATGAGGAGCTGGAGATGGAGCGCGAGGACTGGGAGGCGAACGAACCGGGCGATTCGCCCAAGCCGACCGCGCGCGATTCTGACCAGGCTGCGCGGCAGTACTATTTTCGTGAGCTGTATCGCCTTCAGGGCGAACTGGTGAGGCTGCACGACTGGGTGGTGGAGACCGGCCACCGGCTGGTGATCGTCTGCGAAGGGCGGGATGCCGCCGGGAAGGGCGGCGTGATCAAGCGCATCACGCAGCGGCTGAATCCGCGGGTCTGCCGGGTCGCCGCGCTGCCGGCCCCGACGGACCGCGAAAAGACCCAGTGGTATTTTCAACGCTACGTGGCGCACCTGCCGGCCGCCGGCGAGATCGTGCTGTTCGACCGCAGCTGGTACAACCGGGCGGGCGTCGAGCGGGTGATGGGTTTCTGCACCGACGGGCAATATGAGGAGTTTTTCCGCACGGTGCCCGAGTTCGAGAAGATGCTGGTGCGCTCCGGCATCCAGCTCATCAAGTATTGGTTTTCCATCTCGGACGAGGAGCAGGAATTCCGGTTTCGTTGCCGCATCAACGATCCGCTGAAGCAGTGGAAACTGAGCCCGATGGACATGGAGTCGCGCAAACGCTGGGAAGCCTACACCAAGGCCAAGGAGATCATGTTGCAGCGCACGCACATTCCCGAGGCGCCGTGGTGGGTGGTGCCGGCGGTGGACAAGAAGAAGACCCGGCTGAATTGCATCCACCATCTGCTCAGCCAAGTGAAGTACCACGAGGTCAACCGCGAGCCCATCATCCTCCCGCAGCGTGAACATCATCAGGACTACTCACGCGCCCCCATACCCGAGGAAATCCAGATTCCGCAGGTATATTGAACCTGTCGGCGGAAACGGGGGTGCGCTCCCGCCTGATTCAGGCCGGGGAGGTATCCGCGGGTGCGGCTTCGCTTACCACCGGCGAGGCCGGAGTCGGCTCGCTCACCACTGGTGCGATCACGGGTTCATCCTTGGGTGTGACCGGAGGCGGCGATTTGCGAACCCGCAACGGCTTGCGGGCGTTTGCCGATTTCTTCCGGGCGGCCGCAGCCTTGGCCGCGGCCAGCATCCGCTTAAGAACCTTGACTTCGCGGCGGGCAGCCTTCGCCGCCTTCCGCAGCTGCTTGTAGGCTTTGCGAACCTTTTTGAATTCTCCTTTCGAGGCTTGCGCCGTCTTCTTGGCGGCTTGGGCTTCCTTGGTGGCGGCGGCAGTCTTTGCCGCCAACTCGCTAATCCTGGCCCCGGTCTTCGCCGGAGCAGTGCTGGCAGTCCTTGTTTTCATTTTGGTGGGTTCGGTTTGAGCGGGCA
>JBBIHQ010000054.1:16827-22746 GCA_037446975.1 Opitutia bacterium
CGCGTGCCTTTCTGTGTGCTGGCGTGGAGAGTGAACTGGCTGATGACCAGAATACCCCCGCCGATTTCGGCCGCGGACTTGTTCATCTGGCCGGTTTCATCGGCGAAAATGCGCAGTTTCACGATCTTGCCCGCCAGCCATTCGCCGTCGGCGGCCGTGTCGGCGGCTTCGATGCCGGCCAGGACGAGCAGGCCGCGGTCAATTTGCCCGGCCACCCGGCCGTCAATGGTCACGCTGGCGGAGGAAACGCGCTGGAGAACGACTCGCATCTGGCGAAGGCCGGGGGAACAGGTGCTGGGAATTACAATCGCCGGAAAACAGCCCCGTTGGTCCTCGTCGGTTCAGGCCGTTATGGCATCGGCACATGCGGTTCGACCTCTGCTTCATAATCCACGCCGGGCAGGCCGAAACCGAACAGCTTGAGAAACTCGGTGCGGTAACCCGCGATATCCGTGAGCTGCTCAAGATTCTCCGTCGTCGCCTGCGGCCAGATTTTGGACACGGCATCCTGGATCTCCGGGCGCATCTCCCAGTCGTCGACCCGCACCCGGCCTTCAGTGTCGAATTTCGGCGAATTGCCGTTGTAGAGCTGGGTGGCGAACAGGCGCTGCATCTGCTCGATGCAACCCTCGTGCGTGCCCTTGGCCTTCATGATCCGGTAGAGGATGGAAATATAGAGTGGCACCACCGGGATGGCGGAACTGGCCTGCGTGACCAACGCCTTGTTGACCGAAATGAAAGCCCGGCCTCCGCCGTGGGCTTTGAGCGTGGCGTCGATCGCGCGCGCTGCGCGCTCGAGGTCGACCTTGGCCCTCCCGATGGTGCCGTCCTTGTAAATGGCCCAAGTGTGGACCGGCCCGATGTAGGAATACGCGACTGCGGTGGCGCCGGGCGCGAGCAGATTGGCCTCAGCCAGCGCCTGCATCCACATCTCCCAATCCTCGCCACCCATCACCGCGACGGTGTCGGCGGCCTCGAGCTCGGTGGCGGGTTCGATGGTGACGTCGCTGACAATGCCCCGGTCAGTATCGACCGTTTTGTTCGTGTAGGATGCGCCGAGCGGCTTGAGCACGGACTTGTGCACCACTCCGGTCTTGGGGTGGGTCCGGCGGGGGGAGGCGAGCGAGTAGACGACGAGGTCGATCGGGCCCATGTCGCGGGCAATCAGTGCGAGCGCCTGTTGCTTAATGTCGTTGGAAAACGCGTCGCCGTTGATGTTTCCAGCGTAGAGTCCGGCGGCCTTGGCGGCGCGGGAAAAGGCGATGGTATTATACCAGCCCGGCGTGGCGGGGCGGCCGTCCTCCGACGGGCGCTCGTAAAAGATGCCGAGGGTCGCTGCTCCAGAGCCGAAGGCCGCCGTGATGCGCGAAGCGAGGCCGTAACCGGTCGAGGCGCCGATAACCAGGACGTTCCTCGGGCCGTTCCTGATCGGGCCCTTGGACTTGACGTGGTCAATCTGCGCCTGGATGTGCGCGGCACAGCCGGTGGGGTGGGCGGTCACGCAAACGAAGCCGCGGACCTTCGGTTTGATAATCATGCTGGGCTGCAGGATTGCGGCGGCGGGCCGGGTGACAAGTGTCAATTGTTTGAACGGAAAATTTTGCTCGCCAGACGCTTGTGAAACGCTCCGGCCCTACCTGCCGATCATCAACATTGCGCCTTCGGCTTTCGCGCCGCCGCCCTTCTTCCCCAGGCTGAGCGCAAATGCCGTGACGTTCGCGACCGGTTGGACGGGTTTGAACCCTACCGCGGCGTGCCCGTCCGCCGCGACGTGGAAAATTCCGCCGTTGACCGGATTGGGATGGGCCGAGTCCTCGACCCAGATCTGGTAATCCTCGGTGTCGTTGTTCCCAGGCAGCCTTTCAACGGCCAGCAGCCCGGCCTGCTGATCGGGATCCCAGATGGCGATGACCCGCGCCTCTTTGCTGTCGCCGGCGGCCGGCGCCAGGGCGGACACCTTGAGTCGCGCCAGATCCTCTGAGCGCCGCAGCCGGTGGCCGAGATCGTTGATCATCTTCTCGGCCAGCAACGACCGCTGGGACAGCTGACTCTGCGCCATCTTGTAGCCGATCTCAGCCAACTGGCGCTCCGTCCGCAGACTGGCGTTCTCGCTGCGCAGGGTGGCATTCTGGGTGGCGAACCAGGTGGCGAAGACGCTCAGTGCGGCCGCCACGGCCCACGGCGCCAAACTGATCAAAGGAAACGTACCCGATTTTGCCCCGGATCGCTGGACTGCATCGCCGGTGGGCGGGTTTGGCTCGACGCTGGTCATACGGCGGGTGGTTGCCTGGAGCTGCTCATCTCGGTTACGCGCAAACGGGGAAGACGCCTACGTTTTTCATTTGCCCCCGGTTGGCAACTGCAATGCGTCCTCCGACTCGTTCACAACACGAGCATGCCGATGAGCCCGAGCACAACCAAGGTCGTCAACACCCCAAGGATGACTCTTTCGTGTTTGGTGACGGAGAAGGGCATCGCTAGAGACCGACCCCGGCCAGGTTGGTGAAGATTTCGCGGACGAGCGGTTCGCCGGCGAGTTCGGTCCAGGGCTTGTTGCTGGAAACCCGGATGAAGAACTGATCGCCCTGCCGCCGGAAGCCGTATTGCAGCGCCAGGTGAAGCAGCGCCGGCACGGAATAGGGATCGCGGTAGTTGATCGGGTGCCCGTCGTAGATCTGCCAGAACCAAACATGTTGGGAATATCCCTCGGAATTCTGAAACACCCGGTGCTCCGCCGGGGCGAGCTGCAGTCCGGGTAGCTCCGGTATCTGCTGCGGGTCGGCGACCGGACGCGCAAGCCACCCCGAACCGGGCCAGCAGGCATCCGGCGTGTGCGATGCCACCCGGCTCACCGTCGCCTGCCCTGCGGACCAATAGGCAACATAGACGGTCAACTGCGTGAACTGGCCTTTGCCGGTCGGGCGCAGATAAGTGCGCTCGAAGAGATGCGTGGTCTGGAGCACACCCGCGAACTGGTAAAGGTCCTTGGGCGCCATCACCTCCCAGCCCGACGGATTCGACGGCAGCAGCGCTGCGAGATCGGGCACCGGCTTGCCGGCGTTCTGGGCCGGACGGGAGTTGGCGAAATAAAACCCGCCCAACGCCACCGCGGCGGTCACCCCGACCCAGAAAAACCGCAACGACCAGCGCGGCAGCCCGGTCCGGGCCGGCGGTGCCACCATCGGTGCTGGCGCTTGGGTGGACTCCAGCAGGATCGACAGCCAGCCCAACAGCGCCGCAGTGATGGCGAGAATCGCGAAGCCGGTGAAGTCGTGCCAGAAGCCCGTGATATCCTTTCCGGCATTGGCCAGCAGCGTGAGGATGAGCGAGCGGAGGAAATTCATGCCCAGCGCCAGCAATGCCGCGACGACCACCAGCAGCAGGCGGGCCGCCGGCCGCCGCAACTGCCAGGCGGCAAAGAAGAATCCGGCATAGACACAGGACAAAAGGCTGCGGATGCCACTGCAGGCTTCCTCGACGCCGACGGTTGTCCGGGCCAGCTCGATCAGGTTGCCATGCCGCATCGCCGGAATGCCGAACAACTGCAGCGTGTGCAGCACCGCGCCGGTCACCCAGCCCTGCAACGCCAGGGTCAGGCGGGCGTAGGTGCCGGTCGGTAGCGGCGTGACCAGCAGCCACAGGAAGATCGCCGTCAGGCCGATCCAGTTGAACGGCAACACCCGCACCCGCTCGTCGGCGAGGATCAGCCATCCCGCAAACAGGTAACAGCACAGCGACGCGGCCAGCACGAAGTTCACCAGCGAGTGGGTCCACGCAACCGAGGCCGCCAGCAGGCCGGCCATGGCGAACAGCAGAAAGCCGGCGGTCAATGTCCCGGCCGCCAGGAAACCGGTCCAACGGGCGGCCGGCAGCCAGCGCTGGGTGCCGTGGCGGCGGCATTCCCACAACAACAGCACAAAAATGACCGGGGCGAAGAACCCGTGCGACAGGTCGGGGTTTTGCCGCCATTCGGGCCAGAGCTTCACGCAATAGCCCGCGGCGGCGATCGCGAGCAACGCGATGACGGCCTTGACCGCGCCACCAGGCGGCACGGAGGTGGTCGGGGCGTGCGGAGCTTCAGCCGGCGGATTCATTGATGGGCGGGGGTGGCCTGACGTTCCAGCACAGCGTAAATCACCTCGGTGGGCAAGGGCACGAGCGGCATGATCCGCCCGAGCCGTCCGTCCGCCTTCGGGGCGCGCAGCAGCTCCGCCAGTCCGCGCAGCACCCGCACATCCGAGCCGGTGAACTGCTTGATCCGGTTGGCGATCGTCTCGGCCCGCAGCTCGTCATCCGCCAGCGCGGCCGTCAGATAACTGGCCTGATACACCGGGAGAGTGCCGGCCGCCAGCGGTGGTCCCTCCCGGATGAATTTGTCGAGGTACCGCGTCAGCAGGGTGGAATCCGGATGTGCGATGAGGCAGGCGCAGAACTCGGCGGCAATGCGCGGCGTCATGGGAAACTGCAGCAGCGTTTCCCGTTCGGTCTCGACCAGCGGCTTCCAGCCTTGGGCGCGATAAAGGCGCAGGTAAAGGAAGGCGGCCTCGTCCGGCGGCATGAGCGCACCGTAGCGGTTCAGCAGGTCCGTGGCTTGGTCGAAAAGCCGGTGACGCAGCAGGCGGTCGACCTGGTAATAGGGCACATAGGCCGCGCCGGGCTGCCGGTAAACCTTGGTCAGTTGGGGCAGGACCTCCTCCACCTGGCCTAGCAGGAGACCGCGTTCGATCCCGATCAGGTCGACGCACCACGCCGGCAGGCTGCCGCGATGCTCCAGCACGGTGGCGAGAAACCCGCTGTCGTTGGTGGCGCGGGCGGCAAAGAGCAGCGCATTCAGCCAGGCGCCGCCCTGGCCAGGATCCGCGGTCAGCATGGCTGCGGCCAGCGGCTTGATCTTGTCGTAGGCGCCGCGGGCGAGCAGCGTGCGGATCCAGATCTGCGCGGTTTGCACGCGCTTTTCCGGCACGTCCCGCATCAAACGTTCATAGATGTGTTCGGCAACGAGCGGATTGGCGGATAACTGGCAGAGATTGGCCAGCGCCAGGTTGGCGGGATAATTGCGTGGGTTGAGTTGACAGACCATCTCCAGCGCGAGGACAGCCTCCGGGTAATTCCGCGCCGCCATCGCCTCCTGGGCGCGCCGGGCGTAGAGCCGTTCCTGCGCGCCGCGCAGCTCGTGCCAGCGCCGCGGCCAGACCACGGAAAGATAGCTCACGTCGTATTTCGCCAGCCGCAGGGTTGCAAAGGCCGCCACCGATCCGACCAGATACAGGGCAAGCGCGGTTCCGGCGGCGTACAGGAAAGCCCGGATCCAGAAGGGACGCACCCGCTCGGCATCGACGCCGCAACGCCAGCCCTCGGGCGTTTCCGTCAGCAGGGGACAGACCCGGCGGAAGCGGACGGGCCGGTGCCAGGGAATGACCGCGTCGCACCGGCTGTCGAGCGCCAGGCCGGAGTCGCTGTAGGTCTGGCACGGACAGGAGTCGCGTTCGGCGCCGCGCAGGCGGAACCACGTTTTGCGGGTGTTCCAATAGAACAAAGCCCACCAAAAGCGGAAGAAGTCTCCGATCCATCCGGTCACGCCTGCAGGCTAGCGCGGGGCGCGGGGACCCCGCAAGGAGCAATGAGGCCCGAGGACAGTGGAAGGCTGATTTCAGGAGGCGAGCGAAAGCCGAAGCTGGCAGCTTTTTCCGGCAGTGCTCCGGCTTCCTGCGGGTTGGATAACCTTTATTCAGGCACTTTCAGGAATATACCGCGGAGTTGCGATCAGGCATCTTGAACCCGTAACAGCGCACACGGGCCGCGCGGCTCAGCTGGTCACATCTGCAGAAGCGAGCCGCCAACCTGCAACTCTGGAATCCGGGATTACCGCTCTGCCCGCGGGACCCGTAACACCCGACTCCAGGGTTGCAGCACCCGGGA
>JBBIHQ010000055.1:0-22384 GCA_037446975.1 Opitutia bacterium
AGGAAACCGATTTTTCGCCGACCGAGGCGGCGCAGGTATTTGCATTGGCCCGCGGGTTCAAACGCGAGCGTGGCCGGCACGAAAAGCCGCTGGCGGGCCAGACCTGGGCGATGATCTTCTCGAAATCGAGCACCCGGACTCGGGTTTCATTCGAGGTGGGAATCCACGAACTCGGCGGGAATCCGCTTTTTCTCAATACGAACGACATCCAGATCGGTCGGGGCGAAACCATCGCCGACACGGCCAAGGTGCTGTCCCGGTTCGTGCACGGGCTGATTGTGCGCACTTATGCGCACGGCGACATTGTCGAGCTGGCGGCGCACGGCGGCTTGCCGGTGGTAAATGCGCTGACGGATTTTCTCCATCCCTGCCAGATATACGCGGATGCGTTCACCGCCGCGGAGCGGTGGGCCGGACCCGAGGGCGATTTGTGCGGGGCGCTCAAAGGGCGCAAGGTGGCGTTTCTCGGCGATACCACGTTCAACATGGCGAATTCGTGGATACTCGGCGCCAATCTGTTCGGCATGAAGGTCTCGCTGGCGGGACCGGAGGGATACGAACCGGCCGGGAGAATAAGGGAACTGGCCGCGGGGATGGGCGGGACGTTCCATTTCACGACCGATCCGTTTGAGGCCGTGGCCGGCGCTGACATTGTCTACACGGATGTCTGGACCAGCATGGGGCAGGAGAGCGAGGCCGCCGAACGCCGCCGCCGCCTGCTGCCTTATCAAGTGAGCCGGAAGTTGTTTGACGCGGCGCGGCCGGACGCCCTTTTCATGCATTGCCTGCCAGCCCACGCCGGCGAGGAGGTGACGCAGGAAGTGCTCGACCATCCGCGCTGCGTGATTTTCGACGAAGCGGAGAATCGGCTGCATGTCCAGAAAGCCATCCTCGCCACCCTGAGCGGACACCAGGACTAAAGCCTACTGTTCCAGGATATAGGAAACGCGATTGGGCTGGGTCTTCTGAAACAACCCGGTGCGCAGGTTGCCATCGTCAATCATGGCGTCGATTTCCACCAGCTGGGCATCGTCACAGGTGAAGTTCGAAATGGAAATGCCAGCGGTAAAGCCGGCGATATTCCGATCCCAGTTCCACTCACCGCCGATCGGCGTGAGGGCTTTCCATACGCTTACTTTAAAATCGGCGCTGGACATTCCCGGCGGAACCTGGCCCGGTCCGACGTTTGCCGGCCATGCGCCGTTTTGAGTTGAATAGGTTTCAAACGCCTGGGAAAAAACACGCAGGCCGTTCACCACCGTGCTGTTTTGAGAGCGACGACGCACCCGGTTGAACGCCGGAATCGCGAGGGCGGCGAGCAACCCGATGATCACCACGACGATCATTATCTCTACCAAGGTGAAACCTTGGGTGGCGAAACGTGCGGGGCGTGGAGCGGCGCTGCTCATGTTTCCAGCTACCGACAAGATGTTTATTCCATCGGCCTGCAATACCTGAGTACATCCGGATCGTTTAATTTCGGGCAACAGTGCGGCAATCGCACTGCTTTTTACTTTGCGCGACAGGCGGAACGCCCAACAATGCGGTTTCACCATGAAAATCGTGCTCGCATACTCGGGGGGGTTGGACACCTCCGTCATTGTCAAATGGCTCAGGGAAACCTACGACGCCGAGATCATAACGTTTGCCGCTGATATCGGCCAGCAAGAAGAGCTCAAGGGCCTGCCCAGCAAGGCGAAAAAGACCGGAGCATCGCGGCACTACACCCTCGATTTGGTGGAGGAATTTGCCCGGGACTATATTTACCCGATGGTCCGGGCCAACGCGATTTACGAGGCGCAATATTACCTTGGCACCTCGATTGCGCGGCCGCTCATCGCCAAGGCGCAGATTGACATCGCCCGGCGGGAAAAGGCCGACACCGTCGCGCATGGCGCCACCGGCAAGGGCAACGACCAATGCCGTTTCGAGCTCACCTATATGGCGCTGGCGCCACAACTGCAGATCATTGCGCCCTGGAAGATCGACGCTTACCGCAGGCAGTTCCCGGGGCGCGCCGAGATGATCGATTACTGCAGGAAGCACCGGATCCCCGTTGCCGCGTCGCTCAAGAAACCGTATTCAATGGACCGGAATCTTCTGCACATCTCCTACGAGGCGGGCATTCTTGAGGATCCGTGGTTTGACCCGACGACGAAAGCCAACAAGGGGATGTTCAAGCTGTCCGTCTCGCCGGAGGACGCGCCGGACAAACCGGAATACGTCGAGCTCGATTTTGCCCGAGGCAACTGTGTGGCGGTGAACGGAAAGAAACTGACGCCCGCGGGCGTACTCAAGACACTGAATATTCTTGGCGGCAAACACGGTGTCGGCCGGGTGGATCTGGTCGAAAATCGTTTTGTCGGGATGAAATCGCGCGGCGTCTACGAGACACCGGGCGGCACCATCCTGATGCACGGTCACCGCCAGGTGGAATCACTCACGATGGACCGGGAGGTAATGCATCTGCGGGATTCGCTCATTCCGAAATATGCCGAGTTGGTCTATTACGGTTTCTGGTTTGCCCCGGAGCGCGAGGCCTTGCAGGCGCTGGTGGACGAGTCCCAAAGGCATGTCACCGGCACGGTGCGCCTTAAGCTCTACAAGGGCAATGTGATCACCTGCGGGCGCAAGTCCAAGTATTCGCTTTACGACATGAACATCGCTTCGATGGAAGGGGTGAAGAGCTGGTACAACCAAAGCGATTCCACCGGCTTCATCCGGTTGAACGGCCTGCGGCTTCGGGCGCGATACTTCGCGCAAGGTGGGCCGAAAAGCTAGGCGCGCCTTGGCCGGAAGGGCCAGACTCGGCGGCGGGCTGATTGCCGGATTAGTGCATCCGGCCTCGGAAATTTGTAGACTCATCGCATCCCAAGGCTCAGTCGCCACACGCGGATTGTGGGCAATCCTTCCATTGCCTTGGGTTGGATCGTTAATTAGTGAGAAAAGACACAATGACTACGAACTCCCGCGTCCACTGGTGGACGAGCTTGGCATTGCTTGGGCTGAGCGGGATGATGGCGTTCGTTTTTTTCGGTCCGCGACATTCCCTGACGACCGTCCGCCGCCTGCCCGAGGACCGCAATGTCTTGCGGGTGGCCTTCACGCAAAAACTGTTGCCCGATCCTCATCGGCGGAATTTTCCGCTGCCCCAATACAATGAGTTCATCCTGAGCTTGTGGGAACCCCTGGTGCAGTGTGATCCTGCCACCAGCCGGCCGCAACCGGCGGCCGCGGAGAGTTGGGAATGGTCGTCTGACCGGCGGACCCTGACTCTGAAGCTCCGGCCCGATGCGCATTGGAGCAACGGCGACCGTGTGACCGCCCAAGATTTTGTCCGAGCTTGGCACCGGCTGTTGGAAGAACACGGCACTGGGGCGTGGGTCCTGGCCCCATTGAAAAATGCAAGGGCCTATCTGCAGGGCCGGGTGAAAGACGTTGGGTCGGTCGGAGTGCGGGCGCAGGACGATCTCACCTTGGTGGTGGATCTGGACAATCCACGTTCGACCCTGGTGGTAGAGCTGGCGGATCCGCTACTGGTCCCGCTGCATCGGTCGACCGATGAAGTTATCAAAGCGAAAAGCTATTACGACACGCCCACGGCCCTGATTACCAACGGGCCATTCTGCCTTGAAAAGGCAAGCGAGGACCGCTTCCGGCTCGAAGTGAACAAGTATTATCACAGTCGCGACAGCGTGAGGCTGGCGGGTGTGGATTTTATCCGGGCCGATGGCCAGTACGTCGCCGCGTTGCTGGTGGAGGCAGGGGTCGCCGACCTGTTTGTGCCGCTGCCTTATGGTCCGGTCCGGGAACGGGTGACCGAGCGGCCGGTCAATCTCGAGTCCGAACTCGTGCTCGGGGTCACCGCCGTGGATTTCAATACCCTGCGTGGACCGTTGCGCGACATCCGGGTGCGGCAGGCGCTGGCGCTGGCGCTGGACCGGATGGGCCCGATCCAGAAATACGATCCCGGGCACATGGTTCCGGCCTGGTCCTGGGTGCCGACCATGCCGGGTCGCACGGGTCTGGTCTTGCTGAAGGAGGATGCAGCCGAAGCCCGGCGTTTGCTTGCGGCGGCCGGGTTCCCCGGGGGAAAAGGCTTTCCGGTCTTGCGTATGGCCCTGCCGCGGTGGATGGAATCCGACCCGTTTCCCTCGGCCTTCTGCGAGCATTGGTTTTATGAGCTGGGGGTGAGAACCTACCTGGCCTATGAGGCGCGACCGAAATGGGAGGCGCGCCTGCTGGCGGGCGATTTCGACATGAGCTACGGCACGCTCGTTGCCACCGTGCCGGACGCCGGTGATCTGTTGAGCGGGTTTTTGCAGCCGTTGGAATACACCGGGAACAAATGGGACAATTCGGAGGTAAAGGCGCTGCTCAACGAAGCGAACATTCTCCCGGGACCGCCGCGCCTGGCCGTCCTCGAAAAAGCGGAGCGGATGATAATGGCCGCCGTGCCCAGCTTGCCGGTGATGTTCGCACGCGAGCAGACTCTATGTGGAGCCGAAGTACGCGGATGGTATCCGGATTCGCTGGCCCGCCAGAACCTCAGGCGGATGTGGCTGGAAAACCCGGCGGCACCCGGCTCGGCCGCCCCCCGCTCATGACAACCGCTCACGACCATACATTCGTCCCCCTCTGGCGCCGGACGAGGCTCTGGTTTCTGCTTTGGCTGTTGGCCACTGCAGGAGCGGTCGTTTATCTACTGTGGGATGCGTGGCCGTGGCTGGCCGGCAACCCGCATGCGACGTTCCGTTATACGAAACTGAACCAGTGGCCGATCGAATGCCTGTGGTGGCTGCTGGTTCCGGGGGCGCTGTGGCTGCAAAGAAACCTGATCATGATGGACCGGCGCTGGATCTGGACCATCACCCTGCACGGCCTGACGGCGGCGGTCATCACAGTCTTGTTTATCATTTTGGACGGGGTCCGCCTGGTGGTGGCCAATCACCTGCCGGCCTCGTTCCTGCCGGCGGTGGTCAACGATCTGCACGGATTTGGCGGGTGGAGCTATACGCCGGCACTGGTCTATCTGCTGCTGATCTTTGCGCTTTACGCCTTCAATTTTTACCGCGAATGGCGGGCGGGCCAGCAGTTGACGACGGAATTGCAGGTGGCGAACGCCCGGCTCGAAACCCGCCTGGTGAGAGCGAGCCTGGATGCGCTAAAGATGCAGCTGCATCCGCATTTTCTCTTCAACACCCTCAACACCATCACCAGTCTCATCCGCAACAGCCGGACGCGGGAGGCCGAGGATGTCGTGGCCGGCTTGGGTGAGTTGTTGCGCCGTTCGCTCGAACACCGGCAGGAGGCCATGGAGACACTGGAGCACGAACTGGAATTTCTGCATCGTTATTTTGAGATTGAGAGCATCCGGTTTCAGGATCGCTTGAAAGTAGAGTTCGATATCGCGCCCAACTGCCGGCCGGCTTTCGTGCCCAGCCTATTGCTTCAGCCGCTGGCGGAGAACGCCATGAAGCACGGCATCTCCAAGGATCCCGCCGCACGCCGGCTGAAGATCAGTGCGGCCCGTGACGGCACGCGGCTGATCCTGACGGTATACAACGACGGTCCGCCCCTGCCGAGGGACGAAGGCGCCCTGCGCAACGGCATCGGCGTCCAAAATACCCGTACCCGCCTGCAGATGCTTTACGGCGACGAAGCGCGTCTCTGGCTGCGCGACCAGCCGCCTTGCGGGGTACGGGCCGAAATCATCATTCCCTTCAAAACGACCCCCCATCCATGAACGATCCAACCGCCGTTATCCGCACGATGATAGTCGATGACGAGGTGCTGGCCCGCCAAAATGTCGAGGCCTTGCTCCGTGATGATCCGGAAATCACGATTGTTGCCCAGTGTGGCAACGGGACCCAGGCAGCCGAAGCCATCAGAAAGCACCGACCCGACCTGCTTTTCCTCGATGTTCAAATGCCGGGTATCACGGGATTTGAAGTGCTGGCCAAGCTCCCGCCCGCGGAGCTGCCCCAAGTGGTGTTTGTGACCGCCTACGATCAATTTGCCCTGCAGGCGTTCGATGTGCAGGCCGTGGACTATGTGCTGAAACCGTTCAATCGGGCCCGGTTTGCCGGGGCGGTGGCCCGGGCCAAGGCGGCGGTGCGCAATCAAGACCAGAAGGAATTCTCCCGCCGTTTGGATGAGATGATGGTCGCCCTGCAGAGGTTGCGCGAGGGCGCGGCGAAGCCAGGGGGTCCTGTGGCTCCCAAATCTCGCGACGGGGACGACCGCCTTTTCATCCGCTGCGATGGAGAGATCCATGCTTTGTCGCCCGAGGATGTTCTTTGGGTTGAATCAGATGGTGACTACGTGCGACTTCATGCCACGGACAAGTCATTGTTTGTTCGCATGTCGCTGCACAAGATGATGGGGAAACTCGATCCGGCACATTTCGTCCGCATCCATCGTTCGACCATCGTGAACCTGCACCATATGCGCAAAGCCAGTCCGTCGCTTTACGGGGAATATGCGGTGGAGCTGACCAACGGCACCCGACTCAAGGTCAGCCGCACCTTTGTGCACGGTCTCAAGGCGCATCTCTGAGTGGAGCGGCCTGGTCGCGGCCCGTTGGCGGTCCGTTGGCGAGGAGATGCGTCTGGCATCATCGGGTTGTAGGCCCGTCGCACTGAAATTGTGCCGGCTAACCGGGCTGCACATCACCGTGTGTCATAAGAGAGGGCAGCGTCCTGCCCAGCTCGCCAACACACATCAGCAAACGCATGAACACAACACACGCATCAGCCGCGTGGTCGCGCCTTTTGGCGTTGGCCGCGCTTGCTCTGTTCGCGGCGAACGCCGCTTCCGCCCAGTCCAACACCACCGGGGACAACCCCACTGACACTTTAAAACTGGAGAAATACACGGTGACCGGCACCTTCCTGCCAGTTTCCGCAAGTGTCACGGCCAGTCCCGTGGTAACCATTGAGAGCAGTGACATTGGCCAGTCGGGCGCGACTGACCCGCTGCGTCTGCTTAGGCAGCTGACACCATTCTTTGCGGGGAATGGCAACGTTGGGACCGAGACAAACAATGGCTATGCGGGCGAATCCAATGTTGCTCTACGCAATCTCATCACGCTGGTTTTGCTCAATGGCCAGCGCGTCACCTATTCGCCATTCAGCAGCACCGCCGGTGGCACGCCCGGGGTCGACCTGAATACCATCCCGACCGCGATGATCGATCGCATTGAGATTCTCAAGGACGGAGCGTCCACCATCTATGGCTCAGACGCGATTGGCGGGGTCGTTAATATCATTCTGAAGAAGGATTTCAACGGCTTCGAGGCCGGGGTGCGCTATGGCTCGACCAAGAACGGGGATTACAAGACCCGGGAAAGCTATATCATGGGAGGTGCTTCCGGCAGCGGCTATTCGTTCACCTTGGCTGCACAGCATTTCGAAAACATACCGCTGCTCACTAATTCACGCCCGCTGACGACGCTGACCCCCGCTGAGGAAGCGGCGATGGGCTTCAATCTGACCAGCGCCGTGTTCAGCAGCCGGTATCCGGGGCGCGTCGGCAGCGACGTGCTGGCCGGTTCGACCCTGATCGCGATCGGCGCCCCAGGGTTTAATGCAGCGATCACTTCGCCGGGCATCAAAAGCAGCCCGTCCGATCCCGCCAAGACCTTGGCCCAGCTTGTGGCCGCGGGAATCTACATCCCGATCAGCTCAACCCCGGCCGGGATCGCCGCCGGTAGCGCCGCGGCGTTGAATACCACTCTCTTTGGCAATCCGCTGATCGAAAATACCAAGCGCAATCAGTTTGTCGCCAATGGCTCCAAGGAACTCTTCGGCCGGAATCTCGAGGTCTTCGGTGATTTCCTTTTTTCCCAGACAACCAACGGCGGCAGCGGTCTGGCGCCGGCACCGATTGTCGGGGTCGGCGCGGGGGGCGGCAACTCCCTGTTTATTCCGGCGAACAATCCGTACAATGTCTTCAACATCGATTTTCCCAGTCTCGGGGCGCCCGCCGCCTACTCGCGGTTGATTGAGATCGGCCCGCGGACCAGCATCAATGAGACCAACACCTGGCGCTTTGTCGGCGGCCTCCGTGGCGTGATCAACGACAGGTATAGCTGGGAAGCGACCTACAACTACTCCCGGGCCAGCATTGTTCAGCGCATCCTTGGTGGTGCCAATGGCGCAAACATGAATGCGGCGTTCATCCCGTTGATCGATCCGGTTACGGGTGGGTACGTGTATAACGCCGCCGGCAAGCCGTTGTCGACCCTGACCGACGCTACGGGCAACAACCTGCCGGTCTACAATTATTTCGCCCTCCCCGGATTTAATGACCCGGCCACCATCGACGCAATCCGCACCACGCTTTTCCAGAACGGCGATTCCTCCCTGCGCAATATCCAGGCCATCCTCAAGGGGAAACCTTTTGAGCTCCCGGCCGGTGACGTCAACTTTGCGCTCGGCGTGGAAACCCGTAAGGAAGAGATCAGCAACGCAGTGGATGCGCTTTACGCCAACGCCCTCGCGCTCGGCTACAATGCCGCCAAGGCCTTCTCTGGCGGCGCGCGCAGCACCAAGGGAGCCTTTCTGGAAGTTGGCGTCCCGGTCACCTCGTCCAAGGAGAACGTCCCCGGACTGCACACCCTTGAGCTAAACCTGGCGGACCGCTACGAGAAGATCCAGCCGGGTGGCAATGCCAGTTCTCCGAAGCTCGGCGTGCGCTGGCTGCCCGTTGATGACAGCTTTGTGATTCGTGGAACCTTCGCGGACGGATTTATCGCACCGTCCATCTTCAGTCTCTTCGGGCCGGCCCAAGGGAATTCCCCGACGTTTTCGGTCCTGCAAGGTGACGGCCGGTCCGGGCCCGGCGGATCCCTCGGCCACGCGATCATCATTCAAGGGACCACCACCCAGTTGAGCAATCCGAACCTGCCGGCCTCCAAATCCAAGTCGTACACCGCGGGCATCGTCTGGTCGCCAAAGATGGTGAAGGGACTCTCCTTCACGATCGACTACTATCGGATCAGCCAGGACCAGGTGGGCACGATCGACTACACCGCGATCATGTCCGACCTGAACGCCAAGGGATCGGGCTCGGCCTTCGCCCCGGGCTTTTCGTTCGCCGACGGCACCAGACTGACCAGCACAACGCCGAATCAGGTAACCTCAACCAACTTCGGCGCGATTACCGTGACGGGCACGCCGGCGGGTGACCAGTGGACCGACGGTCTGGACATCGCCGTCGACTACAAATTCAACACTGCCAGCTTGGGACGCTTCGCCGTCGGTGCCACCGCAAACGTGTTGTTCAATTACAAATTTCGGGCCTCCCCGGACGCCCCCTACTATCAGTATGCCCGCAACTTTACCGATGGGACCAACAGTGCGGGCGGAACGAACGGTCTGCTGCCTGGCTATATAATCAAGCCTTACATCAGCCACGTGCGCGGCCCGTTTTCGACATCGCTGTTCTTGACTTACGTTCCTCCGACTACCACGACCGGCGGGGTGGGCTTTACCACCGGCAGCACCGATCCGGATCGCATCGACGGAAAACCCTACACCATTCCGCGTTATATCACGGCCGATCTGGCCGTCACCTACACGGTGCCGAGCTACGGTCACGACTGGGCCCGTAATTTGACGGTCACCGTGGGAGCTAACAACCTGTTCAACAAACAGGCACCGTATGTGCCGGTTGACGGTAATCCCCCGGGCGAGAACAACACGGTGGAGAGCCAATTCGACATTATCGGCCGCTTCATGTTCATCGAACTGAAGAAGGCATTCTGATCAAACGGGTGCCGATCAACCGACCCGCCTCTTCCAACGGCAGCCCGATCGGGCTGCCGTTGTTTCGTGCCCGACGGAATCAAGGCATCAGGTGGCGGCAAGACTTGGCGGCGATTCTTCCCGCGATATGAAGCGATTCCTCGCGACTTTTGGCTTCCTGGTCCTTGCCGTAATGGCGACGGCCGAGGCGGGGTTTTTGCCGACGCTGCCGGCAGGAGATTTTGCCGCTGCCGGTCTGCAAAAGCTGACGCCGGAAGAACAGGCCCGGTTGGAGGCTTTTGTGCAGCGATACAAGGCCTGCGAAGTGGCTGAAGTGCGGCAGAAAGTTGAAGCAGACGCGGCGAGGGCTCAGCTGGCGGCGGAGACGGGAGTGATCGCGGCCGAGGCAAAGACGAATGAAATCGAGAAAAGGCTCAATGAGCCAGGCGCCAAGACCCGGGCTCCATCGGCCAAAAAGCAACCGGGGTGGTTTACGGCGTTGCTTACCCTCCGGCGGGCGGCTGAGACACCGGGGAAAGAAGATCCTTTGGAAAGCCGGCTGACGGGGGAATTCGCTGGCTGGAATGGTCGATCAGTTTTCAATCTCGAAGATGGCACCCGGTGGCTTCAGCAAAACAAGACAGAGTCGTTTGTCTATTCGCCGGAACTCCGCTCACCCAAGGTAAGAATCAAGCCGGCTGCAATCGGTGGCTTCTGGTTGGAAATCGAAGGAGTAAACCGCCAGGTCCGCGTGATTCCCTTGGAGTTGAACGGGTCAAAATAGTTCTGCGGGCGAATGACGTGCCGTTGTCCGGAATGTGCTCCGATGATCTCTTCCACTCGTACGTCAGCCGTTCAACGCCTGCGTTCATCGCCGGCGGTCGCAGCCCAAGGGAAAATCCCCCGCTGGTTATTGGCAGCCAACCAACCGCAAGCTGAACGCAGCAAGTCCGGGAATATGGACTGGCGGACTGCCGGGGCTGGTTTGTTGATTCTCGGCGCCACGGTCCTCACCCATCTGCCGGCCATCAATGGCGGATTTTTGTGGGATGACGAAGCGCATGTGACCAAGAAGGGACTGCAGTCCCTCGACGGTTTGCGGCGTATCTGGTTTGAGCTCGGTGCGAGCCAGCAATACTATCCGCTGCTGCACAGTGCATTTTGGGTTGAACACCGACTGTGGGGTGACGCGGTTCTGGGGTACCACCTTACGAACCTTCTGCTGCACGCAATGGCCGCCTTCCTCGTCGTTGTAATTGTGCGCAGGCTGTTTAATCCAGACGCCAGTCCCTTGCCTCCGCAGCCGCAGGCGGCCAGATCACGCCCGACCGGGGCGGTTGCGCCAGCCGGCGCTCACTCGGGCGCATCCGTACCAGGCGGGCCGGTCCGAAAGGATTTGGCGCCATACTCGGGGGTTGAGTGGCTGGCCGGGCTGATGTTTGCGCTGCATCCGGTGGGGGTTGAGTCGGTGGCATGGATTTCGGAGCAAAAGAACACACTTTCGGCCGTGTTTTACCTTGGTGCAGCGCTCGCTTATCTGGGGTTTGACCGGAATCGTCGAGGTTCACAGTACGCCTTGGCCCTTGGGTTGTTCATATTGGCACTTCTGAGCAAGACGGTGACGGCGACGCTTCCGGCTGCGTTGCTGGTGGTATTCTGGTGGCAACGGGGGCGGATCAACCTGCGGCGTGACGTGCTGCCATTATTGCCGTGGTTTGTCCTCGGCATGACCGGAGGGCTGCTCACGGCGTGGGTGGAGCACAAATTCTTCATCAAGGTCTACACCGGCACCGGAGCAGCCGCGACGGATTTTTCGCTCACTTGGCTTGAGCGGGGGCTGCTCGCCGGCCGCATCATCTGGTTTTATCTGTGCAAGCTGGTATGGCCAGCGGACCTGATGTTCATTTATCCGCGGTGGAACGTGGATTCTGCGGTTTGGTGGCAGTATTTGTTTCCCGTGGCGGTGCTAATGCTCCTGGCTGGGCTGGGCCGATTGGCGCGGAAACACCGTGGTCCCTTGGCCGGATTCCTTTTCTTTTCGGGCACGCTGCTACCAGCCTTGGGTTTCTTTGACGTCTATCCGTTCCTCTTCTCCTATGTGGCGGACCACTTCCAGTATCTCGCCGGCCTGGGAATTATTGTGCCGGCGGCAGCCGGACTGACCGTGGCCACCAGACCACTGACGGCAGGGATGCGGTTCCCGGTTCAATGGCTGACTCCGGCAGCCGGGGGAATTCTGCTGGCATTGCTGAGTATCCTGACCTGGCGTCAATGCGGCATGTACCGGAACGCCAGGACGCTCTATGAGGAGACGCTGCGACGCAATCCGGACTGCTGGATGGCGCACAGCAATCTTGGGCTTATTCTGGCGAAGACTCCCGGTGGCTTGCCCGGCGCCTTGGACCATTTCGAAGCAGCGGTGCGACTAAAGCCCGAAAATGCGGAACTGCACAACTATCTGGGCAGCATTTTGGCGAGAATGCCGAACCGGCAAACAGATGCGCTGGCCGAATATGAGACGGCCTTGTGCCTCGACCCGGAATTTCCATATACCCACGTCAATCTGGGAATCGCCTTGATGAACGTACCCGGGGGCCTGCCGGCGGCGCTGAATCACTTTGAGATCGCAGCGCGGCTCAAGCCCGATTTTGCCGAGGCGCACAGCCTTCTGGGCAGCGCGTTGGCGAAATCCCCCGGGCGTGGGTCTGAGGCCATCGCCGAGCTTGAGACGGCTTTGCGGATCGATCCGGATCTGACGGAAGCGCACAGCAATCTCGGCATCGTGCTGGCCGGAATTCCCGGTCGCCTGCCAGAAGCGGTGGCCCATTTTGAGGCAGCGGTGCGGTTAAGTCCCGGTTTGGCGAGTGCGCACTATAATCTGGGCTACGCTTTGACGAAGATCAGTGGCAAAGAGCGGGCGGCGTTATCCCAGTTTGAAACGGTATTGGAGATCGAGCCGAATAACGTCGCAGCCCGGCATTGGGTTGAACGCCTGCGGGCCGTCCGACCGTGACGCAGAAGATGTTCCTCCCGAATCAGCGCAGCTGGGACTCCCGCCGGGGTTTGGCGCCGATATTTTCGCGCATCGAAGATCCGGATTGTCGCGCCGGAAGTACATTTCAACTGCGGCTGGTGCCGGCCGCTCACAGCGGTGTTGCCCCTCATTGATCCCGGCAATTCTGACTCCGTGAAACGATCGCGGCACTTCTTCTGCCTGACTCTCGTATTGGCAAGACCAGCCATGGCCGAGAACAGGGCACCACCCGTTCCAGTCGAAGCTCACGCCCTCGATTTTTGGCTTGGGGAGTGGGAAGTCCTTCTGGTTTCCGGGCCTAAGGACGGCGAGAATCGCATCGAAAAACTGCCCGGCGGCTTTGCGCTGCAGGAGAACTGGATTGGACGCGACGGGCATGAGGGCAAGAGCTGGTTCTATTTCTACCGACCCACGAAACGGTGGAAACAGGTGTGGGTGACCGACAGCGGCTCGGTGAAGGAGAAGGTTCAGGTGGACGGCGCACCAGCTGGCGGCGTGCGTTTTCGAGGCGAGATTCCGCTAAACGACGGGCGAAGAATGCTCGGTCAAACAACTCTGACGCCATTGCCCGACGGCCGGGTGCGCCAGGTCATCGAGCAATCGCTCGACGGCGGCGCCAGCTGGCAGACGGTTTACGACGCCAACTACGTTCGTAAGAAGAAATAAATCCAACGATCAAATTCCTCGCGCAATGAAATCCCGGCTGATATTTCTGCTGCTCGGTGCATCTTGCCTTTCTATTTCTGGCGGGCAGGCCCAGACGGCCGTGTCTTCGCTGCCGCCCGAGTCGCGGCAATTTGATTTTTGGCTCGGCAATTGGGATGTGACCACTCCTGACGGCAAGCCCGCGGGCACCAGCACGATCGAATCGGTCGCGGGCCGGGCGGGGTTGCTGGAGAATTGGCGGGATGTTGACGGCAGCAGTGGCAAGAGCCTCAATGTCTACAACCCGGCCAAGAAACAGTGGCAGCAACTGTGGGTCGGAAGCAATGGCGGCGTATTGGAGCTGACCGGGGGTTTGGCCGGCGGCCGCATGGTCTTGAAGGATGAGCACGACGTACACGGCCGGCACGTCACGGAGCGCATCACCTGGACTCCGAATGCCGACGGTACGGTGCGGCAGCTTTGGGAACAGTCGACCGATTCTGGCAGGACTTGGGTGACGGTCTTTGACGGCCTCTATCGGAGGCGAAAATAAACCCGGCGGAAGCGCCGTTTATCGGCGGACGAGATGACCGGCCGTCTCGAGTGTCCGTATCGCGAGATCAAGCCGGCCGGTCTTAACCAGCACGTAGTCTGTCTCAAACGTACCGATTGCGAGCACGCTGATCCCGACACGGGCCAATGGCTCAGTGACGGATGCGAGGACCCCCACGGAGGCAAAATCGAAAGGCCCCGCAAATCCAATCAACCGCCAGCCATGTTCGGCCTCGGTTTCCGCCGGTACCTGCGCGGTCGGGCAGACAATCGAGAGTTCGTCTTTCGTGCGAGTAATAGAGCTGAAGATCGTGGAGCCAGCCCACGCCGGGACAGATTGGCCGGGCGGCAGCCGGCAAATCGAGAATTCGCCAGGCAGCGCCACGAGAACCAGCCCGGGCATCAGAAGAGTTTCCCGGCGACGACGCCCACGGCGGTGATCGGGCCGGAGTCGCCCAAGCCATCGATGGCCCGATCGGCCTTCTTCATCGTCGATTGCACACTCAGATAGAGGCTGTCGTCGGAAATCAGCTTACCCAACGTGCCTTTGCCGCTGTTGAGCTTGTCGGAGATCTCGCGCAGGTTGTTCATTGAAACCTTGAGGCTGTTGGCGGTGGCATCGTCGTACAGCAGGAGACCAAGCGTTCCCTTGCCACTCTTCACGTCGGCCACGATGCCCTTGGCGTCGCCCATGAAAGTGCGGGCATCGGCCGCGGCCGCCTTGATCTCACTAACTGAGGCCAGAAGTTCGTCGTGCAATTTGGGATCGTTGATCAGGCGGCCGAGCGTGCCGTCTCCGTTCTTCATCTTGGTGGTGATGTCCTGAAGATTGCTGATGGTCTCGGTGAGTTTTGGACCGTTGTCGGTCACCAGCTTGTCGATTTTCTGGAAGAGATTTCCGTTCCCGCCGCTACCGCCCACGGACTTGCCGATGTCATCGACCACCTGCCCGAGCTTGGAGCCCAAGTTTCCGAGTTGGTCGATCACCTCGCTCATGTCGATTGTCGCCTTGGTCTTGATCTCGTCCTGGTCCTTGAGCAGCGGCCCGCCAGGGGTGCCGAAGGTGATGCCAAGGTAATTGCTGCCGAGAAGGCTCGATTGTTCCACACTGGCAACTGCGTCGGCAGGAATCTTGATTTCGGGCTCAATGTTGAGCACGGCTTCGACCCGACGGGGGGCCAGCCGGGTCAGGGCGACTGCACCGATCTTGACTCCGGCCATGCGCACCTCGTCGCCGGTCTTGAGGCCCTTGAGGTTCGCAAATCCTGCCACAAGCGTGTAGCCGGGTTTTTTGAAAAGCCGCCCACCGTTGAGCGACTCAAAAGTGATCCAAGCGAGCGCGAGACCGAGGATAAAGAAGAGGCCTACGCGGATGGTTTGCGATGTATTATTCATGGCTGTTTTCCAGTTGTTTGAAACGAGGGTTCTTCAGGTCGATGACCGGATTGAAAAAATTGGCGATGACGGGATCGGCGGGCTGTTTGAAATCGGCCGGCTTACCCGTGGCCCGGATGCGACCGTCGATGATGATGGCGATGCGATCGGCGATGTTGAGCGCGAGGTCGCGGTCGTGGGTCACCACCAGGCTGGTGACGGCGGTCTGTTCGCGAAGCGTGGCAATGATCTCGGTGATCGTGGCCGACATCACCGGATCGAGCTCCGAGGTCGGTTCGTCGTAGAGGAGCAACTGGGGTTCCATCACCAAGGCGCGGGCAATCGCCACGCGTTTCTTCATGCCACCGGAAAGTTCGGACGGAAAAACGCGGGCGGAATCCTCAAGGGACAGGATCTGCAGGGCGTGCATCACCCGGTCCCGGATCCCGGCCTCATTGCATTGCCGATGCTCGCGCGGATAAAGCGCGAGGTTGTCATAGACCGAAAGGGAATTGAACAAGGCCCCGGCTTGAAAGACGAGGGCCAGACGGACTTTGTCCCGGGTGGCGGGATTCGCGGCGTCGTATTCGCCCAGGTGGACGGTGCCGCTGGTGGCGGTTTCCAGCCCGGCCACGTGTTTGAGCAGGACGCTCTTGCCTGAACCGCTGGGACCCATGATGACAAAGATCTCGCCGGGTTTAACCTCGAGGTTGATGTCGTGCAATACGGTGGTCCGGCCAAACCGCTTGGTCAGGTTGGCTACGGAGACGCCGAACGTTTTGCCGACGAATGGAGAGGCGGTGAAGGTGGTCATTACGACATGAGGAGGGCTTTGGTGACGAAGTAATCGAGCACCAGGATTAGGATGAGCGAGGTGACCACGGCCTTGGTGACGGAAGCCCCGATCTCACGCGGACCTCCGCGGGTGCTCAGGCCGATGTAGCAGCAGACATTTACGATGACGAAACCGAAAACCTCGGCCTTGACCAGGCCGTCGACAATGTCGCGCGGTTTCATATAAAGCTTGAGGGCGGTGAAGTAGGCTTCGGAGTCCACGGAAATGGAATGCGTGTACTGGCAGACGAGGGCACCGCCATACCAGCCGCAGAGATTGGCGATGATCGCCAGCACCGGCATCATCACCACCACGGCGGCCAGCCGCGGCAGCACCAGCATCCGCTCCGGAGAAATGTTCATCGTGAGCAGGGCGTCGATTTCCTGGTAGACTTTCATCGAGGCCAACTCGGCCGTGATGGCCGACCCGACCCGACCCGCGACCAGAATTGCCACCATCACCGGGCCGAGTTCCCGGGCCATCGTCAGGCCGACCAGCGTACCGATAAACTGCTTCGCCCCGAAATTCTCCATGCTGTAGCCGCTTTGCAGCGCCAGCACGCTACCGATGAAGAAGCTCAGAATGGTGACGATCGGCAGCGTGGTATAACCGATGAGATAGCATTGTTCGATGAAACGCGGAAATTGGCGCGGCAGTGTGCTGGAAAATTTCAGCGAGCGGACCAGCAGGAGCAGGGCGCCCCCGATATGACCGACAATGGCGGTGAGGAATTTCATGGCGACTTGGCCTTGGTGGTCTTGTTATCGGGTTTCGGGTAAAAATCGAACAGGGAAAACCTCCACTGGCGGGTGCCCATCCGGCGCTGCCAGGCGAGCAGTCCGTTACCAATCGCGATCCGCGATCTCTCGGTCGTTGTGCGCACGCTGAAAAGCGGTCCGAAATGGAATTCCGTCTCGATCGGGGATCTTCGCCAACTCAACAGACTGAAGAGCACCGAATTGCTGGTGTCACCGGGAGCGCGTTGATCGAACCGGTAGAGGGCAAACAGCGGGTTATAGAGCTGGCGGATCGGCTCGTTGGTGGGGAAAAAGACCTCGAATGGACTGAACAGCTGCAGCTGGTGCCGACCGGCACCATTGTCCCATGAACTGAATAGCGGCCAAAAGTGGGTCTTGTGCGCGGCCGCCGCGGCCGGATTGGTCATGCTTCGCTGCGTGAGCGACCAGTAGAGGAAGAAGAACACCTGATTCTGCTCCTGGGCGATGTGGGCGTCCTCCCAAACCGCATGCCGGAAGATTGGCCAGAGGAGCCAGGTCTTGTCGTAGCCCTTGACCACCGAGTGAGTATAGATCGGTGCCCACCGATTGATGTAATGGACCGCTCCGCGACCTTGAACCAGGAACGGCCAGAAGTAGCGTTGTTCGTCGTACTTCAACGGTTCGGTCCGGTGAGTGTAACCGAAGAAGGGCCAGAGGTACGTCTCGTCGATCAATCCCGGCGCGGTCTCCCGCGCGTAAAAGGGCAGCACCCCAAGCTTGATGTCAGGTTGCGGTTCAGAAAGGTCTTTGCTCGACCGGTAAATCAGCGGCCAGAGGGCGAATTTGCTGTCGTAGTCGCCCGGGCGGCCCCGATGGCCGAATATCGGCCAAAACTCGAACCCATGGTCCCCGGCGCCATTGACGAACCGCAGAAAGGGCCAGGGGGCATTCGTGGTGTGGCTGCCTTTCTGCTCGAAGTCGGCGTAAAGCGGGAAAAGCACAAAATGGATTCGGTCATAGCCCAGCCGGTGCTTGATCGTTCCGCCAACCGGGAACAGGGCCCGATAGCTGCTGTCCGACCGGCCGGTGTCGCGGGAGAAATAGAACGGCCAGATGTCGAGGGCCTGGACGGGCGGCTTTCCGCTATTTGCCTCCCGGCTTTCGTTGAGCAACTGGAAGAAACTGAACGAGTGATAGTCCGGCTCTTTGCGCCAAGTGAAGAACGGATAAAGCAGGTAATCGGATTCCACCCCGGCATCCCGGCTTTGCAGGTAGAAGGGGCGGAAGCCGGATTGATGGGCCTCGCCACTGACGTTGTGATCGAAAAACAGCGGACCGCCGTATTCGACGGACTCCGCCGATCCATCCGCCCGGGTCTGGGCCACGGATAATGGCCAATCATTTCGTTCCTCACCGCACAGGGACACGGCGAGCACCGTGGCTGGAATCAGCCAGACTGGATTTCGGGAAAACATGCTTGGTTTAACGGGTAAGTCATTGCCTTTGTTTGTCGTGACAGCCAGTTAAGTGGCCGGCATTTCGGTAGCCGAAGGAGACCTAAATCGGCCTGCCTCAACGCGCAATGATATGTTACAACCGCTAGAAGTAAAAAGTGTTCCGTCGGATCACGAGGAGTGGATAAACAACCCTAGTCTTGGCGGCTACATGGATGGAGGAAAGCGATGCGCATAACGGGAGGTCAGGCGCGGGGCATACCGTTGGTCGTGCCAAAGGGTGGCGCAGTCCGCCCCGCGACGGATGCGATGCGCCAGGCGGTCTTCTCCAGCCTTGGGGCAAGGGTATCTGGTGCGCGCTTTCTGGACTTGTTTGCCGGCAGCGGCGCCTACGGATTGGAGGCGTTCAGTCGTGGTGCGGCGGGTGGGGTATTTGTCGAAAGAGATGCCAGAACCGTGACGTGCATCCGGAAGAACATCACGGCGGTCTGCGGGAGCTTGGACCGAGCAGCCGGTGACTTGCAGGTGATTAATGGGGATGCCACCGCTGTCCTTGCGGGACTGTCCGCGGACATCGTTTTCGTTGATCCGCCTTACGAGATTATTCCGGTCGTCGGCCCTAAACTGTTTATTCGGATGACGGAAGCGTTGGCAAACGTAGCCGACCCGCTGGTGGTGTTTGAGATGCCTGGTGACTTGACGCTTTCGCCCGAGGGATGGACTTGCGTAAGGCGTCTCGGCAAAGGCGCCCATCAGCCGACAGCCTGCATCTTTAGAGAGAGCCGATTTTTGCCTTGAGCAAAGTCACGGCGGCAATGCAGGCCGTCTCAGTTCGCAGCACCCGCGGGCCAAGATTGGCGAATACAAAGCCGCTCGTCCTAAGCAGGGTGCGTTCATCTGCCGACCAGCCGCGTTCTGCCCCAAGGGCCAGCACCACCGGCTTCGCGCCTTCAAGGGAGCATTGGCTCAGGTGCGCGGGCGCTTCGTAGTTATCGAGGGCGCACCGGTCCGTTTTGGCGGGGAGACTGGCAATGGCCTCGGGCAATGATCTTCCGTGGGTGATCTCCGGCAGGCGGGTGCAAAATGCCTGTGCAGCTCCATTTATGATACACCGGTTCCACTCATCGGATTTCCAAAGCGAGCTGCCGGCATAGCTCGCTTCGCCCTTTTCAGTGCAAATAAAGTGCATGGCGGCGACCCCGAGCGCCGTTGCTTCCCGGAGGATGGTGCGGGCGGTCTGCGGCCGAGGCAGACCGATCAAAAGCTGGATGGGACAGAGGGGCGGGGGAGGTTCGAACCAGACAAATTTCAGAGTGAGTGAATCCGTGCCAATCGCGACCAACGAACCCTTGCCCCGGGGGCCGTTGATCAGCCCGGCGTCAAATGTGTCGCCCGGTCGCCGGCGCAACACGCCAAGGATGTGCAAAGCGCGCGGATCACTTCGGGACAAGGGAAGCTCGACTTCTGCCGGGTGAAAAAGGATGATATTCACATGGGTAAAGGGAGCGACGACAGTGTGGCAGATTTGGTGAGAGCCGATCGCACAGATGCGGTGGCTTGCTAGAAGCCAACAGCTCGTCCACGCTTGATGAAACAATTGAATACCATTGATTCAACGCCGGCAAGCGCCGCTGGGAAAAAGCCTTCGAAGGGCCGGGTGATCGTCATCGAGGATCAACGCCTGATCGCGGAGTTTTTTGCCTTTCATTGTCGTGATCTCGGGCTGCAGGTATTGCGGCAATGTGGTACGTGCCGGGAGGGTCTGGCGGCAGTCCGGGAGCTTCAGCCTGACCTCATCCTGATGGACATTTCCTTGCCTGATGGTGATGGCTTGGAGCTGGCCAAGACTGTTTTGGATGAGCTGCCCCAGATAAAGATCCTCGCCATTTCCTCCCATCGGGATCCGTGGACCATGTTGCAGGTCCAGCGCATTGGCCTCCACGGATTCGTGGACAAGAATGACCAGCGGCCGGAGGTATTGTCGGAGGCGATCAACGCGGTGCTCGGCGGCCGGGTCTATTACACGCCGATCGTAAACGAGTCGAGTGCCAGCATCCGGCGCGATCCCAGGGCGTTCATCCGCGTCCTATCCGATTACGAGACCAGGATTCTCTCGATGATTGGGGAATCCAAGACCGACGAGGAAATCGGTGCGGTTCTCGGCATCAGTCCGGCCACCGTGCAATCCCGCCGGCGCGATATCATGCGCAAGCTGGATGTGCATACGACGCCCAAGCTGATCCATTACGCCATCATCAACGGGCTTACGCGGGCGGAGCAGTTGGGGCGTCCAAAGCCAACCTGACGCGCAGCTCGGCCAGTTGAGCCTGGACCTCACCGTTCAGCAACCGGGCGTCGGACCAGCGACCGGTGGCGGCGGCGGCTTCGATGTCGCTCAGCGTATGTGACAGCTTACGTTCGTAGATGAAGCTGCAGCGCCCGTAGAGCAGGTGGGCATAATGGCCGGCGTCGCCGGCATCCTCCTGCTGCAGGGCGAGACTCAGCTGTTCCAATTCGACTTCCAATTCCGAGAAGAAAAGTGCCAGTTCTTCAACCAGCGGCACCCCTTTCTTTCGGGCGAGCAAGCGCAGGTTGGTCAGCCGGTCGGCCGGCGTGGTTTCATCGGGCGCGGGCGTCAGGGCGAGGGTTTCCGTGGCATTGACCGCGGAAAGGGCCTGCCGCAGCCGCTCCATTGTCACGGGCTTCCCGAGGAACGCATTCATGCCGGCGGCCAGACATTCATTGCGTTTCTCGGGTGTGCTGTAGGCCGTGGTGGCGAGGATCAGCGCCTTGGCCGACCGGCCCGGGAGCAGGCGGACGGAACGTGTCACCTCCAACCCGCTGAGTCCGGGCAGCGAGTAGTCAATGAACATGAGATCAAAACCGTTGGTGCTGGCCAGAGAGATGGCCTGCTGGCCGGTGGCGGCGGTTTGTACGGCCAGGCCGAGGGACTGCAACAAATCGGTCAGGGCAACGCGGTTGTATTCCTCGTCATCAACCACAAGGGCGGTTTTGAATACTTCGAGCAACCGGTCGGGTGCGGACACGGCCGGCACCAGGGCTTCCGACGAAGCAAACGGAGCGCTGAAATAGAAGCACGAGCCTTTGCCAAGTTCGCTCTCGAGCCAGATTCGTCCGCCCATTTTTTCCGCCAGTGCCCGGCAGAGGGCCAGACCCAGGCCGGTGCCCGGCACCCGTCCCTGCTGTGCCGCCGCACCACGCTCAAAGCGGGTGAATAGCCTTTTTTGTTCCTCCGGGGAAATGCCGGGACCTTCGTCCGACACGGCAAATATCACCTCCGTGAGCCGGGCGTTGACGGCTTTGCACCAGACCGTGACGCTTACCTGGCCACGCCCGGAGAATTTGAGGGCGTTGCCGACGAAATTCAGCAGAATCTGCCGGATGCGGCGCGGGTCACCAGTAAGCTTCTGTGGCACCGCGGGGGAAATGGCTATTTCCACCGGAATGCCGCGCTTCTCGCTTTCAGTTGCCGTGATGGCGGCGATGGATTCAACCAGCTCGGGCAGATTGAATTCCTTGGCCTCCAATTCGACAGCCCCGGCCTGGACCCGGGAGAAATCCAGGATGTCCTCGAGCAAGGAGGAAAGATGGCTGGCGCACTGGCGCAGCAGTCCGAATTTGCGCCGGCCCTCCTGATCAAGCGCTTCGGTCTTGAAAGTCTCGGCGATGCCAATGACTCCATTCATCGGATTCCGGATTTCATGACTGACGCTGGCGAGGAATTCGTCCTTGGCGGCGTTGGCTTTCACCAGCTCCTGCGTGCGGACATAGACCAGTTTCTCCAATTCGAGATTGCGGGCGCGGATGCGGCGTTCACGGATCCGGATGAACCCGAAAACAATCAAGGCCAGACCACCGGTATCCCCGGCGTAAGCCCAGCCCGAACGATACCATGGCGGCAGAATGCTGAAGGTGAAGCTCGCCGGTTCGCTGGTCATGCCGGCGGAATTCACTGCGCGGACCTCGAAGCGAAAATCGCCTTCCGACAGATTGGAGAATTC
>JBBIHQ010000056.1:0-21514 GCA_037446975.1 Opitutia bacterium
GATGGACGAGACTCGAACTCGCGACCTTCTGCGTTACAGGCAGACGCTCTAACCAACTGAGCTACCACCCCGGGAGTCGGGAAAGAGGCCGCAACGTAGATTCCGAGGAAGGGGTGTCAAGCGTCCTTTGGAAACCGGGCGCCGCCTTGAGCAAACGCACCTTACGACGGCCAATTTCATGGTTTCCCCCGGCGCAGAACCCCGGCCCGCGGATTGGAGGCATCCTGATCAAGGAAAGGAACCTCGCCGCAAACTCCGGCTATCAGCCCCATCTCACTTCGCCGCGTTTTCTTGAAAAAATCTCAGCGCCTTTTCCCGATCCAACGCGATCTGCGTCCGCAATTCGTCCACGCTGTTGAACTTGCTCTCCGGCCGGAGGAAATCAAGCCAGTGCACCGACACCTGGTCGCCGTAAGTGAGGGGTGATCTCTCCAGCAAATGGACCTCCAGCAGCGGCCGCGTGGCGCTGCCCACGGTTGGACGGAGACCGTAGTTGGCCACACCCGGCACAGGCGCCGCCTGGCCACTGAAGACTTTGACTGCGTATACGCCGAAGCGCGGCTTCAATTCCGGCTCCCAGGAAATGTTGAGCGTGGGAAAGCCAATAGTCCGGCCCAACCGCCGTCCAGTTTCCACCGCTCCATCGGCAAAGTAAGAATACCCAAACAGCGCGTTGGCCTCGGCCATAGCCCCGGCCGCCAGCAACTCCCGGATCCGCGAGCTGCTGATCGCGGCGCCGTTATGATTGAGACGCGGTGCGCTGAAAACGGTCAGTCCGGCCCGGTGGGCCTCGGCAATCAAGAGCGCCACGTCGCCCTGCCGCCCGCGGCCAAAGCGCCAGTTTTCCCCCACATACACCGCCGCCAGCAACGGCAGGCTGCGTTGGAGATGCGGCAGGAATTCAACCGCTTCGATCCGGGCGAATTCGCGGGAGAAATTTTGCTCGATGACAAAGTCGACACCCAGCCGAGACAGCACCGCCCGTTTCATTGCCGCCGGCATCAGCAATTGCGTGGGATTATCCGGCCGGAACAGCGCGCTCGGATGCGGCCAGAACGTGAGCACGCCCACAAGACCGCCGCTGCGACGGGCCGAATGAACGGCCGCGGCGATGACCGACTGGTGCCCCAAGTGCAGCCCGTCGAACATGCCGATCGCGAGATGCAGCGGACGCGGCGGCAACTCCACGTTTGCCAATCCCTCGAACTGGCGCAGACCACTCACTGCGCCACGGAGGGCGCCGCTTCATACACCGGAATCAGGCGCTTCTCGATTTCCGGCAGGGACAGCCCTTCGATTTGATCCAGCGGCAGACACTGGGCGATGGCGAAATGTCCGCTGCCGGTGCGCCGCAACGCCGAGAGATGTGCGCCGCAGCCGAGTTTGTGCCCCAAGTCGTGGGCGATCGTCCGCACATAAGTGCCCTTGGTACAATGGAGCGTGAAGGAGAGTTTGGGCGGCGAATAGTTCACCAAATCAAACGACGCGATGCGAATGAAACGCGGCTCCCGCTCAACCTCCACGCCCTTGCGCGCCATCTTGTAGAGCGGCACACCCTCGATCTTGATGGCCGAATGCATCGGGGGCGTCTGATATTGGTCGCCGAGGAACGTCCGCATCACCTCGCCCACCTGCGCCGCCGTCAGGTCCGGCACCGGCCGGGTTTCCATGACCTCGCCCTCCGCGTCCTGCGAATCGGTGACCACGCCCAGGGTGGCCTCACCCTCGTAGACCTTGTCGACGCTGATGAGGTATTGGGAGATCCTTGTCGCCTTGCCAATCAACATGACGAGCAAACCGGTGGCCATCGGATCAAGCGTGCCGGCATGACCGATCTTCTTGATCTGCAATTTTCGGCGGAGACGGTAGACCACGTCGTGCGACGTCAGCCCAGCCGGCTTGTCCACGAGCAACACGCCTTCCATTTCCTTGGGCGCCTGCAGGCTCATTTCCTGGCCCCGTCCACCTCGACCAGGCGCTGTTTGATCGCGGCCAGCAGTTTCGGATAAAAACCAGCCAGGGTGTCCCGGCAATTCAAGCCGGCCGCATTGGCATGCCCGCCGCCACCGAACTGGGCCGCCAGGGTGTCCATGCGAAACGAGGCATGACTGGCCCGCAAACTCGCCTTGACGACGTCGTGGCGTTCCTCGATCAGCACGCCGATTTCCACCCCTTCGATCGAGCGCGCATAATCCACCAGCCCCTCGGTGTCCTCGGCCGTGGCGCCCGTCTGTTCAAAAACCCCGTTCGGCAACACGCCGAGGCAGACGCGCCCGCCGCATTCCAATTTGAGCGAGCCGAGAAAATGCTGGAGGAGCTTCAATTTGCCGAACGACTCGCGTTCGAAAAGTTCCTGCCCCGCCAGGGAGGGATCGGCGCCGCGCCCCATCAGGTCGGCGCACAACCGGAACACGCGGCTGGACGTGGACGGAAAGCGAAACTGACCGGTATCGGTCATGATGCCGGTGTAGAGCGCCTGGGCCGTGATCTTGTCCACGGGCAGATCCGCATCAAAGAAGATGCCGGCCAGCACCTCGGCCGTGGCCGAAGAGGAGGTATCGACGAAATTGAACCGGGCGAAACCGCCATTGGACAGGTGATGATCGAAACAGCCCCAGGGCGCCGGATACATTTCGCGCGTCCGGACGCCGGCCCGGTCGTGATCCGCGCAATCCGTATAGATCGCCACCCGGCCTTCGGGGGCCACCTCATCGCGTTGAAAGAAAGGCGTATCGCCCACCAGGAACTTGATGCGCCGCGGCACAGGATCGGGGTTGAGGCAGATCGCATCGATCCCGCTGGCGAGCAGCACGCGGCACAGCGCCACCTGCGACCCGATGCAGTCGCCGTCGGGCCGCTGATGGCCGATCACAACGACGCGCTGGCCCCTCAGCTCATACAGGAGGACGGCGAAACGGCCGGCAAACTTGGTGTAATGATTCACGACGGCGGGCGGTTTCCGTCAATTTCACTCAGCAATTCCTCGATGCGCAGGGCGCGCGGCGCATGGTCGTCATGGACAAAGGCCAGCAGCGGTACATGGCGGAGAACGACGTTGCGCGCCACCTGCTCGCGGATTTCCCTGCGCCGGCCCAGCAGCCATTTGCCGGCCCGGGTGGCGGCCGCCGCCGGCCCCACCACGGAATAGAAAACCCTGGCCTCGCGAAGATCACCCGTGATCTCCACGCCGGTGATGGTGATGGCCACAGTCTCGCTGCTGTAGCGCTGGTGGAGGTAGGCGCTGATTTCCCGCTGCAAGAGCTCGTTGACGCGAAGGAGTCGGTTGCTCATGGCGGCGTGGTGGCTGACGGAATGGAACCGGGCGCCCGGGCGGGCCGCAAGCTCAGAGCGCGGCGCGAACCTTCTGGATTTCGTAACACTCGATGCGATCGCCTGGCTGGTAGCCGTCAAAGCCGTCGAGCCGGATGCCGCACTCGAGCCCCGCCCGCACCTCGTTGGCATCGTCCTTGAACCGACGGAGCGTGCCGATCTTGCCCTCGAACACCGAATCTTTTCCCCGGCGGACGCGCGCGGCGGCGCCGCGGTTGACCTTGCCTTCGGTGACCAGGCAACCGGCCACGAATCCCTTGGCGACGGGAAAGACCTGCCGGACCTCGACCACCCCGAGCTTGTTTTCCTTGAGATCGGGATCGAGCAGGTCGGCCATCATTTCCCTGATCCGGTCACCCAGTTCGTAAATGATGCCAAAACTCTGGATGGTCACACCGTGGTGCTTCGCCAGGGCGACCACGCCGTTCTCCTGCTTGGTGTTGAAACCGATGATGACCGCCTTCGCCGCGCTCGCCATCAGGACATCGTTCTTGCTGATGATTCCCACGTCGCCCGCCACGATGTCGAGCGACACCTTGGTGCTCTTGATGCCTTCCAGCAGGTTTCGCACCGCTTCAAGGGAGCCGTAGACGTCCGACTTGAGGACCACGCGGAGGACCTTGCCTTGGGCGGCCGCAATGTTCGCAAACAGGGCATCCAGCGACGTGTCCTTGGGCGCCGCCGCATCGGTCACGTTGACTTTCTTCAGGCGATCCTGCTCTTCCTCGGCGAGACGCTCCGCTTCCCGGGCATTTTTCGCCGCAGTAAACTTTGCCCCCGAATCGGGCGCCCCCGACCAACCGATGACGCGCACCGGCATCGCCGGCGGCGCCTCCTTCAAATTGTTCCCCTGATCGTCGAACATCGCGCGCACCTTCGCATAATGCGGGCCGCAGACGATCGCGTCGCCCACCCGCAACGTTCCGCGTTGCACAATGACCGTCGCCAGCGGACCGCGGCCGGGATCCACCTGGGACTCGATGACCACCCCGCTGGCCTCGGCCTTCGGGTTCGCCTTCAGCTCAAGGACGTCGGCCTGAAGGAGAATCATTTCCAGGAGCTCGGTGATGCCCTGCCCCTTGATGGCAGCGACGGGCACGGTGACTATCTCGCCGCCCCAATCCTCGGGCGCGATATTCCGCTCCTGCATCTGGGTCTTTACCCGGTCGAGGTTGGCGCCCTTCATGTCCATCTTGTTGACCGCGACCATGAGCGCGACCTTGGCCTCAAGCGCGTGCTGCAACGCCTCGTCGGTTTGCGGCATGAAGCCGTCGTCGGCGGCGATCACGAGCACGGCAATGTCCGTGACGGACGCACCGCGGGCCCGCATCTTGGTGAACGCCGCATGTCCGGGGGTGTCGAGAAAGGTGATCTTGCGGCCGTTGTGCTCGATCTGATAGGCGCCGATATGTTGGGTGATGCCGCCCGCTTCGCCGGCCGCGACATTGGCCTTCCGAATGGCGTCGAGCAGCGACGTCTTGCCATGGTCAACGTGGCCGAGGATGCACACGATGGGCGGTCGCGGGGCGAGGTTCTTCAGGTCCTCTTCGCGGGCTTTTTCTTCCTTGGAGATCTTCGCCTTTTCCGGCGTGACCACCGGCACCTGGGTTTCGCCGCGATGCTTGATCTCCAGCAGGAATCCGTGCTTTTCCGCCAGTTTGTTGGCCACCGGCTCGTCGATCGACTGGTTCATCGACGCAAAAATGCTCATCTCCATCAGCTCCGAGATCAGCTTGAACGGCTTGAGCCCGAGGGCGACGGCGAAGTCGCGTACGATGATCGGCGGCTTGAGATGAATGATCTTGACGTCGCCCTCCTGGGTGACGGTGACGGACGACACCGGCGCCGGAGTGGCCGGCAACGGCGGCGCCGCCTTGCCCACCGCCGGCGCAACGGAGACGGGCGGGCGCACCACGGGCATCGGCGGGAGCGCAGCGGGAGATTTGGTCGAGGGCGGCGGCGGCGGGACGGATTTCACCACGGGCGCCGGCGCAGGTGACACCGGGGCCGGACGCGGCGCCAGCGTGGGCGACGACGACAAGCGCGGCGCCGCCACCGACGGGACAGGTGGCGCTTTGACCGCCGGCGCCGGAGGCATCTTTGGCACAACAACCGGAGCACGCGGATTGAAGGCGGCCCGGGCGGTCACCGCGGCCTTGGCCGCCTCTTCCTTCTCGCGAACGACGTCTTGGGCGGACTTCACGAATACGCCGGCAGGCAGCCGCAGTTTCGACGACTCGGGCTCCACTGGCACCGGCGGCTCGGTCTCGACGACCGGCTCGGCGGGTTTTGTCCCGAATTTCTTCTCGATCTCGTCGTAGTAGATTTTGCTGACCGTGCTGGATACCGATTTGGTGTCCGCCGACACGAAGCCCTGCTCCTTGAGCCAGAGGAGCATGTCCTTGGGCTCAACGCTGTATTGTTTGGCAATCTCGTGGATGCGGGCGCTCATTCGGTAGGTCTGGGTGGGACGGGAGAGGCGGGATCAGGAACCGGTCACTTTGGCGATAATTCCCTGGGCTTCTTCGGCCGTGAAACCTGAATCGGCCAGATCGCTGGCCTCGACCCCTTCGAAGGCGGCCGGCGAATTGATGCCTTGCGCCACCAGGCGCTCGGCGATCGTCGGTTCGAAGCCAAAGGTACTGACGAGCAGACTGATGGCCTGCGCGCGCGGATCAGCTGCGACCGTCTTGAATTCCTCAATGTCGAGACGGCAACCGACCAGGCGGGAAGTCAGGCGGGCATTCTGGCCCTTGCGACCGATGGCGACCGCAAGATCGTCGTTCACCACCCGGACCAGCACGCGCTTGTTCTTCTCGTCGAGAATGATTTCGCGCGGCACGGCGGGCTTGAGCGCCTCGATGAGCATTTCCTTCGTGTCCGCGTGATAGGGAATGATGTCGATCTTTTCGCCGCCGAGTTCACGCACAATGCTCTTCACCCGGGCACCCCGGGCGCCGACACACGCGCCGACCGGGTCAACCTTCGGGTCGGTGCTGGTGACCGCAATCTTCGTGCGGTAGCCCGGCTCGCGGGCGAACGCCTCGATCTTCACCGTGCCGTCGGCAATCTCGGTGACCTCGAGCTCGAAAAGGCGGCGGACAAACTTGCTGCTGGCGCGACTGAGGATGATCTCGGGTCCGCGGCTGCTGTTTTCGATTTCCATCAGCAGACAGCGAATTCGTTCACCCGGGGCGTATTCCTCGCCGGGCACCTGCTCCTTGCCCGGCATCACCGCCTCGGCTTTGCCGAGGTCGACGAACAAGTCGTTCCGTTCGCGTCGGCGGACCGTGCCGCTGACAATGTCGCCAACCGAGTCCTTGAAGTCGTCGTAAATGCGTTCCTTCTCGAACTGGCGGAGCTTCTGCATGATGGCCTGTCGCGCCGTCTGCGCCGCGATGCGGCCGAGGTACGACGGGTCAATTTCCTTCTCGATGGTATCGCCAATGACGGCCCCGGCCTTGAAGACCTGCGCTTTCTCCACGTGAATCTGGGTTTTCGGGTCGGCAACGGAGTCAACGACCTTGAGCAGTGACCAAGCCTTCATCTGCCCGTTCTTCGGGCTGATTTCTATCTTCAGTTCCTGACCGGAATTAACGCCTTTCAACGCGGCGGTTTTGATCGCGTTTACAATGGCGGAGATCATATCGGCACGGGGAATGCCTTTCTCCTTCTCCATGTATTCGAGAACGGACAGGATTTCGCTACTCATGGTGTATTTAGATTAGTGGGAAAAAAAAAGCGGACCCGAGGGCCCACTTTTTTAGAAAGTGAACTAGTTATAGGAGGGAAAGGATATTAAACGGCGTGAACGCTTGTCAAGCCTCGCCAAGTTTTAAGCGAATCAGCCACTTGCGCGAACCTGTCGTTCCAGCAGCCAGCCCAGCAATCCCTGCGCATAGCCATGGCAAAGCGGCTGCAGCCTTCCATCTGCCACGCCCAGCTTGGGCATCGCCCAGCGCACCTGCGCCGGCAGATCACCCAGATACCAGTGAAACCAGAAGCCGAAAAGGATCTTCCGGGTCCGCGCGGCCAGGAGCGGCAGCAAGCCGTCGCAAATCAGGTTGTCGATCCGCGTGCCACCCACCGCTCCCGCCAGCAGTTCTTCGGCGATTCTCTTCCGGCACTCCTGCAATTCCAGCGCCTCCCGGGCGAGTTTGGTCGGAACCATTTCCGCCCCGTTCGCCGTCCACCCCGCCGCGAATTCCTCCAACCGCCGGGGCCAGTCCGGACTTGCAGCCGACCAGCGCCCGTATTGCTGCAGGCGCCTGAGGGGATGATTCGCCGGCCGCACGCCGGAGAGCTGCCAAAGCCCCCCGCACTCCGCAAAGATCGTCGCCGGCTCGGCTCCCGCACTCCAATCTTCCAGCGGGTGTCGGGTTGCCACCGTCAGCATGGCCGCCCGGTTCTGCCGGTAGCCAAGAATCTCCAGCGCGGTTTGGTGAGCTGCAGCCGTCCAGCCAAGCCGGGTGATCCGCCGGCCCGCAAAATGTACCTTCTGTAACCAACGCGTTCGGGCCACGCCCGCAAGGAGTTCCCGTAGTTCCGGGCCCGACCTGGTTCCCAGCTCCTCAAAATGCCGCCATTCATCGCGCGCCGTGATGGTTTCCAGGGCATCGTCCGACGCATATTCCTCCAGATCTCGATGCAAAAGCGGCAGCAGCACGAGCGTCGGCATTTCCGTGCCGTCACGCCGTCGCGCCGGTTTCCCCGCCTCTCCCAAGGGAAACAATACGACGTGCAAGACCACTTTGTCATAGGCGCCATCCGACTCGTGGCCGTGCGCCCGCCAATCCGTCGCATGAAAATGCACCTCGACGTCGCCGACGATTTCCCGGCCGTCGATTACCACCCGCGCACCGCGAAAATCCGGCCCCCCCAGCAGATTCCACGCACCCGTGGCACGTATTCTCAAATGGCGCCCGTCTGTCAGCACCGCCCGGTGCCCGTCAAAGTCGCTTCGCAGCCAGATCTTTTGCACGACCCGTTCAGCCAGGGTAAACGGACCGTACAGTCCCTGCATTTCCGCGACTTGATTGATCCGATGGGCCATGGGGGAGATTTCCTCCGCGCCTGGCCCGGCGCGACAATTGCTCGGACCGGACATTGCGTGAAGACCGACCAGGCGGCGAGGTAAATTTGCCGTGCCCCGCCAAACCGGTAGATCGGGAAATCCGGCCGGCCGGTCACCTCATCTCGCCGGACAGGACAGGCCGTCAAACCATGTGCCCTCCACAAAGGTGGTGGTGGGAATCGACGGCACGCCAAATTTGTTGTGTTGCAGTTGACCGGCCAGGATTTCCACGGCCACGCCGCCCACCGTCTCGTGATTTTGCCGGACCCCGGCCGTGGTCCCTTCCGCCTTCTCCAGAAAGACGTCAACAAAGGCAATGTCCCGCGGTATGCGCAGGCCCATCTTGCGCAAGACCGGCAAAACGAACGAAGCCTTGGCGATCACCACCTCCGGCCGGTACCGGCGCAGCCAATTCGCCAACGGGACCGGATCCGCGACCACCGGGGCGTTGTTCTCATTGAACCAGCGCTCGATCGGATTGGCTTCGGGGAAGATGTGGGCGGGCACGCGTTCACGAATGCCGAGATTCTGCTGCTCGCACAGGAATCCCGCGGTCCAAAGGTGGTCAACCGCGTGATCCCAGCCGCGGTGCATGACAAATCCAATCCGCCGGTAACCGGCTGCCATCACCTTTTGCATCGCCAGCCTGACGATGTCGCACTGGTTGTTGGTGACGTTGTGCAACACGGGTTGATGGGGGAAATAGTCGATCTTCACCGCGCTGAAATTCGACCAGTCGAACTGCAGCGCATCACCCATTTCGCGTCCGTGGGAGGCGATGATCAGACCGTTGATGCCGCGCGAATACAACATCCGGCTCAGCCGGCCCTGCGTCAGGCCCGGTTCGCGCATCCAGAAATGCTCCAGCTTGAAGCCCAGTTGATTGGCCATGGCTTCGGCTCCCGCGTAGAAGTCCGGATGGGCCGTGACCTTCTTCCAGCCCCAGCGGGTGTTCCAGTTGGTCACGTAGGCGAGCGTCGGCGTGTTGCGCCGCGCCATGATGTTGCCTCGATAAGAAACGAGCGCGCGCAACAACGGATCGGGCCGGTAGCCCATTGTTTCAGCCAGGGCTTGGATCCGCTGCCGGGTCGACTCCGGCAGGCGCGGATGATTGCGCAAGGCCAGCGAAACGGTCGTGACGTGCACACCGGCCACTTTTGCAATGTCCACCAGCGTGATCCGACGTTCGTTCATTGGAGTCCGGATATCCCGCCCGCACTTGGCTCACGCTTCAAGTCTATAGTTAGAATGTGGCGTCTCTTGTCGAGGCTCGGCGTAATGACGGAGAGTTCGCTTTACAGTTTCTCTACCCCCGGCGTAAATCGCGGGTTTCGTTTCCTATGAAATCCTTGCCCTCCAACTTTTTCAGCACCCCGGCCATCCGTTACGGTGGCCCCAAAGCCGCGAAGGCCATGGCCTTCCGCCATTACAATCCCGACGAGGTGGTCGACGGACGCACGATGAAGGAGCACCTGCGCTTCTCCATCGCCTACTGGCATTCGTTCCGCGGCGCCGGCTCCGACCCGTTCGGCCCCGGCACCATCCGGCGCCCGTGGGAAAAGGGGACAGACCCGGTTTCGATCGCCAAGGTGCGCATGGACGCTGCGTTTGAGTTCTTTCAAAAAATCCGCGCGCCCTTCTGGTGCTTTCATGATCGCGATATCGCCCCGGAAGGCCGGACCCTCGCCGAATCGAACCGCAACCTCGACAAGCTCGTCGCCCACGCCAAGGACCTGCAGAAGGCCACCGGAGTGAAGCTGCTCTGGGGAACCGCCAACCTTTTCAGCAATCCCCGTTTCATGTGCGGCGCCGCGACCAACCCGGACGCCCATGTCTTCGCCTACGCCGCCGCGCAGGTAAAGAAAGCCCTCGATGTGACCAAGCAACTCGGCGGCGAAAATTACGTCTTTTGGGGCGGCCGGGAAGGCTACGAAACCCTTCTCAACACCGACCTGAAACGGGAGCAGGCGCATCTGGCTGCCTTCATGCACATGGCCCTCGATTATGCGAAGAGCATCGGATTCCAAGGCCAGTTTCTCATCGAGCCAAAACCCAAGGAGCCCACGAAACACCAATACGACTTCGATGTTGCCTCGGGTATCGCATTTCTCCGGACCTACGGCCTGGAAAAACATTTCAAGTTCAACATCGAGACCAATCACGCCACGCTGGCCGGGCACACCTTCCAGCATGAAATCGAGGTTGCGGCCGCGCAAGGCATGCTCGGCTCGATCGACGCCAACGCCGGCGACCTCCTCCTCGGCTGGGATACGGACCAGTTCAACACCGACGTAAAGGAGCTCACGCTGGCGATGGTCTCCATTCTCCGGGCGGGCGGTCTCGGCTCCGGCGGCTTCAACTTTGATGCCAAGCTCCGTCGACCCAGTATCGACGCAGAAGACCTTTTCCACGCGCACATCGGCGGGATGGATGCCTACGCCCTCGCCTTCAAACTCGCCCGGCAGGTTCTGGCCGACGGCAAATTTGAGCAATTTATCAAGGAGCGTTACGCCAGTTACGATACGGGCTACGGCCGGGACATCGAGAAACGCCGCACCGGTTTCCGCGAACTGAACAAACTGGTCCTCAACAAGCTGGGTGAACCGAAACCCCGTTCCGGTAAGCAGGAATACCTCGAAAACCTCTTGATGAGCTACCTCCACGGCTGAGCTGGCCGGATTCGGCAGCACCTATCGCGCATGCCCCCGACCTCGTCCACCGCCTCCGTGCCTTCCCTGCCCCATTTGGAGGCGGACTTGCCGTTGGCAAGACGGATCGACGAACTGGTCGCGCGACTCACCCTGCCGGAAAAAATCAACCAGCTGCTGCACGAAAACAATGCGGTCGATCGCGTCGGCATGCCCGCCTACAACTGGTGGAGCGAGGCCTGTCACGGCGTCGGGCGCAATGGCCGCGCGACGGTGTTCCCGCAAGTCATCGGCCTTGGCGCCACGTGGAATCGCGCGCTCGTGCAGCGTGTGGCCACCGTCATCTCCGACGAAGCGCGCGCCAAGCACCACGCCGCCGTGGCGGCCGGACGCCGCGGCCAGTATCAGGGCCTCACTTTTTGGACCCCGAACATCAATATCTTTCGCGATCCGCGCTGGGGCCGGGGCCAGGAGACGTTTGGGGAGGATCCCTACCTGACGGGCGAGTTGGGGGCCGCCATGGTCCGCGGCTTGCAGGGCGACCATCCGCACTACCTCAAGACCGCTGCATGCGCGAAGCATTATGCCGTGCACAGCGGACCCGAACAAGCCCGGCATGGTTTTGACGCCAAGCCCACGGCCAAGGATCTCTACGAGACTTATCTTCCCGCCTTTGAAAAACTGGTCCGCGCCGGGGTCGAGGCGGTGATGGGCGCCTATAATCGCACGCTCGGCGAGCCGTGCTGCGGCAGCAAACTTCTCCTGCGGGACATCTTGCGCGGCCGCTGGGAATTCAAGGGCCATGTGGTCAGCGATTGCGGCGCCATCGATGACTTCCACCAGCACCACAAGGTGACCAAGGATGCCGCCGCGTCCGCCGCCCTTGCGGTCAAGAACGGCTGCGACCTCAACTGTGGTTGCACCTACAACGATCTCGTCGTCGCGGTTCGACAGGGCCTCATCACCGAGGCGGAGATCGAGACCTCGTTGCGCCGGCTGCTCGCCACCAAGTTCAAGTTGGGTCTCCTCGATCCCCAGGACAAGGTGCCATGGTCTGGAATTTCACCGGCCGTCATCGACTCCAAACCGCATCGCCGCCTCGCCCGCGAAGCCGCGGTCGAGTCCATCGTGCTGTTGAAGAACAACGGCCTCCTCCCCCTTCGCCAGGATTACAACGGCATCCTGGTGTGCGGCCCCACGGCCGGCAACACCACGGCGCTGCTGGGCAATTACTACGGATTTTCTCCCGAGCTCGTCACCATGGCCGAGGGCATAATGGAACGCGCCCCCGAGGGTTGCCGCGTGGCATTCCGGACCGGTTGTCCGCTCTCGAGCGCCATGGCGCCGGGTGTAAATTACACCTACAACACCGCGGCGGAAAACGAGCTGACCATCGCGGTTATCGGCCTCGATCCGTCGCTTGAGGGCGAGGAGGGCGATACCGTCGCCTCCCCCATCGGCGGTGATCGTGACGTGATCGAGCTGCCGAAGGTGCAGCAAGATTTCATCGTCGAGCTGCGCAAGCATGCCCGGAAGCTCGTGGTCGTCCTGACCGGCGGCAGCGCCGTCGCGATCCCCGAAGTGCATGAGTTCGCCGATGCCGTCCTGCAGGTCTGGTATCCCGGCTGCGAAGGCGGCCGGGCGCTGGCCGAGGTGCTCTTTGGCGACGCCTCGCCGTCGGGCAAGCTGCCCCTCACGGTTCCGCGTTGCACCGCCGACCTGCCACCTTTCATCGACTACGGCATGCGCGGCCGCACCTATCGCTTTACGGAAAAGGAGCCGCTCTATCCCTTCGGGTTCGGTCTGAGCTACGGCAAACTCGCGTATGCGGAGCTGAAATTGAGCCGCCACCGGCTGGCCGCGCAGGAGACGGTGACGGTTAGCACCACGCTGACGAATACGGGCGACCGCAGCGTTGCCGAGGCCGTGCAATGCTACATTACGCCCCCGCGCAGCTGGCCCCATGCACCCCTTGCCACCCTGGTCGATTTCCAAAAGGTCATTGTGCCGGCCCGCGGCAGCGTCGCGGTGACATTCGACCTGCCGGCCGGCGCATTTACCCAGTTTGATGCCGCCGGCCGACCGACGCATGTGCCCGGTGACTATGGTCTCTTCGTCGGTTCTGCGTCGCCGGGCCCGCGTGCCCGGGAACTCGGCGCCCCCGAGCCGGCAACAGGTTCACTCACGCTCACGTAATCGCAGCGCGGCGCCCCAATTACCTTCGCCCCGCTCCCGCTCATCCGCCTTTCCTACGGTTGAACCGGCACCCCGCCGTCCCCCCCAGCCTCCCTAACCTACCCCTATGAAACTATCCGTCCGCGAGAAAGTCGGCTACGCCCTCGGCGACGTCGCAACCAACTTCTTCTTCCAGTCGATGATTCTCTACCAAAACCGTTTTTATACGGACACGGTGGGGCTCTCGCCTGCGGTGATCAGCGTGATGTTCCTGGTGGTGCGGCTCGCAGATGCGTTTTTCGATCCGATCATCGGCGCGCTGTCCGACCGGACCAAGACCCGCTGGGGTAAATTCCGGCCGTGGGTGCTTTTTACCGCGATTCCCTTTGGCGCGATCTTCTGGCTCGTCTACGTGGTTCCTCATGTCGGCCCGCAGGGAAAGGTCATCTATGCCTATGTGACCTACGTGCTGCTGATGATCCTTTACTCCGCCAACAACACACCCTACTCCGCGTTGATGGGGGTCATGACTCCCGACACGAGCGAGCGCTCCAATATCGCGCGCTATCGTTTCGTGGCGGCGATTTTCGGCCAATTTGTCATCCAGTCCATGGCGCTGCCGCTGGTGGACAAATTCGGCGCCGGCAATGACGCCCGGGGCTGGGCCGTCACCATGGGCATCTTTGGCACGATCATGGTGGTCTGCAATTTGATCGTGTTCTCGACCACCAAGGAACGCGTGCTGCCGAATCCCGGGCAAAAGCCCTCGCTCAAGGAGGACGTCAGGAACGTCTTCAGCTGCAAACCCTGGCGCGTGATGTTCATTCTCACGCTCGCCGTGTTCACCATGCTCGTCGTCCGCGGGACATCGCTGTTCTACTTCTTCTCCTATTACCTCGATCCGGCGGCCATCGGCCGGTTCCTGAGCGGCTGGGGCCTGACCGCGCCGACCACCGGCGACGTCACCGGGTTGCGCGTGATCCTCACGGAAAAATGGTTCAACCTGCTCGTGCGGCCCGATCACTCGAACGCCGTGGCCGTGGGTTTCAGCTTCTTCAATGACTTGGGCTCGATCGTCCAGATCTTCTTCATCCCGCTGTCCAAGCCGCTGGCCGACCGGTTTGGGAAGAAAGCCGTGTTCCTCGCTGGCGCCAGCGTCACCACGTTCGCCACCATGTCCTTCTTCTTCATCTCGCCCACCGACCTGCACATGATGTTCTGGGTGAGCGTGCTCTGGTCGGTCGGCTGGGGTCCGACCATCCCTCTGCTCTGGGTGATGATCGCAGACGTCGCGGATTACTCCGAATGGCAGACCTCGCGGCGGGCGACGGGATTCATGTTCGCCGGCATCCTGTTTGCGCTCAAGGCCGGGCTCGGCCTCGGCGGCGCCATCGCGAATTGGATCATCGGTGGCTACGGCTACGTCGCCAACGCCAGGCAAACGGAACACGCCCTGCTCGGTATCCGCCTGGGCGCCTCGTTTTACCCGTGCATCCTGCTCGGGGTCGCGTTGCTCTGCCTTGCGCTGTATCCGATCGGCAAGAAGCTCAATCTTCAGATCGAGCACGAGCTTTCGGAACGCCGCAAGAAATTCTCCCCCGCCTGAGCGCCGCGGCGATGCGGGCTTCCTTCCCCGCCATGAATCACCTTCGCCTGCTCGCACTCGCGCTGGCCCTCCCGGCCGGAGCGGCGGCGGGCGCATCCTCCGCCGGCGCCTTTGCCACCGGTGAATATCGCAATCTGTTCCGCGAGTATCTTGGCAAGACCGATCCCGAGATCCACCGCCGGATCGAATCCGCGTGGCGGCAAATGGTCCACGGCGACGAAAATTCCCAGCGCCTGTTTTATCCGGTCGCCGGTGACATGGCCTATATTCCGGACATCAACAACAACGACGTCCGCACGGAGGGTCTCTCCTATGGCATGATGATCGCCCTCCAGACAAATCACCAGCGGGAGTTTGACCAGATCTGGAAGTTCGCGAAGCACTACATGTATTACGACAGCGGTCCGCAGCGCGGTTACTTCGCGTGGCACACCGCGTTCGACGGCCGGCGACTTGACGCCGGTCCGGCCCCCGACGGCGAGGAATGGTTCACCATGGCGCTTTTCTTCGCCTCGCACCGCTGGGGCGACGGCCCGGGAATTTTCAACTACGGCGCCGAGGCGCAGGCGCTCCTGCGCACGATGCTGCACAAGGACGCGGATCCGGGTCGCGGTCCGTTTGGCAACATGATCGATCGCGCCGCACGGCAGATCAACTTCGCCCCGCTGCCGCTGGGTTCGACCTTCACCGACCCGTCGTACCATCTGCCGGCGTTCTACGAATTGTGGGCGCGCTGGGCCGCCGATCCCGCCGACCGCGCTTTCCTCGACGAGGTGGCCCGGACCAGCCGCGATTTCTTCAAGAAGGCCGCCCATCCCGTCACCGGGCTGATGCCCGATTATGCGAATTTCAACGGCACGCCGCGCACCGCGCCGTGGGGCCACCACGAGGATTTTCGCTATGATGCCTGGCGCACGCTCTCAAATCCCGCGCTCGATTTCTCCTGGTGGGCCGCGGACCGGTGGGAAGTCACCCAGAGCAACCGCGTCTTGACATTCCTCGCGTCGCAGGGACCCAACTGCCCGGACCGTTTCAAGATTGACGGTACACCCGTCTCGACCGCCGTCAACACGCCCGGTCTGGTCGCCATGGCGGCAACCGCCGCCCTTGCCGCCGACCGCGGGATCGGCCAGCCGTTCGTGCAAAGACTCTGGGACCTGCCGGTCCCCTCCGGCCGCCTCCGCTACTACGACGGCCTCCTCACGATGCTTGCGTTGCTCGAAGTCAGCGGAAATTTCCGTATCTACTGATGACAGGCTCAACGGCAGATCCCGCCCGCCTTACGAGGTGCGACGCCAGGCACCGCCGGAAGGGATGTCGCACTTTGGCGGCGCTTGGCGCCGCGCTGGTTGGCCTGCTCTTTGCCGGCGAGGCTCGCGCCCGCCCCGCCAAGTCGGAACCCCTGACGCGTCCCGCCGCCAATCGCAATCTCTTCGCCGAACTTCTCGGCCAATCCGAGGCCGCCATCGCCGCCAAGATCGACGCCGGCTGGGCGCAGCTTTTTCACGGCAATGACGCGACCGAACGCGTCTACTATCCGGTCGGCGCCGATCTAGCCTACATCGCCGACATCGGCAACAACGACGTCCGGTCCGAGGGCATGTCCTACGGCCTGATGATCGCCGTCCAGACCGATCACCGCGAGGAATTCAACCGCCTCTGGAAATGGACGAAGATCCACATGTATCACGCCGACGGCCCGCGCCGCGGCTATTTCGCCTGGCAGTGCGGTTTCGACGGCACCCAACTTGACCCCGGGACCGCCAGTGACGGTGAAGAGTGGCTCGTCACCGCACTTTTCTTCGCCGCGCATCGCTGGGGCAACGGCGAAGGCATTTTCAACTACGGCGCCGAAGCCCAGGCGCTTCTTCGCGCGATGCTCCACCAGCCCGCCAGCCACGGCCTGACGGCTATCTTCAACCGCGCGGAAAAACAGGTCGTCTTTGCGCCGTCGGCGTCCGCGTCCGCGTTCACCGATCCGTCTTATCACCTGCCGGCCTTCTACGAACTCTGGGCGCGCTGGGCCGACGACGCCCGCGACCGCGCCTTCTGGGCCGCTGCGGCCCGCACCAGCCGCGAGTTTTTCCGCCGGGCCGCCCATCCGCAAACCGGCCTGATGCCCGAATACGCCCATTTCGACGGCACCCCGTTCACCGGGTCCGGCTTTGGCCCAGGCAAGGGGGATTTCCGCTATGATGCCTGGCGCACCTTGGCCAACGTTGGACTCGACCACGCCTGGTTTGCCGCAGATCCGTGGGAAGTCGTCCAGAGCAATCGCGTCCTCCGCTTCCTCGCGGCTCAGGGTCCTGACTGCGCCAACCAATTCTCCCTCGACGGTCGGCCGCTTTCGACTGATTCGTCCATCGGCCTTTTCGCGATGGCCGCCGTCGCGGGTCTTGCCGCCGATCCCGTCGTCGCCCGTCCTTTTGTCGAACACCTCTGGAATGCCCCGATCCCCGCCGGTCACTGGCGCTACTATAACGGGCTCCTCTACCAACTGGCGCTCCTTCAGGTCAGCGGAAATTTCCGCATCTATGCCCCCGCTGACGGCAAGTGAGCCGCGACCAGGCCGACCGATCCATGCAACCGCATTCATTTCTCCCCGCCCAAGACGCAAAATCCTCCGTGCCAGCGCCTGCGTCGGAGTTGCGAACAACGCGTCGCATCGGAGGAACCCTTGCATTCGGTGCCTCACTCCCCCGGGCACCCGGCGGTTTGGGCTCGTCCGCTCCCGGCCCGGCTAGGTCCGCCATTCCGCACCTTTTATGAACCTCCCACTGACCGCTCTCCTCCTAAAATTCTCTCGACGCTATCTCGCCTCCGTCATCCTGCTGTTCGGCACAACGTTGCCGCTCGTGGCCGAGGACGGCTATCGCCTCTGGCTCCGCTATGACCTGATTAACGATGCAGCTCTCCGCGCCTCCTACACGGCCGCCATCACGGAAATCGTCATTCCCGACGCCACCCCGCACCCGACTATCGCCGCCGCTCGCGACGAACTCACCCACGGGCTTCGCGGCCTGCTTGGCGCCGAGGTTCCGGTCGTCACCCGCCCCACCCGTGATGGCGCGCTTATCCTCGGCAGCACCACCCGCAATCCCGCGTTGGCGGCCCTCGTCAGCGAGCGCGATCTGCGCGCCGCCAGCGAGGAAGGCTACATCCTGCGCCGCGTAACGCTTGACGGCCATCCGCGCCTCCTCCTGCTCGCCAACCACGACATCGGTGTGCTTTACGGGGCGTTCGCACTGCTGCGTCACCTGCAGACCGGGCAGCCGGTCGATTCGCTCGACCTCGTCAGCGCCCCGAAGATCCAGCGCCGGCTCCTCAACCATTGGGACAACCTCAACGGCTTTATCGAGCGCGGCTACGCCGGTTTTTCGCTCTGGCAGTGGTTCTACCTGCCGGAGATCCGCGATCCCCGCTACCGGGACTATGCCCGCGCCTGCGCCTCAATCGGGATCAACGGCGCCGTCCTGACCAACGTCAACGCCGACGCTCTGGTGCTTACGCCCACGTATCTCGCCAAGGTCGCCGCGCTGGCGGAGGAATTCCGCCCTTACGGCGTGCGTGTCTACCTCACGGCCCGGTTCAGCGCTCCGATCGAGCTTGGCGGCCTCAAGACCGCCGACCCGCTCGATCCCGCGGTCGGCGCCTGGTGGCGCGCGAAGGTTGACGAGATCTACCGCGCCATCCCCGACTTCGGCGGCTTCGTGGTCAAGGCCAACTCCGAGGGTCAGCCCGGACCGCAGGATTATCACCGCACGCACGCCGACGGCGCCAACCTGCTGGCCGACGCGCTCGCGCCGCACGGTGGCATCGTGATGTGGCGCGCCTTCGTTTACGCCGCCGAGAACACCGTCGACCGCGTCAAGCAGGCCTACGACGAGTTCACGCCCCTCGACGGCAGGTTCCGCGCCAATGTCGTCATCCAAATCAAGAATGGTCCGCTCGACTTCATGCCGCGCGAGCCGTTCTCACCCCTGTTCGGGGCCATGCCGAAGACCCCCCTGGCCCTCGAACTGCAGATCACCCAGGAATACCTCGGCATGTCCATCCAGCTTGCCTACCTCGCTCCCCTGTGGAAGGAGGTCCTCGACTCCGACACCTACGCCGCCGGACCGGGCAGCACGGTGGCACGCGTGGTGGACGGCAGCCTGCACCTACGCGGACTCAGCGTCATCGCCGGAGTCGCCAACACCGGCACCAACCGCAACTGGACCGGCCATCCGCTCGCCCAAGCCAATTGGTATGCCTTCGGCCGGCTCGCGTGGGACCACGATCTGTCCTCCGCCGCCATCGCGGACGAGTGGACCCGGATGACCTACGGGTCGGAGCCCGCCACGGTGCAGACCATTACCAAAATGCTGCTCGGCTCCCGCGAGACCGTCGTCAACTACTCGATGCCGCTCGGCCTCCACCACATCATGGCCACCGGTCACCACTACGGGCCGGGACCGTGGGTCAACGATCTTTCCCGCGCCGATTGGAATCCGGTCTATTATCACCACGCCGACGCGCAGGGCCTTGGCTCCGATCGCACGGCCACCGGTTCCAACGCGCTCGAACAATACGCCCCCGAATGGCAAAAGCTGTGGGGCAATCCCGCCACCTGCCCGGAAAACCTCCTGCTCTGGTTTCATCACGTCGCATGGGACCACCCGATGAAATCCGGGCGTCCGCTCTGGGACGAACTCTGCCTGCGCTACCAACAGGGCGTGGACGAGGTTCGCGCGATGCAACATGCCTGGGATTCGCTCGCCGGACACATCGATGCCGAACGTTACGAGGCGGTGCGCATGCGGCTGCAGCGGCAGGAGCAGGACGCCGTCATCTGGCGTGATGCCTGCCTCCTCTATTTCCAGACTTTTTCGCATCGCCCGTTGCCGGCGGGCGTCGAACCGCCCGCCCACAGCCTTGATTTCTACAAGGCGGTCAACCTCCGCTATGCGCCGGGTTATCCCAGCGACTATTGAAACCACTCCGAATGCTACGTGCGCACCGCCAGCCGCCGATCTGAGTTTTCCCGCCCATGTTCTTGATCCGACTTCCGTGTATCATCCTTGCTCTCCTCGCCTTGACCGGTGCGGCCAGAGCCGGTGAATCCGACCTGCCCCCTTTTCTCTCTCCGCTGTTTGGCGAACACATGATGCTCCAGCGCGGCCGGCCCAACCGGGTTTGGGGCTGGGCTGCTCCCGGCGCCGGCATCAAGCTCGCGATCGGCGGTCACGAGGCGACCGCGGTCGCCGGTCCGGATGGACGCTGGCAGGCGGAAATCGAGCCACCGGAGGCCGGCGGACCCTACACCTTCACGGTCGATGGTCCGCAGCACCTCGCGTTTCACGATGTGCTGGTCGGTGATCTCTGGCTTTGCGGCGGTCAGTCGAATATGGAGTTTGATCTCGCCCGCTCGCGCAACGGCGCCGAAGCCGTTCAACATTCCACCCACGAGAAGATCCGGCTGTTCCGGGTCGCGCAGCAACCTGCCTATGAGCCGGTTCCCGTCCCGCACGGTGAGTGGCTCCGCTGCGAGCCGGCCGCCTTTGAACGTAATGGCGGCTTCTCCGCCGTCGCCTATTATTTCGGGCGCAAGCTGCAAGCGGAGACTGGCGTGCCGATCGGGCTGATCCAGGACGCAGTCGGCGGCGCACCCGCCGAGTCGTGGATAAGTCCGGAGAACCTGAAGGCTTTCCCCGAGTTTGCCCCGGAACTCGCGGAGATGGCCCGGCTAAGGGAGCGCCACGCGCCCGCCTACGGCAATTTCGTCATGCACTGGTATGACGAATACGACCGGGGCGTCGCCGGGAACTGGTCGGACGCCCGCCTCGACGACAGATCCTGGAAGCCGGTGTCGCTGAAACACGGCTTCGCCGAACTCGGCGTGCCCGACACACCGGCGGTCGTGTGGTTTCGCCGCGAACTGGAGTTGCCGGGGGAACTGCCACCCGGTCAGGCGAAGCTGCTGCTCGGCGTTGTGGAAAAAATGGACACGGCCTGGCTCAACGGCCACTGGGTTGGTGCCAGCGCGTGGGTGGAAAATCCCCGGGTCTATGCGATTCCGGCCGGCGTGCTGCACCCGGGTGTAAACCAGATCACAATCCGCGTGCTCAAGGTGGCGGCGGATGGCGGATTCCGTTCCCCGGCCGATGCGCTGCGCTTCCAACTCGGCGACGGCACCATCATTCCTCTTGAAGCGACCTGGCGGGCCGCCATCGGCACGGACGCCCGTCCGCCGCACCCGCTCCCACTCGGGTATGAGAACTGGCCGACGATGCCCGCGGTGCTCTACCTGGGCATGCTGCGTCCGGTCGCCCCGCTCGCGCTCACCGGCGTGATCTGGTATCAGGGCGAGGCCAACTTCACCCACGCCCGCCAATACCGCACGCTGCTTCCCGCCCTCATCGCCAACTGGCGCGCCGCATTTGGCCGGCCCGATCTGCCTTTCTACATCGTGAGCCTGCCTGCCTTTATGGACCGCCGCGGGCAGCCCGGCTCGGACGGCTGGACCGAACTTCGCGAGGCCCAGGCATTCGTTGCGCGCACGGTCCCGCACACCGGGCTCGTGGTCACCATCGACACCGGGGACGCCGCCAACATCCATCCGCCGGACAAGGAGCCGGTTGGCGACCGGCTCGCGCTTCTCGCGCTGCACAACACCTACGGTCGCGCCGTCGTCTGCCAGGG
>JBBIHQ010000057.1:0-21305 GCA_037446975.1 Opitutia bacterium
TTATCCACCCGCCCGCTACCGCGCCCGCCAAGGCCTGCCCGTTAGCGCAAGCTAGCCGACACCAGTGCCGCGGGCCAATCCTGCCGGCCGACAGGCGGATATCTAGTGGGGTCGGCGCGGTCGCGGCGGAAACGGACCGGGAGCGAGCTGCGTGCCGGACACTTCCTGCGCAAGATCAACCAGCTCCCGGATGATTTCGGTCGGATCCTCCTCGTAACGCAGCTTGAGGAAATTGTCGCGCAGTCGTTCGTATTTGCGCCGGTCATTCATCCAGACGGCGATCAGACCGCCAAAATTCCCGGCGTTCGTGATCAATTCCGCGCCACCACCGTTGCGGAAGAACTTCACCGTCAGCTCCTCCTGCGGCATGATGCCGCCGATGGCATTGAAGATGATCGGGCACCGGAAATGGAGAGCCTTGGCGCAGGTGGTGGTCCCGCCCCGGGTGACCACCGCATCGCTCACCTGCATGAGCAGATGCACCTGGTCGGAGAAGCCGTCGACGAAGCAGTTGAATTCCGGGTGCTCGGAACGCCAGTGCACGAGCTGATTGTAGACCTCACGGTTACGGCCGCAGATGACAACCGCCTGCAGTTGGTCGGCGTAAGGCAGGAGTTTGGGCAGGAGTTCGAGATGGTTGTTGGCCCCGTTGCCGCCGGTTGCGAGAAACACGGTGAAAAGGTCCGGGCGCAACTCGAGGGTCTCGTCCAGATAGGCCGTGCGTGCGGCCGCGTCAAACACCTCCAGATGGGCTCGCGGCTGCATCAGGTGCCCGCGCACCCGGGTTCGTTCGCGGGGCATCCCGATCTTTACCGCGTAATCCCGGGCCGTTGCCGTGCGGGAAAAATAGAGATCGGCGGTGCGCTCGACCCAGTTGATGCTGTAACCAAAGCCACCGGAAAACTCGCCGCAATAGGTGGCGCAACGCACCTGATCCGCGCCGAGGATCTTCCGGGCCATCTGAAAATACCCGCGATTGAGGCAATCGTGTACGCTGAAGACAAGGTGGGGCCGGTATTCGCGCAACACCGCCTCGTAGTAAGCGCGCCCAAAGGTGACCGAGCGGCGGTTGAGCAGGCTGAGGAGCTCGACGAAAAGATAGAAGGCCTTGTGAATCCACGGGGATTTCTTCTGGATCCAATTGTAGAAGTTCACCCCGGCGCTGAAGAACCCCGACGATTTCTCGAGCATCTGCTCGATGCGCACGTCCACCTCATGCCGGTAGAGTTCGAAACACCATTCGGCAAACGCCTGGGCGCGTGCATCATGTCCGGCACCGGTGCTGGAGGTAAGAACGAGGATGCGGATACGCGCCATGGTCAGAGCCCGAAGTAGCGCGCCAGGATTGCGCGACGAAGCGGCAGCGGGCCGAGGCGGGCGAGGAACGGGCCGAGCACCGCCTGGAAGAACCGCCCGGTGCGAACCGTGCCGCTGCGACCCCGCAACAGCGCGCGATACAGGCTTCGCGCCGCATGATCGGGCGCCGGGCCGGATTCCATCATCCGGCTAAAAGCCGCCCAGACTCGCTGCTGGCGCGGGTCCGTGATCTGCGCCGGCCGGCGCACCGAGCCCTCGAAGTCGGTGCGGTAGTCGCCGGGGCGGAAATCGATGATGATGACTCCGGTCCCGGCGGTTTCAAACATGAGGCTTTCGTTGAGGGCGGACAGGCCGGATTTCACCATATTGTACACGCTTTGGTAGGGCATGGGAAATTCGGCGGCGAGCGATGAAATGTTGACGAGCGCACCACGCCGGCGGACGAGCTGGCCGCGCAGGGCGGCGTGGCTGAGCCGGGCGGTGTTCACCAGCATCAGTTCGAGTTGTTGCTGCCAGATGGAGAAATCGGTCGCGGCAAAATTCCCGAACACGCCGTAACCCGCGTTGTTGATCACAATATCAAAGCCGCCCGCGGTGCTCTCCGCCTCGAGAAAGATCCTCTCGGCTGCAGCACCATCGGAAAGTTCCAGGGCCAACGGATGAAACCTGTCCCGGACCGTCAGCCGGGCCGGATCGCGCGCCGTGCCCCACACTTCGATTCCCTGGGTCAGCAACATCTCGGCGAACGCCCGGCCGAGCCCGGTGCTGGCACCGGTGACAAACGCCGTGCGGTAACGGTCGGCCAGGTCGGTGGTATTCATGCGTCAGGCGCCCGATGCCGGCGCAGCCAGGCAGATCGCTCGATCATCCGCCCTCAAGTTTTGCGCCGTCAGCATTTCTTCAATTGACGCTGCGGAAGATGACGCAGACGTTGGAACCGCCAAATCCGCTGCTGTTGCTCAGCACGACGTTGGGTCGGTGCGGCAGCGTGGCGCGGATGATGTTCAACCCCTCGCACGCCGGCTCGAGCCGCGTGATATGGGCCGAGCCCGGCATGAAGCCTTCCTTGATGGCGACGGCACAGAACCCGGCCTCCATGGCGCCGGCGAGCGAGAGACCGTGGCCGGTGAGCGCCTTGGTGCTGCTGATGGCGGGACGTGTCGGTGAATTCCGGAAGACCGTCTTGAGCGCCTTGGCCTCCGAAATGTCGCCGATCGGAGTGGAGGTGGCGTGGGCATTGACGTAATCCACCGCCTCGGAAGTGACATCGGAATATTTCAGCGCATTTTCGATCGCCATTCGCAGGCCGACGCCTTCGGGGTGGGAAATCGCGACATTATAGCCGTCGGAGGCCTGGCCCCAACCGGCGACTTCGCAATAAACCTTCGGATTGCGGCGGGCGACCTCTTCCTCGCTTTCCAGCACCAGGACCGTAGCCCCGCCAGTGCCCACAAAGCCGTCGCGCGCAACATCGAACGGCCGCGAGGCAATGGACGGATCAGTCTGAAGCGACAGCGCGCGCATGCCGGCGAAAGGCAGGATGCTCTCGACGTTCCCGTCCTCCGCCCCGATGACAAACATCCGCTCCTGGCGGCCGAGGGCGATCTCGTCGTAGGCAAATCCAAGCGCGTGGGCCGACGAGGTACAGGCGGACGAGAAACCGGTGGAAGCGCCCTTGATCTTGAATTGCGAGACAAGGTTGAAATTAACCGTGCCGGAAATCGCCGCCACGATGCCAAGCGGCGGGCAGCGCATGACACCCATCTTGCGCATCCGCTCAAGGTGGTAGCCGAGCAGAAAGGGCGAGCCCGCCGAGGCGGCATAGAGTCCGGTCTGCGGGTTGGACCATTCGGCTTCGGAGAGCTTGGCGTCCTCCACCGCCTGCTGCATGGCACAGTAAGCATATACGCCGTGCGGCGCCATGCCCCGCAGCGCCTCCCGCCGGATACTGTAGCGAGCGGGAAAAATCCAGTCCTCGGCATCCACCGTGTCGGTCTGAAAATCGCGAATTGGAGCGGCGACTTTGACCGGCACGTCGGATTTCTGGAACGGCGGGTACTGCACCATGCCGTGGCGCAGTTCGCGCAAGCTCTCGGAAACGGAGCCGATGTCATTGCCAATGCTCGTGACGAAGCCGAGACCGGTGAGATATACTTTCCGCATGAATGATTAGGCCGCAGCAGAGACAGGTGAAGCCGCGGTCGAACTGCCGCGTATCAAAACGCTTTTCACCGGGCGGTCAATCACCGCAGCCGCCTCGACCGCCATCGGGCCCGGCTCAGGCGTTGACCGCGGCCTGTGCCGGCAACGCGGCCGGAGCCGGCTGCGCCGACTGAACGGGCTGCGCCACTTCCTCGGCAAAGCCGAAGGTCAGGGTGATTTCCTCGGCGATGGCCGCCTTTTCCTGGCCCACGCGAATCTGCCCTTCAAAGGTGGCCAGCGGCGACTTCAAGCGCTTCGGCTTGATGGAGAGGCTCAGCACATCGCCCGGCCTGCAAACCCGATGGCAGCGGACGCCCTCGCAGGACGTGAAGAAAATGGTCCGATGATCGACGACCTTGCCAGCTTCGCCAACCTGGCCTTCCAGCAGGAAAAGCACGGCCAACTGGCCCAGGGCCTCCAACATGATCGAGGCCGGCAGCACCGGGTTGTCCTTGAAATGTCCCTGCAGAAAGAACTCCTGGCCGCTGATCTTGTATTTGGCATTGGCGCCGTGGGCGTTGACCGACGCCTCGCCGAGAAAAAGGAACGGCGGCTGGATCGGCATGATGGACATGATCTGCTCGATCGGAATAAACTTGGTCGGTTTGGGGAGCGGCAAACCTCGCACCTTGCATTCAATAAACGTCTTCACGTCACCCACGGTTCGCAAATAACGGAGTTCTTCGTTGTTGATGGACATCTGCAGGACATCCTCGACGAGGATAACGATCTCCATCATTGTCAGAGAATCGATGCCCAGATCCTCAATCACGCGCAGGTCGTCGTCGGCATCCTTCAATTTGGCGCGCAAGTCAGGTTCGACGTACCTTTCGATGATACCCAGCACAATGGCCGGTAGGTGCTCGGTGTTGCCGGTCTTCCGGAATTGCGCCGCAGCCTCATAAGTCGCTGCCGAGCAACGTTTCAATGCTTCGCGCAAATTGGCGTCGTCTTCGGACGTAAAGAGTTTCAGTGGAATTCCCGAAGGGCTGTTAGCTGCCTGTACCATTTGTTATATCAGTAAGTAAAAGCGCGCCATCCATGTAAACTCCAAAAAGTATCGGCGCACCGGAGCTTCTAGGAGCGCTTATCGTGCCAAATTTAGTCTGTTGACTTGGCGTGGGTTGCGGGACCACATCCGGGCGTTCCATTCCCACCCCGGAATTTAGCCAGAATTTAATGCCCAGACCAACCGGTTGATGACGAGTTTCCCTACCAGCAGCACCGATCGGCGGGCTCCGCCACTCGTGCTGGTCACCCACGAATTTTTCCCGCACCGCGGGGGAATTGCAATTTATGCGGCGGAAATGGCCCGGGCGGCGCAAGGGCTCGGGTACGAGGTTGAGGTCTGGGCGCCCGCCCTGCCCCCAGGTGTGGCGGAACCACGCTGGCCGTTTCGGATCCGGCGTCTGCCTCTCGCCGGTGACCATAGCCTCGTAAGCCAGTGGCGGATGGCCCGCCGGCTTGAGGCCCAACGCGATCTCCTTAATTCGGCCACGCTCTACATTCCCGAGCCGGGACCTTTGCTGGCGATGCTCTTGCTGCAATATTTTGACCGGCTGCAGCCGGCGCGACTTTTGCTGACCTTTCACGGGTCCGAGATCCGGCGTCTGGCCTCCCGGCGATTGCTGCGCTGGAGCACCTCCCATCTGCTGCGCCGGGCGATGCGCATCAGCGTGGTGAGCGCCTATGCGCGGGATTTGTTCATCAAGCATTTTCCCGAGGCGGCGACGAAAGTCGTCCTGACTCACGGCGCCTTGCGGACCGATCTGGCGCCCAGTCCGCCTGATTCGGCACCGCGGTCCCGTCGCACCACCGTCATCCTCACGGTTGCCCGGATCAATCCCCGCAAAGGGCAACTCCAAGTCATCGAGGCGCTCAAGGCATTGCCCCCCGATCAGCGCACCGCCGTGGAATATTGGGTGGTCGGCTCGCACTCCAAGGAAAACTACGACAAGGCGCTCACCGCCGCTGCCGCGAGCGCCGGCTTCCCCGTGAAATTTCTTGGCGATGTGCCCGATGAAAAACTCGGGGACATCTACCGGCAGGCCGATATCTTTGCGATGACCAGCATGCCGCACAAGCAAAGCGTCGAGGGCTTCGGCTTGGTTTACCTTGAGGCTGGCGCCCATGGCCTGCCCGTGGTGGCCCACGAAATCGGCGGGGTGCCCGAGGCTGTCACCCATGGAGAAAACGGTCTTCTCGTGACGCCGGGCGACACCGTTGGCCTGACCGCCGCTTTCTTCCAGCTTATCACCGACCCGGCTCTTCGCCGGCGGCTCGGGTCCGCCGGTCGGGTGCGAGCGGAGCAACGCAGCTGGAGCGAGTCCGCCAAATCCTTGTTTGGACAATCGGATTCCGCGCCACCATTCTTGAACAATGCTTGAATCGCACACGCAGATCGCCGTCCGGTACGCGGAAACCGACATGATGGGGGTTGTTTACCATGGCAGCTACCTGCCGTGGTTCGAGGTCGGCCGCACCACCCTGCTCAAGGATTGCGGTTTGCCCTACCGCGACCTTGAAGCCCAAGGCTATCTGCTTCCGGTCACCGAGCTGGGCATGAAGTTCCATAAGCCCGCGCTTTATGACGACACGGTGACGGTTATCACGCGTTTGAAGGAACGTCCGTTGCTCCGCATCCGGCTCGAATACGAAGTGCGGCGCGGCGACGAGTTGCTCGTGTCTGGCTTCACCACTCACGGTTTCATAAACAAGCAGGGCGAACCGGTCCGCCCACCAGCTGCTTTCACGGAAAAAATGCGCGGGTTGTTCCGCACGGAATCCTAGCCGGCGGCATATTCGGCCTGCACGGTCCCGTCTGTCTCCCGCGTTTGGGTGGCGGCCAGCAACGCGGACGAATCCTTTCCGGCCAGGCGTTGCACGGCCCACACCGCGTGGGCCCGCACCACAGGCGACTCATGCGCCGCCAGCCGCAACACCGCGGGCAACAGTCCGGGGTCGCCCAAATTGCCGGCCACCACGCACGCATTGCGCAACAGGCCCGCGAGTTTCAGCCGCTTGATCGCCGTGCCGCGAAAAAATTCCGCAAACCGCGTCGGGGTCAGATCGAGAATCTCGGGCAAGGAAAGTCCCGCGATGTCGCGACGGACGGCCAGGAGCATCTGCCGACCCGCCCGCGCAAAACGATTCCACGGACAGACCTCCAGGCAAACGTCGCAACCATAGATCCGCGAGCCGATGCCCGCCCGCAATTCGCGGGGGATGACACCCTTGTTCTCAATGGTCTGATAGGAGATGCAGCGCCGCGAATCCACCACTCCCGGTCGCGGAAACGCGCCGGTCGGGCAGGCCTCGAGACAGCGCGTGCACTTTCCGCACAGCAGGCCGGCCGGCTCGTCGCCATCCGGTTGCGCGCTTTGGCGCAGCGGCCCATCGGGAGTGATTTCCACCCGTGTGACAACCGTCGACAAAAACAGCCAGTTGCCGTGTCGCTTGGAGATCAGCATTCCGTTCTTGCCCCGGAACCCCAACCCGGCGCGGGCCGCCCAGCCTCGCTCCATGACCGGTCCCGTATCGACATAGTAACGGTAGTCATCGCACCCGACGCCGAATAATTCCTCCAACACCCGGCCCGCTGCGGCAAGGCCGGGCCTGATCGTGTCGTGATAATCCTGGTGCAGCGCATAACGCGCCCATCCCGGTCGGCCCGCGTTATCCGATCCATGTCCCTCCGTCTGCCCCGGCCAGTAGTTGATCCCAAGAATTATCACGCTCTGCGCACCCGGAAGCACGAGGTTCACGTCCCTGCGTTTCTCCGCCGTGCGCTCCATCCACTTCATATCGGCGTGGTGGCCCGCCTCCAGCCAGCCCGGCAAAGTCTCATTTCGCCCTTCCAAGCCGGCAAAACGCACCTCGTCAAAGCCGAGCATTTGCAGCCGCCCGCGCAACCGTTCGCGCGTTTCACCCGCGACCTTCGACGAGGCCCCGGCGATCATTTCTTGAAATACGCCGCCTCGTGCCGATAGACCCGCAGCACATGGGCAAAAATCTCCCGCTGCGGGCGGTTGTCGGTCAAGACCATCGTGCCGGTGCGCCGATAGATTTCGTCCCGTTGGGCGTAAAGCTGCCGCACTCGTTCGGCGGGGTCGTCCACTTGGAGCAGCGGCCGGTGCGTGGTGTGCATCGTGCGTTGGAGAATCGTCTCAATCGACGCATGCAGGCAGATGACCACTCCCGAGGCCTGCAACAACTCCAGCATGCCGGGAGCCACCACCAAACCCCCGCCGCAAGCCACCACGCACCTTTGGGCCGGATGGCCGCGTTCGATGAATTCACGCTCCATGTCCCGGAAGGCCGGCTCACCTTCCTCGGCGAATATTTTCGCCACCACCTTCCCCTGCCGGCGTTCGATCTCGTAGTCGCTGTCGAGAAACCTGAATCCGAGCTGCTTGGCCACCTGCCGGCCCACGGTGCTCTTGCCCGTACCCATAAAACCGACGAGATAGAGATTGATGTCCGGTGGCGTCATTCGCTGCCGCCTAACGAATACGGCGATGCCACCGAGGGCAAGAATGGGTTGCGGCGGCCGCACCCGTCGGAGCGCACCAGCCGCCGGCGATGCCGCCGGAACAAAGTTCGCCCTGTTCAAGCCCGGGGAAAAGCGGCAACGTCAAGGCCACATGCCCGCGCCGTCCAGTCCGGTTCATCACGACTACACGTTCGCCAGCGACAACACCGCCGGCCTTGCGCCCGAGGCGCTGGCCGCGTTCAACGCCGCCAATTCCGGCAGCGTGCCCTCCTACGGCAGGGATGCCTGGACGCAAAAGGCCACGGAGCTGATCCGCGACGTGTTCGAGACGGACTGCGAAGTGTTCCTGGTTTATAATGGCACCGGAGCGAACGCCCTGGCCCTTTCCGCCTCGTCCCGCTGTTACCAGAGCATCATCTGTCACCACTCTTCCCACGTGGATACCGATGAATGCGGCGCGCCCGAGTTTTTCACCGGCGGGGCGAAGGTCATTCCTGTCGCCGGTCCCAACGGGAAACTGCTGCCGGCCGAGGTGGAGCGCACGGTGCTCAAGCGCACCGACGTGCATTACCCCAAAGCCGGCGCCCTCTCACTGACTCAGTCCACCGAATGGGGCACCGTCTATACACCGGAAGAAACCGGCGCGCTCTGCGCCCTGGCAAAGAAACACCGGCTCATTGTGCAGATGGATGGCGCGCGGTTTGCCAATGCCGCGGCCGCCCTGGCCGGTCGCAAAGTGACGCCGGCCGACATGACCTGGCGTGCCGGAGTGGATGTGCTCTGTTTCGGCGGCACCAAGAACGGCATGACCGCCACGGAGGCGGTCGTCTTTTTCAATCGGGATATGGCCCGGGAGTTTGACTACCGCGTGAAACAGGGCGCGCAGCTTGAATCAAAGATGCGTTTTGCGGCTGCTCAGTGGGTGGGAATGTTCGAAACCGGCGCCTGGTTGCGCCACGGCGCCCACGCCAACGCCATGGCCCAAAAACTTGCCGCCGCGCTCCGCCCGCTGCCGGGACTGAAATTCATCGCAGAACCCGAGGTCAATGGCGTGTTCGTCGAGCTGCCCCGTCCGATCGTCGAAACGCTCTGGGCGCGCGGATGGCATTTTCACCGCTTTATCGGAGAGAATGGCTACCGGCTGATGTGCTCGTGGGCCACCACACCGGAAACAGTTGACCGGCTCGCCGCGGACTTCCGTGCCGCTTTCAATTTGTAGAGCGCAAAAAACGCCTCCCGATCGGGAGGCGTTTTGGAAGCCTGGACTGGACCGCGTTGATTACTTGGCCGCCGGCGCCGGTGCCGGAGCCGCCGGCGCATCCTTGGCCCCGAGAACCTCGACCTCGAAGATCAGAGTCGCACCCGGCGGAATCGCCTGGTTGCCTTCGTCGCCGTAGGCCAGCGAGGGTGGGATGTAGAGCTTGATTTTGCCCCCGACGCCAATCTTCTGCAGACCCTCGACCATGCCGGCGATCAACTGGCCCGGCTGCAGCATCATGTCGACCGGCTGCCCACGCTGGACCGAGCTGTCGAATACCTGGCCGTTGACCAGCGAGCCCGTATAGTGGAGGTTGACCACCTGTCCGACCTTCGGCGCGGCGCCGGTTCCGGGTTTGAGAATCTCGTAGCGCAAACCGCTGGGCAGCTCGACTACATTCTTGTTTTCCTTGAGCTTGGTGAAGAAAGCGGCGCCCTGGGCCAGCTCTTCCAACCGCAATTTGCCCATGTAAACTTCGTTCTTCTTGCCGAGGTAGGCTTCCAGCTCCGGCTGAAGCTCTTTTGGATCAAAGGGTGGCTGAGCCCCGGAAGCCGCGCCCACCATGCCGCGACCCATGGCCTCGACTTCGGCCTTGGTGAAGCCGAGCTGATTCAATCCCATCCGCATGCCGGAATACCAGCCATAGGCCTCCGCCAGTTGGCTCTCGGTGAATTTGGCCTTTGCCGGGGTGGCTGCCGGCGCCTCGGCGGGAGCCGGTGCCACGGCCTGCGGGGCACTCGCCGACACGCCTGGGACGTTGAATTTGACCGGATCCTGTGCGGACGCGGCGACCAGCAGACCCATGCCGATGAGTCCTGCACTGACTTTGGATGTGAATTTCATTTCGAGGAGGTAAGCCCAGTTAGGAAACGGCCCGGGCGGTTTTGTGCCGTTAAAAGAGCGGGAACTTGGCTGGCGCCCGGCAAAAATCAATCCATTTGGTGCTAAATCACCCCTGCCTCCGGGCGAAGCCGGAGCTTGTCAGCCTGCACCAGCCCCCTAAAGTCCCCAATCCCATGAACGAAAACCAATTCTGGCACAGCACCGACGGCCAGATTTTGACCGTGAAGAACAAAGGCGGCGATCGCGTCGCACTTACTCTGGCCTTTTGGCCGCGGCACCCGACCGAGATGGAGTTCCTGAAAAGGCACCTCGCCGATCTTCACTTCACCGAGCGCAGTTCGCTCGCCCGCATCGGCATCGAGATGCATCTGCAGGGGCGGCCGACGGTCGAGGGCAACCGGTTGTTGCTTGCCGCCGATGCTTTCATCTTCGACGCCAATTTCCCCAATGCGCCGTACTGGCAGAAGCTCCTTCGCCCCGGCGCGCCGGTCGGCCGGCTCTTCTATGCCCCGACGGCGGCAAAGCTTTCAACCGGCGAAATCTGGTCGGCCATCACCGCCAATGATCTCAAGCTGCCCAACACGATCAGCATCGACAGCCGCGGCCGGGTCTTCCTCACGCCTCACCAAGTCAGCTACACCCTCTCGACCAAGCTCCAGCGCCTCAATTTCGAGAACATTGTCAGCGGCAACGCCGGCCGCGCCCTGCTCGACAAGGTGCAGGTCCGCCACGACGCTTCGCCGCTCACCATCCCGCCGCACTCGGGGATTCTCACCAGCTGTTCCATGTACCTGAAGGAGCACTACGTCGTGCTCAACCAGGGCGAGGGCAACTTCGGTCTCCATACCAGCGCGGTTCTGCTCGATCCGATCAAGACCTTTGGCACAAACATCATGCTGGAAATCTACAACACCGGCGACCAGCCCGTGGTCAACCCGATGGTCTCGGTGGATATTTTCCGCGCTCCGCCCTTCACGGATCCCGAGGTCAAGACGCTGACCAAGAAACGCCAGCGCCTGCTCTCCACCGCGAGCCATGTCTACAAATGCCTTGACCAGAATCCAGCGGTCGACACCGCCGAGGCCCGCCCCAAGACCAAGATCACGGTCCGCGGCCAGAGCGGCACGATGGAGAACCGGAGCGTGCTCGTGCGCGCCAGCGAGGATTTGAGAAAGCACCTCGAAGGTGACGCCTGCCCCATCGGCAGCCGCACCATGATCCAGGCGCTCGACAACGCGCCAGCCGACGCCGACACGCTCATCATCAGTTATTTTCCCGATCTGCTCGAACACATCGAGCTTCTCACCCGCATCGGCGATGTGAAGCTCAAGCGCATTATCTTCCGGCACGCCTCCCGCACCCACGGCTATTTTCTCTCCAGCAACGCCCACGCCCGGCTCGACACCTTCCATGCCATCGGCGTGCAGGTTTACTGGTATGACGAGGTGACCAAGGACATCTACATCCACACCTACAAAAAGGAGCACGGCTTCTTTGTGCGCGAGGAGATGGCGCGCAAATTCCAGGAGACCACCATCATTGCCTTCTACGGCTCCGCGGTGGGTCTGGAACAACCCGACACCGACCGCATCACCGGCCTGGTAGAACAGCTCACCGGTTTCATCGGACCCAACGTCGGGGTGCTCACCGGTGGTGGTGGCGGCGTCATGCGTCTGGCGACCGATCAGGCGCGCCACAAGGGCGCGCTCACCGGTGCCTGCTTCCTCGAGCTGGAGGCCCAGCCACCTGAACTCGGTGTGGATTTCTTCAACACCTTTCAGGAGAGCTCGCGCCATTTCCGCCAGAAATGGTTCGAGTCGGCGGATTTTTGCATCTTCAACGTCGGCGGGGTCGGGACCCTGGAGGAAATCGGCATCGAGATGTGCAACCTCAAGCTCGGCATCCGGCCGCGCGTGCCCTACGTCTTCTTCAACTCGAAATTCTGGGGCGATCTCCGCCGTCAGGTCCGCGAAATGATCCGCACCAAGCGCGCCCCGGCCTGGATCGCCGACTACATCCTCTTCACCGACGACCCCGACGAGGTCGTCCGCTTCTACCGGAAGACACTACAAGTCCTATAGTCGCCTCCCCGGCGCGTCGCAGCCCGGGTAAAGCGGGTGCGTGTGCCATCTTTGGTCCCCGGCCAGGGTAAACCAGCCGGGAGCATTGGGGCTGAAAATAGTACTTCCACCCCGTAACCCAAAGCCTATCACCTATCGTCTGATGCCTCTGCCCAAATCCATCCTCGTTGTCGGCTCCGGCGGGCGGGAACATGCGCTGATCAACGCACTCGCCGCCTCGCCGGCCACGCCGCGCCTGCTCTGCGCACCGGGCAATGCCGGCATTGAGCAAGAGGCCGTATGTCTTCCCGTTGCCGCGGACGACATCGCCGGACTGGTGGCGCTGGCGCAGCGGGAGAAGGTTGAGTTTGTCGTCGTCGGACCCGAGGTGCCGCTGGCTCTTGGTCTGGCCGACCGGCTGATCGCCGCGGGCATCCCGGTCTACGGCCCGAAGGCCGCCGGCGCCCGCCTCGAAGCGTCAAAGATTTTCACCAAGCAGCTCCTGCTGAAACACAAGATCCCGACTGCAGCCGCCGGCATCTTTGGCGAAGTCTCGCCCGCTTTGGATTACCTCAAGAAGAAGAGTGCCCCTTTCGTCATCAAGGCCGACGGCCTGGCCGCGGGCAAGGGCGTCGTCGTGGCGGCGACGTTCACCGAGGCGGAAGCGGCTGTCCGCGACATGCTGAGCGGCAACAAATTTGGCGCGGCCGGCAGCCAGATCCTGATCGAAGACTGCCTCGTCGGCGAGGAAACCTCGATCCTGGTCGTCGTGTCGGGCCGCGACTACGTCATATTGCCGACCTCGCAGGATCACAAGCGCGTCGGCGACGGTGACACCGGACCGAACACGGGCGGCATGGGCACTTATTCGCCAGCCGAAGTCGTGACGCCGGCGCTGCTGGACCGCATTGAGCACGAGATCGTGCGGCCCTCCGTGAATGCCATCGCCGACGAAGGCCTCGATTACTGCGGCACGCTTTTCATCGGGATCATGCTCACCCCTTCCGGCCCGAGTGTCATCGAGTACAACGCGCGTTTCGGCGACCCCGAGACCCAGGTCGTCCTGCCGCGCCTGCAGACCGATTTGCTGGCGCTGCTCTGGGCCGCAGCCAAAGGCCAATTGCGCTATGTGAAACTCGCCGTGAAGCCCGACTACGCTCTTTGTGTCGTCATCGCCGCCCAGGGTTATCCCGAACGCTATCCGAAAGGCGATGTGATCACTCTTCCCGCTCCGTCCTCCCTGCTCCCTGCCACTTTCATCTACCACGCCGGCACGGCGAGAAATCCCGCCGGGCAGATCGTGACCAACGGCGGCCGGGTGCTCGGCGTCACTTCGATGGGCCCCACGTTGCGCGAAGCAGCGGCCCGCGCGTACGCCGCTTGCGAAAAAATCTCGTGTGCATCCAAGTATTACCGCCGCGATATCGGCGCCCGGCAGCTCAACCGCACGAACCAATGAATTTTATCTGCTTCAAGAAACCCGGGCTGACGGGCCGGCGGCTATGGCCGCTCCTGGCCGTCGGGCTCCAGATCCATGCCTTCAGCCCGGTCCGCGCGGCGGACCTGACCGACTTGGGACACGGACTCGCCTACCTTCGGGTCCAATCGCTGGATGATGCCGAGAAAGACCTGCGCTCGGTTGCGGCGGGCGGCGGCGCCTTCGTGCTCGATCTGCGTTATTGCGCCGCCACCGTTGACTCCGCGGAGATTCTGCGCGCCGCCCTGGCCAGTCACACTTCAGAATCACCGCTTTTTGTTCTGGTCAGTCCGGCGACACCACCGATCGTTGCTGACGCCATCGCCAAATCTCCCGGGCGGGTCCTCACCTTGGGCATCGCCGGCTCCGTGCCCGGACCGAAAGTCGTGGTGAAGACCGACGCGAACACCGACCGGCGCGCCTATGACGCACTGAAGACCGGCACGCCGGTCGAAACGCTTATCAGCGGAAAGATCGAGAAAGAACGTTTCGACGAGGCAACCCTGGTGCAGGAATTCAAGAACGGTAACCACGACGCCGAACCGCCGCCGACGCCGGACCCAACGGAGGCCAATCCCGCCAATGCCACCGACAAACCGCCGCCGTTGGTGGACCGCGTGCTCCAATGTGCCGTTTACTTGCACCGCACACTGCTGGCGTTGCGCCGCTGAGTTGACGCCGGCCCTGCCCAAGCCATCGTGGCGTTTCCTGTCTTGGCTGCAATCTGCCTACCGTTTATCGTTTGCTGACTGATGTCCGAACCCGGCCATATTCTTGTCGTTTGCACCGGCAACATCTGCCGCAGCCCAATGGCCGAAGGTTTGCTTAAGCATGCCCTGGCGGGTCAACCCGAACCATTGAGATCGCTCAAGGTGATATCCGCCGGTGTGGCCACCCGTCCGGGCGAAGCAGTCTCAGAGAACTCCGTCATCGCCTTGAAGAAAGCCGGCATCGACATCTCCGGCCACCGCAGCCGCCCCGTCACGCAGGAACTGCTTGATGGCGCCCTGGTGGTTTTCGGCATGACCGAGTCCCACCGGGCGATCATCCAGTTCAAATCCCTGCCGGTGCCGGAACGGCTCTACCTCTTTCGTGATTTCCTTCCGCCCCCGGCGGAGAAGGAGATCGGCGATCCATATGGCGGTCCGCTCAAAGTCTATGAGGCCAGCCGTGATGAAATGGTCGAGGCCATCCCCAGCATCATCAGCTTTCTTAAGACACTCGTGCGCGAATAATAGTCTTTCCCCCGTTCCCCCATCCCTTCTCGCTGATTTTATGTCGCTTAACGCCACTCCCCTCCCGCAGCTCGATCCCGCAGTCTACGCCGCCATTTCCGGCGAATTCCACCGTCAGGCTCACCACCTCGAGCTGATCGCCTCGGAAAACTTCACCTACCCCGCGGTCATGGCGGCGCAAGGCAGCGTGCTGACCAACAAATACGCCGAAGGCTACCCGGCCAGGCGCTGGTATGGCGGGTGCGAGTTCGTCGACCAAGTGGAGAACATAGCGATTGAACGTGCGAAACAGATCTTTGGCGCCGAGCACGCCAACGTTCAGCCCCACTCCGGCTCGCAGGCCAACTTCGCCGTCTACACCGCCGTGCTTCAGCCCGGCGACAAGATCCTCGGCATGAACCTCAGCCACGGCGGCCACCTGACTCACGGCAATCCCGCCAATTTCTCCGGCAAACTCTATAATTTCTGCCAGTACGGGGTCCGCGAGGACAACGGCCTCATCGACTACGACGAGCTCGCGGCCGTCGCCGTCCGCGAAAAGCCCAGGATGATCACGGTCGGCGCCTCCGCCTACTCACGCATCATCGATTTTGCCCGGATGGGTGAGATCGCCCGCAGCGTCGGCGCGCTGCTCTTTGCCGACATCGCCCACATCGCCGGTCTCGTCGCTTCGGGCCACCATCCGTCGCCTTTCCCTCACGCCGATTTTGTCACGACCACCACGCACAAAACCCTGCGTGGCCCGCGGGGCGGACTAACCATGTGCAAGGCAGCGCACGCCAAGGCGGTCGACTCCGCGGTTTTCCCCGGCGGCCAGGGCGGTCCGCTCATGCACGTCATCGCCGCGAAGGCCGTGTGCTTCGGCGAGTGCCTCAAGCCGGAATTCAAGGACTACTCCGCCCAAGTCATCAAGAATGCGCAGGCGCTCGCCGCCGGCATGACCCGGCGCGGCTTCAAGATCGTCTCCGGCGGCACGGACAACCACCTCATGCTCGTCGATCTCCGGGCCAAGCTGCCGAATCTCACCGGTAAAGTCGCACAGGAGACGCTCGATAAGGCCAACATCACCTGCAACAAAAACACCGTGCCGTTTGAGACCCGCTCGCCGTTCCAGGCCTCGGGCATCCGGCTCGGTTCGCCCGCCATGACGACGCGCGCCATGAAGGAGGCGGAGATGGACGAAATCGCCGGCCTGATCGACGGCGTGCTCGTCGCCATCGGCACCGACCAGGAAGCCGCTGTTCTTGCCGCCACGAAAGAAAAGGTCATCAAGCTGACTGGCCGGTTCCCGCTTCCCTATAAGCTTTGAGGAAGGGCGCGGCCGCAGGGTCCGCCGTCGTTAAACCGCATCGTCGTTGCAGGTCCGACGGACGAGACTACGGCAATCCACCCGCCTTGATTGGTAGTGGCTGCGGTGGAGAGCTTGTCGCGGAGTGAATTTGATGCCTTTGCCGAGCAGTTGGACCGCGTCTGTCCGGCACTGGCTGCCGTCTCCACGGATGCGGCACAAATCTGCGCGCAGACGGTGTCCGCCTCCCCGCAGACGGAAGCCAAACTTGTATGAATGAACCGCGCCGGCGGGCCGAAACCGTGCGTCTTGATGGTGATTGACCCTTTTCCCGTGGAGACGGACAGCGAACGCTCTCCGCCAGACCGCATCTGTTGGCAATGGCCATCAATCTGCGTGGAGACGCGACATATTTGCCCGGATGTCAGTTCCAGTTTCCTTCGTATTTTGCGCTTTTTGTAGCAGCCCCTTCCGTGTCATTCAGGTTGCAATCGTCATGCGCCTCGACCGGCTTAAAACTTTCGCGCTCTCGCTCCCGCAGACCACCGTCGTCAAACAGTGGGGCGGGCTGGTTTTCAAGGTCGTCGGCAAGGTGTTCTTCATGATCGTCCTCGACGGCGAGATGATCACGGGCGTCATCTTCAAGTGTACGCCCGGGGAATTTGACGATTTGATCGAAATCGACGGCATCGGTCAGGCACCGTATTTCGCCAAGCGGATGTGGGTCCAGGTCCAGGATCTCGCGGCGCTGCCGGAGAGCGGGCTGCGAGCCCGAATCCGTCGCAGCTTCGACTTGGTGGCCGCCAAGCTGCCGAAGAAGATTCAGGCTGCGCTGCGATAACCGATCCGGTTCATTTCACCGCGGCGAGTACGACCCCCGGGGAAAGCAGCTCGGGGAGCACCATCGGATCGGGACGCCCGGGCGCATAGACCAGGTTGAAAGGGACGGCGGACCGATGCCACCGGCTTAACTCCGCGGTAATGAGCGGGTCGCGGTTGGTCCAGTCTCCCCGTAGCAGGACGACATTCTTTTTCGCAAGCGCCGCCAGCACTGCATCGGAGTGGAACACGGCCGCCTTGTTGGTCTGGCACGTGGCGCACCAACGGGCGGTGAAGTCGACGTAAACGTACCGGCCGGCCGCCTGGGCCGCGGCGACGGCCTCGGGGCTCCATTTCTGCCAGGCTACCGTGTACTGGCCGGCCGCCGGAGCGGCGTTGGCATCCTTGGGCCAGCCCAACCACAGTCCCGCCAGCAGGAGCATGGCGCCGGCTGCGCGGCCAAACATCTGCCGGGCATATTTGCCGTGGGCCTGACCAAAACGGCCGTAAACCCAAACCGCCATGGCCACGAGGACGAAACCAAACGCAATCAGCAGAAGCGCGTTGTCGTCGTCGCGGGTCTGCCCGGCCAACACCCACAGAAGCCAGCCGACCGTACCGTAGAGCGGGAATGCCATGAACTGCTTAAAAGTTTCCATCCAGGCGCCCGGCCGCGGCAGCATTTTGACCGCCTGCGGAAAGATTGAAAGCAGCAGGTAAGGCGTGGAGAGACCGACCGCAATGGCGGTAAAGACCAGGAACGACTCGACGGCTGAAAGGGCCAGCGCCGCCCCGAGCGCCGGCGCCAGAAACGGTGCGCTGCAGGGTGTCGCCACCAGCGTGGCCAATGCGCCCGTGAAAAACGACCCCGTGTAGCCCTGCTTCATCTGGAGGCTGGCGCCCGCGCCCGTCGCCGCGAGTCCGACCTCAAAGAGTCCGCTCATGTTGAGCGCGAAGATGAGCATGAAGACCGCCATGCCGAAGACAAAGGCCGGCGATTGCAGTTGGAATCCCCAGCCGAGCTGTGATCCACCCGCGCGCAGGGCGAGGAGCACGCCGGCAAGCGACCAGAACGAGAGGAGCACGCCGAGTGCAAAAACCAATCCGTGCAGGGTGATCTTCTTGCGGTCTTTGCCCGACTGATTGACGAAGCCGAGAATCTTTATTCCCAGCACCGGGAAGACACAGGGCATGAGGTTGAGAATAAGGCCGCCAATGAACGCCAGCACGAGGGTCCCCAGCAGGCCCGTTGCGGCAGCCTGGCCAGGCAGGGGTTGCCCCTGGTTCTCACTTCCGGTTGCTCCCTGCTGGGAGCCCGGGACCAGTCGCGCAGCCTTCGCTGCGGCTGGGTCGTGAAGCCCCGGCAAAGGACTTGGCTCCGCGGCCAGCGCGGCGTCGATGATCAATCCGTCGTAACCCGAGCCCGGTCCCCAGCCATTGTCCGACGCAAGCACCCCCGTAAGCCGGACGGTGTTCTTGTTGGCACTCGGATCGAAGGGCATCTCGACTACCCAGCCGCCGTCCTCCGGGCGAACGACCGGCGCTTGCGCATAATCAGTGAGACCGTCGGCGGCAAAGAAATGGAGATTGGTGGGCTGATAATGGTTCCCGGGTTTCGGGGTAAGTCGCATTGAAACACCCGTGGCGGTTCGCGCAGCCGACACTTCCCACTCAGTGTTTGCCTTGGGTAACCGGTTACGCGCCTCGGCAATGGCGCCCGCCCAGCGTGCATCCGGCCTGCCTCCGCCAGCAGTGCCGGCGGGCAGGGTAAGTTCCAGTTTCGCTTCGCCAGGCATGCAAACGTCCTTGCACATGAGCCATTCGGCATCGGCTTGCAGCTTGATCTCCGCGCCGGCCGCAAGCGTCGCCGGGGGTAGGATTTCAGCCAACAGAAAAACTTCGCCGGTATAGCCGTTGCCGATTACTTTCCCCGATTCATCGTGCACGGCGTGAGGAGTCGGCCATTGGATGGCGCCAGCCTTGAATCCCTCCGGCAATGTCCAGTTCACCGAAGTGGCGAATCCCGTGCCGGGAGCGATCCAGTAACTGTGCCACTGCGGATCGTGCTTCATCCGCAAAGCAACCGTGAACGGCTTGCCGGGCACAATGTTCGCCGCCTCCGAGACCAGTTCGACCTCGACTGCACCATCCCGCACCGGGGCGGCCGGCAGCGGCAACGGGAAAGCCAGGAGAGCTATTGCGCCGGAGAATAGTAATCTAGGGTGGATTTTCATGCGTGGAATCGGGCTGGTTAACGGCAGACTCAATCCTGCCTCAGGCGGTCAAGGCGCGGCACCGGTCAGATCTTCCTCACCCGCCGCCGCATCAGACACAATGCACCGAGAAGGGATACGAAACATTCCCCGAGCGCACCGCCGCCGGCCCCCGCCGACGTGGCCGTGCTGGCTTCACTTGGACCGGCGTTGCTCGGAGTACCCCCAGTCGGGTTGCTGGATGGGCTGCTTGACACGCTGCTCGGTCCTGCGGACAGGGCCAGCGATGTAACCGCACCGGCCAAAGTTACTTTCCGAACCATGGCGTTACCCGTATCCGCAACGTAAAGATTGCCATCCGTGCCCAACGTCAGGCCTTCCGGATGATCAAACCACGCGTAGCCGCCGGCTCCGTCCATCAATCCGGCGATACCGGGCAGGCCGGCGATGGTGGTGACCGCACCCGCCGCCGAAATCTTGCGAACAGTTGAATTTCCCGTGTCTGCTAGATAAAGGTCACCCGAACTGCTAACGGCGAGGCCGCCCGGGTTGTTGAAGCTGGCGCCGCTGCCAGTGCCGTCCTGGGAGCCTTGGACACCGGCTGATCCCGCGAGGGTGGTCACAACCCCGGCCGGGGAGATCTTTCGAATGGTGTCGTTGGCGGCATCGGCGACGTAGACATTGCCTGCCCCATCGACAGCGACACCCGCCGGATTGTTGAACCGGGCCCCGGAGCCGGTGCCGTCGGTCGAGCCCGCCAGTCCGGCACTGCCGGCAAAGGTGGTGACCGCACCACTCGCGGTTATCTTGCGAATGGTGTGATTCAATGAATCGGCCACATAGCGAGCGCCGCTTGGGTCCCGGGCGATGCCGATCGGCGAAGAGAACCGCGCGGTCGCCCCGGCGCCGTCGGCAATGCCGCTGCCGCCGGGCGATCCCGCCAACGTGGTGACGCTGCCGGACACAGTGACGCTGCGAATCAGGTCGTTTGCCGTGTCGGAAACGTCGAGGGAGCCATCCGCGGCAACCGTGAGAGCTCCTGGTTGATTAAACCGCGCCGCCGAACCGGCGCCGTCGGCGCTGCCAGCCTGACCCGCCGAACCGGCTACCAAAGTCACCTGGCTGGCGGAGGAAATCTTCTGAATGGTCTGGGCTGATGCGTCACTGACGAAAAGATTGCCAGAGGCGTCAGCGCCGACCGAAGTAGGAAACGAAAAATAGGCCTGCGCCACGGTCAACGTCGTGGCCGAAGTCGGTGTGCTGCCGGACAGCAGGGCGCGATACATGTATCCATTCATGCTCGTGGTCACATGGAGAATCTCCAGCGTGGTGCTGGCCGTTCCGCTGTAGCTGGCGCTGTCGGCGAGGTTTTGCCAGCTGACGCCGCTATCGGTTGAGATCTGCCACTGCGCGGTCCCGCTGGCCCCGGTGGCGGAAATCGCAACATCGTGTCCGACGGTTACCAGCTGGTTCGGAAGCAGCGAAACGGATGAAGGGGGTTGAACGGTCAGATGTGCTGTATTGCTGATCGCAGAACCGGCACTGTTGGTGGCACTGGCATAATAATCACCTGCGTTGTTCGCTTGCACATTGTTGAGCGACAGCGTCGCGTTGGTCGCTCCGCTGATGGCCGCACCACCGAAATACCATTGAAACGCGGGTGTCGGATTGCCGCTCGCCGCCACCGTAAATATGACCGAACCGCCGGTCGCAACACTCTGATTGCCCGGTTGCGTCGTGATCGTCGGAGCGGTGGTCGCCGCACTCACCGTCAGCGTTGCCGCGGCGGACGTCGCGCTGCCCGCACTGTTCGTCGCCACCGCCGTGTAGCTGCCCGCATCGCCGGCAACCACGCTGGCGATCGAGTAGGTGGCGCTTGTCGCGCCGGCGATCGCTACTCCGCCCTTTTGCCACTGGTAGGTCGGTGACGGACTACCGCTCGCCGCCACAGTAAAGCTCGCGGAGCTCCCCGGCGCCACGGTCTGGCTGGTTGGTTGCGTCGTGATCGCCGGAGCGGTGGTCGCCACGCTCACCGTCAGGGTCGCCGCGGCGGACGTCGCGCTGCCCGCACTGTTCGTCGCCACCGCCGTGTAGCTGCCCG
>JBBIHQ010000058.1:0-20130 GCA_037446975.1 Opitutia bacterium
TTTCTCTCGCCGCTGGCGGGTTACACCAACCTGCCCTTCCGCCTCGTCGTGCGCGAATTGGGCGGGGTCCACTGGACCACGACCGATCTCGTCAACGCCCGCTCGCTGCTCGAGAGAAATCCGCGCGCCCTCCAGCTCATCCGCACCTGCCCGGCGGAAAGACTCCTGGCCGTGCAGCTTTTTGGGGCGGTGCCGGAAGAAATGCGCGATGCCGCCGTTGTGGTCGAATCGCTCGGCATCGCCGCGGTGGACATCAACATGGGCTGCCCGGTGAAGAAGGTGGTCGGGGTCGGCGGCGGTTCCGCGATGATGACCGAGTTGACCAAGACGGCCAAGCTCGTGCGTGGCATGGTCGCGGCGGTGAAAATTCCGATCACGGCGAAGATGCGGCTGGGTTGGGACGACCAGAACCTCACGGCCCCCGATCTTGCCCGCGTGCTGGAGGACGCCGGCGTCGCCGCCATTTTCGTGCATGGCCGCACCCGGGCGCAGGGTTTCAGCGGCACCGTGAATCTGGCCGGAATTCGCGCGGTGGTGCGGGCGGTGAAGAAGATCCCCGTCATCGGGAACGGCGACGTGACCACACCCGGCGCCGCCAGGCACATGCGGGACGAAACCGGTTGCGCCGGGGTGAGCATCGGCCGCGGCGCGTTCTACAACCCGTGGATTTTCACCCACACGCAGCATTTCCTCGAAACCGGGGTGGAGCCGCCCGAACCGGGTTACCGCGAGCTCGTGCAGGTGATGCGCCGGCATCTGGAGCTGATGATCGAAGTATTCGGGGAGGACCACGGGTGCCGCCTCTTCCGCAAACCCGCCTCCTGGTACGCGAAGCGTTTCGGCCCGGCGAAGGAATTCAAGAAGGGGGTCACCCACTTTCGCACGCGCTCCGAGTTCGAGACCCTGCTCGCCGGCTACGAAAAATGGCGGGCGCCGTTTCTCGACGAACACGGCGAATTACGCCCGGCTTACCGCCCGGCCCCGATGCGCGCCTCGTTCATGCCGGGCGCTGATGGCTCGCCCGCCCGGCACCAGTCGATTCCGGTGCCCAAGGGACCGGTGGAGGTGTGGTGACCGAGATCATGGCTGTTCGACCCCCGGGCCACGGCCGAATGAATTAGGATGGCCCTGCGCATTCGTTCGCGCTCTGCTTTTCCCGATGTCCAACGTCACTCATCTCTGGGCGATCTTCCTCGGCACGATCGTCGGCCTGCTGCCGATCATCAACCCGCTGGCGTCGGCGCCGACGTTTCTCGCCATCACGGAGGGGGACAGCGACGCCCGGCGGCGAGAGCAGGCGCGGAAGGGCTGCCTTTACATGGTCGGGATCCTGGTGAGTTTCCTGATCGGCGGGACGTTCATCATGAATTTCTTCGGCATCTCGATCCCTGGCCTGCGCATCGCGGGCGGCATCCTGATGACCGGCATCGGCATGGGCATGCTGGCGCAGCAGAAGACTGCCGCCCGGTCAGACGACGAGGAGCGGGAGGCTGCCCGCAAGAAAGTGGACATTTCCTTCTCGCCGCTGGCGATGCCGATGCTGAGCGGCCCGGGTTCCATCGCGGTGACGCTCGGCTTCACCTCGCTTGCCACCAGCTGGACCGACTATCTCGCCATCATCGCCGGCATTATTTCGGTGGCCCTGATCGCCTACCTTGTCCTGCGGCTGTCCGGCCGGATCGTGCATTTCATCGGACCGGTCGGGGTCAATGCCATGACCAAGATCATGGGCCTGCTCATCATGTGCATCGGGGTGCAATTCGTGGTCAACGGCGTGCTCGCCTTCGTCACGGATCCGGAATTGCTGCGCGGCATCCGGGAAGCCCTGGCGGGTCGGTGAACCGACCGACCCGGCGTGGACGGCCCGATGAATTCGGCGGAGGAAACACCGCCGCCAAATCCGGCGATCGGCATTCGCTTCCGTCGGCTCTACGCGTCGTTCAATACTGCCGCTCGACCTTGGCGCCGGACTTGTCGCTGAAAACCAGCATGCGCGTTGCCGGGATGTAGCTTTCGAAAACGATGCCAAGCTGGGGATTGACCAGGTCGCCGGTCACATAAGCGGTGTGGCCGATCTCAATTCGCACCGGTTTTCCCGCCCGCTGGCTGATTCCGCTGATCCGGACGTTTTCCACCCACGCCTTGAAAGCCACTGACGCTTCTGGCGCCGAAGGCGGGGCCTCGACGGCGGGAGCCGGCTTGACCGGGACCGGAGTCTCCGCCGGTTTTGCCGCGACCGGTGCGGGCTTCGGCCGGTCCGCCTGCAGCACTTCGTTCAAGGGTGCAGCGGCCTCCTCCTTGGCTTTTTCCACCATGGCCTTGGCGGTGGTGGCGGCAGGGCTGGGCGGCGGGGGGGCGGCTTTGACAACCGGCTTTGGCCGGGGCGGAGGCGGAGGGGGTTCCGCCGTCAACTTCTTGTACGTATAAAAGGCACCGCCGAGCACCAGCAACACGGCGAAGGCGCCACCTCCCATCACGATGAGTTTTTTCTTCGAGCCTGTGGCTGGAGCCGGTTTCGCCCAAGGGGGCGCAGCCTTTCCCGCGCCCGGCGGGGGTGGAAATTTGCCCGGGGGTGGTGGAAACGGCATGCGCGATGCCTTGCGGATGGCGGCTATTTCAGCCGGCTCTCCGTCCTCGCCGGAATCGATGAAGGCCGGTGCTGGAACGGGTTCGCCCGGTGGCGGCGCTTCAACCGGCGCAGGCGCCGGGGCCGCGACTTCCGCCGATCCGGCAGGTGCGGTGGGCGCCGGCATCGGAGCAGTGGATGCAGCCTTGGGCTTCAGGCTGAATTTCACCGCCGGTTTCTCATCCGCCGGGGCCTCGGCGGCAGGCGCTTTAGATGCAACTGGTTCGGCAACCGGCGCCGGGCCCGAAGATGCCACCGGCTCCGAAGCTTGAGCGGGAGCAATTTCCTGGATCGGGTTGGCGGTGAGCCGTGGTTTGAGACGGACAACCTTGGGCTCTTCGACTGCCGGGGCGGCCGCCGGAGCAGCCGCCGGCGCCGGAGCAGGCTCGGAGACCGGTGGAGTCGCCGTCGCCGGCTGGGGATTGGCGGCCGGATCTGAAACCAACTTGGGTTTGAGGCGGAGCTTAGGCGCGGATTCTTCGCTCATGGTCCAGCTCTAGCAAGTTTCCCCCCAAGGCGGAAACAAAAATATCAGGTTGGAATCGCCATCAGCCTTGAGGCCGGACCGAACCTCGGTTACATCCCCACGTTGTTCGATGAAGTCCACGGTCGAAAAATATGGCGGAATCACGTCCGCCGCGGTCAAAAAAGCCACGGGCAAGACCTGGGCCCAATGGCTGGTTCTGCTCGACCGGGCCGGCGCAAAGAAACTGCCCCACAAGGACATCGCGGTGCTGCTGCACCAGAAGCTCAAGCTTCCCGACTGGTGGTGCCAGATGGTGACAGTCGGCTATGAACAGGCCCGCGGCCTGCGTGTCCGGCACCAGAAGCCGGACGGCTTCGAAGTCAGCGTCAGCCGGACCATGGCGGCACCGGTCGACCGGGCTTTTGCCGCTTGGAAAGAGGCCGGCTTGCGCGAGAAATGGCTGCCCCGAACGCCTTTGACGGTGCGAAAGGCCACGCCCCACAAGTCCATCCGCATTCTCTGGCCTGACGACACCACGCTCAGCGTGAATTTCTGGCCCAAAGGCCCGCTCAAATGCCAGGTGGTGCCCCAACATGCCAAGCTCGCCACGCCCGAAGCCGCCGAGAAAATGAAAATCTATTGGGCGGCTAAACTCGAGGATCTGCGCGCGTTTCTGGAGCAGTGAGCGCCGCGGGCCGCCGGCGTCAGCTTGTCGGTCGGAACCGCTGGTCCCGCCCTGCCGGGCGATCGAACGCGCCATGCGGCTCCGGGCAAGATATGCGCACTGATTGACAAGGATTACCGGTCAGCCACGGGGCGAATCAGGTTAGAATGGTGGCAGCAATATTTCCCTGTGATTGACTCCGCCTTAGTCGACGATCTGCTCTTGCGCGCCTTCCGGTTCCGCACCCGCGGGTTTTTGCACATGGAAGAGACGCCGGGCACGGTGCCGCCCGCCCCGCGCGACGGCACCGGCTATCTCTACGTGCACATCCCGTTTTGCGAGGTGCTGTGTCCATTCTGCTCCTTCCACCGCGTGCAACACCGGCACGGGTTGGCGCAGCGCTATTTCGCCTCATTGCGTGAAGAAATCCGCCTCTATCACGCGGCCGGCCACCGTTTCACCGGCGTTTATTTCGGCGGCGGCACCCCGACCACCGAGCCGGCCGAGCTTATCGAGACCATCGCGCTCGTCCGCCAGTCGTTCGGCGTCAAGGAAGTGTCGGTCGAGACCAACCCCAACGATTGCCGGCCCGCGCTGCTCGAACAGTTGCGCGCCGCCGGCGTCACGCGCCTCTCCATCGGCGTGCAAAGCTTCGACGACCGTCTGCTGCGCGAGATGGAGCGCTACGAAAAATACGGCTCCAGCGCCGAGATTCAGGAGCACATCCGCACGGCCGCCGCCTATTTTCCGACGGTCAATGTCGACCTCATCTTCAATCTGCCACACCAGACCCTTGAGCTGCTCAGGCGCGACATCGACACCTTCCTCTCGCTCGGCGCCAACCAGGTGTCGTTCTATCCGTTGATGACCTCGCCGACCGTCGCCCACCAGATGGCCAACACGATGGGTGTGCCCGACCGGCGGCGGCTCAAGTATTTTTTCAATGCCATCCTCGCGCGGCTCCGGCCGGAGTTCACCGCGTCCTCGGCCTGGTGCTTCACCCGCCGCGGCCACGGGCTGGACGAATATATCGTCGAGGCCGACCATTACGTCGGGGTCGGCAGCGGTGCCTTCAGCTATCTCGACGGCACGCTCTACACGACCACCTTCTCGCTGCAAACCTACGGACGGCGCATCGCGCAGGGCCTGACCGGCATCACGACCGCCCACCGGCTCGGCGCCGGCGACCAGATGCGCTACACCCTCCTCATGCGGATGTTTGGCCTGCGGCTCGACCACGACTGGGCGCAACAGCGCTATGGCCCGCGCTTCTTCCGCCGGCTCTGGGGTGAACTCCGCACGCTGGAATGGCTGGGCGCCGCCCGGCGCGACGAACGCGGCTGGCAACTCACCGATCGCGGCATGTACTGGCTGATGCTGATGATGTCGGCGTTTTTCGAATCGGTGAACGGCTACCGCGACGCCATGCGCGCCCACATCCGCGAAGAGCTGAACGAGGAGACCACCATCTGCGTGCCCGTCGGCAGCCTGTCCGGCGCGACCAAGTGACGGCGATTTATGCCGCCGCCGACTGCGGCTTCGCCTTGAAGCCGGACGCTTCCTTGATCCAGCTCCACGCCTTGCGCAGGCCGACGTCACAGGTGCCGGAAATGTGGCAGCATAACGCCGTCAAATAACAGACCAAACGACAGGCGTCTTTTAGAGGACAAGTAACCTATTAGGTTACTTGTGCAGAGAATCTGAATTGGGTAAGAACCAACAACACGGGGCCAGCCAAGGATTGGGATCACGCCGCCGCCGGCTGTGGCTTCGCCTTGAAGCCGAACGCTTCCTTGATCCAGCTCCACGCCTTGCGCAGGCCGACGTCGCAAGTGCCCGAGATGCGATAGGTGCGGGCAAACAATTCCTCGTGGCCGAGGTAGCGCGGCGGCAGCAGCAGCAGCGTGCGGTTTTTGTCCGCTGATTTGTCGAAGCCGAGCACCTCGGAGAAGAACACGCCCTTGCCGACCACGAGGCCGTCGAGCGGCACCTCGATTGTGCGCTCGGGCAGCACGAGCCACGGCCGGAACCTGAAGAGCAGTTTCCCCCCGGCTTGATAAAGCCGGCCGTAGGTGCGCATCGGTACTTTGGAGATTTCCCGCCCGGTGAAAAGCTTGTTGCCGTCTGCAAGCAGCTGGAAACGACGGTGGCGGAGCGTGAAGAAATCCCACGTGAACTCCGAACCGAACACCATCAGCCGGAACGCCCAGCCGGCCATCAGGTAGGCGAGCAGGATGATGACGACGGAAATCGTCGCCCCGACCACCGGATCGATGTAGGCCGTGGCGGCCACGAGCGAGAGCACGCTGGTGCGCATGGCCTTCAGCACGGTGTCCACGCCGCCCCACGGGCTGAGCAGGATGAGCACGTTGATGGCGTGACCCACGACCCACACGACCGCGAACACCGCGATCGAAAGCGGCACCATGAGAATGGTCAGCACCCACGAGAAATCCATCGCGCCGAGTTGGATCATGCCCAGACCGCCGACCACCACCGTGTGGTGGTCCAGTCCGGCGGAACCCGACATCACCTTGGAGGCGACCGCCACCAGCGACGGAACCACCGCGCCCGCGGCGACAAGTCCGCTGACTTTGTTCTCCACCGTCTCGGCAATATCGAAGGGTTTCTTCAAGCCCGGCGGCACCATCGCGGCAAACGAGTCCTTGAAGGCGCAGGCGCCCACCAGCAGCAGCGCCGGCAGCCAGAAGGTCCACTGCGCAAACCACGGCAACCTGGCCTTTTCCTCGGGCGTGTGCGCCTTGAACCACTGGTAGGCCCCGACCGTGCTGACGCCCAGCAGCGGCGAGATGGCGATGCCCGTCACCTGTGAGGCCATGGTGGCCAGTTCGATACCGGGGGTGGCGGCCTTGGGCGCGGGTTTCTGGGCGGTTGCCGCCCACACGGGTGAAACCAGCAGCACAGAGCAGAACAACGCAAGGACCACGGGCAGCAGGCGGTGTTTCATGCGTTTACGGTAGCATTCTCGCGGCTTTTGGAAAGCCCGCAAAAACCACACCCCGCCCTTCGGGCACCCCTCTTCCGCCGTCGCCAAGGCTATGGCGGACAAGCCGGAGGGGATCTTTGCCAACGCTGTTTAAAAACCCCTATCAAGAGGGTGGCGTGCAGCGCCGGGGTGTGTTGCCGGTCTTGACGGAGTCGTTCTGGAAACCACCCAAAAAAGCGGCGGCCCGGTCTCCGTCGGAAAACCGGGCCGCAACACACACACTGGACAAAGAACAAGGCGCGATTCCGGTTGAGCATTTTGAAACCGTCAACCCGCGAGCATCCCCGTTGCCTGTTCTTAACAAAGCCGACGCCGCCAGCCGCTGTCACTCGCGCGACACCGCAATTTAACCGGACCGCAACAATAGTGTCCATTGCCCGCTTGTCCGGATTGGCGTGCGAAATTTTCATGGGTGATTGAAATTCCCCGCCCCTTTCAATTGCCTGTTCGCCGCAAATCTCGCCGCCCATGAAATCATTCCACCTGTTCGCATGCCCCAGCCTCGTCGCGCTGATTCTGGCGCTGGCCGCGCGCCTTCCGGCCGCCTACCTGCCCGCCGGCGAGCCCGATGCCATCGCCCTGCTTGCTCCGCCGCCCGCCGCCGGTTCCGCGGAGGAAAAATCCGACCTGGCCGAAACCTCCACGGTGTATGCCGGCGCCACCCCCGCCGAAATCGCGTTGGGAAAGGAAGAAAACAAGCTGACGATCTTTCACTACGCCCCCGCGATTGGCCCATGGTTTGTCCCGGGAAAGTTTCCCAAGACCGAGGCCCTGTTCAAGCAGGTCGAGGCCGAAACTAAAACCGTGACGGACCACGCGAAGAACTTCTGGAAGCGGCCACGCCCCTACCACCTCGTCCCGGCGCGATTTCCCCATTCCATCGAACACGAAAGCCCAACGCACTACAGCTATCCGAGCGGGCACTCCACGCGCGGCACCGTCTTCACCCTGCTGCTCGCCGAACTCTTCCCCGCCAAGCGCGAGGCGATTCTGGCCAAGGGGCGCGAAACCGGCTGGCTGCGGGTGCAGGGCGGTGTGCATTACCCGACCGACATCTATGCCGGCCGGGTGCTGGGCCAGGAACTGGCCCGTGACTTTCTGCGCCGCCCGGAGTTCCAAGCCGACCTCGCCGCGGCGCGGGCCGAGCTCGCCGCCGCCGGAAGATAAGGCCGTCGCGATTGAGCCTGGCCCGGGCGGCTCCCTCTGCGTTTGCCAAACGCCAAGGCGGCTGTTCTGCTCGCCCGGATGCCGCTGACCAAAGCCGAAGTCGTCCGCCTGCGCGGTCTGCGCGAAAAGAAAAACCGCGAGGAAGCCGGGCTGTTTGTCATCGAGGGGGAGAAGGTCGTCGGCGAACTGCTCGCCGCCGACTATCCGGTGCTGGAAATCTACGCGACGACCGAGTGGGAAGATGGGGCGGGTCGTCCTGCCGAGCCGCGGCTCACCGGGGACGGTTCGCCCTGCCCTAAAATCGCAAGAATCACCGACGACGAAATGGCTCGGGTCAGCCATTTTCCCACTCCGTCCACGGTGCTGGCCGTGGGGAAGATCATCCGGGCGCCCCTTGGCGCCGGTGCCCTGAACCGCGGCCTGACCCTCGCGCTCGACGGCATTCAGGACCCGGGCAACGTCGGCACGCTGCTGCGGATCGCCGACTGGTTCGCCCTTGACCGCGTGGTGTTGTCGCCGGACTGCGCCGATTTGTTTTCCCAGAAGGTGATCAACGCCAGCATGGGCTCCTTCGCCCGCGTGGTGGTGCACACCCGGGCGCTCGCGGAGGCGCTCGCGGACTGCAAGGCGCCGGTGCTGGGATGCGACCTGGTTGGCGATGACGTGCACACGCTGCAACCGCTGGGCGAGGCCGTGATTGTCGTCGGCAACGAAGGTCGCGGGCTTTCGCCGGCGGTGCAAAGGCTGGTCACCCAGCGGGTGACGATCCCGCGACTCGGCCGGGCCGAGTCGCTCAATGCCGCAGTGGCCGCCGCCCTCGTGTGCGACAATCTCCGGCGGATCTCGGGTTAACTCGTCCGGCTTGCCTCCCCGGCCCGATGGCTCCAGTCGTTTACCATGCGTACTGCAAACTCCGTCCTGCTCCTTGCTCTGCTCGCCGGTAGCCGGATTTTCGCCGCCGATTCCATTCCGGCGGCCGGCCTGACCGGCCTGTTCGACTACGACCGGTCGGCCCCGCTCGCCGTTCACGAAGCAGGCGCGGAAACGCGCGGTCCGGCCGTCGTGCATGATCTGACTTTCGTCGGGGTCAAGGACCCGATCAACGCCTATCTCGTGACGCCCGCCGGACCCGGCCCTCATGCCGCCATACTCTATGTCCACTGGCTCGGCGAACCGGCCACCACCAACCGTACGGAATTCCTCGCCGAGGCTGTGACGCTGGCCGGCCGCGGCGTGGTCTCGCTGCTCGTCGACACGATGTGGGCGAAGCCCAAGTGGTATGGTCAGCGCGTGCCCGAGGAGGATTTCGACCATTCCGTGCGGCAGGTGACTGAACTGCGCCGGGCCATGGATCTGCTCCTCGCCCAGCCCGGCGTGGATCCGCAGCGCGTCGCCTACGTCGGTCATGATTTTGGCGCGATGTATGGCATGATCGCGGGCGGCTTGGACCGGCGCGCCAAGACCTACGTTTTCATGGCCGGCGTCCCGCATTTCATCGACTGGGCCCTCTTCGCGCACCAGCCGAAGGATCTCGAAGCCTACAAGGCGCAGATCGCGCCGCTCGACCCGGTCAACTTTGTGTCGCGCCTCGCTCCGGCCCCGGTTTTTTTCCAGTTCGCAAACAAGGATGAATACGTCAGCGCCGCCCAGGCCGCCGAAACTTACGCCGCAGCCGGCGTCCGCAAGCAGATGACCACCTATGCCGCCGGCCACGATCTGCACACCACCGAGGTGGCGGCCGATCGCGTGGCGTGGCTCGAACGCGAGCTGGGTTTGAAATAATCGCCGGGCGGAACCGCGATTCTGCCTACCGCTCGTCCGAAGGGCTCACCCTTTCGACTGCTTAATCCAGGCCTTCACGTTTTCCCCGAGGATGTCCAACGGCACGGCGCCGTCCTGCAGCACGAGGTCGTGGAAGGCGCGAAGGTCAAACTTTGGGCCGAGCTCCTTTTTCGCCAGCGCGCGCAGCTCGAGTATCTTGAGCATGCCGATCTTGTAGGCGCAGGCCTGTCCCGGCCAGACGACGTAGCGGCTGCTTTCGGTGTCGATGTCACGCTCGCTGTCGGGAGTATTGGCGCGCATGTAGTCCACCACCTGCTGGCGCGTCCAGTGTTTCGCGTGGATCCCGGTGTCGACCACCAGGCGGGCAGCGCGCAGCAGTTCGTCGGCGAGCCGGCCGAAGTCCTGCACGGGATCGCGGTAGAAGCCGAATTCCTTGGGGAAATACTCGGCATAGAGCGCCCAGCCCTCGACGTAGGCGTTGTAGCCCGGGCTGAACTTGCGGAAACGCGGCATGCCCTCGAGCTCTTGCGCGATGGCGATCTGCATGTGGTGGCCCGGGATGGCCTCGTGGTGCGCCAACGTCTCCATTTCCCAGATCGGGAGGCCCTTCATCTCGAAAGTGTTGACATAATAGGTGCCCGGACGCGCGCCGTCCGCCGACGGCTGTTCGTAGAATGCCGCCGCCGAGCCTTCGGCGCGGAACGGCTCCACTTCCTTCACGACCAGCCGGGCCTTCGGTTTGACGCCGAAAAACTCGTCGAGCCGGGCGCGCATCTGGTCGATGATCTCGCGGGCACCATTAAAGTAGGTGGCCCTCCCCTCCGGCGTGTTGGGATAGGAGAACTTCGGATCCTCGCGCATGAACTTGAAAAAGGCCGGCAGGTCCCCCTGGAAGCCCAGTTTCGCCTTGATCACCTCCATCTCGCGCTGGATGCGCGCGACTTCGCGCCGGCCGAGTTCATGGATCTCGTCGGCGGTAAGGTTCGTCGTCGTATTCTCGCGCAGCCGGTAGCTGTAATACTCCCCGCCGTCCGGCAGCTTCCAGACGCCATCATCCGTCGTGGCGACCTTCTCCTGCGCCTTCTCCAGCGCGATGATTTTTTCAAAGGCGGGTTTCACGGCCGCCAGCAGCGCGGACCGCGCTTCCCCGATGAGCTGCGTCTTCGTGGCGGCATCCGCGTCCTTGAGCGCAGCCACCTTGCCGGCGATGTCCTCAAGCAATGCGCTCTTCTTGCCGGAATTGTCGAACGGCTCGCCCTTGATCACGCCCTGGCACGCCTCGATGACCACGGGGTAAACGAACCTCGGTGGCAAAATCCCCCTCGCCTGGCTCTCCCGCGCATGCCCGATGAGCTGGTCGATCGCGGGCGCCATGCCGTTCAGGCGGGCCACGTAGGCCCGGGCGTCCGAGACATTGTCGACGGTGTGATAGCTGATCAAAAACGCCGGCAGGATCGATTGCAGGCCGTTGATCTGGTCGAAAGTGTAGCCGTGGTAACGCCACCGCCAGCTCTCGATCGTTTCGTCGGACTGGCGGACGAACATCCGGTAGCTGACCTTCGCCTGCTCGTCGAGCGCCGCGAAGTTGATCGTGCGCTCCAACTCGCCGAGTTGGCGGCTGACCAGAGCCAGGTCTTCCGCCCCGCCGGCTTCCGAGAAATCGTCCCATTTGTCATAGTCGGTCTTCATGCCCAGCTGGGTCATGGTCATCGGGTGGCGCGCGATCGATTCGGCGAAGGCGCGCTCGAAGAAGGCGTTGGCCCTGGCCGATTCGGCGGCGATCTGTTCGGGGGTGGGCGCGGCCGTCAGGCCGGCGGCCAGCGATGCGGCGGCGGCAAGACCGGAAAGGAGCGAACGGAATTTCATGTTGCGCGGAAATTGCACGGGTTGTCCGGCAACCGCAAGCGCGGCGCGGCCAGTGGCGGCGGGACGGCGATGAGCCGCGACGTCGTTGCCAGGTGTGACCCGCCCCGCCCGGTTGCTGCCGATGCCTACACCCCTTCGTAGCTCACCCCGGCCGCCGCCACCCAGGCATCAAGGGTCGTCATGTTGCCGACGGTATCGGCCCAGGTCATCTGCGGCACCTCGCGCGCGCCGTGGGCCAGCGCCGCGGCGACGGCGTCGGCCTCGTAGGCATACAGTCCCATGCCGGGACTCGCGATGGCGATCCTCTCCGGCTGGGCCGAACCGGAACGGTGGAGATAAATGCTCTCCTCCTTGCCCAGCAAACCGGTGGTGAACGGCTCCGGCACTTCGAGCCAGCCCTTCGTCCCGTGGATCCGGGCGGAGACATCATGCACGACGGTCGAGCCGCACGAGAGTTCGGCCATGATGTCACCGGGAAATCTCGCCACGGCCGCGGCGTATTCGTCCGTGTGCGTCACGGGATTCACCCGGCCGGTCGCATGGAATTCCTCGGGATTGGCGAACGGCCGGTCCAGCGCCGCCCCGGCGATCAACCGGGCGAATGAAACCGGATAACACCCGAGATCAAGAATCGCCCCGCCACCCAGCGCCCGCTTGAACATCCGGTGCTCCGGGTCGAATCCGCAAATGACGTTGAACGACGCCCGGATCAGTCGCACCTCGCCAATGGCGCCGCTGCGCACCAGCTCGACCAGCTTCAGCGTCTGCGGGTGGCAGCGATACATGAAGGCTTCCATGAGCAGCACGCCGTGCTGGCGCGCCGCCGCGATGATGCGCAGCGCACCGGCCAGGTCGAGCGCGAGCGGCTTCTCACACAGGATGTGCTTGCCGGCTTCCGCCGCCTTGACGGCCCACTTCTCGTGCAGCGGGTGCGGCGTGCCGAGGTAGACGGCCTGCACTTCCGGATCGGCCAGCAGCGCCTCGTAGCCACCGTGAGCCCGGGCTCCGCCGAATTCCCGCGCAAATTTCTCCGCCTCCGGCAGCTGGCGCGCTCCGACGGCGGTAAACCGGCCGGTGCGCGACTGCCGCAGGTCGGTGACGAATTTCCGGGCGATCACGCCCGTGGTGAGAACACCCCAGTTGAGTTTGGCGGTCATGGGTGGGAACGGAGTTCGGATCTGGGGTTTAGGAATTGGGGTCCGGGCCTGAGAAATATCAATGCGCCCATTCGTTGCGGGCGTCGTCCACCATCTGCTGCAGCACGGGGAAACGGATCTCGCCGTAGTTGAAGGCCACGCGCAGCTTGCCGTCGCGATAGACCCAGGTCGTCGGGATCCAGCTTACCGGCAGCCCGAGGAAGGTGGTGAGCCGGTCCGCGGCAAGCCGCGAGGGATTGGGGTGATTGAGCAGCACAAGATTGGGCTGCCCGCCCAGCCCCGCCGCCTCGAGCCGCGGCCGCGGATCCTGATCCTGGTGCCAGATGTTGATGAAGATGACCTTCACCCCGGGATTGGTCGCGATGAATTTCGCCCAGCCGTTGTCGCGGCCCATCTCGGCCCGGCAGTTCGGACACCACGGCGCCCAGAAATGCACGACGGTCACCTGTGGTCCCGCCACGAGACCGGCCACCTCCCTTTCCAAGGGCAGTTCCGCTCCGCCCAGTCGGGCCACGAGGGAAAAAAGCAGCAAGAGAACGAGCCGTCGCATGACGGAAAAGATGGGCAACGGCGGAGTTTATTCCAGCGCTTTATGCCGGGAAACTTCCGGAGCGGGCGTCGTGATCCCTCACGGCACCAAACCCGCGAAGACCAACCCGAAGCGAATCCAGAAAGGGATCGTGAACAAGGCCAGCGCTGTCGTGCCCAGAATGATCTGCACCGCGACCAGCGGCTGCCCGCCATAGACCCGCGCGATGATGATCGAAATGACCGCGGACGGCATGGCCGCCTGCACCACGAGAACCCGTTTCAGTTCGACCGGGCACGGTACGTAACGGGCCGCAAGCAAAAACACCCACGGCAGCACGCCCAGCCGCAGCAGCCACGCGATGAGCGTCACGCGGGTGTTCACCAGCTGCCGCGGGTCGTTGAGATGCGGCTGGATGCTGACCCCGGTCATGATCAAACCCAATGGGATCGCGCACAGCGCCAGCCCGTGCACCAGGGTCATCGCGGCGGAAGGCACGTGCGCGGCCAGGCCGGTCAGGTTGCCGATGACCGCCACCACGAGTGAGATGATGGGCGGGTTCAGCAGGTTCCGCCAGCCGTCCCGCGGGGAGAGTCCGCTGACCACCAAGATGCCGCCGGTCCACAGCGCCGCCTCCACGCCGACATTATGGACCAGCAGCACCGCGCGGCTGTCCGGCCCGAACATGGCGTCCATCAGCGGCAAGGGCAGATAACCGTAATTGGTCAGGCCCACGGCGAGCGCGAAAGTCCGCAATCCATGACCCAGGGTGAGCCCGAGCGACTTCGCTGCGTACCAGCCGACGACCATCGAAACCAGGGTCAGCCCGAATCCGAGCAGCGAAGGCAGCAACAGGTTGCCGGGCTGGTGCAGGGCGGAATTGGCCGCCACCGATTCAAAGATGAAGCACGGATAGGTGACCTTCACCACGAGGTTGAACAGGCTGTCCTCGGCCGCCTCGGTGATGATCTGCCAGTGCCGCAGCCCGGCCCCAAGCGCGATCAACGCGAACACCGGCACAATCGTGAAGAAGAGCTGGCCGTACGACATCATGGCGGGGCAGGAGGACAGAGATCAGCGCGCGAAGCAGCTGCAAACTTAGCCGGATTTATTCCCGGTCTTCCCGTCCCGGCCATCTGCTTTCCCGGCCATGGCCCGGCCGGCCACCCAGCCGCTGGTCCAGGCCGCCTGGAAGTTGAATCCGCCGGTGAGACCGTCGATGTCCAGCACCTCGCCCGCAAAATGCAGCCCCGGCGCGAGGCGGCTCTCCATGGTCTTGAAATCCACCTCGCTCAGCCGCACGCCGCCACAGGTGACGAACTCCTCCTTGAACATGCTCTTGCCCGACACGGCGAATTCGGTCGCGCCGACCTGCCCGGCCAGCGCGCGCAAAGCGGCGCCCGACAAACCGGCCCAGACCGCGTCGGACCGGAGGCCCGCCGCTCCCGCCAGTTTCTCCCACAAGCGGAGCGGCAGGCCGAGCGGGCACCAGTTGACCACTTGTTTTCTCGCCCCGGAGGTGCGCGCCTTCTCCAGTTCGGCCCGCAGCGATCCGGCGTCAAATTGCGGCGCCCAGTTGACCAGCAGCTTGAACCGGTAGTTGCAGTCGTGCAGGACGCGCGCGCCCCACGCCGAAAGCTTGAGGATCGCGGGCCCGCTCAGTCCCCAATGCGTGACCAGCAGCGGCCCGCGCTCCTTCAACGCGGTGCCCGGCACCGTGGTCACCGCCTCCCCCACGGACAGGCCCGGCAGGCCCAGCAGCCGCGGATCATCAATCTTGAAGGTGAAGAGCGACGGCACCGGTGGTTCGATGGTGTGTCCGGATTGCCGCGCAATCTCGAAGCCCGTATTGGTCCGGTTGCCCCCGGTCGCCAGCAGCAACCGGTCGCACGTGGCCGTTTCGCCCGAAGTCAGCGTAACCAGAAAATTCCCGGTGGCGCCTGCAGCCGGCTTCACCTGTTTGATTCCCGTCCCCACGACCAGCCGCACCCCGGCTTTTGCCGCAGCGATCTGCAGGCCGTCCACAATGGTCTGCGAATCATCCGTGACGGGAAACATCCGGCCATCCGCCTCGGCTTTGAGGGCGACGCCCCGCTGTTCAAACCACTCCACCGTGTCGCGCGGCTGCCAGCGGTGAAAGGCCCCGAGCAACTCGCGCCCGCCGCGCGGATAGTGCCGCACCAGTTCGCGCGGCTCGAAGCAGGCATGCGTGACGTTGCAGCGGCCGCCGCCCGAAACCTTCACCTTGGCCAGCGGATGCGCCGTGGCCTCGTAGATCGTGACCACCGCGGTGGGATCCGCCCCGGCACAAGCGATCGCCGCGAAATATCCCGCCGCCCCGCCTCCGGCCACCATGACCTGTCTTTTGCCCATGGCCGGGCAGCGTGCGCCGGCGGGCTGGCGTTGTCCAAAAATAAAAGCGCCGCCAGCCTCGGTGGGTGGCGGCGCCAAACCTGCCAGAAACGCGACTTCAGATCTTCTCGGGTGGATTGGGGGCCATACCCGCCGCGTCGTCCGGCTCGTCACCGGGCGTGTCACTCATGCCGAGGAAAGGTGGCCGGTCGCCCGCCGGACCGTGGCGGAAATGCTGCTTCAGCTCGTCCATCTTCTGCTGCTGTTCCGGCGTCAACACGGCCCGCATTTCCTCAAGATGTTTCTTGGCCGCCTCGCGTTGCTGGGCGCGATAGGCCCGGCCGAGGTGTTCCAACTTGTCACGCTGCTCATCGGTGAGTTGCAGCTTCTCCGCGATGCGGTCCTTGATGCGGTCGCCCATCGCGATGATGGCGAGCGGATCGGCGGGACGCCCCGGCTGCATCGCCGGTCCGCGCCGGCCTTCACGGCCGCCGGCAAACCGGCCGGCATGATCCCTCATGTGCTGGCGCCAGTCGCTCACCTTCTGCTGCTGCTCGGGCGTGAGCACGGCGCGCATCTGCGCGCGGAAGCTCTCGATGATGGCCTGGGCCTTGTCCCGCCGGGCTTCGGGCGCAAGCGTCTGGTCGGCCTTGAGCGCCTGCAATTCGGCGTGCTGTTTGGTCCGGAGGTCGTCGATGGCTTTCTGTTGGTCGGTGCTCAGGCCGAGCTTCTCGGCCATGCGGGAGCGCATGCCACCAGGCGGGCCGACGGGAGCGGGAGCCGGCGCGGCGGCCGGAGCCGGCGGCGGGACTGCGCTGGTCGTGTCGGCGAGCGAAAGGCCGGCCAACAGTGCGAGTCCGAATACAGTGCCGATTATAACTGGGGTCTTGGTTTTCATACTGATTGTAGTTGCGAACAATGACGGCCGCGATGTTCCGCCGTTACAAAAAAAGCGCCGCGGCCCCACGCCGCGGCGCTTATCATTTGCACACACTGCTACCCTATAGCAGAAATGGTTTACTGGCCCGGGGGTTTTTCAGCCGGCGGTTGATCGCCGTGCCGGCCGTGCTTCGCCCGCAGTTCGTTCAATTTGGTCTGCTGCTCGGGCGTCAGCAATGCCTGCACCTGGTCCATGGTGCTCTTGCGCAGTTCCCTCATTTTCGCCCGCCTCTGCTCGTCGCCCAGCGAAGTGTCGGCGAAGATGACTTGGCGCTGCTCACCGCTCTGTTTGAAGATGGCCTCGGTCTTCGCCTTCTGATCGGCCGTGAGATCCAGTTCCTTGAGGGCTTGCTGGAGGCGGTCGTGCATCCCTTCGCGCCGGTCCGAACGGCGGTTGGAATTGTCCGCCGGCGGTGACGCCGGTTCATCGGCCCGCAGGATGGGAGCGGTCAGCAGCGTCAGGCCGGCCAGCACCAGGAGAAATGGGGGGGAGTTTTTCATGGAAGAGGTTGCTTGTCTGTCAGCGTTACGACGCGACGCGGCGCCCGAGGTTTCATCTTTCCCGGCCGCCGGAACGAAAAAATCTGCCGGCGGCTGTAACCAGCCGCCTTCGTTCGCCGTCCAAGCGCCGCTTTACTCCCGGGGCCGTTTCACCCACAGTGCGCGCCCATGATCGAAGTCAACGGCCTGACCAAACGCTACGGCGAATTCACCGCGGTGCGCGACCTCTCCTTCACGGTGCGACCGGGGGAAATCGTCGGCTTGGTCGGGCCCAACGGCGCCGGCAAGACCACCACCCTGCGCTGTGCCGCGGGCATCATCCCGCCCACGCTCGGCACCGTGCGGATCGGCGGAGTCGATTTCGCCACCGATCCGGTGGCCGCCAAGCAGCAGCTCGCCTTTCTCCCCGATGAACCAAAGCTCTTTGACCACCTCACCGTGGAGCAGCATCTCAATTTCGTCGCCCGGATCTACCGGGTGGCCGACTGGCCGCAACGGGCCGAGCCCTTGCTGGCCGAATTGGAGATGGCCGACAAAAGGGACCTGCTCCCGGGCGAACTCTCGCGCGGCATGAAGCAGAAGCTGGTGATCGCCTGCGGGCTGCTGCATTCGCCCAAGGTCATTTTCTTCGACGAGCCGCTCACCGGCCTCGATCCCGGCGGCATCCGCCGGATGAAGGAGACGATGCGCCGGCTGGGCCGGGAGGGCGCGGCGCTCATTCTCAGCTCCCATCTGCTGACCCTGTTGGAGGAGGTATGCACGCATGTGCTCATTCTCAAGACCGGGGAGAAGATCGCCGACGGCTCGATCGCCGACATCCGCACGCGTTTTGCCGTGCATCCGGACGCCAGCCTGGAGGACGTATTTTTCCGCGCGACCGAGGAACCGCCCCTGGTCGAGCCGGCACCCCCGCTTGTTTGATCCGGAGCCGTGTTTGCCGCCCTATTTTACCTGACGGTCACGTCGCTGCGAAACAGCCTGCGCCAGCGGTTGCGCCGGCTGCGCCAGCCGAAATATCTCTTCGGCGCCCTGGCCGGCATCGCCTATTTCTATTTCTTTGTCTTCGGCGGCGTGTTTCGCCACCGCGGCGCGCCCGCGGCGCTGGGGAGTTTCATCCCGGGCAGTTCGGATGCCTATGTGCCTTTCGGCGCCGCCGCCTTGTTCGTGATTGTGCTGCTCGGCTGGATTTTCGGCCGGGACCGCGGAGCGATCAACTTCACGGAAGCGGAGACGGCCTTTCTCTTTCCCGCCCCTTTGTCCCGTCGCGGCCTTTTGCACTACAAGCTCCTGCGCTCCCAGGTGGGGATTCTCTTTGGCGCGTTTATCCTGTCATTCGTCTTCCGGCGGGGCGCGGTCCTCGGCGGCAGCGCATTGATGCACGCGGTGGGCTGGTGGCTGATCCTGTCGTGCCTCAACCTGCATTTCATCGCGACATCGTTTGCCCGGGAACGCCTGCTCAAGCTCGGCCTGACCTGGCGGCGGCGCCTGCTCGTGTTGACCGGCGGGTTGCTCCTGGTCGCGGGAGCCTGGTGGGTGGTGGTCCGCCAGAGCGAGGTGGCACGGACTTTGGCCGTGGGCGAGCGGGCTGAGGATTATGTGGCTTGGACGAGCGCGCTGCTGCGGCTTCCGCCGCTGGGCTGGCTGCTGGCCCCGTTCGGCTGGCTGATCCGCCCGTACCTTGCCGCGGACTGGACGGGCTTTCTGCGGGCCGCGGGTCCGGCCCTGTTGCTGTTGGCGGCCCACTACCTCTGGGTGATGCGTTCCGCCGTCGGTTTTGAGGAGGCATCCATTGAACTTGCGGCGAAGCGCGCGCAAATGGTCGCGGCAATGCGCAAGGGCGGCCTGCATGGTGCCCGCACCCCGAAGAAAAAACGCCCCGCCCCTTTCCCGCTTCTCGCCCGCGGCTGGACCCCGCTTGCTTTCCTGTGGAAATCCCTGATCGCACTCGGTCCCTTCTACCGCCTGCGCACCTGGTTTGTTTCCGCCGCCGCGATCGTGGTGGTCACGATCTGGCTGGGCCGGACGCCGGAATATGAAGGCTACCTCAAGTTCATCGGGATCATCTCCCTGACCCTCGGAACCTACCTGCTGTTGTTCGGCCCGATATTCATGCGCCGCAACACCGTGGTGATCCTCGACCAGTTGGAGATGACCAAGGCCTACCCCGTGCCCGGCTGGCAGATCATTGCCGGCGAACTGCTGACGCCCAGCGTGGTGGTGACATTCATCGAATGGCTGTTTCTCCTGGCCGCCGTCATGGCGGGCGCAGCCACCCGCGGTCCCTCCCACTTGCGCGGCTTGCTGGCCGGCGGTGCCGGGGGCGCGGCGGGCGTTGCATTGCTGGTGCCGCCATTGATTGCGCTGATGATGTCCATTCCGCTGGCCATGATGCTTTACTTCCCCGCCTGGGCCAAGCCCACCCAACATCAAAGCGGAGGCGTGGAAAACATCGGTCAGGGCATCATCGCCATGATCGGTTTCATCCTGGTGCTGGCCGTAACCCTCCTGCCGGCCGCGGCCGCCGGGGGATTCGCGTATTTCATCACCGGCTGGCTGACCGGCAACGCGGTCGCCCTGACCGTCGCGCTGGTTCTGGCCAGCGCCTTGCTGGTCTTTGAACTGGCCACGGTGGTGTGGTGGCTCGGGGAAAAGCTGGACCGCTTCGATCTGTCGCGGGAGGCATCACACTGATCCGCCGCCGTTGCGCCCCACCAAATGACCTTTGCCCGGCTCTCCTCTCTCGCCCAGGAAGTGGTGGCCGCCGCCCGGCGCCGGCTGCCTGCGGACGTCCGGGAGGCGGCCGCGGAAGTGCCGGTTTGCTACGAACCCCACCCCAGCGACGACATCCTCCGGGAAGGGTTTGAGGAGGATATCCTGGGCCTGTTTGTCGGTCACGGGCACGGCGATGAACTGGCCGAAGCCGATCCGCTGCCACCCCAGATTCTGCTCTTTCTCGACAATATCTGGGACTTGGCGGAAGGTGACGATGCGGTTTTCCGCGACGAGGTCCGTCTCACCTACCTGCACGAACTCGGACATTATCTCGGCTGGGACGAGGACGAAGTCGCCCGCCG
>JBBIHQ010000059.1:0-20118 GCA_037446975.1 Opitutia bacterium
CCGCTTTCTCCGTGCACTCACTGAAAAACCTAAAACCTGACCCCTTTTCTCCCCCCGATCCCGTCTCGGCCTTGGCGTCTGCACTTTATCAAAATAACCTGCCATATTGGTCCGCTTTGCCGGGACTCAATCCAGGCTGCACAACCAATTGCGTGTTTAGCACGGACACCATTCTTCAAGCGGGAGGCGTGCCTACCGGAGGTCAACATTTACTGCCTCAAGGACAGGCAAATTATTTTAATGCGAGATAATTTTATAACCCTGGAATTGAATGAAAACCCTGCCCATTGTTTTCGCAATAGCTGCATTTTGTGGATCAAAAGCACTGGCGAACGATGCCCCTGCGTTGCCCGCCCTTGGTACTGGCGATCCGAAGCTGCTTGTCTGGATGCCTGATGATTTACCCCCATTTGCGGTGCTGGCATATACCGGGGAAAAAAGTATGCCAGAGTATCACCTCTACACTGAGAATTTCGACAAGCAATCGTTGAAATTATTATACCCGTTAAACTTTGGACCGCTCATTGCGCTTGAATTGCAGCACTGTTATCCCTTTGGCAATGGGCAGGGGTTTCTTCGGAGAGGACATCATGCATTGAGGAATCCTTCGGCGCACCAGCAGGTGGGTACGATCTCTGAAATCTTTAAAGAGTGGTCGGATGTCGTATTGTTCGAGGAGCAGAATGGCGGCTTGACCACGAAAGTTCTCAGTGATGAGACCTTAAACCAAAAATTTGATCTCAAGCTGGGCAGCCGTTTCCTCGGCGAACTGGACAACATCATCTTCTTTTGGAATCAGCAAGACGAAGACACCATCGTCGGCCGGGACACAAAAACTGCTAGGGTCTATCGTTGGAAGGTTCCGGGCGTTTATTTGGTCTTGGGCGTGTTGCGCGGGGCGAAGCAGGACTATGAGTTTGTGGTCTTCCGACAGATCCACAGGTTCACAAATGCGACTGGGGAAAAAGCAGTGATTGAGGTCTCCGTTAAGGATGCAGTGATCGACAGTACCCGGAAATCCTAACACAAGCCACGTCCAGCTGTAAGCGTCCGACCTGGGACCTCTTGACGGGTCGTAATGGTGACGCTTCTGACCGGGGCAGTCAGAGTGGTGACGGTTACGACGTTGGCTGCCAGCGGGCGGGAGTCAGAGCGGATAGATCATCCTGGTTGGTCATGCGCGGGAGACTCGTGAGCACGTCCTTGAGATAGGTGTTACCGATTTTTCTCTGATCGTAAAATTTGCCGAATTGGCGTCGTAGGGATTTCCGGGGTCTGGCCGGACTGGCATGGTCTTTTGTGACCAAATTGCTGCGCTCTGGTCGTAGGCTACGATGGGATTGGCCGGTTGGCGTTGAACAGGGACATTCGCTTGCGAGGCGAGCGGGGATTTCTCGCTTCGCCGATTTCTCATCATACGTGTTCCGACCGATGTGGTCGTAAGGTTTTGAGCCGCGCGGCCGTCGTAATACGATGGCCGCGGACGGTTGAGGTGAAACCGGAGTGGCGGTTTACGGCCGGGTCAGTTCGCGCATGGCGTCGTGGAAGGACCGGCCGAGAACCTGCACGTGGAAATCGATGGCGTTGCCGCTTTGGTTTCGTTCGGGCCAGCGCCAATAGCTTTCCTTCACGATGAGGCCGGGGAAGTCGGGCACCAGGCAGTTGCCGCCTCCGGTCTCGACGAGCCGGTGCCCGCGTTTTTCCAGGAGCGAGGCCAGATCGGCTTTTCTGGCTTCGCGGATTCGCTCGCGGGTCCACGATGGTACCGGTTGTTTTTGGTCAGAGGGGTGCATCGCAATTTTTTCTCCAGTGGGGTTGCAAGAGCACGCGGTTGACCTGTTTCAGATCGACGGTGCGGATCTGGTCGCGCACGGCCTCGATGAGCGACGCGACGCAGAGGTTTCTGGTCCGGCGCAGGACCAAGCGAAGGACGTCGGGTCTTGAATCTTGACAAACCGGCCGGCCGGGGCGGTCTGGGGGCATGGCCAGACCGTTGTTGCGCGGCAAAATCATTCTCTGGCTTGCGGCAACCTTGGTGTTTCCGGTGACAAACGGGATGCGGGCGGTGGAAACCGGGACGATCGGCGCGCAGAATTCGTCCCTGTCCGCGGAGCAGAGGGATTTCATGAAGTGGCGATTCGGGATGTTCGTCCATTTCAACCTCGGCACCTTTGCGGACATCGACTGGGCCGGGGGCTACGAGGATCCCGCGTTGTTCAAGCCCAAGAAGCTCGACTGCGGCCAATGGGCCGACGCGGCCAAGGCCGCCGGAATGACTTATCTGGTGCTGACCGTGAAGCACACCGAAGGAATCGCGCTCTACGACAGCGCCGTGACAACCCATGACATCACCAAATTCAAAAACTTCCGGAACGGTCATGGGGACATTGTGCGAGAGTTTGTGACTGCCTGCCGGTCGCGCGGGCTGAAGGTCGGCCTCTATTATTGCTTCCCGGGCGATTATGCGGACGACGCGCATAAAAATGCCCCGCCGCCGGGAGAGCCCAACCTGCACGGCCTGCCGCCGGAAGCGGCGGGCAACTACGCGGGTTTCATGAAAAAACAGCTGGCGGAGCTGCTGACGAACTATGGGCCCGTTGATCTGCTGTGGATCGACCAATACGACAACAAATACACGGCGCCCCAGTGGCCTGAGATCCGGGCGTATCTCAAAACGCTCCAGCCGCATTGCCTGGTGCTGGGCAACAACGCCCACAGCCTGAGCGACTCGGATGTGGTGAGCATCGAGTTTCCATGGAAGACGACGCTCCCGCCGGCGACCAATGAACTGCCGGCCGAAGTGTGCGATACCATCCAGACGGGGGCCCGGTGGTTTTGGCGGGAAGCGAAGGATCCGGGAGATTTGCAGCCGGCCGCGGAGGTGGTGGCGCGGCTCCGGGCCTGCAATGAGCGAAACGCGAATTATCTGCTCAATGTGCCCCCGGATCGCGACGGCCTGATTTCCGGGCCCCATTTGCAGCGCCTGCGCGAGATCGGCGCGCTCCTGTCGGCGGCGGGCAACTGACGACGCGCCGCACCTTGGGCTTGTCGGCGCCGGCGGCAACCCGCACACTCCCTGGACGATGAACACACGGATTTTCGGCAAGACGGGCCGGGTGGTGGGCGAGGTGGGTCTGGGCTGCTGGCAGATCGGCGGGAATTGGGGCGAGGTGACCGACGACACCGCGCTGGCGACTTTGCGCGCGGCCTACGAGGCGGGTACGAACTTCTTCGACACAGCGGACGTCTACGGCGACGGACGGAGTGAGACCCTCATCGGGCGGTTTCTCAAAGAGACCAAGGCCCGCGACAAAGTCTTTGTCGCCACCAAGCTCGGGCGTCGGGGAGATCCGGGCTGGCCGGCGAACTTCACCCGCACGGTCATCCGCCAGCACACCGAGGATTCGTTGCGGCGGCTGGGGATCGACGCATTGGATCTGACCCAGTTTCACTGCATTCCGCCGGAAGTGTTGAAGCGCGGCGAGGTGTTCGGCTGGCTGGACGAGTTGAAACGGGAAGGGAAGATCAAGGCGTATGGCGCGAGCGTTGAGGCGATGGATGAGGCCGTCTGGTGTTGCGCGCAGCCCGGCTGCTCGGCGCTTCAGATCATTTTCAACATCTTCCGGCAAAAGCCGATTCACACGCTTTTCGACGCCGCGCGCCGGAGCGGTGTGGCGCTCATCGTGCGGCTGCCGCTGGCGAGCGGCTTGCTCAGCGGGCGCATGACGAAGGCGACCAGATTTCCCGCGGACGACCACCGCAATTTCAACCGCGACGGGCAGAGTTTCAACGTGGGCGAGACGTTTGCCGGCCTGCCGTTTGAAAAAGGCGTGGAGCTGGCCGACGCGCTCAAGCCCCTGGCGCCCGCCGGCCTGACGCTGGCCGCGATGGCCCTGCGCTGGTGCCTTGATTTCGATGCGGTGAGCGTGGTCATTCCCGGAGCGAAGAGCCCCGCCCAGGCGCAGGCCAACGCGCAGGCCTCGGTTCTGGCTTCTCTCGGAACGGAACGTCACGGGAAGCTGGCGGCTTTCTATGAACGTGAAGTCGCGGCGCATATCCGCGGAGCGTACTGAGATTCGGGCCTGATTGGCGGGTGGCGGCCGGCGGACGGGTCCGGGATGTCCGTCGGGCGGGACGTTCTTCCGGCGACCGGGAGACGCCGTTGGCGTCGCGGGTAAATTGACGCGCAGAATCCGGCAAGAAACGCGGCGGGATGGGGCTTTACCCCGACAGGTGGGCGGCTAGGCTGCCCGCCAAGATCTTACCGGCGCGACCTGAAGGACGGGCCGGGTCCAACCCCAGGAGACCCCTATCAATGAATGGCCATCGTCCGGGAGACATCAGAAACTTCGCCATCGTGGGCCACGCGACATCCGGCAAGACCATGCTGGCCGAGGCCATGCTCATGTGCAGCAACACCGTCAACCGCATGGGCACCATTGCCCAAGGCACCACGGTGTCCGATTACCACGTGGGCGAGCAGCACCGGCACATCTCGATCCACGGCACGCCGCTCAACTGCGAATGGCAGGGGCGGCGTTTCAATTTTATCGATGCACCCGGCTACCTTGATTTCAGCAGCGAGGCCATCAACGCCCTGAATGTGGCCGATTTTGCCCTGATCGTCATCAACGCCAGCAATGGCATCGGCGTCGGTACCGAGCTGATGTGGGACTATGCCTCCAACTACGGCATTCCCAAGATCATCGTGGTGAACGGACTCGATCGGGAAAAGGTGGATTTCGACGCGCTGGTGGCGGATATTCGGACTCGGTTTGGCGCGGCGATATTCCCGCTGCAGGTGCCCCTGGACGCCGGTCCGGGTTTTCATCAGGTGCTTGATGTGTTACGCAGCGAGGTGGTCAGCTATGCGTCCGACCGGTCGGGCAAATACAAGGAGGAACCGGCGGCCGGCGTCTGGAAGGAAAAGGTGGACGTCTTGCACAAGGACCTCATCGAGCACATTGCCGAGAGCGACAACGGTTTGCTGGAAAAGTTTTTCGAAGCGGGCGGACTCACCGAGGAGGAAATGCGCGCGGGCATCCACCCGGCGGTGCAGCAGCAGGTCTTTGTGCCGCTGCTTTGCACATCGGGTGAAACCAACGTGGGCGTTGCGCGGCTCATGGATTTTGTCGCCAAATATGGCTCGTCGCCCGACGACCGAAAGACCATCGGTGCCGTCACGAGCGACAGCGGGATGCCGTGCCTCGTCCGGCTGGATGGAGCCGAGCCCGTGGCCTATGTGTTCAAGACCCTCACCGACCCCTTGAGCGGGGATTTGTCATTTTTCCGGGTGTATTCCGGAACGATCCGACCGGGCATGGAACTGCACAACAGCGAGCGCCGGTGCGCCGAGCGGGTGGGGCAGCTCTACCGTCTCAATGGCAAGCTGCGCACCCAGGTGGAAGCGCTGACCGCCGGGGATATCGGCGCCACCGTCAAGCTCAAGGACACGCACACCGGCAACACCCTTTGTGATGCCCGCCATGCCATCGCGCTGCCCAAGGTCAATTATCCGACCCCGTACACGCAGGCGGCGCTCAAGCTCAACGCGGCCGGGGACGAGGAGAAGCTGGCGGCCGGCCTGGCTGCATTGCACGAGGAGGATCCGGCATTCACCTATCACACTGATCCGGAAATCCATCAGTTCATCATCGCGGCGCAGGGCGAATTGCACCTCGAGGTGCTGTTTGAACGGCTGAAACGCCGCTACAAGGTCGACGCGTCGCTCGAGGCGCCGAAGATCCGGTATCGCGAAACCATCCGGGGCAAGGCCGAGGCCCGCTATCGGCACAAGAAACAGACCGGGGGCGCCGGCCAGTTTGCCGAGGTCTGGCTCCGGATCGAGCCGGGGGCGAGGGACAGCGGACTCATTTTCGGCCAGTCGTTGGCGGGCCAGGATGTGGACCGCATCTTCGTGCCGTCGGTGGAGAAAGGCGTGAAGACCGCCAGCACGGAGGGCATCCACGCCGGTTTCCGCGTCACGGACGTGAAGGTCGATTTCTATGGCGGCAAAATGCATCCGGTTGATTCGAAGGACATCGCCTTTCAGATTGCGGGCTACTTTGCGTTCCGTGAGGCCTTCCAGAATGCCCGACCCTGTCTGTTGGAGCCCATCCATGAATTGGAAATCAGGGTGCCGGAAGAATTTGTCGGCCGGGTGGTGGGCGATCTGTCGAGCCGGCGCGGCAAGATTCTGGGCATGGACGTGAACGGCCGCTTGCAGGTCATCCGGGCGCAGGTGCCAGCCGCGCAACTCTACCACTACGGCACCGCATTGCGGTCGCTGACCGGTGGACGAGGAATGCACAGTGAGAAATTCAGCCACTATGAGGAGCTCGCCGCCGATCTTGATCGGAAACTTGCGACCGAATACCAGGCGGCCCGGGCCGCGGGAACCGCAGGCCACAACCACGCGCATTGAACATTTCCGCAAGGATGGCGCGCGGTCGCCAGACAGCGAATGCCAGATCTTTCGCCCTTTCCGGCGAATGAACTGCGGACGGTAGGTGGCCTTCGTTTGCTGCCTTGGCCGGCTGCTGGCGTGATTTGCGCTGCACCCCGACGACCCGGTGATCGTGCGGGTGGAGTAGGGCTGCATCGGCGCCGGGTTGTCCGGTGCCCTAACACGCGCTGTCGAACCGGGGTGGCCCGCCGAGGACCTGGCGGTCTTCCGCTCGGGTCAGACTAATGGAGATTATCATCGTTGTCCGGTGGCGCACGCGTGAACTCAACGAAAGGAACTCCAGTTTCCCGCCAAGAAACAGGACATGAGAAGCCAGGATGCCCGAACGGCGGAAGACGCATCCGGCCAGCGTCACCGGCCCCCATGGCCGGTCCTTCCGGCTGGTCTGGAGAAGCACGCTGCCATCTTCCCGCCAGTCAAATTCATAGCAGGTGTTCTTTGTGGCCACCTCCAACCGGTCGCCCGGCCGCAGGGTCCTGAGATCCACTTCCGCCGGCCCATGCTGTACCTGCTCCGCCAGAAACATCTCCCAAGTGCTGCCGACCGGTGGTGGCATGGGGGGTCCGGATTCTTCCTGCATGCGTGGTGGTTAATTGCGGCTGAAGATTCGAGGATGGTGGCCTGCCGCCAGATTAAGTGGCTCGGGCAACTTGACCAGTAGGAAATCGTTCGGGGTGTCCATCACGGGGAAGGGAGGGGAATCTGACTTTTCGGGATGATGGGACTGACGATGGCCGGGCAGGTTCCGCGATGTTCTCGCCACTTGAGTTTGGTGCAGGTGTTGGCAAGGTGGGGGCATGATCGCCGCGGTCCATTTTCGGAACTTCAAGGCGTTGCGCTCGGCGGCGGTGCGACTTGAGCGCTTCAATCTCGTCATCGGACCAAACGGGAGTGGCAAAACCAGTCTGATCCAGGCTCTGCTCCGGCTGCGGATGCTGTCTGCCTTGCCGGTGGTGCATGCTCACGATCTGGGCCGCCAGTCACTGGAAGGGCCGCAAATCCAGTTTCATTTCAACGCCCCGTTCCAGAACGTGCGGGTGACCCTCGCTTGCGATTCGGACGCGTTTGTCTGCAACCTACTGATGGTGGACCATCCCCCGGGAATCGCGGGCGAAGGTCTGTGGGGCGAGCTGCGTACTCGTTTGCAGTCGATCCGGGCGTATCTTTTTGACGCGGCGGCAATGGCAATGCCCGTCAAGGGGACCGAGGCGGCTGAGCTCTCCTCGAACGCGGGCAATCTGGCGGCCGTGCTCGGAACCCGTCGCCAGCAGTTCCCGGAAGCATTCGCCCGGCTGGAAGGGGAGTTTTGCCGCATCATGCCGGAGTTTGCCGGGTTGGACTTTCGGGAGGCCGGGGATGGCAGGGTGGAGTTGCTGGCCCGGTTGAACGGGAGCACGGAGAAAGTGCCGGCGGAAAATCTTTCCCAGGGAACGCTGGCATTGCTGGCCGTTCTCACGCTGGTGGGCACACCCGAACCGCCGGGACTCGTCTGCCTGGAGGAAGCCGACCGGGGCGTGCATCCCCGAATGCTGCGCGAAGTACGCGACGCCTTATATCAGCTCAGTTATCCGGCTGGCGGCAAGGAGTCACGCCAGCCGGTGCAGATCATAGCCACGACCCATTCGCCCTATCTGCTTGAACTCTTCAAGGAGCATCCCGAAGAGGTGGTGCTGGCCAACAAACAAGGGAACGCGGCCACCTTTGAACGGCTGTCGGAGCGCGCCGATATCGTCGAACTCATGCGCGAGGCAAACCTCGGTGATTTGTGGTATAGCGGAATACTGGGCGGTGTACCGGGAGGATAACCGACACATGGGAGCAAAGAACGCAAATGGCTGATTCAACGGTGAGAGCCTCATGGCCGCATGAATTAACGCGGAGTGCGGAATTTTCGCGGTGAAGCTGGCGATCCTCAGCGAATCGCCGGCGGACGAGGCGGCCCTTCGGGTGATCGTAGAGTACATACTGGGCGGTCCTTTCGTGACGGTCCAGGCGTCGCTGCGCGCGCGCGGCTGGCCCTCGGTTGAACAGGTGCTGCCGTCAATCCTCCGCTACCTGCATTTCAATACCGAGGCTGACGGTCTGGTGGTGGTGGTGGACTCGGACGACTCGCCCGTGCACACGGTGGAGCACGAGGCCCCGGGATACTACCATCCCTTTTGCCGGATTTGCCGGCTGCGGGCCGTATTCCGGCGGGCCCTCAAGAATCTTCCGCCCGCCCGCGGCCGCGACCGGGTGCTGCGGGCCGTGGGTCTGGCAGTGCCGGCCATCGAAGCGTGGTATCTGTGTGGACGCGATACGTCCGTGACGGAGGCGGCGTGGGTGAGCGGCCAGCGGGCTGGCCGGCCGCCTTACACGCGGCGTGAGCTTAAGTGGCGGGTATACGGAACGGAGCGTCCTCCGCTTCCACTGGAAATCCGTCGGGCGGTTCAGGAGGTGAGTCGCCACCAAGGTGACCTGCGGCGCCTGGAGAACGATTTTCCGCAGGGCTTTGGATCACTGGCCCGTGATTTGCGGGCTTGGCGAACCCCGGCCTGATCGACCGTCCCAAACCGTTGCTGTAGTCGTCAATCCCGGCGGGAGCGACGGTGGCGAACGAAAGCGAAACCAGTCCGCAAGGAAGGCTTGCCCGAAATGGTGAGCCGGCACAATTTTGTCATTCCCCGAATGAAATCGCCCCGTGTTTCCGTGACCGCCTTGCTGGGTGCCCAGGCGCAGGTCACCTTCAACGACAATGCGGCCAAGCTCATGCTCATTGCGCTGGCGCAGTTTCCCGGGGTGCTCAAAAGCACGGACGTCGATCTCGTGAGAAGCATCCTGGCCGGTCTACTGGTCGCTCCATTCGTGCTTTTCTCCCCGCTGGCCGGCTGGATCAATGACCGGTTTGCCAAGAGCCGGGTCCTGAATGTGACACTCGGCATGCAGTTTGCCGTCATGGTGCTGCTCGTCGGCGCCTTGTGGGCCCGGTCCTTGTGGGGCGCGGTCGGTTGTTTTCTATTGCTGGCGCTGCAGGCAACCGCGTTCGCCCCGGCCAAGCGTGGAATTCTCCGCGAGTTGGTCGGGACGACGGAGCTATCCCGGTACGTGGGCATCATGGAGATGCTCTCGGTGGGCATGATGCTGGCTGGCGGGATGGCTGGCGGACAGATGTTTGACCGCTGCACGGGCGCCGGCGGCGATCCCTGGCATGGCGCGATGGTCACGGCGATGATCTTGACCGGCCTGTCCGCGCTTTCCTGGGCCATATTTCAACTGGTGCAAAAAACCGAGGCTCAATCCACCGAGCCGTTCCAAATCGGCCTGTTGTGGCGGCATGCACGCCAAGTTTCGGAGCTTTGGCGGGACCGTCCACTTCTTCGCGCCACATTCGGGATCATGTTTTTCTACGGCGTCGGCGGATATCTCTATCTTTTGTTCATTCAAATGGGGGCCGATTTGCACAACGGCGGGGTGGGATCGGGCAGTTCGACCAGTTATCTGCTGCTGTTTGCCGGCGCCGGAACCGTGCTCGGCAATCTGGCCGCCGGAGCTTTCTCCAGGCGAGGCATTGAGCTCGGATTGGCGCCGGTCGGTGGCGTGCTGTTGCTGGTGGCTTTCGTTGCGCTTGGTCTGATCGGGAAGATCAGCGCCGGCTTCTATTGCTGGCTGGCCATCGCGGGTTTTGCGTCCGGGCTTTTCCTCGTTCCGCTCTATGCGTACCTGCAGGAGACGGCGGGAGCTCATCGGCGCGGTCGCATCCTGGCAGCAGTGGGTTTGCTCGACAGCAGCGCGGGACTCGCAGCCAACGGGCTCTTTTATCTCGCGGCCTCGCAGGATACGTTGAATTGGAATCCAGATACTCAGCTCTTCGCCTTGGCTGGCCTGACGGTGTTGATGGTCGGATTTGGTTTGAAGCATCTGCCGCACCAGACGCTCTGCACGGTGATGCGGTTGATCGGCCCGCTCTTCTACCGGGTCAGAGCGCGAGGAGGAGAAAACGTGCCTTCGGGCAGCGCGCTCATGGTGTGCAATCATCTTTCCTACGTCGATCCGGTGGTGCTGCAGATCGCTTCACCGCGGCCGTTGCGGTTTGTCGTGTTTGCCGGTTTCGCCCGCAGCCCGACCGTGCGTTTCCTTTTTCGTGCGCTCGGCGTGATTCCCGTCGCGCCCAACAAACCGTTGAAGGGCATCCGGCTGGCGGTCGAAGCCATGCAGCGGGGGGAGCTGGTGTGTGTTTTCCCCGAAGGCGCCATTTCGCGCACGGGCCAGCTGATGGAGATCAAACGCGGATTTGAATCGATGGCGCGACAGGCGCGCGCACCGGTGGTGCCGGCCGCCGTCGACGGATTGTGGGGCTCCGTCTTTTCTTTTGCCGGCAACAAGTACCTCTGGAAATCCCCCCGTTTGATGCCGACGCATGTCTGTGTGATTTTCGGCCGGCCAATGCCCTACAATCAGGCGGGACACGAAGCAGCACGTTGTGCGCTCCTCGATTTGGGGCAGGAGGCCTTTCAGGAACGCCCGGTGTTGCGCCGGCATCTGGCCCGTGAAATCGTGCGCTCGCTCGCCAAGCGCCCGTGGCACCAGGCTATCGTGGACCGCACGGCCGAGCGTCGAAGCTTGTCCTCGGGGCAGTTGCTCGCCGCCGCCTCAGCGCTGTCCCGGCGCATCAGGAGGAATATTCCGGAACAACGCGTGGGCATCGTGCTTCCCCCTGGGATAGGAGCCCATGTCGCGAATTTGGCGGTCATCTGTGCCGGGAAAACCCCCGTCAATCTCAACTTCACCATCGGCCGGGCGGCCGTCGAGGCCAGTCTGCGCATCAGTGAGGTCAAAACGGTCATCACGGCGGATGCGATGCGGGCCAAGGTCCCGAATTTCCCGTTTCCCGAAAACACACTCGATCTGAAGGAGGAACTTGCCGCGATGGGAGGAAAGCGGTCGATCCTGCCCTGGCTGCTCGCCGCCTGGCTGCTGCCGAACCAGTGGATGGCCGACTTGCTTGGTCTGCCTCGCGAGGGCGACCGCAGCGAGGCCGGCCTGCTTTTCACGAGTGGCAGCGCCGGCGAGCCCAAGGGGGTAGTGCTCTCGCATCGCAACCTGCTGGCCAACTGCGCGCAGATTTCCTCGCTCTCCATTCTGCCCGACTCCGCCGTGATGATCGGTTGCCTGCCCCTTTTCCATTCGATGGGGTTCACGGTCACGCTGTGGTACCCGTTGTTGCGCGGGTGTCGGGTGGTAACCCTGCCCAGTCCGCTTGACACCCGGAAGATCGTCGAGGCCATCCAACAGGAGCAGGCCACCGTCATGGTCGCGGCGCCGACCTTCATCCGGCCGTTCCTGAAGAAGGCAACCAAGGAGGAGCTGAAATCATTGCTGCTCGTCGTCACCGGTGCGGAAAAACTGCCGCCGGACCTCTACGACGGATTTCTCGCCAGTTTCGGCATCGAGATACTGCAGGGTTATGGCCTGACCGAGACCACTCCCGCGTCGAACATCAACCAGCATCATCCGGCGATAACGACCGCGGTCGCCGGCCCGCAACTGGGCAAGAAATCCGGGTCCGTCGGCCGCCTGATGCCGGGAATGTCCGCGCGCATCATGGATCCGGACACCAATCAGGAGTTGTCGATGACCTCGACGGGCATGGTCTGGTTGCGTGGGGCGAACGTTTTCGCCGGCTACCTGAAGGACCGGGAAAAGACCGCCGCCGCGCTCAAAGACGGCTGGTTTGTCACCGGGGACCTGGGCCGGTTCGACGACGACGGGTTTCTCTTTATCGAAGGCCGGCTCTCGCGTTTTTCCAAGATTGGCGGAGAGATGGTGCCCCATGGTACGGTCGAGCAGCGCATCATTGATGCCTTTGGATGGGAATCCGGCGACGGTCCGATCGCCGTCGTGACAGGCGTGCCCGATGCGGTGAAGGGTGAAGCCATGGTGCTGCTGACCACCCGTGAGATAACGGCGGAACAATTGCGCGCAAAGCTGCTGGAAAACGGACTGCCCAACCTCTGGATCCCGAAGATTGTGCGGCAGGTGGAGAAGATTCCGATACTGGGAACTGGCAAGACCGACATGAAGGGATGCCGCAATCTCGCGATCGAACTCACCAAAGAGGCCGCTATTGGGTAACCACTCAGGCGGCGGTGGAGGAGGATTCGGCGGTGATGGCGGCGGGAAGTTCGAGCATAAAAGAGGCACCAGTGCCAAGTCCATCGCTGCGGACGGTCAGTGCTCCCTTCATTTCCTTCGCGGCGTTAGCACTGGAGTGCAGACCGAAGCCGTGACCGGTGGCCCGGGTGGTGAAACCATGTTGGAAAATGGAGTTCAGGTGTTCCGCTGGGATACCGACGCCGTTGTCCTGGACCATGAGGCGTACGCGGCCCATCGCTCCCGGAGTGATGCGCAGGGTCAATACCTTATCGGTCCGTCCGCCCTCATCGCAGGCGTATTTGGCATTGCGGATGAGGTTGACGAGGATTTGCAGGACCTTGCCTTTCTCGGCGCTAACCGGAGGGACGGATTGGAAGTCGCGGACAACCTTCACGTCGTGCCGGGCCAAGGCGGCGGAGTTCATCCGAAGCGAATCCTCCATCAGGACCGCGGCTTCGAGCGGTTCGACGATACCTACCATCGTCGCATAGGTTTGCTGCATCGTCACGATTTCCTTGATGTGGTCGACATTCCGCTGGAGCGATTCGACCTCCTGCAGCAAATGGGTCCGGTTTTCCGCGATATGCCGGGCCAGCGACTCAATGAATTCGGGAACCAGGCGGCCCTTGGGATCCGCGGTCAGGTAGCCTCCGAGGTCATTTGAGTGTTCGCGCAACAATTCGCTGACCTTCACCAGGCTTTCCGCCTTGTTCTGCCGCAGCCCGGTTGCCAGCACGGTGGAAGAGACATTCAGGCTGTTCAGCACGTTACCGACATTGTGCAGGACCCCGGTGGCCACTTCCGCCATGCCGGCTTGCCGCGAGGCGTCGAGCAGCTGTTTGTGCGACTCGGCGAGCTTGGCCTCGGCCGCCTTCCAAGCCGTCACATCCCTCGAAATGCCAAATGTCCCGACGATCACCCCCGCGCTGTTTCGCCATGGCATCTTTGTGGTCAACGCCCAGGTGACATGGCCATCGACATAGGTTTCCTTCTCCAGCTTGCCGATTATCGGGTTACCGGTGCGGATAATCTCCTGCTCATCGTCAAAAGCCTGCTTGGCATGTTTGACGTCGAAGAAGTCGAAGTCGGTCTTCCCGCGAATAAGGGTGTAATCGGTCAGATTGAACAAGGCGGCAAAAGCGCGGCTGAAGCGCACAAAGCGCGATTCGAGATCCTTGAAATAGATGAGGTCGGGCGTGTTTTCCAACATCCCGTCGAGCAGGGCGCTGGCTTCGGCCAGCTTGGCGGTGCGCTCCTGGACGCGTTGCTCCAATCCGACATTGAGCAGCCGGTAGCGCTCCTCGCTGGCGGAGAGCGCGGCGGATTTCTCCGTTGTTTCCTGGATCTGGCGGCCAAGCTGGGTGTTGGTGGCGTTGAGCTCGGTGGTACGGTTGGCGACAAGGAGCTCAAGGCGCTCGTTTTCGCGGCGCTGTAGAAAGGAGGAGAACCAGGTGATAAGCGCGAACAGCGCCACGGTTGCGATCCCGTAGGTCGCCCAGGCCAGTCGCGTGCGGTACCACGGGGGGCGCACGGTGAACTGCACCCGGGCGTCGGCCCCTGGGGTGGATCCCCGGGTGACGGGGCGGACCCTGAATCCGTAGTTGCCCTCCTTCAGCCGATTGAACCTTGCCGAGCCGACGGCGCCGGTCGAGATCCACTGGTTACCCGCTCCTTCGAGCAAAACCTCGAAGGTTATCGGTGCGCCAAAGGGATTGGCGGGCGCGGCGAAATGAAATACCACCGAGTTGTCCGCGTAATCGAGCGCGTCCAATGCAGCGCCGGGAGCGAAAAGTTCGCGATTACTGCCGGGAAACTCCACGGAAGTGATCACCGCGCGAAGCGGGCTTCGTGGCGGTTCCGGGAGTCGAAGGTCCACCCGGGCCAGCCGTCTCTTCTCGAACATCCAGACTATACCGTCATCTTCGGCGGTATATTCGGTGGGGGCGAAACCCACGGGAATAACCTTGCCCGGCCCCTTTCCGCCAACCGAGTGGCGGTCGAGCACTTGGGCTGTGCCATTCGCCGTATACCAAAGGCGGCCAAAACTATCGGTGACAGGCCGCCCTCCCGCATCCGCCAGTTGCGGGAATTGAGCCAGGAGTTCCCGATCCTCGACGAATTTCCGCCGGACCCCGTCATAACGGTAAAGGCGGTTGGCGACGTGAAGCCGGGCGATGCCATCAAGCAGGTATATTTCGTCCCATCCATCCGCAAAGCCGCTGCCGGGTCCGAAAATCTGGAGCGTGGGTTCGGCCGGATTGGGATCCAACCGGCCAACGCGTGTCATCCCCAACTCAATCCAGCCAATTCCATCGGAGTCCACCTCGGCATTGTAGCTATCCCCGAGATCTGGCAGCGGAATTCGCTGTGCGGTGAAACTCTGGCCGGCCTGGCGGATTACTCCGTACTCGCCCCGGGCCACGTAGTAGATGCCACCGGAGGCGGATCTCGCCACTCCAAGCCGGGCGTTCAAGATCCCGGGAAGGGCCAGCTTCCATCCGGACTTTTCGTAAACGAAAATACCGGCATCATTGGCCGCGAACAGCTGATCGTCGACTTCCGCCATCGTGAACAGGTAACGCCCGGGCGGCGTATCGTCCTCCATCCTGTCCAAGATACCGCTGGCGTCGTAAGTTCCGCGCAGAGCCCTGCCATCGGCGAGGATCCAGAGCTGGCCGGCATGTCTCATCGGTTTCGCGAAGGCCAACCCTCCGGCCAGAAGTGGTTCGAAATGCGAGATGGGAGACGGAAACTCGATCCGGGCGACGCCGTCATTCAGCAGGGCCCAAAGGACGCCCTCGCGCGAATATTGAAGACGCTCCACGCGGGCCAGGCGGTGGTCTAGCGAGCGTCCGGTCACCTGCACGGTGTTTCCTTCCCGGTCGAAGAAGACTATCCCGACTGTATCGACCGCCGCCGCGTATATGCCTTCACTTGTCTGACATAAGTCGGTAATCCGGTGACCGTGGGTAAGCTGCCCAAGCGCATTGAATGGACGGAATTTGTTTCCATCAAAGAGCTTCAATCCCGCCGAGGCCGTGCCCACCAGCATCTGTCCGGAGCCATACGGGATGGCGCAGGTGACGCTTTCACTGACAAGAATGTCTGCCGTCAGCACCAACTCCATGGTTTTGTCCGGCTTCAGGCGAAGGAGTTTTCCGGACGATTGATCGCAAAGATATATATTTTCTCCGAAAGCGAACACGCGGTCGATCGCACCAATGTTGGCGGCGATGCGCGGCTCCCGGCCGGGGCGCCAGGCGACGATGGTATCGCTGCTTCCGTACCAAAACCAGTTCGCCGAGAACATGGCGACATTCGTTGCAGCCAGCTGGCTGGCTCCGGCTGGCACCTGCATCACCGGCGTCAGGTGCCAGCGTGCGCCCGCTTCCAAGTCAATTCGGGCGAAGCCGCCGTTGATCCCCGTGTAAATCTGCCCGTCCTTGTCCACCGCCACCGAAGAAAGGATCGGTGATTGGTCGTCAATTCCCCGATAGGTCTCCCAGCGTATGCCATCGCCGAAAGCGATCTCGTGCTGCGAGGCCACCAGGAGTCGCCCGTCTGGCAGCAGCTCCAGGTCAATGGGGGCCGTGCTCAAACCCAGTGCTTCCGGACCCAAAACAACAAAAGAAGGCGCCCCAGTTTCTATCTGCCCAGACGGAGCAGAGGGCATCAGTCTGCTGTCAGCCTGAAGGGTTCGGCTGCTGAGCAACAGGCCCGCGATCAGCGCCAAGGCGCCCGCCATGCGAGCTCGACCGGCGATACAATCACCCGGAAGCGCCTGTGTCGGGGGAAGCATGGGGCGGGGCGGCGGGCAAATCCAGGGTGAACGTGGCGCCAGTGTCCGGCCCGTCGCTGTGGACAGTCAGGGTGCCTTTCATCTCCTTAGCAGCATTGGCGCTGGAGTGGAGACCGAAACCGTGCCCCGTGGCGCGAGTGGTGAAACCGTGCTGGAAGATTGAAGTCAGGTGTTCCGGGGGAATTCCCACCCCGTTGTCCTGCACGACAAGGAGCACCCGGCCCGGCTTTCCCGCCGTGATCCGCAGGGTGAGCACCTTGTCAGCCCGGCGGCTCTCATCGCAGGCATATTTCCCGTTGCGGATGAGATTGACGAGAATCTGCAGCACCTTCCCCTTTTCCGCGCTCACCCGCGGCACGGGCTGAAAATCACGGGTGACCTGCACATTGTGCCGGACAAGGGCGCCTGAGTTCATCCGGAGGGAGTCTTCCATGAGGACGGCGGCGTCAAGCGGTTCGACGATGCCAACCATTTTGGCATAGGATTGCTGCATCGTCACGATCTCCTTGATGTGCTCGACGTTTTGCTGGAGTGACTGGATTTCGAGGAGCAGGCGCGTGCGGTCCTCGGCAAATTGCCGGGCGAGCGAATCGATAAACTGGGGCACGAGCCGGCCCTTGGGATCCTGGGTGAGATAAACCCCCAGGTCTTCGGCATGGGTTTTCAGGATCTCGCTGACCTTGACGAGACTCTCGACTTTCGACTGGCGCAAGGTGGCGGCCAGAATGGTGGCTGAAACATTGAGGCTGTTGAGCACATTGCCGACGTTGTGGAGTACGCCCGTGGCAACTTCCGCCATGCCGGCGGTCCGCGAGGCATCAATCAATTCCTTGCGCGACTTCTCCAGCGCGATTTCCATCTGCTTGGACTCAGTGATGTCCTTGGTGAGACCAAACGTGCCGATGATCTCGCCGTTTTCGTCACGCAGGGGCAGCTTGTTGATCAGCGACCACGTTTCGCGGCCGTCCGCCCAGTGGACGTGTTCGAGCTTGCCGACCATCGGCACACCGGTGCGCATGACTTCATTCTCGTCGTCGCTGGCCTGGCGGGCATTTTTCTCCGAGAAGAAGTCAAAATCCGTTTTGCCGATGATCTCGTCCTGATGCTTCAAGCCGTTCCGGAGGATTTTGGATTTGCTGACGGCGATGAAACGACCCTTCCGGTCCTTGAAGTGAACAAAGTCAGGTACATTTTCTAGAAAGGCCGTCACAAGTGCGCGGTCAAGCAGCCGGGTCTCAACTTTGTCCGAGGCTGGGGCGTCTGGAAGAACGAGCGTCATTTGGCAACGGAGCAGGTGATTTCCAGGGCCGAAGCTTCGGAGGGCAGGTGCCGCGTCAGCATCTCACGCAGCTCATCGACCTTTACCGGCTTGGCCAGATAGTCGTCCATGCCCGCGGCCAGACAGGCCTCGCGGTCGCCGTTCATGGCATTGGCTGTCATGGCGACAATCCGCATGGTCGGCGGAATGCCGGAGGTCCCGGAGGCCTGAGCTTGTCTGATGTAGCGAGTAGTCGCAAAGCCGTCCATCACCGGCATCTGTTCATCCATCAGCACCAGCGCATAGGTCTTGCGCTGCAGGGCGGCGAGCGCCTCATGGCCATTCTCAGCGATATCCACGGCGTGGCCGAGCTTGGCGAGCATGAGGCGGATAACCTTTTGATTAACCGGGTTATCCTCGACGGCGAGGATGATGGCCTCGCCGGGCTGAGGATTCAGCACGGCCGAGGGCAAAGGTGAATTGCTGGCCGGACGGCGGGCGCCCAGGACACGGCCGAGGGCAACCCGCAAATTCTCGGAATGGATGGGTTTCAACTCGCAGGCGGCGAGCCCGGAGGCATTCATTCTTTCCCGCGTCAGGCGCTCTCCGCGGGAAGTCAAGAGAACCAGGGCAGGGTGGTGGAGCGTGTGATCGGCATTGATTGCCGCGGCGAGCTGCAAGCCGTCGGTGCCGGGCATATGGTGGTCGAGCACCACCAGCTCGTAGGGCATGGACCGTGCGGCGGAGGCGCGCAGTTCCGCCAGCGCGGCGTCGGCGGAATCAGCAGTCTTGTGGTCCGCACGCCAGGTCTGCAGGAGACGGTCCATCAGCTTGAGATTGGTGGCATTGTCGTCGACCACCAGAACACGCCGGCCGGCAAGCGTTGACGGCGCTGGTTGCGGAGCGAAGGCAATGACCGTGGATTTTTGCAACTCGGCCGTGAACCAGAAGGTTGATCCTTTGCCAGCATCGCTGGTCACGCCGATTTGACCCTGCATCAGTTCCACCAAGCGCCGGGAAATAGCCAGGCCGAGTCCGGTGCCGCCGTATTTGCGGGTGGTCGAGCTGTCCGCCTGAACAAAGGGCCGGAAAAGGGAGGATTGGACCTCTGCAGGAATGCCGATGCCGGTGTCTTGAACTTCAAAACGCAAGACGGCCCGGTCGGATTGGTTCGTCACTGCGGAGACACTGACGGTGACTTCGCCCTTGGGGGTGAATTTCACCGCATTGCCCAGCAGGTTCAGCATGATCTGCCGGAGCCGCAACGGATCACCGCACAGGTTTTCCGGGACATCCGGACTGATGTTCAGGATCAGCTCCAGGCTTTTGCGGGCGGCGGCGTCGGCGTACAGTTCGAGCGGGAGACGGAGCTGGTCGGCGAGGTTGAAATCGATGGACTCAAGGACCATCTGGCCAGCTTCTATCTTGGAGAAATCAAGGATGTCATTGATGATGGTCAGCAGGCCTTCTCCACTTTGAGAGAGAGTGACGGCAAGGTCGCGCTGTTCGGCGTTGAGCGGGGTATCAAGCAGCAGGCTGGCCATGCCAATGACGCCATTCATCGGCGTACGAATCTCGTGACTCATGTTGGCAAGGAAGGCGCTTTTTGCCCGGTCAGCGCTTTCCGCCGCATCCTTGGCGTTCTTCAGGTCCGCCTCCACTTGGGCGCGCCGGGCGATCTCCAGATGCAGGCTGGTATTGGCGGCTTCGAGGTCCGTGGTCCGTTCGTGCACGCGGCGCTCCAATTCCTCGGCATGGGCGCGTGTCTGGCGAAGCAGATTCCACTTTTCGCTGAGCGAGTTTGCCAGCTGCAGCACTTCGATCGTATCGAAGGGCTTCTTCAGGATCACCAGGCGGTCAGTGCCGCCGATTTTCGCCAGCATTTCGTCCCACGAATAATCCGAATAGGCGGTGCATATGACGATCTGCAAGTCGGGCTCGACTTTCCAAAGCTCCAATGTGGTTTCAACGCCGTCCCAGCCCGGAGGCATTCGCACGTCTACAAAAGCCAGGGCATAGGGTCGGTTTTCTGCGCCTGCTTTTGCGACGAGTGCGAGGCCGTCGCGCCCCTGATATGCCGAATCAACCACGAAAGTCGCGCCGGGGCGGACTGTGGTCGTCGAGCTGCCGAGCAATTCCGCCTCGAGGGCGTCGAGGGCTATCGCTGACTCGCTGACCACCGGACATAGTATCTTCCTGATATCCGCGTGGATAGCCTGGTTGTCGTCGATGACGAGAATGCGATTGTTTCGCTCGCTCGTGCGCGATGGCGAGTGGGGGTTCATGGTTATGGGGTTAAGAGGCTTTTTGACCTCCACCCTTACGGTATCGTCACAATCTTGGGGGGAGTTTACTGGAGTTGGAGCTGAACGCGAATTTTAGAGCATATTAAATAATAGTGTAGCCGTTTTGTTCTGGCCTATTCCGGCGGCGGAGATAGTTTCGGGGTCATGAAGACGCTGT
>JBBIHQ010000060.1:0-1081 GCA_037446975.1 Opitutia bacterium
AGGGCAACCGGGCGAGGTAAAAGTGAGGGATCAGCCGGCGGGGAGCCGGCCGGCGGGCCGTCTACCCGTGGAATCCGGCCTCGTTTGTGGAACGGGCGGACGCTTGCCGCCGGGCGGAAGTTCGTCTTGGCTCCGCGACCGTGAACGACCCCGCCAGCGACCGGCAGATCCAAGCCATTGAACGCCCCGACCACGCGCTGTGGATCTATTACCTGCTCGGCGCCGTCGTGATCCCGCCGCTGTTCCCCATCGTCGTCCTGCCGCTGTACTTTCGCTACCACACCATGCGCTACAAGTTCACGGACGACGGGATCTCGATGAGCTGGGGCATCCTGTTCCGCCGCGAGACCATCGTGAACTATGCCCGCATCCAGGACATCCACCTGCGCTCCAACTTCGTCGAACGCTGGCTCGGGCTGGCCCGCATCCTGGTGCAGACCGCCTCCGGCAGCTCGTCGGCCGAGCTGACCATCGAGGGCATCAAGGAATTCGAGGCTTTGCGTGATTTCCTCTATGCCCGGATGCGCGGCGTGAAGGACGCCCATCACCATGCCCCTGCCCCCACGCCGCCGAGCCAGGGCGGACTCACGAGCGGAGCCGTCGTGACCGGCCATGAAACCGACGCCAGCGGCGAACTGGCGGCGGCCTTGCGCGAAGCCGCGCAGGAATTGCGCGCCGTGCGCGAATCGCTGGCCCGGCGCAAAGGCCCAAGCGCCTGAGCTGCACCCGGGCTTGTTGACCACGGATTACGCCGATGAACCCGGAGACCGATCCAGCTGAAAGAAACCGGGCGAATAGAATGATTCACCGCCCGCCCTCGTTGTCTCCTCTAGTAATAGTCCAATTGGCAGGTCTTGATCGGTGATAATCCGGGCCATCCGTGGTCAAACTTTCCCTCTTCCATCCCCATGTATAACCGTTGCCGCGATGTCCTGCTCCGCTGGCTGAAGGTACCGCCCGAGCCCCACCCGCCGTTCGGCGATCCGGCGTCGCTGCGGGTGTTCCGCGCCGGACGGAATTATTTCAATCTCCGTCTGGCCGGCTGGGGTCTGGCGCAGGTGCTTGCGCTGGCCGGCATCAT
>JBBIHQ010000060.1:1181-19489 GCA_037446975.1 Opitutia bacterium
CTGGTGCAAATCCCGTTCACCTATGCCTTGCGCCGGCTCGACTACGAAATGCGCTGGTATGTGGTGACCGACCGCAGCCTGCGGATCCGTACGGGGGTCTGGAACGTGCAGGAGCTGACCATGAGCTTTGCCAACCTGCAACAGGTCGCCGTGACGCAGGGTCCGCTCCAACGCCTGCTCGGTCTCGCCGACGTCCGCGTGCAATCGGCCGGCGGCGGCCCGGATCGTCCCGGCCAGAAGCACGCCGAGTCTCTGCACCACGGACATTTTCACGGCGTCGAGCACGCCACGGAGATCCGCGACCTGATTCAAGAGCGGCTGAAGCGATTCCGCGAAACCGGACTCGGCGATCCCGAGGAATCACATCACGCAATCCCGCCCGCCCCTTCCGCGCTCCCTCCCGGGTCGGCCGGGTCCGGAGCGTTGCTCGCCGCGGCGCGTGAACTGGCCACCGAAGCCCGGGCCCTGCGCGTCGCGCTGGGATAGTTGCCCAGGCATCGCCGGTTCTCCCGTTCGCAGCGCTGGTTCGCCCGCACCAAGACTGGCGGAACCTTGATTCTCCCAGTCGGCTCAACGCTGGCCGCCGCCGAGCCGCAGCCACTGAACATGCGCCGTGTCGTCCGAGCCAACGCCCAGTTGCTGGGCAAAGTCGAGCAACCGGGCGTCGTCTTCCGAAATGGGGTCGAAACCGGTCTTCTTGCGCGCGGCGTTGAGGCGCTCGAGCATCAGCGAATCCAGCATGACCGGATCGGCGCTCATCAGCAGCCGGGGTTCCGAGACCGTGTAGAGCGAGTTGAAATACGGGCCGCCGATGAATTGATAAAGCTGGAGACTGGTGATGTTGAGCGCCCAGCCCTCGCGCAACTCGGGGATGGCGGACATCTCGGCGACGGCCGCGGGCGCCGTGGCGGGGCTCTTGAAAAAGCGGAACGTGTTGCTGGCGTTCCACAGCGTGGCGTTGACCAGGGCGCCGTTGATGCCGAGCACGGGGTGGTCGGTGTAGACCGGAAGATTGATCCAGAAATCAGCGTCGAGGAACAGCGGGGTGGCGAGAAAGCTCTTGCGGTCCTCCTCCGTGGTGGTGGTGGCTTTGCCGCCGGCCGCGACCTCGACCGCGCGATCATTGGTGATCGGATCGAAGCGGGACGGCAGCGGGCTGTCATAGAACCAGGCCGGATCGTAGAATTTTCCCGATTCGAGCACGTACACGGGATGCCCCGGAAACGGCACCACCCCGGTGGCCAGTGACGGCAGGAAGCCCGTGAGCCGCAGGCGCAGCGGATTCAGGCCGACCAAAAAGATGTTCCCCGTGGCGAAACCGCGTTTCTCCAGCGCGGCGATGACGCCCCGCACCAGCCCGAACGGGGTCGCCAGTCCGGGCCCGGAGTCGGCGTAGATCTTCAACCCGACCTTCTTCTTCTCACCGGGGATCAGCTTGCGTCCGGTCGTGCGCTCAAAGTCCTGGAAAAGCTGTTCGACGGCGTAGCGGTAATCGGCGTCGCTGAAGTCCACCATCCGGTAGTCCCACACGGGTGACGCGGGCAAAGGCTTCGGGGCGCCAAAGGCCGACGCGCCATAAGCAAAGGCGAGGATGAAAATTGTCTTCTGCAGGAGGAAACGCATGGATGATGGCGCGGTGATCGTCCGGTCGGACGGGGGCGCAACTTGACAGACAGCAACGGTGGTTAAAAGTTTAATCGGAAAACGGAATCCGTCCGGGATCTGTCGGTGGGTGTCGCCGCCGCCGCCGGTGACCCGCGGAGCGCCCGGCCAGATATTTGCCGGATCGGCGACCCGGCCCACGGGGTCTGGAGGTCATTTTGTGCTCGGCGCAAGTCACCCTCCGACGTTACACCCATATTCCCGTGCCCGTCATCAAAGCCACCAGCCTTCGCGACCTGAAAAACCGCGTGAACATCCACGATGTCGTCGTGCGGGTGGTGGCCCTGAAGAAGGCCGGCGGCGCGCGTTTCAAGGGCCTGTGTCCGTTCCATGCGGAAAAAACGCCGTCGTTCAATGTCTCGACCGACAAGGGCTTTTACAAGTGCTTCGGGTGCGGCAAGGCCGGTGACGTCATCAACTTCGTCATGGAAACCGAGGGCCTGCAATTCACCGAGGCCGTGGAGGCGATCGCCCAGCGGTTTGCCGTGCCGCTGGAATATGAGGAGGGTTCCGGCGGCCCCACCCGCGAAACGCGCTCGTTGCGCCAGGAGATCTTCGAGATCCACGATCTGGCGACGGAATTTTACCGGCAGGCTTTCCTCGCCAAGACCCCGCACGGCGAGTTCATCCGCGATTACTGGATGCAAGACCGGCACTTCCCGGCCGAGCTGGGCGATGAGTTCAAGATCGGCTTCGCCCCGCCGGAGGACAGCGGGCTCGCCGCCGCGATGCTGAAGCGAAAATTCTCGGAGGACGCCCTGCGGCAATGCGGGCTCTTCTTCACGCGCGACGGGGCCGTGCTGACCCTCGGAGCCCTGCGGCCGCGGTTCCGCGGGCGGCTGATGATCCCGATCCGCGACCACCAGGGACGGGTGGTGGCGTTCACGGCGCGGCAACTCGAGCTGACCCCGGCGGACGATCCGGCACATGACGCGAAATATGTCAATTCGCCCGAGACGCCGATTTTCACCAAGGGCAACCTGCTGTTCAATCTCGACCGCGCGCGCAGCCACGTCGGCGAGGGACATCCGTTCGTCCTCGTCGAAGGCCAGCTCGATGCCCTGCGCTGCTGGAGCGTGGGGCTCAAGACGGCTGTTGCACCGCAAGGCACGTCGATCACGGAGGGGCAGCTCGCGTTGCTTCGCCGCTATCAGCCCGAGGTGGAGTGCTTCTTCGACAGCGACGCCGCCGGGCAGAAGGCCGCGCTGCGCTTTCTGCCCCTGGCGCTGAAGGCCGGGCTCGAGGTGCGGTTTCTCATGCTCGCGGGCGCGGACAAGATGGACCCGGATCTGCTTTTTCTGGAGCGCGGTCTCGTCGCCTACGCGGAAGTCCGGAAGCACTCGCTTTCCGCCATGCAGTTCATCGCGCACTTTATCCTGCCGAACTCGAGTTCCGCGTCGCCGGAACAGACCTCCCGCGCAATCCAGCAGGTATACGAGGTCGTGGCCGCGGCCGATTCCGGTCTGCTCCGCCAGCAACTGCTGGCCGAAATCGCACCCGCCGTCGGCAAACTGCGATTGACCCCGGACGTGCTGGAAAAGGACTTTGCCGTTTATCTGGCCCGCCAAAGCAGCCGGCGCCCGGTGGCCGGCGTTTCTCCCGCCGCAGTGACGAAACCAGTCGCCGACACCGCCGGCAAAGGTCCGGAGGCCCATTTGCTTTTTCTCTGCCTGCATCATGACTCCGTTCTTCACGCGCTCGCGAGCCAGTTGCCGCATGAATGGATCGACGTGTCCCATACCGCCGGAAAGCTGCTCGATCGTTTCCTCGCCGAGGCGGCGCACAACGGATGGCCGGGCGCCGGGCAGATCGACCAACTCCTTGAAACGCAGGAGGAAAAGGCGCTGGTTGCCACCCTGCTGTTTGAGACCGCTGGCGACGATGATTTGGCCAAGATGGCCGGCGAAGGATTGCGGTCGATGCAACGCCGATTTCTCGAGCCGCAGCAGCGCCAAATAGAACTTGAAATAGCCACAAAAGGCACGGACATTGACACTGACCTGTCATCTCTCTTGAAAAAGCGCGCCGAAATCACCCGCCAGCTCCTCAATCCGCCGAAGCTGACGCTAGGTAGTTGACGCTTTCGCCCTGCCCGCTGATCACCTGTAACCCGCCAAGGGAATATCATTTACGTTATGCCGAGCACTTCCAAGCACGCCAAGCCCACCAAGGACAAAGTACCCGCAAAAACCTCCGCCACCGAAGCCAAAGGCAAGGGGCCGGACAAACACGTCGCTCCTCTGCCGGTGAAAAATGCCGATCCGGTCAAAGCCGAGGCCAACGGCAAACATCCCGAGCCCACGAAGAACAGCGCCCCGCTTGCGGCGACCGCCGATGCCGCCAAGGAATTCAAGGAAAAGGCGCTCGAGAATCTTTCCGGCGATCTGAACGAAAAGATCCGCTACCTCATCCGTCTCTCCAAGGAACAGGGTTACCTCACCTACGCCGACATCAACGAGGCCCTGCCCGAGTCCGTCGACAATCCGGAGGACATCGAGAACGTCATTTCCATCCTGCAAAACCTTGAGATCGACATCCTCGATCCCGACGAGGTCGACAACTACAAGCAGCGGCAGGAAGAGGCGGAGGAGGAGGAATCGCGCTCTTCCAACAACGACATCCTCGACGACCCGGTCCGGATGTACCTCAAGCAGATGGGCCAGGTGCCGCTGCTGACGCGCGAACAGGAGGTGGAGATTTCCAAGCGGATCGAAACCGCCGAGATCAATGCCCTGGCCGCGCTGTTCGCCCTCGGCCCGGTCGGCAAGCACCTCGCCGACCTCGGCGAAAAACTGCTGCTCCGCACCGAACGCTTCGACCGCCTGGTCATCGACAAGAAGATCGAGAGCCGCGAGGCCTATTTCAAGAACCTGCAAAAACTCGTCGAGACGACCCGGAGCAACGACGCCATCGCCACCGAGGCGTGGAACGACGCCCTCAAGGCCCGCGACGAAAAGGCGCGCAAGAACGCGATGATCCGGTTCAAGAAGCGCGACAACGTGCTGCGCGCCTGCTACGTCAAATACTATTTCAAGCTGAAGGTCTTCGAGGACTTCCTCCTCGAGTTGCGGCCCAAGATCCACGAGGTCGAGAAATGCTTCAGCGACCTGCACCGGGCCAGGCATCCGAAGTCCAAGAAGGATGTCGCGATCGACGTCCGCGCGGTCAACGTCAAGCTGAAGCACCTCGAGACCGACATGCGCATCACGCCGCAGGCGCTGATGGACACGTTGAAAACCGCCCGCGGCTTCATCCGGGAAGCCCACCAGGCCAAGACCGAGATGGTGGAGGCCAACCTGCGCCTCGTCATCTCCATCGCCAAGAAATACACCAACCGCGGCCTTTCCTTCCTCGACCTCATCCAGGAGGGCAACATGGGCCTGATGAAGGCGGTCGAAAAATTCGAATACCGGCGCGGCTACAAGTTCTCCACCTACGCCACGTGGTGGATCCGCCAGGCCATCACCCGCTCGATCGCCGACCAGGCCCGCACCATCCGCATCCCGGTGCACATGATCGAGACCCTCAACAAGGTCATGCAGGTGCAGAAGCAGCTCCTCCAGGAATTCGGCCACGAGCCGACCCCCGAGGAAGTCGCCGAGGAGATGAACCTGCCCGTCGAGCGCGTGCAGCAGATCATGAAGATGGCGCAGCAGCCCATCTCGCTCCAGTCGCCCGTCGGCGACGGCGACGACACCAGTTTCGGCGATTTCATCGAGGACAAGTCCGCGGACAACCCGTACGACATGACGGCTTTTTCGCTGCTGCGCGAAAAGATCATGGACGTGCTGGATTCGCTCACCGAACGCGAACGCCGCGTGCTCACGCTGCGCTTCGGCCTCGTCGACGGCTACAGCCGCACGCTCGAGGAGGTGGGCAAACAGTTCAAGGTCACCCGCGAGCGCATCCGCCAGATCGAGGCCAAGGCGCTCCGCAAGATGCGCCACCCGACGCGCATCCGCCAGCTCCACGGTTTCTTCGACGCCGAGCAGATCGACAACCCGCAAAACCTGCTCAAGAAGCCGCCGCTGATCCCGCCGCAGTTCATCAAGCAGGGCGGTCCGCTCGGCAAGCTGCTCTTCCCGCAAGATTGACGCAGCTTTCGGCCTTTACTTGCCCACTCCCGAATCTAGCCTTTTGCCCATGTCCCACCTCGCGTTTCCCCTCGGTGCCTTCGGCCTCGGCGGCACGGAACTGATCGTCATCCTGCTGATCGTCCTGTTGCTTTTCGGCGGCGCCAAACTGCCGGCCCTCGCCAAGGGCCTCGGTGAGTCGATCAAGGAATTCAAGAAGGCGGCCAAGGATGATCCCGCCGAAGAGAAGGACGAAAAGAAATCCGAGTCCGGCCAGAAACCCGGCAAGAATTGAAGCCGCTCAGGCCCCTCTGAGCGGAGTGTCCGGCGCATCCGATTCGGATGCGCTTTTTTTTCGCCCGGCTTTGTCTGCCGGACGGACGGCCCCGCCAGCGGGGCGCCGGCCGCGGCCGGTCAGCGCGACCCAACCGGGTCATTTCCCGACGCTCGCCTTGAAGGCGGCAATCTGCTCGGGGCTGCCCATCACCAGCAACTCGTCGCCGGCAAATATCTTCGCGTCGCCTCCCGGATTCAACGTGCGGGCGCCGGCCCGGTTGATGCCCGCCACCTGCACGCCCGCGCGGCGGGCCGGGGCCAGCTCCGCCAGCGTCTGGTGCGCCAGACTGCTTCCGGCCGGCACTGTCACAACCTCCATGCGGAGATCCTCGATGCCCGAGTGAGGCAGGACGCCCGACACTTTGGTCAGCACCGCCTTGGCCGCCGCCGTCTGCGCCTGCTCGCCCATCAGCAGCACCCGGTCCCGCGGATAGATTGCAAAGGTCGCCGCCGGATTCTCGACCAGCACACCCTGCCGCTCCACGCCGGTCACCACGCAGCCGGTCTTCGCCCGCAGTTCCAGCTCCCCCAAGGCCCGGCCCCGCACGTCGGCCAGGTCGGGCAGGACGCACTCGGTCAGCGTCAGTTTCCATTCAGCATGCGGCGCCAGCCACGCCGGCGCACTGCCCCCGGCCGGCTGCGCCAACCGCTCCTGCAGCTCCACCTCGAGCACGCTGTGCCAGTAAATCAGCTTCCGCCGGAAGAAGGCCACCACCAGCACCACGACCGCTGCCACCGCCACCGGCACCCAGCGACCCGTCACCCCGAGCGGCAGGAAAGCGCTCAGCCAGAGAAAAACGACGAGGCCGGCGAAAACCTTCAACGCCAGCTCCAGCATCGGCGCGAAGCGCGCGCGCTGTTGCGGGAGGCCGGCGAACGCCACCTCGGCCACCAGCAGCGCCAGGACCGAGAGATTCCGCCAGACCGCCACCAGCGGCGGCAGCATGACCAGGCAGAGTGCGCTCCAGAAGATGACCTGCGGCCCGTGCGGAAACAACCAGTTCGCCGGCACCAGCTCGAGCAGCAGGCGCAGCAGCGGACCCGAAAAGGCCAGCAGTCCCGTGATCAACAGCAGTTCGACCGCGATGTGCACCAGACGCCGGCGGCTGAGCTGCCAGAGCTGGTTGCGCGCGCTGCGCAAATGCAGCCGCTCCAGCCAGCCCCGGTAGGATTGCAGCCAGGTCGACAGCCAGCGCGGTTCACCCTCTTCGCACCAGCCCGCAATCCGGGCGGACCTGCGCGCGAGCAGGGGTGCCGCGATGGTGGTGAGCAACGCCGCCCCCACCGCCACCACTTGGAAACTCCGCGGCAGGACGCCACCCGCGACGCCGAGCTGGGCGATGATGAAGGTGAACTCGCCCACCGGCACGACCAGCAGTCCCACCCGCACGGCTTCACGGGTTGGCGAACCCGTCACCAGCAACCCGGCGGCGCAGGCCACGGCCCGGCCGGTCAGGGCCAGCACCGACACCAGCAGCACGAGCCGCCACGCCTCCGCCAGCGCCCGCACGTCGATCATCATCCCGATCGCCACGAAAAATACGGCGCTGAACACGTCCCGCAAGCCCTCGAAACTCCGGTCGACCTGGGTCCGCTGGGGCGTGTCCGCCACGATCGCCCCCAACAGAAACGCACCCAGCGCCAGCGAGAAACCTGCCTGGTCGGCGGCCGCGGCGAGGATGAAAAGCAGGCCGGCCTGCACGAGCGTCGGCAGCTCGGCCCCGCCGGTCAGGCTGAGCTTCTTCAACAGCCACGGCAGGATAAGGAGGCCGGCGATGCCCACGAGGACCACAAACGCCGTCAAGAGCAGGAGCGTCCGGCCCGGCGCACTCGCATGCGCATGGTTGCCCGCCAGGCTGGCATAGGAACTGAGCCCGGTCAGCAACAGCACGGCGATGAGGTCCTCCACCACAAACACGCCCATTGCCATCTGGCCGGTCTTCTCATGCGTGGCCCCGATGTCCGCCAGCACCTTGCTGATCACCGCCGAACTCGAGATCATCAGCATGGCGGCGAGGAAGACGGTTTCCGTCGCTCCCAGGCCGGCCAAGCCCGCCGCCATGCGGGTGAACTGGTAGATCAACACCGCCTCGATGCCGGTCGCCAGCACCAGGGTGACGCCCAGCTTGCGCAGTTTGCGCAGGCTCAGCTTCATGCCGATCGAGAACATGAGGAACACCAGGCCGATCTGCGACAGGGTGTCGATCCGGTCGATGTCCGCTACCAGCGCCACCGGCAGATTGTAGGGACCGATCAGCATCCCGGCGGCGAGATAGCCGATGATCACCGAAAGACCGGCCCGCTGGCAGGCCCAGCCGACCAACCCGGCCACCAGCATCACCACCGCCAGATCCTGGATGAAATCGATTCCGTGCATGGCGTCTTGGGGACATTACCACGCCACAACCATTCCCGCCGTCAAGCCCGCAGGGCGACTATTCCGCGCCCCAAGGGTGCCCTAACCTGTTTTCGCCAACGAGTTTGCTTTTGACAATTTCGCCGGCGGACCGCTTGTATTCTCCAACCCCCGCCACCGCCACCAATGTTTAATCAACTGCTGGGACTTTTTTCCAACGACATCGGCATCGACCTGGGCACGGCCAACACCCTCGTCTATGCAAAGGACAAGGGCATCGTGCTCCGCGAACCGAGCGTGGTCGCAGTCCACACCGGCTCGCGCAAGGTCCTCGCGGTGGGCGATGAAGCCAAAAAGATGCTCGGCCGCACCCCCGGCAACATCACGGCCATCCGGCCGATGAAGGACGGGGTCATCGCCGACTTCGACATCACCGAGGCGATGCTCCGCTACTTCATCAAGAAGGTGCACAATAATTCCAAGCTGGTCTCGCCCGGCGTTTGCATCGCCATCCCCAGCGGCATCACCGAAGTCGAGAAGCGCGCCGTGATGGAGTCGGCCACCCACGCCGGCGCCCGGGAGGTGCACACGATACCCGAGCCCTACGCCGCCGCGCTGGGCGTCGGTCTGCCGGTCGACGAGCCCGCCGCCAATATGATCGTTGATATCGGCGGCGGCACCACGGAGATCGCCATCATTTCGTTGAACGGCATCGTATTTTCCAAGTCCATCCGCGTCGCGGGCGACGAGTTTGATCTCGCCATCATCAACTACATGAAGCGCGCCTATAACCTGCTGATCGGCGAGCGCACGGCGGAAGAAATCAAAGTCACCATCGGCTCGGCTTATCCGCTCGAAAACGAACTGGCCCTCGAGGTCAAGGGCCGCGACTCGGTCGCCGGCCTGCCCAAGACCATCCATATCACCTCCCAGGAAATCCGCGAAGCCATGGGCGACACGGTCGGGGCCATCGTTGACGCGGTCCGAGCCGCGCTGGAACGTTGCCCGCCGGAACTCTCGGCCGACCTGGTCGACCGCGGCTTCGTCATGGCGGGCGGCGGCTCGCTCATCCGCGGCATCGACAAACTGCTTTCCGAAAAGACCGGTCTGCCCGTCATCGTCGCGGACGACCCGCTTTCGGCCGTCGCCAACGGCACCGGGGTCTTCATCAACAATATTGAAGACTACCGCCGGATCGCCGCCGACCTTTGAGCGGAATCCGGGCCGCGCCGATCATGCCCGGTTGAACCGCCGACCACGCCGTGCTTCCGCAACGCTTCGATCAGGCCCGTCCGTTCGCCACCCTCGGTATCGTTCTTCTGGTGTGGCTCTTTGTACCGCTCGTGGTGAAGACGTTCACCCGGGCGACGTTCTTCGAGATCCAGGCTCCGCTCATCGTGGCCGACTCGTACGTCAGCACCCTGCAGACCTTCTGGTCCAACCGCCTGCATTCGAAGGATGAACTCCTGAAGGCCGGGATGGAAGTGGCCGGGCTGATTGCGCAGTACGATTTCAGCAACCAGCAGAACGAGCAGTTGCAGGCGGAAGTCCTCCGGCTGGAAAACCTCCTCAATCTGCCGCCGATGCCGGCTTTTCGCTTTGAGCCGGCGCGGGTGGCCCGACGCGACACCTCCGGCTGGTGGTCGCAGATGATCATCCGCAAAGGCGAGAACTACGGCATCACGGTCGGCGCACCGGTGGTGTTCGCCGGCGGCGTGGTCGGCCGGATCGCCGAGGTTCATCGCTACACCTCCGTCGTGAACCTGATCACGAGCCCGACCTTCCGGCTCGCCGCCAGCGTGTCGGGTGACGACCGCCCGATCAGTTACCAGGGCGGCCTGAACGACTCGTTCCAGTTCCCGCGCGGCACCGTGGACAATGTGCCGCTCGACATCTATGCCAGCCGCATCGCCACCAAGCGGCTGGTAACCTCCGGGCTCGGCGGCGTTTTTCCCCCGGGGCTCACCATCGGGGAAATCACCAGCCTGGAGCCCAGTGTGGACGGGCTGTTCAAGTCCGGTGAGGTCAAGCTCGACGAACGGCTGGCGTCGTTGAGCGAGGTCACCGTGCTCATCCCGCTCAATCCCGAGGAGCTGTGATCCGCCATGCGTAAGTTCGATCCCCGCTGGCTGATCGTGCTCCTCGCGAATCTGCTGCTTTTCTGGCTCGTCGGGCTGGTGAATGACGGACTCGCCACTTCCTCGGTGCACCTTTATCTTGGCGGACTGTTTGTCGTTTATGCGGCGCTGCGGCTCGACGGGAAGCACGGGCTAATTGCCACGGTGCTCACGGGCCTGATGGTCGACTCCATGCAACCCGTGCCGTTCGGCACGAGTGTCGTTTTGTTCGGCCTGGTCCACGCAACCCTGCTCTATGGCCGCCAGCGATTCCCGCGCGACAGCACGGTTTTTGGCGTCGTCGTGGCGCTTCTCTCCAATCTCTTTCTGGTGATCGCCATGTCCTTCCTGCTGGTCGGAACCAATCCGCGGCCGGGCGAGGCCTGGCTGCGGATCTTTGTCGACTTGGTTGCGTCCCAACTGGCCATCGGGCTCATCACGCCCTGGTTTCTTGCCCTTCAGGCCCAGGCCATGGCTTGGGCGCAGATTCATCCGGAGACCGGCCGCCGGCTGGCGCTTTGATTTTCGCCGCCGCGTGCATCCATTGGCCCTGTGAGCAAGCTGATTGAATCCCATAGCGCCCGCAATCCGCGCCTGCTATTTTTCCACGGCCTCATCGCCGGCATGGTGGTCCTGCTGGTCGGCGGACTGGTCTACCGCCAGTTGTTCAAGACCGGCCTCTACAGCGAGCGGGAACGCCTGCAAAACCAGCGCCGGGTCATTTTTCCCGGTCCGCGCGGCAATATCTATGACCGGAACGGCCACATCCTCGTCGGCAACCGGCCGCGCTTTTCGGTGGTGCTCGATCTGGCCGTGTTGCGCGGGGAATTCCGCCGGGAATACCGGCAGGTCGAACACAACTACAGCACGATGGACCGCGCCGACCGTCCGTCGTCCGACCAGCTGGAGCGCATCGCCCGGTCGAGCGTCGCCCAGCGCTACCTTGATCAGCTGAATTTCATCCTCAACCGCAACGAATCCGTCCGCATCGACGATCTCAACCGGCATATCAACCAATCCCTGCTGCTGCCCTATGTCCTGCTCGACGATCTTGCGCCCGAGGAGTATGCGCGGCTGATCGAGCGCCTGCCGGTCTCCTCGCCCCTGCAGGTCCGCACGTCGAGCACGCGGTATTATCCCTACAATTCCGCCGCCGCCCACACCCTCGGGTTCATCGGTGTCGACACCAACCCGGAGGCCGAGGATTTTGGCGACGAGGATCTCCTTACCTTCAAGATGAAGGGCAGCACCGGTCGCACCGGTCTGGAAAAGGTGTTTGACGAGCGACTGCAGGGTGAGGCCGGCGGGGCGGTCTACCGCGTCGATCCCGCCGGCTACAAGGTGGACCGCCCGATCGAGCAGCGCCGTCCCGTGCAAGGACACAATCTCGTCACGAGTCTTGACATCGACCTGCAACTCGCGGCCGAGGAGGCCATCGGCGAACGCACCGGCGCCGCGGTCGCCCTCGACGTCCACACCGGCGAAGTCCTGGTTCTGGCCAGCAAGCCGGACTACGATCTCAACTCCTTCGTGCCCCACCTTACAAAGGAGGCCGCCCTCAAGATCGAGGGCGACGGTGCCTGGTTCAACCAGGCCCTTGGCGGCGCCTACCCTCCGGGGTCCACCTTCAAGCTCGTCACCACCATCGCCGGCCTGCGGAGCGACACGCTGATTCCCAGCCAGATCATCGCCAATTGCACGGGACGCGTCATGATCGGAAACCGGATCTTCACCTGTGACAACGGCACCGGCCACCATGGCGAGGAGGATCTCGCCCACGCCATCGGCGACAGTTGCGACATCTATTTCTACGAGGCGGGGCGCCTGATCGGCCCCGAGCTGATCGCCGCGGAAGCCCGCCGTTTCCACCTTGATCGGCCAATGGGGATCGAGCTGCCCGGCGAGACAACGCGCATGCTTATTCCCGATCGCGAGTGGAAGCAACGCACCGAGCACGAAAGCTGGTTCCCGGGCGACACCGCCAACATGGCGATCGGGCAGGGATTTATTGCGGTCACGCCTCTGCAAATGGCATGCTTTGTGGCCTCGGTGGCCCGCAACGAGACCTACACCAAGCCCACGCTGCTGCACGATCCGCTGGCTCCGGTTCAGCATACCGAGCCCATCGGCCTGACTTCTGCCCAGCGGGCCACCCTGCTCGAGGGCATGGAAGGCTGCACGATCTACGGCACCGGAAACTTCCTCACCACCATTCCTTCCCTCAGGATTCCCGGGGTCAGAATTGCCGGCAAGACCGGCACGGCCCAGAAACGCGTCCGGCAGGGCGACAAGGTCGGCACCATCAACTGCGCCTGGTTCGTCTGCTTCGCCCCGCTGGAAAAGCCTGAGATCGCGGTCGCGGTCATGGTCGAAGGTCAGACCATCGGCGAGAGCTACGGCGGCGGCTTCAATGCCGCGCCGATCGCAGACAGCATCCTGAAGAAATATTTTGAGAAGAAATCCGAGCCGGCGGCCAAGCCCGTGAATTTCAGGGTCCAGTGAAGGTCAGCCCGGGTTGTTGCCGGGACGCGGCAAGGACACATCAGGACGTCCGGCGCCGCGCACTCCGCCGCGCCCGTCTTGCCCGCTGAAATACCCCGCGCGGCTCCGGCCAGGATTCCCGCCGGCCATATCGCAGCCGGCGCAAATCGGCCACGATCGCGCGGTCCCCGGAGGGCCCGGCGGAATTCTCCCCCGGCTGGCCGGCCGCACGCAGGCGGGCCAGCAGCCGACCCGCCTCGCGCCGGACCGGATCATATTCTCCCGGCCGCCGCCAGACCTGCCAGCGCAGCCAGCCCCCGACGCCAAGCCGCCAGGCGCCCCAGCCGATTGCCACCGCGGCGGCCAGCAACGCCGCCAGCCGGGCGAACCGGTTGATGTTCCACGGCCGGATCAACCACGCTTTCAACCGACGGGCAATCTCCTCCAGGCGGGCCCGCATCACTTGTCCTGAATCGGCGGTGAAGGACTTGACCTGATCGAGCATCTGCACCTGCGTGCGCGAGTCAAAATTGACAATGCGCCGGTACCAGAGCACGCGCAGGCTGTCGAACCTGGCCGACCAGCTGCTGTCCTGCGTCTGCCGGGCGCCGCCGCCCTCGTCGCTCTTCCCGGTCGCGGTGGCCACGGCGCCGGAAGTCGGGTCCACCCGCAGCCACGCCGAGCTGCCGTCATAGATTTCAGCCCAGGCATGCGCGTCGGAATTCCGGACCATGTAGTAGTTTTCAAATCCATTCAGCACGCCGCCGTGAAACCCCGCGATGACGCGCGCTGGAAATCCCGCCTCCCGGGCGAGCACCGTGAAGCCGGCGGCGAAATACTCGCAGAAGCCCGGCTCGCTGGAGTCCAGCCAGCGGACGATGTCGTCTTTTCCCTCACCGGGCGGCACCCTTGCCGCCAGCGCGTAGGTGTGGTGGGCGCGCAGCCAGGCGTTGGCGCGGTGCGCGAACTCCGCCGCCGGCAACGCGGCCCCGCCGGTGATCTCATGGACGATCCGGTCAAGAACCTCGCGGTTCCCGGCTCCGGTGGGTCCCAGAAGATTGGTCCGCGGATCAGGGCGGAATTGCCCGGTCGCTCCGGGCAAATGGTCGTTCGCATTCCGGAGCTGTTGCGGAAACCGCACATCGCCCACGGTCGGTGAAAGCTCCACGTCCTCGAGCTGGAACGCCGTCATGGTCATCGATTCGATCCGCAGGGCGACGATCCGCTGGGCGGCGCTCGTTTGCACCGGCACCGGCTCGCGCAGCCGGAGAAAACCGAAGCTGCCCGGCAGAGGCAGAAAGCGGCTGACCCCCGGCTCGACATAGAAAGTCCACACTCCGCCCACGGAGTCGGCGGACCGGCCGAGCTGGCGGCCCCGCAGCTGCTGGGTCGTGCGCTGGCCGCGCAACAATTCGCCCTTGAGCCCGGCTGAAATCTTGAAGCCTTCCGGGGTATATTCGTCCAGCACCACCAGGCGCCAGTAAGGCGGCTCACGCAATCCGGTCGTATCAGTCAGGTCCACGCGCATGGCGACACTGTCGTCCCGCACCAGGTCGGTCACGTCGCCAAACCGGACCGTGTCGGTAAAGCCGGTGCGGCTCTTGCGCGTGATATACTTGTCGAGGAAAAATCCGGTCGCCAGCTCGAAGCGCGGGATCATGACGAAGAGCATGGCTGACATCACCACCACTGTGGTGAAAAGCGCCGTGGCAAACGCCAGCAGCCGCCAGTTGGCGACGGCCCGCAGGTGCGCGAGGAATTGCCGCCAGTCGAGACGCGTCCACGCCGTCTCCGCCTCGGGGGTCCGCACGACGCCCGTTTCCGCCGCGGCGATCAGATTGACGACAAAAATGAATCCGAGCGCACACGCGGTGAAGACCAGCAGGAGCAGCGCGAATTCCAGCGAGACGGTCAGCACGCCCGCGACGACCACCAGAAAGAGCCCGAGCACGATGAGCTGCAGATCCTCGCGCTGGCGACGGTAGGTCACCGCCCGGTAAAGCACCAGCAGGATGGTCAGCCGGATCAAAGCCGGCAGCGTGTCGGGACTGAAATAGAAATCCGTGGCGCTGGCCACGATGATGACCGGTCCGACCAGTTTCCACACGAGCGGCGGAACCCGGCCCGGCAGTTGCGGCCACACCAGCACCGCGAGGATGATCGCCCCGGCCACGCCCACGAGGCTCAACGCCTCCACATCGAGAAAAAACACCGTCCACAACGACACCAGGGCCAGCAAGCCGCCCAGCAGCCACTTCAGGCGGCGCAACTCGTCGAGGTTAAGCTGACGCGGTTTGCCGGCCGTCGACATGGGCGGTGACCCGTTGCGCTCCTTCGGGCGCGAATGTTATCACATTGCGGGTTGAATTGAGACCGGGCGGGGTTCCGTCGCCGGCCGTTGCCGGGGCTCCGCGGGTTGATGGCGCGCCGCCTACCACGGGCGCCCCGGGCTGCAGACGGGCCAGCTCGTCGAGGAACGCCTCGACGTCGCGCAGCCGCCGCGTTTCAAGCAACGGCCCGCCATTCAGACAGACACCGCGCAAGCGGCCGGCGGCAAACAGGTCCTCCGCCATCGTGCCCGCAAAGCTGCATAGCAACTCGAACTGCTCCGGCCGGCTCCAGACTCCGGCCGGTGTGTCGAGCCGCAGCACAAAACCATCGTGGCTCTCGGCCGCATATTGCCGGATCATGAGCTGACCCAACCGGGCGCTGGCCTTCCAGTGGATCAGGCGGTGCGAGTCACCCTGCGTGTATTTGCGCAACGCCAGCAGGTCGTCGCCCGTTCCTGCCCGGGCCGTGCGCCGGCCCTGGGAACCGGCCGCCGCCGTCGCGGCGCCCTCCCATTCGTAGGCGACCTGCGCCGGCCAGACGAGCACCGTGTGCTTATGGGCCGTCCCGATGCTCTTTTTCAGGAAGCCGAAGGGAAAGAGCGAGCCCACCGCCGACAATTCCACGTCCACTTCTCCACGCCGCAGCGGTTTCACGACCCAGTTCAAGGTCGCTTCGGCGCCCGGGTCGATGCGCTCCCGCACGAAGACGCGGCCGCGCGTCACGATCTTCTCGGCGGCCGCAAGGATCTCCCGTACCCTCATCTCCTTCTCCGGCTTTTCCGCCGGCGGCGGATGCCGGGGCTGGGTCGCCAGTTCGAACCAAAGACTGTAGGTTGGCAGCCAGCTCTTCCGGTTCTGCACCTCCACGGCCACCAGCGCCTCGTGCCCCACCCGCCACGGCCCCTGCGGACGCATCCGCCAGCAGACGCTGGCGAAGTTAAACCACGACAGGAGTCCGCTGAGCAGCAGGCACGCCAGCAGGAGCGAGAGGGTGATAAAAAGGATGTTGCTCGCGGTGTTATAGGCGGCGGTACCGATGCCCATCGCCAGAATGAACAGAAATATCCCGGGAAGCGTCGGGGAGATCCGATGGCGCTTCGGAGGGAAAACCAAGGACCACAGCAAGGTGTGCCAGCTGAAAACCCGGAGCCGGCGTTCGGTTGCCCCCGGCCCCTGCCAGTCCAGGGCGGCCGGGTGGAACTCTGCTGCTGCCTTCATGCCGGTCACTCCGGGACCGGCACCGCGACCACGATACGGCTGAGCGCCGCGAGCACCGCCCGGCGCTCCTCGAGCGCATCAGAAGTCTGCCGGGCCAGGGACAGCCGGTGGGCCAGCACGCTGCCGGTCATTTCCTGCACGTCCTCCGGAATGACAAAGTCGCGCCCCTGCACCAGCGCCCGCGCCTGCGCGGCCACCCGCAGCGAAAGTCCGCCCCGCACGCTGGCCCCGGCCTTGAATTCCGCCTCGGTCCGGGTCGCGGTGATGATCTTCAGGATATAGTCGAGCACGCTGTCCTCCACAAAAACCCGGCCGGCCAGCGACTGGATCTTCAGGATCTCCGAGCGGGTTACGACCGGATTTAGTGCAATCGCGTCGTACCCCAGCCGCGGCGACCGCAGGATTTCCATCTCGTCCCCCGGCCGCGGATACCCCATCTGCAGCCGCATGAGAAAACGGTCCATCTGGCTCTCCGGCAGCGGAAATGTTCCTTCGTAATCCACCGGGTTCTGCGTCGCCACCACCATGAAAGGTGCGCCCACCGCGTGGGCCTCGCCATCCACGGTGACTTTGCCGCGGTCCATGACTTCCAGAAGCGACGACTGGGTCTTCGGCGTGGCGCGATTGATCTCGTCGGCGAGCACGATGTTGGCGAAGACCGGGCCGGATTTGAAAATGAACTCCTTGACGTTTTCGTCGTAGATCGAAACTCCGGTGACATCGGTCGGGAGCAGGTCGCTGGTAAATTGAATCCGGGAAAACGCGCAGTCCATCGAACGGGCCAGCGAATAGGCCAGCGTCGTCTTGCCGACCCCCGGCAGATCCTCGATCAGCAGGTGCCCGCCAGCCAGCAGGCAGACCAGGGTCTGTTCAATGACATCATCCTTGCCCTTGATCGTCAGGCGCATGTTGGCCTTCAGGCGTTCGACGGCGGCGCGCGTGGACGCCACTTCGGCGGCGGGTGCAAAATCACTCATGGCCCCACCCTATGAACCCGGGCCGGTGGCGCAAACGGATTTCCGCCCGCCGCGACCTTTAACCGAGAATTTCCAGCAACCGGACGAAGAGCCGGTTCACCTTCGCCTGGTTGTCCTTCACCAGTTCCTTGAACCGGGCAAAATCGATCTCCGTGCCCTCGAGGCCGTTCGCATAATTGTCGATGAGGGCCAGGCTGTTGTAGCGCAGGCCGATCTCGCCGCAGAGGTCGGCCTCGTGCGCCGCCGTCATGCCCACCACATCGCCCCAGTGCTGGACGATCCGGATCTCAGCCTTGGTCTCGAAGCGCGGCCCGCGCATCTGCACGTAGACCTTGCCCGGGTGGATCGTGAATTCCGGGGCGAGCTTCCCGATCAGCAGCGGGATGAGGTTGTTGGCGATGGCCGGCGCTCCCCCCTTCAACTCGGTGTCGAAAAACGTCGCCGGGCCCTGCTGCAGCCCGACGTAGTCGCTGCACGAGACAAACGTGCCGGGCGGCAGCTCCGGCTTGAGCGAGCCCACCGAGTTGAGCGACACGATATCCCGGTAGCCGAGGTCGGCCAGCGCGCGGATGTTCGCGCGATAATTGATCGAATGCGGCGGCAGCGGAAAAGCGTAGCCGTGGCGGTTGATGAGCGCGAACCCGCCCTTGGTCTTGTAGGTTACCTCACCGTAGGGGGTGGAAATCTTGCGCACGTCCCACGCCGCAAAGAGATCGGAATTGACGATGCTGGTCCCGCTGATGAACGCGACTTTCATG
>JBBIHQ010000061.1:0-1740 GCA_037446975.1 Opitutia bacterium
GCGCGGGTTACCCGGTGAGGCGCAGAGCCGCCGAGCTGTGGCTGAAGCATAAACCGCAACCGAAACAACCAAATACGGAGACAAGCCCATGAAAACACTCAATAAATACGTGGGCCTGAATGTCCACCAGAGATACGGGAACCCTTCCCCTGGTTTCGGCCAGGGGTCATCCAGCCGATAGCGACTTCAATATCTTCCGCGCCAGATGCTCCTTGATTTCCCCATGCCTCGGAATCGCTTCCACCGCGCCAGTCTGCGGATTGATCCAGAGGGAATGCGATCGGCCCTCCCTCGTCAGGTAGCAGCCAACATCCCTCAACCGTTATTCCACCTCCCGCCGTTTCATCAAACTGCCACCTGGGTCTGAATGACGTCCTTGGGCAACCCACGCCGGGCATCAGCCAGGCGATCGTCAAAAATCAGGCGGATGGCCGCCTGCAAACTCTCTTTGGTTTCCTTGATGGTGTCCCCCTGACCGTTTGCTCCGGGAACTTCCGGACAAACCGCCCAATAGCCTCCCTCGGGAGCCTCTTCGATGATTGCGGTGAATTTGCCTTTCATTGGATGATGAGTGTCGCATCTGATCCCAGCATCGTCAACTGCGGGATGCTACCGGATCAGCCGCCCGCCACCTATCCAGAGCACACCGAGGCAAGCCGGGAGAGCACAGGGTTTTGCCTCGGAATGAAACCGGTCTGGCCTTCACCTCGCAGGTGAGGATCGATCTTTCCAAACCATCCACAGAAGTATTTCTCCGGGAGCTCCCTTTGGGCTCTGTGTTCTCTGTGACGAGATCCGTCTGCGGAATTAGGATTCATGGATCGTTGAGAATGGCGGGGTTGGCAAAAATCAGCTCCGCAAAATACCGGTTTGGTTATGCGGGAAACGTACTGGCCCGGCTCAAACCGCCGGACCTTGCACCGCCAGCAGGCCGGAGCGTCCGTCGACCGGGGCTTGCAGCATTTCGCAGACGGGGATCTTTTCACGCCGGGCGAGCAGGTCGCGTGCGGCTTGTTCGAGTGAAACAACCTCCACCCCGGCGCGTTTGATCGCGGCAAGGAATTCACCGAAGAGCGCGCGCCGGCCCATGCCTTCGATCTCCGCATGCAGGGTGAATACGTTGAGCGTGTCGGGTCGGAGCAGCGACAGCAGGTGCGGCACGATGCGGTCGTCGGGATATTCCGGCCGGCCCATCAGTTCGTCGAGCGTCGGCAGGGTGGAGGGAATCTCGAGCGTGGCGAAGATGCGTCCGCCGGCGCGGACAAAAAACGGCGCGGTGCCGCGCGTGTCGCTGGCATAGAGCAATCGGGCGCGGTCGTAGGCGTCGCGGCTGTTGGCGTTGGCCTGCCAGCCCGCGGCGCCGGCGGTGACGGCCTCGGTGCCAAAGATGCGGCGAAACTCGTCGCGGGCGGCATCGAACTCGGCGCGCACCTGCGCCGGACTCATCTTGTGGACGTAATCCTGCCAGCGGTAGTGGTTGTTACAGTGGATGCCGATTTCGAAACCGGCGTCGCGCACGGCACGAAGCGCCGCCTCATTGCGCCGGCCGATATGTGGCGCGGGCAGCAGGGTGCCGTTGAGCAGCGTGCGCACGCCATAGAGCTCGACGATGCTGGTGCGACCGACCTTTTTCAGGAAACCCGGACGGAACACGCGGGTGATGGCCCGGCCGGTCTGGTCGGGCCCGAGGGAGAAAAGAAACGTGGCGATCACGTCGGCGGCGCAAAGGTCGGCGAGCAG
>JBBIHQ010000061.1:1840-19461 GCA_037446975.1 Opitutia bacterium
TTGAGGTCGACCTTGGGCTTCCAGCCGAGCTGTTTCGTGGCGTGGGCGATCGAGGGCACGCGCTTCTGGATGTCCTGGTAATATTTGCCGAAATATTTGCCGGAGGAAACCTTGATGACCTTGGCCTCCGCCGCGTGTTCGCGGTAGTCCGGATAGTGCTTGAAGGCGGCGATGATGTACTTGGCGAGCTGGGCGACGCTGACGTCGTTCTTCGGATTGCCGAGGTTGAAGATCTGGCGCGAGGCCCGGCCGTTCTTGTTCTCGATGATGCGCAGCAGGGCGTCGACGCCGTCGTCGATGAAGGTGAACGAGCGGCTCTGCCTGCCGCCATCGACGAGCTGGATGGGCTTCTTGAAGATGACGTTTGAGATGAACTGGGTGAAGAGGCGCGAGCTGCCTTCCTTGGCCTCGAAGACATTGTCGAGCTTGGGTCCGATCCAGTTGAACGGGCGGAACAGGGTGTAGTCGATGCCGTCGCGGACGCCGTAGGCGTAGATGACGCGGTCGAGGAGCTGCTTCGAACAGGCGTAGATCCAGCGCTGTTTCTCGATGGGGCCGTAGACCATGCTGGTGGTCTGCTCGTTGAGTTCGCGGTCGGGCGACATGCCGTAGACCTCGGAGGTGGACGGAAAGATGATGCGTTTCTTGTATTTCGCGCACTGGCGGACGACGGCGAGGTTGGATTCGAAATCGAGTTCAAAGACCCGGAGCGGATCCTTGACGTACTGGGCCGGGTTGGCGATGGCGACGAGCGGGATGACGGCGTCGCATTTCTTCACGTGGTACTCGATCCACTCGCGCGAGATCATGACGTCGCCCTCGACGAACTTGAAGCGGGGGTTGCCGAGGCAGTTGCCCAGCTTGTGGTCGCCGACGTCCATGCCGTAGACCTCCCAGTCCTTCTTCTTCAGGATGGCGTGGGTGAGGGAGCTGCCGATGAAACCATTGGCGCCGAGGATGAGAACTTTGAGGGGCATAATTTAGGACGGGTTAACCACGAAAAACGCGAAAAGACACGCAAAAGAATATTTGAGCGCGCAGCAAGACTGCGCCCCTACAACACTTGGCCGACCAGGAGGGAAGGTGCAGGCGCGCCCCGCCACTCGGTCTTGGTCAACTCCAGTGCGCCGTTGCCGGTGGCGACAACCAGGGGCGCGAGAGAGAGGACTTCGCCGGGCCGGCCGCGAAGGCCGCGCGTGGCGGGTGACCCGGGCTCGGCCCACCAGACCATCAGGCGCGCCGGGCCAACGTCGGTGAATGCACCGGGGTAGGGATCGGCCACCGCCCGGATAAGGTTGAAGATTTGCGCCGAGGTCTGGTTCCACTGGATGCGGCCGTCCTCGGGTTTGCGTCCGCCGAAGTAGTTGGCCTGGGATTCGTCTTGGGGGATTTCCTTCGCGGTACCGGCAAGCAGGGCATCGATCTGGCGCGCCAGCACGCGGCGGGCGCAGGGCAGGACCTTGCGGAAGGCCTGTTCCGCCGTGTCGCGCGGGCTGATCTCCACACCGTCCTGGTCCACGATCGCGCCGGCGTCGGCCTTCTTGACCATGCGGTGAAGAGTCATGCCGATGCGCGGTTCGCCGTGGAGCACGGCCCAGTTGATCGGGGCGCGGCCGCGGTATTTCGGGAGCAGCGAGCCGTGCATGTTGAACGCTCCGAGCCGCGCCAACCCGAGGATCTTTTCGCTGATCATGTTCCGATAGTAGACGGAGAGAATCAGGTCGGGCTTAAGGGCGGCGAGGTTTTCCAGCCATTCCGGCGTCGCGATCTTCTCCGGGGTGAAGATGGGCACACCCTTCTCGCGGGCGACCATGGCGGGCGTCTTGAACCAGATCTTCTCCTGCGGATTGTCTGCGTGGGTGAATAAAGCGACGACGTTGTCCCCGCGGCCGAGCAGGAGCGAAAGGCAATCGTGACCGACCTCGCTGTAGCCGAAGAAAACGATGCGGGGCGATGCCATGTTCACCATGAACTACCGACACCGTTGGCGGTTTCCACCACAATATGATCCTCGTCCTCCCCCAGCGGCTCAACCTGGCGCAGGAGGCGGTCGAAAGTCGGTCCGGTGATCTCGAGGGTGTTTGGCGGCATCACCGCCGTCCGGGCGAGCACACGCCGGCGCGCCTCCTCGACCGGGCATTGCAGCGCGTACAGCCGGCAGGATGCGCCAATGTCCGTGGCGCGTCGCCGGGCGTCATCCCGCGACGCCCGGCTCCAGAACCCGCCTTCCAAAACGACATCACTCCCGGAGCGCAGCACCCGGCCGGTTTGTTCCCAGATCAAAGCCATTATGCGCTCATGTTGCGGACGGAACAAAGCTTCCGGCGGATTCGTCCCGTGCGACGCCACCATCCATTCGTCCGGTGAGAATCGCACCGCGTGAAATTCCCGCTCCAGTTGCCGCGCGAACGTCGTTTTCCCGGAGCCGACAATGCCGTGCAGCAAATGCAGCGTCGGCATTCCGCTCACTCCTTCGCTTCCAGCATTTCCTTGACGTGATAGCGCTGGCGGGCGCGGACGACCTGGTAGGTCCGGCCGACGTATTCACCCATCAGGCCGATGCCGATCATCGCCACGCTGAGCAGGAAAAACAGGATGCCGAACAAGGTGAACACGCCGAAGGTCTCGCGGTCCAGGTCGAGGACGAAACGCCGGTAGAACAGCAAGGCGACCAGCGCCAGACTGCCGCCGGCGCAGGCCATCGCAAACATCGTGAAATATTGCAGGGGCGCGATGGAGAAGCCGGTGACCAGGTCGAAATTCAGGCGGATCAGCTGGTAGAAGGAGTAGTTGGAGACACCGGCGTGCCGCTCCTCATGTTTCACGCCGACTTCCGCGGGGCTCCCGGAGAAACTGTAGGCGAGCGCCGGGATGAACGTGTTGATGGCCCCGCTGCGCACGATGGCGTCGATGATCGGCCGGCGGTAAGCGCGCAGCATGCAACCCTGGTCCGTCATCCGGATGCTGGTCGTCTTTTCGCGCACAAAATTGATCAGCTTCGATGCGGTGGTGCGGAAGAACGAGTCCTGCCGGTTGAGCCGGTAACCGCCGACGTAATCGTGTCCGGCTTCGATCTTCTCGAGCAGCTTGGGAATCTCCTCCGGCGGATTCTGCAGGTCGGCGTCGAGCGTGACGATGATGTCACCGCGCACCCGTTCGAAGGCCGCCATGATGGCCATGTGCTGGCCGTAGTTCGCGTTGAAATCGACGACGCGGGTTACGTCGGGCCGGGCCGCGTGCTGCGCCCGGAGCAGCGCGATCGACCGGTCGGCACTGCCGTCATTGGTGAAGATGACTTCATAGCGCCGGCCGAGCGCGTCCAGGACCGGGTAGAGCCGTGCGAACAGTGTCGGCAGGTTGGCCTCCTCGTTGTATACCGGGATAACGATGGAAAGCTGGACGGCGGTGCTCATGACTTGGGATTGGCCTGGAGAATGCCGACCAGTGCATCAGCCACCCGCACGACGTCGGCGCGGGTCATGGTCGGGAAAAGCGGCAGCGTGAGGATGTTCCGACCGGCATATTCGGCGTGCGGGTAGTCGCCGTCCTTCCAGCCAAGCCGCCGGTAGAGCGCGAAAAGGTGGATGGCGGGGTAGTGCACGCCGCTGCCGATGCCCGCGGCAAGAAGCTCGGCCATCACCCCGGCGCGTTTGAGCGCCAGCCGCTCTTCCGGCAATATTACCTGGAACATGTGCCAGTTGCTGTGGGAGAAATCCGCCACCGGCAGCCGGAGCCCGAGACCAGCCGCCTGACGCCTCCCGAATTCATCAAAATAGGCCCGGGCGAGCTCCCGGCGCTTGGCGGTGAAGGCTTCGAGGTGCGGCAACTGCCCGAGGCCGACGCGGGCGGCGACATCGGTGAGGTTGTATTTCCCGCCGACCAGCTCGACTTCCATGCCGTCGTGGCCCGTCCGCACCACGCCCTGCAGGCGGTATTGTTCGGCGAGCTTCGCCTCGCGCTCGTCGTTCAAGACCAGGCAGCCGCCTTCGACGGTGGTGATGTTCTTGTTGGCGTGAAAACTGAAGGAGACAAAATCACCGAACGAGCCGATGCGTTTTCCCTTCCAGGTGCTGCCGAAGGATTGGGCGGCGTCCTCGACGACGCGCAGTTTGTGCTTCCGGGCGATGGCGTGAAGGCGGTCGCGATCCACCGGCAGGCCGGACAGATCGACCGGGATGATGGCGCGCGTCGCCGGCGTGATGGCGGCTTCAACCTTGTCCAGGTCAATGTTGCGGGTGACCGGATCAACATCGACGAAGACGGGCCTCGCTCCGACATCGAGGACGATGTTGCTGGTGGCCACCCAGGTGAGCGGCGTGGTTATCACTTCGTGACCCGGACCGATGCCGGCAATACGCAGCGCAATCTCCATCGTGCAGGTGCCGGAGTTGAACACCCGCACCGGCCGGCCGCCGCAATACTCGGAGAGTTTGGCCTCGAACGCCTTGACCTGCGGGCCGGAAGTGATCCAACCGGAGCGCAGCACCTCGGCCACGCCGGCAATGGTCTCGTCGTCGATCGTCGGCCGGGTGAACGGCAGGAACGGCGCGGCGGGTTTGGCCGGAGTCGCGGACGGAGGCGGTTCGGCGGCGGTCGCAGGGCGGGCGGGCGTAGGCATATCAGGGTTGATTGCTGAAGAGATAATGATCCTTGGTCTGGCCAAGCAAATGATAATGGAACGTCGGGTCGGCGAAGAGTTCCTTAACATCGCTCCGGCGGGCGACGACCCACAGGCGGGTCGGACCGGTCCACCGCCGGCGAAACTCGGCGTCGTCGAAGAACCGGTCGCCGGCGCGCGCGGCGGCATCCTCCCCCAGCTCCAGCTCGCCGAAGGGATTTTCCCCCGGCCGGCCCACCATGTCGACCACCCGTCCCGCATAAAAGGTGAAGTCGTGAAAGAACTCGTGATAATGCACGACCCGGTCACCCGGTCGGGCCCGGGCCTTCACCAGCAGAGCCAGGGGCTTGGTGCCCGGCTTCGGGATATCCGGCGCGGCGAATTGGAGCAAAACAAGGAACAGCATCATCGAGGCCACCATGGCATTGAGCCCGGCCCCGGCACCGCGGATTTTCGCCAGCCAAGGCGTGAGAATGCCACCAAGCAACAACACCGCGGCCATCGCAAAAGCCATCGGCTGGAGCGCGAGCGCCTGGTCCGCGTCCAGGTGGACCAGCGCCGGCCGGGCGACGACCGTGCAAAGCGCCACGGCCAGCAGCCCGCAGACGAAAGAAAAGACCGCCAGGCCGGACCGCAGGGACGCGGCTCGATCCTCACTCAAGACTTTGGCCAGCCAGGCGCCGATGAGTACCGCCAGGGCCGGAAAGACCGGCAGGATGTACGGTGGAAGCTTGGAGTGGGAAATCGTGAAAAAGAGAAAGATGAACCCCACCCAGGTGACCAGAAACCAGGCGTCGGCGTTCTTCGTTCGCGCCGCCCAACCGCCCCGGACGCCATCACGCCAAGCCGGCCACAGGAAACCAGCCCACGGAATCAGTCCGGCCAGCACGATGCCGATATAATAATACCACGGCCCGGGACGCGATGCCACCGGGGTCAGGAAACGCTCAAAATGCTCGTAGACGAAGTAACGGTGCACCCAGGTCACATTATGTTGCGCCGCCAAAATGTGCCACGGGGCCGCAAGCGTGAGAAAGATCAGGGCGCCGGTCGGCAGGTGGAGCGGGCGCAGCCGTTTCCACTGGTTGAAAACCAGCAACCACAGGAACATCACCGCTCCGGTGACCAGGAAGCCGATCAACCCCTTGGTCAGGGTGGCGAGGGCCGCACTCGCATAGAGTCCGTAAAACAGCCACCGTCTCCGGATGCCCGGCGGCTCACGCACGCCGAGGATGAAACAGAACAGGGTGGCGCTCATCAGCACCGATACCGCCATGTCGAGCAGGATGATATGGGCGATGGCAAAATAGAGCAGCGATGTACCCAGGACGGCAGCGGAAACCAGTCCCGCGGCCCGACCGTAAAGACCGCGGGCGGCAGCGTAGGTCAGTAACACCCCGCCAAGCGCGAACAGCACCGGGGGCGCGCGCATCGACCATTCGCCCGGGCCGAACAATTTCAGGCAACCGGCCTCGACCCAGTACATCAGCGGTGGTTTCTCGAAATAGTTCACGCCGTTCAGCCGCGGGGTGATCCAATCGCCGCTCGCCACCATCTCGCGCGGAATCTCGGCGTAGCGCCCCTCGTCGGGATTGGTCAAAGGATAACGGCCCAGCCCGACGCCGTAGAGCAACGCACAGAGCAGGGCGAGCCAGAGCATGTCCCGCCCGGAAGAAGGGGTTTTGATCGGCGCGGGAGACTCTGGCGGGGCATCCGGCATAACCTCGTGCATACCAACCCAGAAGACCGTACCGTGCGCCGGCTGCAAGATTACATTGGCTGCCTTTCCGGCGGGGCACCGGGTCGACGGACGCATGCGGCCGGCCGCTGAGGCCCGCGGCCGAATTCCACGTCCCGGACCGGCAGGCGTCGGGTGCACCTTGAAATCCCCACGCTGTTTACTTTTTCCAAAAGCTGGCGTTAGTGTGGGACGAAACAAAGAGTTATGGATGAAATGAGTGTAACTCGGGCTGGCGCGCGACCGTCTCCGTTTCCGTGGATAACGCACGGAAAAAACTAACATGGCCGATGATACGTTTGACCTGCCCGGTTGCCTCGAACGCGTCCGTCGTCGCGACCAGGTTGCAGCCCGCGAGCTCGTCGAGCACCTTTATCCCCTCGTCATCAGGATCGTACGATCCCATCTCCCGCGGCGGGTGGCCGAGGAAGATCTCGCCCAGGATATCTTTCTGAAAATGTTCACCCGGCTTGAACAGTATCAGGGCGCCGTGCCTTTTCCCCACTGGGTTTCCCGCATCGCGGTGACCACGTGCATCGATCAGTTGCGGGCGCAGAAACGCCGGCCGGAGTTCCGCTGGGCGGACCTGTCGGAGAACGAGGCCGAGGTGCTGGACAATGTCTTGACGGACGCTCACGACGTCCTGCCGGGCGATGCCCTCGCCGCGCGCGAGCTGGTCTACAAGCTGCTCGACCAGCTCAAACCCGAGGACCGCCTGGTCATCCAGCTGCTCGACCTCGAACAAAAGACCATCGCCGAGATCAGCGCCCGGACCGGCTGGAACCAGACCCTTGTCAAGGTGCGGGCTTTTCGTGCACGACGGAAATTGCAAAAACTATTTCGGGAACTACAAGGCAAGGAGAAGTCATGAACCGATTTGACCACCAATGGCGGAAACTGATCACGCTGGCCCGGCAAGCCCGCGAGGGAAACGACCCGGCGAGTCCATTTGGATTTGCGACCCGGGTAGCCTCGCTGGCAGCGACGATGCCTCCGGCTTCGCCGTGGATTGGATTTGAGCGGGTGGCCCTGCGCGGGTTGCTGGTCGCGGCTGCGTTGGGGGTGGCGGCGATTGCGTTCGACTATTCAAATATTTTCTCCGGGCAGACTGACGAATATGCCCTGACCGACCCGGTGGGCGAAATTCTCGATCTGTCTTGAAATGAACAAACCCTGGAAAGTTGTTTTGATCCTGGCCGGAATCTTCCTTCTGGGTGGCATCAGCGGGGCGTTTGTGGGCATGCGCGTTGGCCGGCAATGGATGTTGCGTCATGCGGCACCCGAGCAATGGACCCCAAAACGGCTCAAACTACTGACCGAGCGCCTCGATTTGACCCCTGGCCAGGTGGACCAGATCCGCCCGATCATGCATCACAATCTGGAGGATATCAGGCGCCTGCGCAACGAATCCATGGCGAATGTGGGGAAGATCTTTGAACGCATGGAGCGGGAGATATCCGACAAGCTTACGCCCGAACAGCGGCCAAAGTATGAACAGATGAACCGGGAGTTTCGCGAGCGGGCGAGGAAGTTCATGCAGGACCGGATGAACCGGCCGCCCGGGTCAGGAGGTCCGCGGGGCGACCACGACCGATCCGGCCCCGGACCGGACCATCCGGAGGGTGAACCGCCGCCGGAAAAACCGCCGGGTGTCTGAGAAAGCGCCGGGGTGACCGGGCATTCGGCCCGGCGGGCGCCGGCTTTTATTTTAGTTGAAAGGGGAGAGTCGCGACCTACGTTCCGCCTTGGCCAGGCGCCATGCATGCGCAGGCGCGTGAACCCCGCCAGGGCCGGAAGGCAGCAACGGTGACGACGTCCTTCCAGTGCCGTGGATTGCCTGGCCACTTTTATTTTTATCCGGTCAGACCGGAGCGGACCACTAGCGCGACGGAACGGCAGCCTTGGTAACCTGATTGTTGACCAAGCGCCAGAGACCGAGCGGATTTGAGTCCTTCAGCGCGTCGGGCAGGAGGGCGGCCGGGAAATCCTGATAACAAACCGGGCGGACGAAGCGCTGGAGCGCCGCGGTGCCGACCGACGTGAAACGGGTGTCCGTGGTCGCCGGGTAGGGACCGCCGTGGTTCATCGCCGGGCAGACCTCCACGCCGGTGGGGAAGCCGTTGATGACGACCCGGCCCGCCTTGCGCTCCAGGAGCCGCAGCAGCGGGCCCGCCTGCTGCAGGTCTTCGGGCGTGCCATGCACCGTGGCGGTAAGCTGGCCATCTAGATTGCGCGCCGCATCCTCCAGCTCCGCCATGGATTTCGCGGAGATCAGCAACGAGAACGGGCCGAATATTTCCCCGGCCAGTTCGGGATGCTGGCGGAAATTCGCGGCGTCGGTCTGCAGCACGACGGACTCACCCTGAGTTTTGGCGGCGACCGGGAAATCCTTGGACCGGGCGAGCAACTTCACCCCGCTTACGCCCGACGCCCGCGTCAGGCCCTCGTGGTAGGCGTCACAGATGCCGCCGTGCAACATTGTCGCGGGCGCGACCGCCTCAAGCAGACCGGCCAGCGTTTGCTGGAGCCGTCCGAAGTCCGGGCCGTCCAGCCCGAACACCAGACCGGGCTTCGTGCAGAATTGTCCGACGCCGAGAGTGACCGAGTTGCGGAGCCCCTCGGCGATCTTCGCCGGGCGCTCGCGCAACGCTCCCGGCAGGACGAAGACCGGATTGAGGCTGCTCATTTCGGCGAAGACCGGAATGGGCTCAGGCCGCGCGGCCGCCGCGTCGAAGAGGGCGCGGCCCGCCGCCCGCGAGCCGGTGAAGCCGACCGCCCGTGTCACCGGATGACGCACCAACGCGAGGCCGACGACCTTGCCCGAGCCCTGCAAAAGCGAGAAAACACCGGCGGGCAGCGAACAGGCGGTCACGGCCCGACGGACCGCCGTAGCGACGAGCTCCGAGGTGCCCGGATGTCCGCTGTGCGCCTTGACCACGACGGAATTTCCGGTGGCCAAAGCGGAGGCGGTGTCACCGCCGGCGACGGAGAAGGCGAGGGGAAAGTTGCTGGAACCGAACACCACCACCGGCCCGATCGGCCGCAGCATGCGCCGCAAGTCGGGCCGCGGCGCCGGCTGGCGGTCCGGCAGGGCCGGGTCGATGCGCGCATCAACCCAGGAACCTTCACGCGCGACCTGGGCAAAGAGCTTCAGCTGGCCGACCGTCCGGGCGCGCTCGCCGGTCAGACGGGCCTCGGGCAGGCCGGTTTCCCGGTGGGCGCGCTGGATCAGCTCGTCGCCCATCGCCATGATTTCCTCACCGATCCGTTCGAGCAACACCGCGCGTTGCTCGCCGGAGGTATCGCGATAGAGGGCGAAAGCCTCCCCGGCCATCTCCATGGCGGCCGCCACGTCCCTTTCTCCGGCCAGCAGGAAGAGCGGCTCCAACGTTGCGCCGTCAAGCGGACTGCGGGCGCGGAAGGTTCCGCCCGCACCACCACCAAGCTGGTCGCCGATGAGACTTTTTCCGTGCAGGTTCATGGAAAGGAGAACGGAAACCCCGACGGGCGGATTGTCGAATCAGACCACCGCGACGGAGTTCCGCAGCACGCCGATTCCGCTGATTTCGATCGCGACCACATCCTGGGGCTGCAGGGTGAAATCGTCGGCGGGAACCACGCCCGTGCCGGTGAGCAGGACCGCGCCATGGGGAAATTTCTGGCTGCGGAAAAGATAGCCCGCCAGTTCCTCGAAGCTCCGCTTGAGCTGGCCCGCCGAGGTCTCGCCGGAGAACGCGGTCCGGCCCGACCGCTGGATTTCGATCTTGATCAGCCACGACCGCACGGTCGTCTCCGCGGCCCCGAGCGCGATCCAAGGGCCGAGGGCGCAGGAACGGTCATAAATCTTCGCCTGCGGCAGATAGAGGAGGTTCTCGCCCTCGATGTCGCGCGAGCTCATGTCGTTGCCAACGGTGCAGCCGACCACCCGTCCGCGGGAATTCAGCACGAGCGCCAGTTCCGGCTCGGGCACGTTCCAGCGGGCGTCCTGGCGGATGCCAACCGGCTCGCCGGTGGGAACGACCTTGTCCGCGATGGACTTGAAGAACAGTTCCGGTCGAGATGCGCCGTAGACCCGGTCGTAGGCCGTCGCGCTGAAATCCGATTCCTCCATGCGTGCGGTCTTGCTGCGCAAATAGGTGACGCCGGCCGCCCAGATCTCCTGCTGCTCCACCGGCGCGCAGAGGCGGATATCCGCGAGCGGCACGCGCGGAAGCTGATCGGACGAGAGCGCCAGCAATTGCGCGACGGGATCTTTGCTTTCCAACAGCGGCTGAAGGCGGGTGACGCCGGCCGGAGTCAGATCGAACAAACTGGACTCATCGGCCACGAGTCCGACGCGAACGTCGCCTTCCTTCGGTTTGAAACGGCAGATTTTCGGGGGAGCGCTCGAAGCCATGGGGAAAAGATGCGCTATTGACGGCGGGCAAATTGGGCAAGCAAACTCCCGCGATGTCCGTCCCAGACTCCGCCTCCGCCGAGCGCCCGGCGGCCGTCGGACCCACCCACGCGCGTCATTGGGTCATTGTCTTTGCCGTCGCGCTGGCGGTGATTCAATACATCGACCGGGTCTGCATTTCGCAGGCGGCACCTTATATCACCGCCGATCTCGGTCTCACGGCGACCCAGATGGGCTGGGTGTTCTCGGCGTTCACACTGGCGTATGCGCTGTTTGAAATTCCCACCGGCTGGCTGGGCGACAGGCTCGGTCCCCGCCGGGTGCTGATGCGCGTGGTGCTATGGTGGTCGTTTTTCACGGCGGCTACGGGCTGGGCGTGGAGTTATGGCGCCATGGTCGCCACGCGGTTCCTGTTCGGGGCGGGAGAGGCGGGGTGTTTCCCGAATCTCACCAAGGCCTTCAGCGCGTGGCTGCCCACCCGCGACCGCACGCGGGCCCAGGCTTTGATGTGGATGGGGGCACGCTGGGGCGGGGCGTCCGCGCCGTTGCTGGTCGTGGGCGTCATGGCGTTCGTCAGCTGGCGGACGGCCTTTTTGGTTTTTGCCCTGCTCGGAGTCGGTTGGGCCCTGATATTCTTCCGGTGGTTTCGCGACAGCCCGCGCGAGCACCCGGCGGTCAACGCCGCGGAACTCGATTTGCTCCGGGAGAATGAGCGAAATGTGCACGGCCACGGCGATGTGCCGTGGCGGCGGCTGGTGGGGAGCCCGACCATCTGGTTGTTGGGGGCGCAATATTTCTGCCTGAGCTACGGCTGGTATTTCTATGTCACCTGGCTGCCGACCTACCTCCGGGACGTGCGTGGCCTGGAGATAAAATCCAACGCCATCATGCATTGGCTCGCCGGAGGCCTCGGGGGTTTGCTCAGTCCGGCGATGACGTTGACAATCCTGGCGGCGGCGCTAGCCGGCATCCCACTGTTGTTCGGCGGATTCGGGTCGTTGCTGGCCGGAGTTCTCTCCAGCCGGCTGATCGCGCGCTCGGGCCGGGTCGCCCGGGTTCGGCGCACCATCGGTTTCATCGGGCTGACCGGGGCGGCGACGCTGTTGATGGCTTCCTATTACATTCAAGATCCGCTGCTGGCGATGCTCTCCATGGGCCTGGCCAGTTTTTTCAACGACACGACCCTGCCGGGCAGCTGGGCGGCGTGCATGGACGTGGGCGGGCGGTATGCCGGCACGGTCTCGGGCAGCATGAACATGCTGGGAAATTTCGGCGGCATGGCCGGGCCGATCGTCGTCGGCTACGTGCTGGACTTGACCAATCGGGACTGGCAGTTCGCCTTCGTTATTTCCGCGGTCATCTATTTTTTGGGCGCGATCTGCTGGCTGTTCATCGACCCGGTCACGCCGTTGGAGGAACGGGCCCGGGCCTGACGCCCGCCTGGCGGCCGGACTTTCCGGTTGTGCCGGTGCGGGGGCGCGTTTCAGTGGCAACATGAGTTCCCGTCCGGAGATTTTTGATTCCGCCGCGCCGGAGATTTACCAGGTCCGGACGCAAGCATCCGGACCGGCCGGAAGTCTGCCGTTGACCGAGCAGACCTTGCGCCAGAGTCCAAGCGGCGATCTTTTCGGGATGACGCAGAACGTCGGCATGGGCTGGAATCCCGCCGAGGTCGGTCGCAAGCAGTTTTTGATCCTCAGCACGCAGGGTGGGCTGCGGGCGCCGGACGGGGCTCCGATCGCGCTGGGCTATCACACCGGCCACTGGGAAATCGGGCTGCTGGCCCAGGCGGCCGCGGAGGAATTCCGGCGCCTGCAGTCCATTCCGTTTGCCGGATTCTGCTCCGATCCCTGCGACGGCCGGACCCAGGGCACCACGGGCATGTTCGACAGCCTGCCCTATCGCAACGATGCCGCGCTGGTCTTCCGCCGGCTGGCCCGTTCGCTGCCGTTGCGCGCTGGCGTGCTCGGCATCGCGACCTGCGACAAGGGCCTCCCGGCGATGCTGATGGCGGTCGCGGGCCTGCGGGATCTGCCGTGCGTGGTCGTGCCTGGCGGCGTCACCTTGCCTCCCACCGGCGGCGAGGATGCCGGAGCGGTGCAAACGCTCGGTACGAGATTCGCTCACGGGTTGGTCACGCTTTCGGAAGCGGCGGATCTGGGCTGTCGCGCGTGCGCCACGCCGGGCGGCGGCTGCCAGTTCCTCGGCACGGCGGCGACCTCGCAGGTGGTCGGCGAGGCGCTGGGTCTGTCCCTGCCTCATTCCGCGCTCGCACCGTCCGGTCAACCGGTCTGGCTTGATCTGGCGCGGCGGTCAGCCCGGGCGCTGCACCAACTCGACGAACGCCGGCTGGTCATGCGCGAACTCCTGGTGCCGGCCAGCATCCAGAACGCCATGGTGCTGCACGCGGCCTTCGGCGGCTCGACCAACCTTTTGCTGCACATTCCCGCTATCGCCCACGCGGCCGGGCTGAAGCCGCCGACGGTTGATGACTGGATTGCGACGAACCGCCGGGTGCCGCGCCTGGTGAGCGTGCTGCCCAACGGACCCGTGCATCACCCGACCGTGCGGGTTTTTCTCGCGGGTGGCGTACCGGAGGTAATGCTCCATTTGCGGCGGTTGGGTCTGCTCAACACGGAGGTGCTCACCGTGTCTGGCCAGACGCTGGGGGAAAATCTGGACTGGTGGGAGAACTCGGAGCGTCGCCGGCGATTCCGGGAGCTGCTGCCGCGACTGGACGGGGTGGAACCGGACGAGGTGATCATGCCGCCCGACCAGGCGCGGGCGAGGAAGCTGACCCGCACGCTGGTTTTTCCCCGCGGCAACCTCGCGCCGGAAGGCTCGGTGGTCAAGGCCTCGGCCATCGACCCGTCGGTGCTCGCAGCCGATGGGGTCTATCGCAAGGAGGGTCCGGCCCGCGTGTTCGTGAGCGAAAACCAGGCGATGGCCGCCCTCAAGGGCGGGCGGATCAAGGCCGGCGACATCATGGTCCTCGCGGGCATCGGGCCGCTCGGCACCGGCATGGAGGAGACTTATCAGGTGACCGGAGCACTCAAGCACCTGCCGTTCGGGAAACATGTAGCGCTGCTCACCGACGCCCGGTTCTCGGGTGTTTCGACCGGCGCCTGTATCGGGCATATCGGCCCGGAGGGTCTGGCGGGCGGACCGATCGGCAAGCTGAAGGACGACGACGTCATCCGGGTTGAGATTGACTGCCGCCGGATGACCGGGACCGTTGATTTGGTGGGAGAGGGCGCGCGGCGGTTCACACCCGAGGAGGGGCGCGAAGTTCTGGCTCGCCGCACGCCGCGAGCAGATCTGGCGCCTCATGCGCGGCTGCCGGAAGACACCCGGCTCTGGGCCGCCCTGCAACAGGCGGGCGGCGGCACCTGGGCCGGATGCGTCTATGACGCGGACAAGATCATGGCCGCGCTGGCCGCCGGCCAGACCCGGATGACCGGCGGCGACTGACCGACGAGGCGGGAAAGTTTTCCGGAAAATTTGATTTGCTCATATGGCGGCTCGCTCTGGACTAGCCGGAGTGTCCGGCAACTATCAGGTCATCGCACGCAAGTGGCGCCCGCAGACGTTTGACGACGTCGTGGGCCAGGACCATGTGGTCCGCACGCTGAAAAACGCCATCACGCGCAACCGCATTGCGCATGCGTACCTGTTCGTGGGGCCGCGCGGCACGGGCAAGACGAGCACCGCGCGCATTTTCGCCAAGGCGCTGAACTGCACGGGCGGGCCCAAAGCCGATTTCGACGTCAATGACCCCATCTGCGTGTCGATCGCCGACGGCTCGTGCCTGGACGTCATCGAGATCGACGGCGCCTCCAACAACGGCATCGAACAGGTGCGCGAGTTGCGGGACACGGTCCGCTACGCCCCGGCCCAGGGCAAATTCAAGGTCTACATCATCGACGAGGTCCACATGCTCTCGACCCAGGCGTTCAACGCGCTGCTCAAGACCCTCGAGGAGCCGCCGCCGCATGTGAAGTTCATCTTCGCCACGACCGATGTGCAAAAAGTGCTGCCGACCATCATTTCCCGCTGCCAGCGCTTTGACCTGAAACCCATCCCGACGGAGCTCATCGTGCAGCGGTTGAAGAAGATCGCCGTAGCCGAGAAAATCAAGGTGAGCGATGCGGCGCTCGCCAGCATCGCCCGCATGGCCGATGGCGGCATGCGCGACGCCCAGTCGATTTTCGACCAGATGATTTCCTTTTGCGGCAGCGAAGTCACCGAGGCCGATGTGCTTGATGTCTACGGGCTCGTGGCGACCGCGAAGATCGCGGCGCTGGCCGCGGCGCTGGCCGCGGCCGACCACAGGAAGATTGTCGAGCTGGTCGACGATTGTGACGAGAACGGCCGGGACCTTTACCGGCTGCTCGTGGACGTGCAGACGCACGTCCGTACGGCGCTGCTCGACGCCATTGCCAAGGGCGGCAGCAGCGAAGCACTGGGAACGCCGATGACCACCGAACAACTCACCCGGCTGCTCGACGGTTTGCGCGAGGGCGAAAGCGGCGTGAAGCACGGTCTCTCCGAGAAGATCAATTTCGAGGTGGCGTTGCTCAAGGCGGTCGAGGCCAGCCGGGCTCGCGCCATCGACAGCCTGATCAAGGAAATAACGACCATGGCGGAGAGCCTGCCCGAAGACGGCTCAAAAAAAAACGACTGACGGCCGTGCCTGAGGCCCTCGTCGCGGCAACCAACCAGCCCGAAGCTGCGGTCAATCCCACCGAGGAGGAAGAGAGTGCTCCCGCGGCGCTCGTGGTCGATGCGCCCGCCGGACCGTCGTCCGAGGAAGAAGCGGCTTTTCTGGCCCAGGACAGATCCGCCGAACAGGCCGACAGCCTGCAGCCGACAATTGACAGCGCGGAGCCCGGGAAGGGCGAGACCACCCTGCCGCCGCTGGAGGATCTGGTGAATCGCATCCCGGCACCGGCGAGGGAATTGATGGAGGAACTGTTCCGCGCCCGGTTTGTGACCGTAAAGCGCCTGCCGAAATCGGCGTTGAAGTCGTAGCTACTCGGGCCAGAGGGAACCAAGCGCCCGGTGGCCCTCAAGGCTGCGGAGGTAAAGGTAGGATTCGGCCGGCGAATCAGCGAAAGGTGCGGCCAAGCCGATGGAAACACGTTCGTAAAGGCCCTCGGCCAGTCCTTCGAGTTCGTCGAGCGTGGCGAGACAAGTCCGGTCAACAGCCCAAAGTTCGCCGATGACCTGGTGGTCTTGACCCGTTGAGCGCACCATGCCCGGAAAGTCGCCAAGCGAGAACAAGGTGTAGCCGGGCAAAGTACAGGCCTCACCCAGGAATCGCTGGCCGGCCAGATAGCCGTGGTTGCCGCCGCCGCGTTTCAGCGTGCCGTAAACAAATACGCGGGTCATGGCAGTCTGACCGGTGGTGCAAGCGCCTCGACCGCCAGGGCCGTGATGTTGTCCCTCCCGCCCTGCTCCAAGGCGGCGGCGATGAGACGCCCGGCGACCGGAGTGGCCTCGGGTGCGCGGATGATCTCCTCCAACTGCCGGTCCCAGAGACCGTCGATCAGGCCGTCGGAGCAGAGCAGGAAACGATCGCCCGGCGCGCAGGCGACGGATCCGAATTGCGGTTCGATGAACTGGTGACCGGCTCCGAGCGCCTGATGCAAGGCGTTGCGCATGGGATGAGAGCGGGCCTCCCGTTCGCTTATCTTTTCATTGCGGCGCAACCAGCCGACGTGGCCATGGTCGTGGGTGAGCTGGATCAATCCGCCGTTGGGTGGCAGATGATAAATCCGGCTGTCGCCGATATGACCGAAATACATCCAGCCCGGCGTGAACCAGCCCATGCTGAGCGTGGTGCCCATGCCGTGACATTCTTCATACGACTCGCCGAGCTTGATCAGGTCCTCATGGATCGCGTGAAATAGCTCGTGGAGGATGTCCGCGAAGCCGCTGGCGGGACCCGGGGCGGCAATCCGATAGCTCTTCGGGAGCAAACCGGTGATCTTGTCGACCGTGATGCGGCTCGCATACTCGCCGGATTTCGCGCCCCCCATGCCGTCGCTCACCGCGAAGACAAAATCGGCCTTGGCCGACGAAGCTTCGCCGGTCTTGCCCAGGTAGCGCACCTCCTTGCCGTCGAATTCGAGGGCGAGAAAAGTGTCCTCATTGTTGGGGCGAACATGCCCCCGATGGGTCATGCCGGACCACCGCAGGTCGGGCGGCGGGGGACCCGGGTTGGCCGCGACTTCATCCAGCAAGGTGGCAAATTCGAAATCGATGAGACAAAATCGCCCGTCACTCACCCGGTACGTCACGTTGCGCACTTCGGCATCGTCGTGGCGGACTCCGAAGCTTTCGAGCTCGTCGAAAAGCTCCTTCATCCGCTCCTTGTTGACTTGGTCGACCCTTGAACCGCAGTTGGTGGTCACAATCTTGAGGCCGGCCTCGTCCACTTCCAGCAGGCGCGGGACAAACCCGCATCCGCGTTGTTCAAGGTACCGGAGCACCTTGACCTCATTCTGGAACCGGACAAACGCCTCCCGGCCCCGAAAGGTCTTGTGGACGCGTCCGTCGAAGCCGATGCGAACCTGGGCGCGCTGGGTATCTTTGACCTCATGCATGTCGAGCGATGCCACGATTCAGGCCTGGCGGCAGGTGGCAAGAGTTGGATTTGCTGTCGGCAAGTGAGTTGGCACAAGGATATTTGTAAAACCTGAGTCATCTTCGAAATTTCTTTTTACTTCTGGCATATGAGGTGCTGAATCTCCGCGGGCTGAATCAGGTTCCCGGGGGCGTTTCACGTCATCGAGTACACCTGAGCCCACCCCTAATAAACCCGTAACAATCATGGCTAAATACAAATTGGAATACATCTGGCTCGA
>JBBIHQ010000062.1:0-19343 GCA_037446975.1 Opitutia bacterium
ACGTCGTGATGGCCACCGACCCCGACGCCGACCGCATGGGCACGGCGGTGCGCGATCGTTCCGGCAAAATGGTCTTGCTCACCGGCAACCAGGTGGGCGCACTGCTGACCGACTATCGCGTCACCAAGTACAAGGAACTCGGCTGGATTCCGGGCGCCGGCAGTCTGTCAGGCGTCATCGTCAAAACATTTGTCACCTCGCCGCTGCTGGACGCCATTGGTCACGGACACGGGGTGAAGGTCATCAACACGCTCACCGGCTTCAAGTGGATCGCCGGCAAGATGGGCGGCTACGAGAAAAAATTGAAGGGCGAACTGCTGGCGCATGAAGGCATCGCGCTCGACTACGACGCCACGCCTTTCCGCAAGCGGGCCGAGCTGCTGCTCGATTACAGCTCGTTCTATCTGTTCGGCTGCGAGGAAAGCTATGGCTACCTGCCCAACGATTCCGTGCGGGACAAGGACGGCAATGCCGCCTGCCTGATGTTTGCCGAGGTCTGCGCGTGGGTGAAGTCGCGCGGCCTGACCGTGCCGGAATACCTCGACGAGATTTACCTGAAATACGGTTTCTTCCTCGAGGGAGTGATCAACATCTACTTCGAAGGCGCCACCGGCGCGGCGAAGATCAAGCGCATCCTCGACACCTACCGGGCGAGTCCGCCGGCCGGTTTTGGCGAGACCAAGGTGACGAAGTTCCAGGATTTCGGCCGGGAAAAATTTTACGATGCCGATGGCGAACTGATTCCGTCGCAGGACCTCTATCTGGTCACGCTGGCCAACGGCTACTCATTCGCGGCGCGCGGCAGCGGCACCGAGCCGAAGATGAAATTCTACCTGTTCGCGCAGGAACCGGTGAAGGCGGCCGTGGATTTGCCCGCCGCCAAGACGAAGGCAAAGAGCACCCTCGATGCGCTCAAGGCGTTGATCGATGCCGACGCCCGCAAGCGCGCCGAGGGCTAACCTCACGAATGAGCACTGCCCAACCTCTTGTTACCGTAATCAGATTGTTGAGAAGCGAGCGTGACCACCGCATTCAGCCACGCCAAATCACTATAGAAACCTTCTGGCAATTGTCTCTTTCCGGAAAGCACCTCGCGTATCTCAGCGGGCGAGAAACTTTTGACGTCAATCGGTTTGGTCCCGGGGACGAATGGAGGACTCCATCCGAGCCTATTCGAGTACCTAGTCAATAACGCGTCGACGCTCTCCGCTTCACCAAAAAAGTCGATGACGGATTCGCACCAAGCGTGTTTTTTTGCGCTGATGCAAAGGGACGGCACTCCCGGAATCGAGCCCAACACCGCCGTACCGTTCAGCCGGAGCGCTTTGGCGAACGCGTAGGCGTGGCAGCCGCCAACGGTGAAGAGTCTTTCGATTGCGATACTGTCATTGGCGAGCGCAAGCTTCAGAAGCTCATCAAGTCGCTGCTTCACTTCCGCATGTTCCTCGGGGGGCATCTGCTAATGCCAAGCCAGTGTTCTTACCAAAGCACGGGGATATCTAAGAAAGACTTCACTCGGAAAAGGAGCAATAAGGCGTTAAACACCGCACCAAATATAATCGTGATTCCACCCGACAAGAAGGTGAAAAGAAAAAATTCGGTAAGTGAAAGAGGGGGATCAGGTTTTTTCTGTCTTTCGTAGATCATAACAGCGGCACACGGTATTCCCGCCATCCACAATAAGCTTATCACCTTCATGTAATGTAGAACGGGTATAGTGTTTCTATGGAAGTCTTCGTCAGTAATAATTCCGAGGCAGATAAATCCCAAAAGCATCGAAACTAAAATAAACACTCCTATGTCTAGACGCCGTTCAATGCTATTCATATCTGTCGCTGCTTCTCAACAAAGGCCATTTTTAGGACGATGCCAATGAGAGCAACCTAATAGCATCAACGCTAGCCGCTGTGGAGGTTCGAAGTGGTCGGACGTGTAGATTGATGTTGGATAAGCCGGTTGGCATTTGACGCCGGGAAGTGATTTGCCCAAAGCATTGCTCACTGCTTGGGGCCACGAGCGGTTTGCTCTCATGCCCAAGCACCCCCAACCCTCCAGGACCGTCGCCGCCCTGCCGGCGGACTACGCGCCGCTTCTGGCCGAGATCAAGGCGCGGGTGCAATCGGCGCGGATCAAGGCGGGGCTGGCCGCCAACCGGGAACTGCTGGCCCTCTACTGGGACATCGGTCGGCTGATTCTGGAACGCCAGCGGAAGGAGGGCTGGGGCACCAAGGTGATCGACCGGCTTTCCGCGGATCTCCAGCGCGAATTTCCCGGGCAGTTTGGTTTCTCCCCGCGCAACCTCAAGTACATGCGCGCCTTCGCCGAGGCTTGGCCGGAGACTGTAATTGTGCACCAGTCTGGTGCACAATCGACCCACGCCAGGTCTACAATTGTGCAAGCACCGCTTGCACAATTGTCGTGGTATCATCAACTCGCCCTCCTCGACAAACTCAGCTCAGCTGCGGATCGCCTCTGGTATGCGGCGAAGGCGGTGGAGCACGGCTGGTCGCGCAACGTGCTGGCTCTCCAGATTGGGGCCGGCCTGCACCACCGGCAGGGAAGGGCGGTTACGAATTTTAAGGCGACGCTGCCGCCGCCACAGTCCGATCTCGCCCAGGGCATCACCAAGGATCCCTACCTTTTCGACTTCCTCGTGCTGCGGGACGACGCCAACGAACGGCTGGTCGAGGAAGGTCTCGTGGGGCAGGTGGAAAAATTCCTGCTCGAACTGGGGGCAGGCTTTGCGCTTGTCGGCCGCCAGGTGCATCTTGAGGTAGGCGGACAGGATTTCTACCTCGACCTGCTGTTCTACCACCTGAAGTTGCGCTGCTACGTGGTGATTGACCTGAAAGCCCGCGACTTTACGCCCGAGGCCGCCGGGAAGATGAATTTCTACCTGTCGGCAGTGGACGACCGGTTCCGACAGCCAGGCGACCAGCCGACCATCGGCCTCATCCTCTGCCGCAGCAAGAACCGGGTGATTGCCGAATACGCCCTTCGCGACCTGAGCAAACCGATTGGCGTGTCGGGCTACCTGACCAAGCTGGTGGACTCGCTGCCCAAGGCGCTCAAGGGCGCGGTGCCTACCGTGGCTGAACTGGAGAAAGGGCTGGCCCCGGAGTAGCTGATCAAGCCGGCAGCTTTTCGAACACATAGAGATGGTTCAGGCCGAGCTGAAAACGTGAGTGGTGCAGCAGCTTGAACTTCGGACCGGCGAAAATCTTCGCCGTGTCCTTGGGCTCGAAACCATAATGCTCTTCGAGGGACATGCCGTCGATCAGACGAAGAAATTTCAGGATGCCCAGAACGGTGTCCACCGCGCGTGACGGCACGGTGATGATGACGCGCCCACCCGGCGTCAGCAGATCGTGGCAGGCATTCGCCAGCGGCGCCTGCTGGTCGCGCGGGATGTGCTCCAGGACGGCGAGCATCGTGATGGCGTCCCAGGCGCCCCGACCGGGCCGCCGTTCCGGAAAGAAGCCCGGTTGTACCGTGTAGTTTGGGCCCGACCGGGGCTCGTCCAGCAACGGCTCGAGTCCGAAGCCTTCAATCAGCCGCGGACCGAGCGCCACGAAAAGTTCGCCGTGGAATGCGCCGACATCGACTATCCGCACCCGGCCGGGCAGGAAGGCCAGGGCCTCTCGGATGCGCCAGCGTTGCAGGATGCGATCGATGGTCTTCAAATCGGTTAACCGTTGATTTTCGCCACTGTGCGCCAATGGATACCTGCGGGATTCAAGCCTGGATTGCCGTGTCGTCCGCCATGGCTGGGCTCCTCGCAACGACGATCAGCGTTGCTCGGGAACCGCGTGAGGCGGAGCCTCTATGCGCGGGGCCGCCGGCCGGACGACAAATTCGTCGACTTTGGCGGGGTCGAGATACTGTTTTGCCAACGCGCTCAGCTCGGTGGTCGTGACGCTTTCGTTGTCAGTGTAGCGGGTGCGGCTCCAGTCAAGCCGTTGCGGAAACTCCTGGGCGGAAGCGAGCACGAGGTTCAGCCAATAGGGATTGGTCCGGGCCGATTCGCGGAGCGCGGTGAGCACCGGCTGCTTGGCCCGGACAAGTTCCTCGGCGGTTACGCCGTCCTGCTGCAGGGAGGCGGCCACGGCCTTGATGGCATCGGCGATGATTTTGGTCTGGTCGGGTGCAACCGTGGCGTCGGCGATGAGATAACCGTAGCCGGGGTAGGTCTCGCTCAGATCGGGCGCAGCATTGGGGCTGTAGGTACCGCCCATTTGCTCACGGATCTTGACGCGCAGGCGATCCGCAAAGACTTCAGTCAGCAGCCGCAGCCGGCGGGCCAGCTTGACGTCGTGCGCGTCGGTGGCGGGCCAGTAGAGGCGCACGACGGCCTTGGGGATCTCGGTGTCGATGGTGTATTGTCTGGTGAGCGGGACGGCCGGCATGGCGACACGGCGCGCGGCTTCGTAAGCGGGCTTGGCGGCGCGGGCGGGCAGGGCGCCAAACGTCCGGGCCACGGCAGCGATGGTGGCCGCGGGATCGAAGTCACCAACAATGGCGATTTCGATCGAACCGTGGGCAAATTCGGGCGTGAGCCAGGCTTTAAGTTCATCGAGGGTCCGGGCCAGCATGATGTCCTTGGCCGGCAAGCCGAACCGCACGTCGCCACTGGCCAGAAGCCGGTCGACCTCGAGCTGGAACGGGCCGTCGGGGGTGTGGGCCAGTCGGGTGTAGATTTGTTCGGCGGCCTTGTGGACCTGACGGATGGATTCCGGCCGGTAGCCCGGGTCGGTCAGATAGGCGCAGAAGAGCTGGAGCTGGAGAAGCAGATCGGTGCGGTTGGTGGCTCCGCTGAAGGTAAAAGCATCGGGAAGTGCACCGAAGCCGAGGCCGAGCGTCTTGCCGGCGAGGATGCGCTGGAGATCGTCCACGCTGTGGCGACCGAGGCCGCCGGCGGTAAACGCGACGTTGGCCAGGAGCGAGAGGCCGGGTTCGCTCATGGGCATGGTCAGGGTGCCGCCGCCGACGCGGACCGAAATTCGGATACGCCCAGCCTCGAAATCGGTCGGTTTGAGATTGAGGCGGACGCCGTTTTTGAACTGCAGCAGGGTGGCGCCGAGATCGTCGATACTTTGCGTTTTGATCACTTCGCCCGGCGGACCGAAATTGGTGTAGGCAAAGGCGCCTTCCACAATTTTGGCTTGGGGTGTGACCGGCACAGTGTGGCTGGCCGAATACGCCGCGGCTATTGCCTCCGGCGCGTCGTTGAGCGCCAGGTTACCCGCGACGAAGATATCGCGCCCGTTGGCTTCGTTCCAGGTCGTGCGCAACGCGGCGGCGCAGTCCTCCGTGGTGATTTTCGCCAGGGCCGGCTGATAGAGGGCAAGGTCGGCGGCAGGATGGGTCGTGACGGATCGATCGATCAGATCGTCGGTCAGCTCGTTGGCCAGGGCGTTCGAGCGCCGCGTGGAGGCCATCCGCACGGCCTGTTCGAGATTGTTGCGCATCTCGGCCACCGCTTCCGCCAGTTCGTCGGGCTGGAATCCGTATTGGAGGGCGCGGCGGAGTTCCTGCTCGGCAACCCCGAGCGCGGCCTGCCATTGGTCGGGCCTGCAATTAAGCTCGATCGAGGCGTTGCGGAAGAAATCAAACTGCTCGGTCACGCCGATGAGGCCGCTGAGGAACGGGGCTCCTTCCTTTTTGGCGAGAATGGAGAGCCGGCGGTTGAGCATCTGCAGGGCCAGGGTCCGGGGAAGATATTTGAGCCGCAGGGCGGCGGTGTCGGGCTCATGGGCGTAGGGCACGACCGTTTCGAGCGCGACGTTGGTGCTGCCGGCCTCGGGCTCGGGATGCAGCGTGGCAACGATGTTCGCGGGCGCCGAAACCGTCCCGAGCAGGGGCTCGGGCAAGGCCGGACCGCGGTCGGTCAGCGGGGAAAACAGTTCCTTCACCAGTGGTTCGACCGCGGCCGGATCGATGTCCCCGACGATGACGAGGAACATGCGCTCAGGGCGGTACCACGTGTTGTAGAATTCGACGAAACGGTCGCGGGTGGCGGTCTTGATCACGTCTTCCAGACCGATCGGCAGGCGCTGCGGGAACCGCGTGTCCGGCACGAGAAACTCCAACTCGGCGAGATAGGTGCGGAACCCGACGGAGTCCCGGGCCCGTTTCTCGCTCAAAATGATCCCGCGTTCCTTGTCGATCATTTTGGGGTCGAGCGCGAGTCCGCCGGCGACGTCGGCAAAAAATGTCAGTCCTTCGCGCAGGGTCGCGGGTTTGGTGTCGGGCAGTTCGAGTTGATAGATGGTGCGATCGAAATTGGTGGAGGCATTGGTGTCGCCGCCGAATTCCATCCCGAGACGCTGGAAGAACTCGACCACGCTGGCCGACGGGAAATGGGTGCTGCCATTGAACGCCATGTGTTCAAGGAAGTGCGCGAGTCCGCGCTGGTTTTCATTTTCGAAGAGCGATCCGACCTTGACCGCGAGCCGGGCGCTGACCCGGCCCTTTGGCTCGTGGTTGGGCATGATGGCATACCGGAGGCCGTTTTCGAGCCGGCCCCATTTGACCGCGGGGTCGGCGGGCAGATCGCTGGTCTGGAAGGCAAAATCCGCCGCGAAGGCCAGCAACGGGGCGAGGAGGAAAACAACTGGCGCCAAGCGCGATAGGAAGGTGGGACGGGGGAAAGACATGGCGGAGCGAGTTTTCTGACACTGGCGCCGACTGCAAGTTTCTAAAGATGAGCCGTTTGGATTGGGAATTTCCCTGAAGATCAGCGACTTTGGTGTGGCAAAAAGTTCACGCCGGTTCCTATTTGTGGGGTAATCATGATAGCGAAAGCCAAGTCCAAGCCTGAGCTCGTCAACGCCGCGCTGGCCCGGCGAAAGGGCCCGGTCTCCAAGTTCATCGCGCAACATTACCGGCACTTCAACGCCGCGGCGCTGCTGGACGCCGCCAAGGGTTATGAGGCCCATCTGCAGGCCGGTGGCGGGATGCTCGTGACCTTGGCCGGGGCGATGTCCACGGCCGAGCTGGGCATTTCGCTGGCGGAAATGATTCGTCGGGGCAAAGTCAGCGCCATCGTCTGCACGGGTGCCAACCTCGAGGAGGACATCTTCAATCTGGTGGCGCACGATTACTACGAGCGGGTTCCCCATTATCGCCAGCTGACGGCGCAGGATGAACAGGCTTTGCTCGACCGGCACATGAACCGGGTGACCGACACGTGCATTCCGGAAATGGAAGCGATGCGGCGCATCGAAAAGGTGGTGCTGGCGGAGTGGATCAAGGCGGACCGGGCGGGCGAGCGGTTTTTCCCGCACGAGTTCATGTACAAGATCCTCCGCGGCGGAAAACTGCGGAAGTCTTTCCAGATCGACCCGAAGAACTCCTGGATGCTGGCGGCCTGCGAACGGAACCTGCCGATCATCGTTCCCGGATGGGAGGACGCCACGCTTGGCAACATGTACGCCGCCGCGGTGATCCGGGGTGACGTGAAGAATGTCCACACGGTCCGGACCGGCATCGAATATATGACCTGGCTGGCGCACTACTACACGAAGACGGCCCGGCGGTTGAGGAACGGCGAGGGTTCGATCGGGTTTTTCCAGATCGGCGGCGGCATTGCCGGGGATTTCCCCATCTGCGTCGTGCCGATGTTGCACCAGGATCTGGAGCGCCGGGCGGTGCCGCTCTGGGGGTATTTCTGCCAGATCAGCGATTCGACCACCAGTTACGGGAGCTATTCCGGCGCGGTGCCCAACGAAAAGATCACCTGGGGCAAGCTCGGGGCGAAGACACCGAAGTTCGTCATTGAAAGTGACGCCACCATCTGTGCGCCGTTGATTTTCGCGTGGGTGCTGGGCAACTAACGGATCTGTATTTGAACCACGGAGGCACAAAGTTCACGGAGAAGACCGGCTTGCCCTGTGTCCTTCGTGCCCTGGTGATTTTCGAAGTCTAGTCCGATTCCACTGTGATTTGGTTATACCGGATTCTCTTTCTGCCCCTGCTGTTGTTGGTCTCGCCCTATTATCTCTGGCGGATGCGACGGCGCGGTGGATACACGGAAAATTTCAGCCACCGTTTCGGCGGCACTGACGCCCTGCCGGTGAAGCAGAACGGCACCCGCCGAATCTGGCTGCAAGCGGTCAGCGTGGGCGAGATGCTGGCCATCGCTCCATTGCTTGAGGCTTTGCGGCGCGAGGGAATGACGGAGGTATTCCTGACCACCACGACCAGCACCGGCTATCGGATGGCCCGGGAGAAGTATTCCGCGCTGACCGTCGGCATCGGCTATTTCCCGCTCGATTTCTGGGTCTTCAGTGCCCGGGCTTGGCGACGGGTCAGGCCGGACCTCTGCATCTTGATGGAGGGCGAGCGCTGGCCCGAGCATGTCCACCAGGCACGGGTTCGCCGCGTGCCGGTCATCAGCATCAATGCGCGAATGTCCGACCGCAGCTTTCGGCGCTCCTTGCGGTTTCGGGCCTTTTTGCGTCCGCTGTCCCGGGGCCTGACCCGGGTGTTGTGCGCGTCCAAACGTGACGAGCAAAGGTTCAAAGCCTTGGGATTCGGGCCGGAGCGGCTGCAGACGACCGGCAATCTGAAACTCGATGTGCAGATTCCACTGCTGACGGCTGACGAACGGGCGCAACTGCGGCGTGACCTGGGATTGGGTGGTGGATTGGTGTTGCTTGGCTCGTCGACCTGGGCGGGCGAGGAGGAAGCATTGGTCACCGCGCTCAAGCTGGCGCGGGAACGTGGAGTGAAGGTGTCGCTGCTACTCGTGCCGCGGCACGCTGAACGCCGCGAGGAGCTGCGCAGTCTGCTGGAGAGATCCGGCTTGCGGTTTCATCTTCGGTCGACGGGTCGGGCGCCGGAGGAGGTGGACGTGGCCGTTGGCGATACGACCGGCGAGCTGCGCAATCTTTCCCAGCTGGCGGATCTGGTGTTCGTGGGCAAAAGCCTCGCGCCGCACGATGGTGGGCAGACGCCGGTCGAAGCAGCGGTGTTGGAGAAGGCGATTTTACACGGGCCGCACATGACTAATTTCCGGCAGATCATCCGCACGCTGACCGAGGCCGGCGCGGCCCGCAAGGTGGAGACTCAGGCCGAACTGATCACGACGGCGGTGGAATTGCTGCAGGACTCGGCGCAACGCGAGCGGATGGCACTGGCCGCCAAGGCCTGGCATGAGGAGAACCGCGGGGCGACCGAGCGCACCCTGGCAATAATCCAGGCGCAGATCGCCACCGGGGGTTTGTAGGACAATTCGTAACAACCAGGCTGCGGCTCCCCCCAGGCTGTTCCGCTCGGGCTCGGGTCCATCCCTAAGTATACTATTAGTTGACAACAATCAGCTCACTTGGTTGTCAACTAATAGTATACTTAGGCGGCCGGCGCAGGCTGCGAGGGGACGGGGGGCTGGCGGGAAGTTGAAACGGAGGCGGCTCTGGAGCTGCCGGGCGCCAAACCGGCGGGCTGGGGGAAGCCGACCTGCCGGAGGATGATGGCGGTGATGTCGCGCGCGGCCGAGGGCCGGGCGAGTGAGCGGAGGTTCGCCCGCCAACGGCGCCACAATCCGGCATCGTCGGCAAAAACCTGCTCCAGCGCGGCGATGATTTCCTGCGGGGTCTCCGCCAATGCCCCGGTGTCGTGCCGGCGGATCAGCTCGTAATTGCCCTCCTCCTGGCCGGGCACGACCTGGCTGACGAGCAATGGGCAGAGCGCATTGATCGATTCCTGGGTGGTGGCGCCCCCGGCCTTGCTGATGACGACATGGTGGGTCATCAGGAGTTCGGGAATGCGATCGGTCCAGCCGAGCACCTCGGCCTGGGCCGGTGCGCCATTCGCCAATTCCATCAGTTCCCGGCGCAGGGTGTCGTCCCGGCCGGCCGTGAACGTGACCTGCCATTGGCGGTTCAGCAGCAAGGCGCGGGCCAGGCTGACCGCATGGCGGCGGCCGGAATTGATCATGAAGAGAATCCGCCGAACCGACCCGTCAGCTGGATCGGGCGGCTGCCAATGTGGCGGCCGGTCGGCGAACGCCAGTGACACCGGAAAACCGCTGACGTGGACCCTTTCCGCCGGCACGCCGTTGGCGTGGAGAAAGGCGGCGGAGTCGCGGTCGGTGACGAACCAGCCGTGAGACGGCGTGCGATACCAGAGCGAATTGATGGTCAGCGCGTCGGTGATCACGGTGAAATGCGGGCAGAAATGATGACCTTCGGTGCGAAGCCGGTTGAGCAACCACGAATAGACCGGGTAGGTGGATACGAGGGCAACCGGTTGTTTTTCCCGAACAATGCATCCGAGCAGCCGACGGTGGCTGGCCAGCATGTGGAACATGAGTGGTGCGTACGGCGAGCGATCAAGCCACCGGTAGAGTGAGCGCCAGAGTTTCGGCGCGAGGTTGATGAGCTGAAGATAGCCTCGGCGGGACAGGCGATTGAGCCGCGGGGCGCGCAAGGCGAACAAGTCAACCAGCTCCGCGTCGATGCCGGGCTGCTCGTTGAAGGCGCTTTGGAGAGCCCGGGCCGCGCTGTTATGCCCTTCACCGTAGCCGGCGGTGAGGATTAGTACCTTGGGCATGGTTCAGGCGAGCAGCGGCTGCGGCATCGATTCATCCAATTCCTCGGTGCCCACCGAACCGGGCGCACGCGGGAACTGGTCGAGAAATTGCCGGAAGGTCAGCAGCTCGAAATGGCCGTCGTGGTGTTCAACGATGGCGGTCATCGATTCGACCCAATCGCCGGAGTTAAGGTAGTGGATGTCGGCGATCATCTTGTCGGCCGGAGTGTGGATGTGACCGCAGATCACCCCGCGACAGCCGCGTTCCCGGGCGAGGGCGGCGATCTGCTCCTCGAATTTGGAGATGAAACTGACCGCCCGTTTGACCCGGGCCTTGATGGCCTGACTGAGCGAAAAGTATTCCTTGCCGCGCAGAGCACGGAACCAGTTGTAGACCCGGTTGAGCCGGAGGAGAAACGCGTAGCCGGCGTCGCCGAGATGGGCGAGGAAGACCATGTGCTTGACGACGCCATCAAAGACATCGCCGTGGAGCACCAGATAACGGCCGTTGGGCGTGTCGAGCACGCAATCCTCGACGAGGCGGAGATGCTCGAATTGCAGCGGGAGGAGCCGGCCGACGAAATCGTCGTGGTTGCCTCGCAAATAGACCACTTCGGTGTTACGCTTTTGCATCATGGTCAGAACCCGGCGGATGAACCGCGTGTGGGCCTTGGTCCAGACCCCGTCACGGCGCAGACGCCAGCCATCGATGATGTCGCCATTGAGGATCAACCGATCGCAGCGGACGTGCTTGAGGAAGTAGGTGACTTCTTCGACCTTGCTGTGCGGCGTGCCGAGGTGGATGTCGGACACAATGACCGTGCGGACATGAAGGGCGGATTTGCTCATGGGTGGGCTGGGTTGGGAAACAGGCGGGTCGGCACAGGCGGCGGGGATTCCGTCGCGGCCTCGGCGAGGTCGGCTTCGAACTGGGCCAAGACGCGGTCCCAAGAACGAAACTGGACGGTCGGAACGGCCCGGGAGCGAAGGAGCGAGGCCAGTGCCGGCTCGGTGGCGAGCCGGACGGCGCCAGCGATCAGAGCGGATTCGTGACCGAGCGGCGCGAGCAGGCCGGATTCGCCGGATCGGACCAGTTCGTGGGCGGCGGCGTAATCGAAGCCGGCAAACGCCAACCCGCTGGCGAGGGCTTCGGCGACTACGTTGCCGTATGTCTCGGTCACGCTCGCCTGGAGGTAGATGTCGCCCGACGCGTAATGCCGGGCGAGATTCACTCCCGTGTAGAAACCGGTGAAGACGGCGTCGGGTCGCAGCCGTTGATAGGCGGAGAGCATCGGACCGTCGCCCACCAAAACCAGACGGGTGCGGGGTTCGCGGGCTTTGATGGCGTCGAAGGCCCGGAAGAGCAGCAGATAGTTCTTCTCGGCGGCCATCCGACCGACATGGAGCACGACGGGATCGCCCGGGGCGGCACCCCATGACGCCCGCAGCGACTCATCGCGGCGGGCGGGCGAGAAAAGGCTGGTGTCCACCCCGCGAGAGAGCAGACGGAGGTTTGCATAGCCTTCGCGCGCCAGCCGGTCGAGAAGATCGCGGGTTGGGACAAAGGTGCGGCGCGTGCGATTATGGACCTGACGCAGCCAGGCGGCGACGACGGGCTTGAGCCAACCGATCCGGTAATCGCGGGTGTACTGGTCGAAGTTGGTGTGAAAACTTGACGTGACCGGGATACCGAGCCGGCGGGCGGTGCTGATGGCCGAGTTTCCCAGCGGGCCTTCCGTGGCGACGTGGACCAGATCCGGCCGGATGAGCGACCAGAGCTGGGTCAACCGGCGGCCTGCCGGGAGGCCGAGCCGGAGCTGGGGATAGCCGGGCATCGGTATACCCGGGAGACGTACCTGCCGGCAGGCGACCCGCTGGGTCACGCTGAAGCGCGGGGATTCATGCCGCTGGCGCGGGCGGATGATGGTGAGACGGTGGCCGCGGTCGGCAAGGCCTTGCACAAGGTGGCCGAGCGTCATGGCGACGCCGTTGATTTCCGGAGAGTAGGTTTCGGTGACTAGGACAAGGTTCAATCAGGTTGGCCCATGCGGCGGGGGGAAGGCCGTTCGCGGAGCACGGAGGCAGGGTAGCGGCTTTCTGTGAATAACTCGTGACGGGGCGGTGACATTCGGGTGAATTCCTGCCGTAAAAAATGAAATGAGTGCTGGCACTAGATTGTTATTGCGCGCCACTTGCAGAAGTTTCTAACGTCTTGCTTTTAGCGTGATGCAAACCCACGGACCGAAGCGCATCTACACTCCACAATCACTCGAATTCTGGTTCGGCCGCCTTGAGGCCGACTGGGAGGGGCAGTTTGATGCCAGCCATGTGGAGCGCGGGCACGACATGTATCGCGACGGCGAGATTCGCGAGGTCGAATTGGGAGCGAGAGACGCGATCATCCATCGCAAGATCGAGAAAAGGGAGGAATATGCGGTGATCGAATGGGACGGCGACCTGATCAAGGTGCGGTCCTCGTCGACGGACTTGATGCTCGCGAATGCCATCGCCGTGGCCGGCCTGCATGAGATTGAAGAATTGCTGGTGGACGAGATCACGGCTTTGCTGCCCGGGGCGACCCCCAAATCCAGTCCGGCGAGCAACGGCCACCGGTCAACGGCCGAGAACAACGGCGCCAAATCGGACCAGTCGGCGCGCGAGCTGTTGCTCAGTTTCACGACCACGGCCGACGGATTGGTTTTCCTCGCCTATTGGAAGAGCGGCCGCAGCCGTGTTCCGGCGCTCGGCAACAGCGCCAATCCGCCGACCGCCGCCGAGCGGGCCAAGCTCATCGCCCTGGCCACGTACGCCCGAAAAGCCCATTTCCGTTACAACCAGACCACCCATGCCTACGCGCTTGACGCGCTGGCGGACATTCCCGGTTTTCTGCGCGATTTGCTGCCGCACTGGAAAAAGCAGTTCGCGTTGGAAATGGACGTGAAGGTGTCCAACCTCAAGCAGGGCGCCCGGGCCATCGAAATCGAGGCGGTCGCCGACCGGCGCGACGGGTCCGGGTTGAATCTGCGTTGGATCTTCCGGGCCGGTGAAAAACTGCTCACCGACGAGCAGGCGGCGGCGCTCCTCAAGCACGGTCGCACGCCCATGCTGCTGCCCGACCTCGGCATCGTGACAATGACGCCCGAGAAATGGGAGAGCTTTCACCAATGGCGCCGCAATCTGGAGGAAACGCTGACCGGTGGCGTCATTCCCCCGTATCTGATATTTTCACTTTTCAACGACAGCCGGATCAAGGTGACCCTCGGCGCGGAGATCGATGCCTGGCGGCAGAAGGTGCTGACACCACCGGCCGCGCCGCCGGTGCTGCCCGAGTTTCTCCGGCAATATCAGCGCCGGGGGGTGGAATGGATGCATCATCTGTGCGAAACCGAGTGCCACGGTCTGCTGGCCGACGAGATGGGCCTGGGCAAGACCGCCCAGGTGATCGCGCTTTTGCAGTCACGGCCGCTCAAAAGCCAGCGGCATCTGGTGGTGTGCCCGGCCAGCGTGGTGCCGGTGTGGCGCGAGGAACTGGCGCGATTCTATCCGGAGGCCAGGATCGATATCCTCAAATCGGGCAATGATTTCACGACCAACAAGGCGCCCTGCATTTGGCTCGCCAGTTACACGCAACTCCGCAAGCACCGGTCGCTGCTGGACTCCATCGAGTTTGGCTATGCGGTGCTCGACGAAGGCCAGTTCATCAAAAATCCGGACGCGAAGGTCACGCAGGCCTGTTTTGCGATCAAGACGCAGCACCGGCTGGTGCTTACCGGGACGCCGCTTGAGAACCGGCAGCTGGACCTGTGGTCCATCTTCCGCTACCTGCTGCCCGGGCTGCTGGGTTCGCGGGTGGGGTTCGAGGCGGCGCTGATCCAAAATCGCGAAGGCACGATGAACCGTCTGCGCCAGCAGGTGGCGCCGTTCATTCTCCGGCGGACGAAGAACGAGGTGGCGACCGAGCTCCCGCCGAAGGTCGAAATGGATCTGCTCTGTCCGCTCACCGAGGTGCAGCGCGCCGAGTACGCCCGCATCTGCACCGAAGGACTGGCGCGGCTCGGCGAGGACATCGGGCTGGCGCTGCGCGAGAAGTCCTTCGGGTTTCTGGCCCTCCTGACGCGCCTGCGGCAGGTCTGTTGCGATCCCGATTTGCTGCCGTGGCTCAACGCGCCGCTGGCCGAGAGCGGCAAGCTGCAATTGCTCATGGAGAAGCTGACCGAGGTCGTGGCCAGCGGGCACAAGGTCGTGATCTTCTCGCAGTTTGTCACCTTGCTCAACCGGGTGCGCAGCGCACTGGACGCCAATTATCCCGACCTGCCACGCTACGAGATCACCGGCATGACCGTTGACCGGCAGAAGCCGGTGCGGGATTTCCAGACCGCGCAAGGGGCGGCCGCGATGCTGGTGAGCCTGAAGGCCGCGGGAACCGGCATCACGTTGCACGCCGCGGACTACGTCTTTCTGCTCGATCCCTGGTGGAATCCCGCCGTCGAGGACCAGGCCATCGACCGGGTGCACCGGATCGGCCAGACGAACACGGTGTTCGTCTACCGGATGGTCACGGCCGGTACGATCGAAGAGCGCATCCAAGTGCTCAAGGGCGAGAAGAAGCAACTTTTCAACCAAGTGGTGGGCGGCACGACGGGCGACTTCGAGTGGACCAAGCACTTCAGTTCGTTGAACAGCCTCATTCAGCTCAGCGCGGTGGAGACGGGTGAGACCGAGTTGCTGAACGTGACATTGATCGGCCCGGCTCCGGGGCCGGAGGACAAGGCGGCAGGCGGGCGTTGATCGGGAATACGGGCGACCGGCGGCTAGCCCGCGGCGGGCGGGGTCGGTGACGGCGTGTCGGAGGGCAGATGCGCGGTATCGTAGAAAATGCGTACTGCGGGCTTTTCGGCCGGCAGCAGCTCGCGGGCGCGCTGGAGGGCGTGCCGGGTGGCGGCGGTGGGATTGGCCTCGGCGGGGAAGAGATTGTTTTCGCCCAGCTGGGCCAGCAATCCGCTCTGTTTCAGCACATGGGTGACGTCGCGATTGCTGCCGCTGATGAGCAGATAACGGCCGGTCTGCCGGAGGTAGTCGTGCAGATTTTCAAGTGCCATCACGGTCGAGGCATCGAGATGGCGGGCGTTCTTCATCCGCAGGATGAAGACCCGGATATTCTGATTGTCCGCGAGGCGGCGGACTTCTTCCTGAAAAAGGTCCGCCGCGCCGAAGTAAAGGTCGCCCTCGACATGGATGATGGAAATCTCCGGATGCGGACGCTGGGAAGGATCGCGCAGCTCGGCGAGCATTCCTTCGGGATTGATGGCGTATTCCGCGAGGGTCGGCGTGCTCGTCTTCTGGAGAAAGAGGGCGAGCGCCACGCCGATGCCGACATAAATGGCGGTGTCGAGCTTGAGCAGCAAGCAGGAGGCGAGGGTGACCACGAATACGACCGCGTCGGACCGGGTGGAGCGACAGGCGATGCGGATCTGGTGGAAGTTGATCATCTTCACGCCGACCCGGATTAGGTGGGCGGCCAGCGCGGCAATCGGGATGTAGTTGAACACCGGAGTCACGAACAGGAGCACGAACAGCACAACAATACTACTGAGCACCGAGGACATCTGGGTGCGGGCGCCGCTCTGGAAATTGACGGCCGAGCGGGCGAAGGACGAGGAGCCCGGCACGCAGCCGAAGAGAGCACAGGCGATGTTGGCGGCGCCCATGCCCATGAGTTCCTGGTTGGGTTCGATCTTCTGGCCGCTCTTGCCCGCCAGCCCCTTGGTGATCGAAGCGGCCTCGAGCATGCCCAGAATTGAAATGGCGATGGCGGTGCTGGCCAGTTCGGGCAACAGATGCAGCTTGCGCGCGCCGAAATGAAAGCCGGCGAACACCGGAAACATGGCATGCAGCGCGCCTTCGTCCTGCACCATCCGGAAGGGCGCCGTCGGCAGCCAGAGTGTCAATATCCGGGCGAGCAGACCGAGCAGACCGAGGCCGATCAGCGCTTCCGGCCAGGTCGGCTTGAGCCGGCGCACGGCGGCGAACACCATCAGGGTCAGAAGGCCGATGCCGAGCGCCCAGGGATGAATCGCGAGCGTACCGACATTAAACAGTGCCTGCACGATGTTGGTCACGAAGTTCTGGCCCGGCTCAACGTCGTACCCCAGCAGGTTGTGCAGCTGGCTGCCGATCAGCAGCACCCCGATGCCGGTGCTGTAGGCGACGACGACGGAACGTGAAATGAATTTGGTGATCTCGCCGAAATTGAGCAGGCCCGCGAGGAACTGGATCAGGCCGATAAGGAAGGCCAGGTAGATGGCGAGCTGCAACGGCGCAAGAGTGGTCACGCCGGAGTTGGCGGCAATGGTTGCCGCCAGAATCAGGGAGATCGAGCTGGTCGGACCAAAGACGTGGTGGTGCGACGAAAAGAACAGGGCGCCGACGAAGCCGCCGATGATGACCGCGGCGATCACCGGCTGGGGCGGCAGATTCAGGATCAGGGAAAACCCGATGGCCTGGGGAATCGAAACCAGGGTGAGGGTGGCCCCGGCGAGCAGGTCGGCCCGGAACTTGTCCCAGGAGTAATTCCGCAGCTCATGGACGACCGGGAAACGCACCTTGAACATTTGCGAGCCCAAGGCAGCCACTTCATCGGTCAGCTGTGATACTTGTGACATCACTGTCACCGTGGAAAACCTTGCCCGGATGGCGAGTGAATTTTGCCGGGCCAGCCGGGATGGCACCGCCAAGCCGGACCAGGCCCCGTTGGCCCGGCTCGCGCCTTTCCGAGGACGATACGGGGCCAACGGGCAGCCATTTGCCGGTGGAATTCCGCTTGGGGAATCCAATATGGCGCCGATGTATTTCCCCGTTTGTCACACTCCTGTCACGAAACCGTAACATGAGTCGCATACTCTCCGCCAGCGTTCCGACCAACTGCCGGACGCAACCAAACCACAGCCACAACCCAAGACCGATCACATGCTCAACCCTAAATTCAAACTGCTCGCGGCAACGGCGGCATTGTTCTGCGCCGCCACTTCCTTTGCCCAGGAAAGCCAAGCCCTGCTCGATGTGCTTATCAAAAAGGGCATTCTCAACCCGGACGAGGCCAAGGCCATCCAGGCCGAGGCCAAGAAGGCCGCAAGCCAGACCTCCACCACCATCAGCAGCAAGATGTATATCGACGTCAGCAGCGTCAGCGCGAAAACGGATGCGGGGGTCAAGGTTGATCCCAGCGGTACCGGGATCGATGTGAAACGCTTCTACCTGGGGGTGGCCCACCAATTCGACAGCATGTGGTCGGCGGGCATCAACACCGACTCCGCCTTTTCCAGCGCCACCGGTGCGACCAATCTTTTTATCAAGACCGCCTACGTGCAGGCCAAATTTTCGCCGGAAGCGATCGTGCAGGTCGGGTCGGCCAACCAGCCGTGGATTCCTTTCGTGGAGGACAACTATGGTTTCCGCTACGTCGAGAACACGCTGACCGACCGGCTGCACTTCGGCAACTCGGCGGACTGGGGCGTGCACTTTCTGGGCACCAGCGGCATGGTCAGTTACAACATCGCCGCCGTGAACGGCGGCGGTTACAAGAACCCGACCCGGAGCAAGTCCATGGACCTGGAAGGGCGCCTGTCCATCGAGCCGACCAAGGGCTTGGTCTTCGCCGTCGGCGGCTACAGCGGGGACCTGGGCAAGAACAGCAACAGCTCGCCCGCGATGCAAACGGCCAACCGCTTTGACGTCATGGCCAACTATACCTGCGCCAAATTCAAGGCCGGAGCGGAATATTTCTCGGAACATAACTGGGGCATCACGACCAGTGCCACGAGCGACAGCGGCGACGGCTACTCGGTCTGGGGCCAGTATAAACTCAGCAAGATCTGGTCGATCTTCGGTCGTTATGACAGCGACAAGCCGAGCAAGGACCTGCATCCGACTTTGCGGGACAATTACTATAACATCGGCCTGCAATGCTCCGCGATCAAGGGGGTTGATATCTCCCTGGTCTATAAGAATGACAACATCGACCACCCGGCGAGCGCCAGCGCGGTCACCAACTACGAGGAGATCGGATTGTTCTCCCAGATCGCATTCTAAAATCGCAAACCTTCAAAATTCACTCTTTCCCATGAAAAAGATATTTATACTCGGCCTGCTCGGCCTCTTCTCCGTCACCCTGGCCTCGGCCCAGCTCATCAATGGCTCCGGTTCCTCCTTTGACTACCCGGCTTTCACCAAGTGGTTCGATTCCTATTCCAAAATGGATGGGGATGTGCACTTCAACTATCAATCCATCGGCTCCGGTGGCGGCCAAAAGCAACTGCTGGCCCAGACCGTCGACTTCGGTGCCTCAGATGCGCCGATGACAGACGAGGCCATGAGCAAGGCGCCTTTCAAGATCCTCCACCTGCCGGTGGTGGCCGGTTCCGTGGCAGTGACCTACAATCTGCCGGGCAATCCGACGCTCAAGTTTGACGCGGGCACGCTCGCGGGCATCTACCTCGGCAAGATCAGCAAATGGAATGACCCGAAAATCACGGCCCTCAATCCCGGGGTGAGCCTGCCCGATCTCTCGATCGTGGTGGTGCACCGCTCCGACGGTAGCGGGACGACGTTCATCTTCACCGACTACCTCAGCGTGGTGAGCCCGGAATGGTCCTCCAGCGTGGGCAAGAGTGTGTCCGTCAAATGGCCCGTCGGCTTGGGCGGCAAGGGGAGCGAAGGCGTCTCCGGTCAGGTCAAGCAACTGCCGGGCGCCATCGGTTACGTCGAGCAAGCTTATGCGGATCAAAATCATCTGCCGGTGGCGCAGATGAAGA
>JBBIHQ010000063.1:0-13680 GCA_037446975.1 Opitutia bacterium
ACCCGCGTATTCCGCACCTACAAGAAGAAGCCCGGTTTCTGGGGGGGCGTAACCGGCCTGTTCAAACGGGAATTCGAGGAGACCCGTGCGGCGGACAACATCAGTTTCGGCATCAGCGAGGGTGAGCTGGTCGGTTTCCTCGGACCCAACGGCGCGGGCAAGACGACAACGCTCAAGATGCTCTCCGGCTTGATTTTCCCGACGGCCGGCCGGGCGCGGGTCGCGGGATTTGATCCGACCAAAAGGGAAAACGCCTACCGGCGGCTTTTCGCCCTCGTGCTTGGCCAGAAGAACCAGCTCTGGTGGGATCTGCCGGCAATTGAATCATTTCATCTGCTCCGGGCGATTTACGGCCTCGACCATAAAGCCTGCCAGGCAACACTCGACGAGCTGGTCGCCCTGCTCGGGGTGGAATCCAAGTTGAATGTGATGGTGCGGGAGCTTTCGCTCGGTGAGAGGATGAAGATGGAGCTGATCGCCGCGCTGCTGCACCGTCCGCGCGTTCTGTTCCTCGATGAGCCGACCATCGGCCTCGACGTGATTTCCCAGAAGGCGGTGCGCGATTTTCTGCGGAGCTACAACCGCCGCCACAAGACCACGATCCTCCTTACCAGCCACTACATGGCCGATATCTCATCGCTGTGTGAACGGGTGATCGTGATCGACCACGGCAAGAAGATTTACGACGGCGGGCTCGATCGGATCGCCGGAGCGGGTGCCCGCCAACGCATCATCAAATTCAAGCCGCGCGAAAACTCCTTTCCCGCCGACTGGCAGCCGGCCCATGGCACGGCCAAACTCTGCGAAGACGGCGAATGCCTGCTTCACGTCCCCAGCGAGCATGTCACCGGGGTCTGTCAGCAGATTCTGAGTCAGGGGGCCGTGGACGACATCACCATCCAGGACGTTCCGCTTGAGGATATCATCACCGAGCTCTTCTCGCGCGGCGTAGCGGCCGGGTGACTCTCCGGCCGGTCCCGAGTCAGGTCCCCATCCGATTGCCTACCGCCCGCCGGAGTTCGTCCGGGGCAAACGGCTTTTGCAGGACCACCGAACCCTCGGCGGCCAGTTCCAGCGGCACATCGTAAGGCGGTGAGCTCACGCTGGTGAACAGGGGTTTGATTGCAGGCTGCGCCACCCGGGCCTCCCGGGCCAGCGCCACACCGTCGACCGGTCCGGACAAATCGAGATCCACCACAAAGACGTCAAAATCCTCCCGCCGGAGATGCTCGCGGGTATGTTCCGGCTCGTCGCTCTTGATGACGCGATATTCCCGCCCAAGGATCATCTCGATGGCGTCGTTCACCGCGGCGTCGCCGTCATGCACCAGCACCGACGGACGGACGATTTCCCGATATGGGGCGCTGTGACGCAAGGCCGCCCCCAGCAGGGCGTCGGCCGCCACGCCATCGCGCCCCAACTCGGCAAATCCGACCCGCAAAACGCCGGCGTTGGCGAAGACGTTCTGCCAGGTGCGCAGCCGCGACCGGCAGGCGGCGCCGCCGGTCTGGGCGAGGACGATGCCAATGCGAGTGGCATCATAGGGTCCGGCAATTTCGTTGTTCGCCAAAGCCTGCCGCAACGAAGGCAACTGGCGCAACACGCCCTCACGCACCTGCGGCGACTCGACGAGGGCAAAGCTGACCGGATGTTGCTCTACCAGCCCGCGAAAGGTCTCCCGCTGGAGTGATTCGATCAACCGGACCTGCCCGGGTGTCATGTCGTGCAACGCAAAAACCCACACCCCGTCCGGAGCCCGGCGCGCTTCGCCGTAAACCAGTTTGCCTCCGGCCCGCAGGTAAAAATTCTCCGCTCCGGCTTCGATCTCCATGAACGGCGGACCGGCCTCGCCCAGCCACTGGGCTGCCAGGTCATTGGAGACCAGCAACCGGCGATCCGGGGTGTAGGCCGCCAGCCCGATGGGCGCCTGATTGAGCAGAAAGCGCAGCAATTCACGGCTGCGCTGGGCATCGTGCATCCGGACGGCCTGATCAAGAACCGCGGCGAGGAAATCGGCCAGCCCGGCCATCAAGTGCAGATCCTCCGGTCCAAACTGGCGATGGTCTCCCCGGGGCGCGGCCTGCAGCCGGCCGAATTTGCCGGCGGCGCCGGCCAGCGGCAGCGTCAAGGTACCGGGCTCGAACTGCGCCGGAGCGTCGGCAATAGTCCGGTCAATCTGGATGGTCAACCGGTCGAAATTTTCGGAACGATCGAGCGCGGTTTGCAGTCCGGTGACAAACCGGTCAAACTCGTGAAAATGCGCGAACGCCTTCGCCAATGTGCGCAAGGCGGTCGGTCCGGTCATGGTCAGCAGCGAAGTCTGGGCTGTCATCGTTTATTTGGCCGGGGGCAGGAAGACACGGAACGTCGTGCCCTCGCCGGGAACACTCGTGGCATGGATTTCACCGTGATGGTGCTGCACGATCCGTTTCACGATGGCGAGACCGAGGCCCATGCCATGCTTGCCGCGACGTTCGCCGGTGGATTTCGTGGTGGTGAAAGGCTCAAAAACATGGGCCAGGATTGCCGGTTCAATCCCCGGACCGTTGTCGGTGATCGTCACACAGATGAGCCGTTGCGGCACTTCCTGCCGCGCCTCGAAGTCAATCGTCACGCGGCTGCCGGACCGCCCTTCCATCGCCTGCACCGAGTTCTGGATCAGATTGAGGAAGACCTGCAGCAACTGGCTGTAATTGGCGGCCACCATCGCCGCTTCGGTCCCGGGCAGCACCAGCTCCACATTGTTTCGCACCAGCTCGGGCCGGAGGATCTCCGCCGCCGCCCGGAGCACCTCGACAATGTTGACGCCCGTCATCTGGACCTTGTTGCTTTCGGCGAATGAAGCGACGTTCTCCACGATGCTGGCGATGCGGCTCACGTCTCGTTGCACCACGGCGCTGAACTCCTCCTGGAAATCCAGTTCCGTGCCGCGCTCCTTGAGCAGAGCGGAAAATGTCTGGATGGAGACCAGCGGATTGCGCAGCTCGTGGGCCAGACCGGCGGCCAGCGTGCCCAGGGAAATAAGTTTTTCGGTCTGGCTGGCCCGGCGCTCGAGCTGGCGCGCGCGGAGATTCAGCCCGATCTGGAGCCCGATGGCATCAAGCAGCGAAACGTCCACGTCGGAATACAGGGCGCGGCTGGCGCGCGGGCCAAGCGTGATGAAGCCGTAGAAGACCGTGTCGCCGATGACCGGCACCGCGATCTCGATTCCCTGCTTCTGGCGCAGGCCGCTGTAGTAGGTCCGAAGCTCACCCATGGCGCTGTGCACGGTCTCATCGAGAATAATGCTGCGCTCACCGTCCTGCAGGCTGAGCACCAGCGGCGATCTTTCGATGTACACCAAGGGGCCCTCCCCGGCGGGCAGACCGGTCGCCGCGCGACGGGTGAACGGGGTTTCAAACTCCGTGCGGGTGTAGATCGCCACCTGTTTGACCGCCAGCGCCTCAGCCAGTGACAGCACAACCTCCTTCATCATTTCCAGCTCGTCCTTCGCCGAATTGATCTTGGCCACCAGGCCGCGCATGAGGGCCCGGTCTGCCATCCGGCTGCCGAGCACCCGCGGCTCGAGAAAAGAATCCACCCGGCGCCGGAGCGCGGGAACCAGCGCGAACATCGCGGTGGTTGTCAGGAAGGACGCAAAGAAGATCGGCACCAGGCTGACGTCGTACTTTCCGGCAATGATCGGCAGCTGGGCTATCGCCGCCACAATCCCGGGCGTCACCAGCGACATCAGCGCGATAAAAGCCGAATACGACACCAGCCGGGCCACCAGCAGGTTCACCTCCATCAACCGGAACCGGATAATGGCATAGCCAACCGCCATGACATAAACCGCCACGAAGCCGTTGCCAATCGGTGGAATCGGGATGTCGTACCAGAGAAAATAGTTTGTGGAGCCGCCGAGAAAGCCCACGGAGGTGCCCAGCAGCACAAACCGCAGCTGATTGCGCTGCAGACCTTCCGCCTGGCGCATGCCGCGCACCAACATCAAGGCGGTCACGCAAACATAATAAAAGAAAACCAGCAGATAGATGGAATAGAGCGGGCCGGGCACCGGCCAGTGGGGAAATCCGCCTCTCGGGGCGGTGCCGGTCACCAGCCAGGGCGAGAAGGCCAGCGCGGCAAAAACCGCCGCCCATGCGTAGCCAATCCGCAACTCGAGCACGCGCCGGCGGCCGAGCAACCGTTGGACAAAGTGAAAATAGGCCACGGGAATCACGATCGCCGATGCCGTCAGCAGCCGGCTGGCCAGCTCCGCGTCCACCGCATTGCCGGAAATCTGCCAGAGGAAATAAAACCCGGACCATACGGCCCCGGTCAGCGCAAACCAGCTGAACGCGAGATTGGCCTTGCTCCGCGGCTGCCGCCAGAAGACCAGCAGCGCCAGCCCGAGGCTCGCCGCTGCGTTGATCGCCGAGGTCAGTATGCAGTAGAGGATCACTTTTCAGCTGCCACGACCACCGCCTGGCCACCGAAGGACATGTGGGATTCGCACTTCTTGAATCCGGCGCCAGACAGCAAGTCCGTCAACTCTTCTCCCGAAAAAAAGGTGTAGTAGCCCTGTTCCTCCTTCAGCCGGATCTTGCCCGCGGCGCGCAACAAGTCGCGCCCGGACTCCAATGCCTCCGCCGTCAGTTGCTGGCCCATGAAGTCGCGGTAGATTTCCGACAGGTCGCAAAACGGCTTCATGCTCGACACCACAATCCGCCCCCCGGGCCTCAACACCCGGTGAATTTCGGTCAACACCTCCTGGGGCCGGTTCAAATACGACAGCACCAGACTGCAACAGGCCTTGTCGAAGCAGTTGTCGGTGAACACCACCAATCCCGGCACCTCGGACGAAGGCATGCCCCACGTATCGAGGTCGGTCTGGCCGTAAAGCAGGCTCACAAACTGCTGGGCGCGTTCGCCCGCGGTGCGGGTGTGGCCAAGGCTGTAGCCGTTTTGCAGATCCAGGGCGTCACGCAATCCCTCCACCGTCAGGTCCAGCCCGACGTAGATCGGCGGCGCTTCCGGGGCCGCGGCCTGTTCCAGGAGCGAACGGATCACCCAGAGACCGAACAAGCCGTTGCCGCAACCGGCGTCGAGCAGGATCTCGTTCGACTTGATCGGCCCGAGCAGGTGCCCGACCAAACCGAGATAATTCTGATAATCGTCGACTGAGTGCATCAACCGGTACTTCGCCAGATATTTCGCCCAGAAGTCGCGTTCGCTGTCGGTCTCCCGGTTCAACTGGCGCAAATGTTCCCGCTCCAACCGGTTTTGCTGGAGCAATTGCCGCTTGTCCGGTTTCCGGAGCAAAACGTTGTCGACGCCGACATTCTGCACATGGGCGACGCAAGCGGTGACAATCGCACTGAAAGCCTTTTCGGCGACCTCGGGGTTTTCGCGCAGCTCGTGCATTGCCCCGGGGATGGGGGTCAGTTGCGCCCGGGGCAGCCCGCGCAACGCGGTATCCACGTCGGCCAGCAACACCCAGGTATCGCGTTCGCCCGCAAAGAAACTGATCCTGGCCGCGGTCCGCGCGAGGTCGGCGCGGGTCCCGCTGAGGCCGTGCAGGTCGTCCTGAATCGCCGAGTTCAGGAAGGTATCGTAGTCCATCTCCACTCCGAGCATGTCGCCAACCCCCCAGCGGCGACCCGCTTGGTACCCGCCCACCAAGTCGTCCCGATAAACCTGATGCAGGGTGTGCTGGAGGTTGACCACACCAACCAGGCATACCAGTTGCGTAACCCGCGGATCGTTCGCCGCCGCCCGGATCGCCGTGCGGGCTGACAAGCTGTTGGCTACCAGGGTGAACTCCCTCGCTCCTTGGATCTGTTCCAGATAATCGCCGCAAGAAAGGATGTCTCCCACCCCGCTGGTGAGCGTGAAATAAGTCTGGTCGCCGCCGCTTTCCCCCACGTGGTTGGTGTGGTCAAAACGCAGCACGTTGAGCCCATTGGCCGCGAGCGAATAGGCCATCTGCAGGCCGTTCTTCTTCGTCTCACCGAATTTCGGTGCCACCACCGCCCATGGGCGTTTGTCCAGCTTGGGCCCAAGGTAGTCCAGACATGCGGACACTTTCAGGCCCGCGCGATTTGTGAAATTCACAAATTCGCTTCGGATTTGTCCCTTTTGGACAGACGAGGAGTCGGTAATCATCGAGTAGATCTTCCCTCCACACCAAGAGAGGCCGATTTAGCTGTTAAAATCAATGTGCAACTCCACACTTTGCGATTGATTAAAGGGCATGGGTATCGTGTCTTAAAAACTACTAACATTCCGTCCGCCAAATTCTTGCCTACGATGCTCAGGAAGTGATCCGGCTCCTCTTAATCACCGACGACTCCCCCGCGCAGCCGTTCATCGCAGCGCTCTCGTCCGCCGCCGACTTCCAAGTCACCCTGCGCCCCAGATTGGCCGAAGCGCGGGCGGCACTTACCGCGGGAGCCTTTGAGGCCTGTCTGTTCGTCCCCAAGGATCTCAGCCCGGACTCCCTGGCGGAAATCACCGTCGCCCGGGGCCTCGTGACCCACTTGCCGATCGTTGCGATCCTGCCTGTCGGCTCCGCCACCGACCAGCAGCAACGGGTGCTGGCGGCGGGAGCCGATATCACCCTGTTTCATCCGCTCGATGTCGGCGCCCTCACAAGTGTGCTGCAACGCCTCGGAGCCCGGGCGACGGTCGCGGAGACCTTTCCCGGCCAGACGACCTTTCCGCCGGCGCTCAATCCCAAGGCCGAGGCGATGTCCACCGCGCTCGAGGTGCTGCGCGACTTCTCGCAGGTGCTGGGCTATTCGCTCGACTACCGGCAGCTCACCCAGCACTTCATCCAAAAGCTCCGCGAGGTCATCGGCCTTTCCCGCATCGCCATTTTTCTCGAACCGGGCACCATCGAGGCGTTGCCGTCGGCCGCCCCGGCGGACAACTCCCAGTTGAACTGCGTGGCGGCCATCGGCGTGCCGGCCGAATTGGTGGAATGCTTCGCCCTTTCGCGCAACAGCGGGCTCGGCCGCCAGCTTACCCTGCGACCGCAGATTCTTCGCGCCCCGGCTTCCAGCACGGCGCCGTTTCTCGATTCGAAGATCCTGCGCGAGTTCGAAGTGCTGGGCGGCCAGATCGCCATTCCTGTCAACGACCGCGAACGCACGCTTGGCGTCGCGGTGCTGGGCGGGCGCATCATGGGCGGCGAATTCACGGATGAGGAACTGCTGCTCATCTACCACCTGCTCGAAGAACTCGGTCTCGCCGTCAAGAACAGCTGGCTGCACCATCAGCTGGTCGGCAGTCACCGGCTGTTCTCCGGCGTGCTGGACGACATCACGGTGGGCGCGCTGGTGACCGGCCCCGATCTCGCCGTCCTCTATGCCAACCGCGCGATCGTCGGATTCCTGCGTCGGGCCAATCCGGCCGCGGTCACCTTCAACGACCTGCCGCCGGCCATCGCCCGCAAGCTGCACGAGGTCGTCGCCAAGGGCACCACCGTGGAGCCGTTTTTCCAGGAAACGGCGGCCGCGGTTTACCGGGTTTCCGTCATCCCGCTGCGCTCCGCCGCGGGCCGGCTGCCCCAGACCGCCCTGCTCCTGCTCGAGGATTTCACCCGCATCAACGCCGCGCAGCGCGCCGAAATCGAATCGTCCAACCTCAAGCTGATCGGGCTCATCGCCCGCCGCTTCGCGCACGAGATCCGCAATTCGCTCGTGCCGCTCACCACCCACCAGCAGCTCTTCGACGCCGAGATCAACAACGCCGAGTTCCGCGACTCGCTCAAGGCCGCGTTGACCCGCGAGACGCAGCGCATCCAGCGGTTCACCGACCAGATGCTCCTGCTGGCCCGCGCCGACACACCGCCAACGGAACTCGCTCCGCTGGACGAACTGCTGCAGCAGAGCTTTGCCAAGTCCCGCGAATTCGCCGGCGGCACCGGGGAACTCAACGTCCACAGCGATCTCCCGCCCGTTGTGCTTCGCTGCAATCGCGCCAGCCTCGCCCACGCTTTCCAGGAGATTTTTCTCAACGGCCTGCAATCCTCCGACGGCGAGCGACGCCTGGCTGTCTCGCTGAACGCGACGCCCACGGTCGACGGACGGGCGGAGCTGGTGATCCAGGTGCGCGATACCGGCGGCGGCTTTGCACCGGAGTCGGCGGGCCGCGCCACGGAGCCATTCTTCACCACGCGAAACACCGGCGTGGGCCTGGGCCTGACGATTGCCCGCCGGGTCATTGAGGCCCATCAAGGCCGCATTGAAATCCTGCCGCGCAACTCGCCCGGTGATCCCGATGTCGTCATCCACCTCCCCCTCCCACGCTAAAATGAGATCCCGCCCCTCCCGGTCGCCCGCTGCGTTGCTTCCCGCCCTTGCCGGCAGCCTGATCCTGCTTGCGCTCGCTGCCACGGTGCACGTGTCAGCCTCCGGCACGCGGGTCGGCTTCAAGGACGCTTTCGCCATGGGACGCGGCAACGCTTTTGTGGCCACGGCGGACAACCCGAGCGCGGTTTATTACAATCCGGCCGGACTCACCCAGCTCAGCGGCCAACGCCTTGAGGCGACCATTTACGATGTCTCGCTGCAGTCCGATTATCGCAGCGCCACGGGCAACGCCTCCATGGACGACAGCTATCACGCCGTGCCGCAGATCTTCTATTCGGACAAGCCCGGCGATGGACCATGGGCCTTCGGTCTGGGGATCTACGCCCCGTTCGGCCTCTCCACCGAGTGGCCCGCCAACTCGCCGTTGCGCACCTTCGCGCTCAAGAACGAGCAGACAACCCTGACGTTCAACCTCTCGGCCGCCTACCAGGTGTCGCCGGCCCTTTCCGTTGGTGGCGGGCTGACGTACACCCACGCCACGACCGACCTGCGCCGCGCGCTCGGCATATTCGGTCCGACCGATTTGTTCCGCTTCAAGGGCAGCGGCGATGCGCTTGGCTTTACGCTCGGCGCACTCTGGAAGCCTGCCCCCGAGCACAGTTTCGGCCTCAGCTACCAAAGCAACAGTTCGATCAACCTGAAGGGCACGACCGATACCATCCCGCTGGTTTCCGGTGAGCCCAGTTCGGCGACCTTCGCCTTTCCCGAGGTCGTGATCGCCGGCTACTCATACCGGCCGACCCCGCAGTGGAACATCGAGGTCAACCTCGACTGGACCAATTGGAACCGGCTCAAGACCGTCACCATCACCAAGGCGTCCGGCGCGGTGCCGCTGGCGTTCGACTGGCAATCGGGCTTCTTCTACGAACTCGGGGCCACCCGCTATCTCTCGGAAAACTGGAATGTCAGCGCGGGTTACCTCTACACGGAAAATTCCGTGCCGGACGCCACCTACACCCCCGCCGTGCCGGACAGCAACCGCAGCTTCTATTCGCTGGGGTTGGGTTACAGCTCGGGAAATATCGCGGCCAATCTGGCCTGGCAGCATGCCGACGGCGGCACCCGGACCGTGACCGGCAGCCCACCCTCGCTTATCGGCGCCACGGCCGACGGCTCGTACCGGAACGCCATCAATGCCATTGCCCTGTCGTTCGAATATCGTTTCTAGGACTATCGTGCATCCACCGTCCGCCCCAGCCATGAGTCTCCCCTCCACCCCGCCCCTGGCCAACCCGGCAGTCAAGTTGCCCACGCTTCTGATCGTGGACGACGAGGAGGGTCCGCGGCATTCGCTCCGGATGGTTTTCAAGAAGGACTTTGACGTCTATGCGGTTGAGAGCGGGGACAAGGCGCTCGATTACGCCAAGGGCCACGCCATCAGTCTCGCCATTCTCGACATTCGCATGGCCGGCAAATCCGGCATCGATGTTTTGCGCGGACTCAAGGCCATTGATCCGCACATCGAGGTCATCATGCTCACGGCCTACGAGACCATCGAGACCGCGCGCCAGGCCCTCCGACTCGGCGCCTGCGATTATCTCAGCAAACCATTCGACCTTTCCACCATCCGCGAAGCGGTCACCCGGGCGCTCCACCTCCGCCGGATTTCCGAGACGGTGTCAAACACGAGCGAACGGCTCAAGGCGCTCTCCGACCAGCTGAATGACTCGTCGGTCAAGGAGGAGATGGCCCGCACCACCACCGAGATTTACGCGGGCGCGCTGCACGACATCAACAATCCGCTCACCGTCATCGCGGGTTATGTCGAGATGCTGAGCATGAGGCTCGAGGGCGTCGGCTCGCTGCATGGCGCCGATCTGCAGGCGGTGCGTGAGGATGTCGCCACCTTGGCCAAGCAGGTCAGCACCTGCTCCGCCATCACCCGCCGTTACCTGCGCTTCGTCAACAAGCGCAGCCCGCACGCACCCGAGGTCTCTGTCAACCAGGTGCTCGACGATGTCCAAACCCTCATGCGCAACCACCCGACCATCAAGGGCGGGCATCTCGCCATCAAGCATCTCGACGTCGACACGGCGGCGCAGATCGGCGGGACCGAGCTCATCCAGATTTTGCTCAACCTGTGCATGAACGCGTTCCAAAGCACGGATCAGCCGCAGACCGTGTGGATCACCGCCGAACGTTTCGACATCAAGCTTCCGACCGAGACCTTCAAGGACCGACCCGGCGAACGTTTCATCGGTTACGACAGCTTCTCCAACCTTCCGCCGGTCATTGCGCTCTCCGTGCTCGACCAAGGACCCGGCATCCCCAACGACATACTCGCCCGGATCTTCGAACCTTACTTCACCACCAAGGCGCAAACCGGCACCGGGCTGGGCCTCGCCATCGTGTCGCGCCTCGTGAAGGCCCACCAAGGCCTGGTCCACGTGAAGTCCCACCCGGGTGATGGCTCCCGTTTCACCATTTATCTCCCCGGCAAGGAGCCCAGCGGTGGCTCCGGCACGCCGTATTGATTTCCCGACCGCAACGGAATCAAGAACGGTGGATTGGCGGGCGATGAGCCGGGTGTGTTGAACTCGACACCTTCGCGCCCCGGCGCTTCACTGGCCGCGCCATGGAAATCGCAATCGCGCTCCTTTGCCTTGCTGTCGGTGGCGCCCTCGGCTGGTTCGTCGCCCAGTCGCGATCGGCCGCCCTGGCCGAGCGCGCGCGGCTGGCGACCGAGCAACTGGCGAAAACCGAAGCTGAGTTGACCGCGCTTCGCGCCCGCGCCACCGAACTGGAGACCGAACGCGGGGCCCTCAGGGAGGCGCAGGCCAAGCTGCTCGAGTCGTTCAAGGCGCTCTCCGCCGACGCCCTGCGCTCCAACAACCAGTCCTTCCTCGAACTGGCGCGCGAAACGTTCTCCAAACTCCATCAGCAGTCGGCCGACGAGCTTGGCAAACGCCAGCAGGCCATCGACTCGATGGTGAAGCCGCTGAAGGAGTCCCTTGAAAAGGTGGATGCCAAGATCGGAGAGATCGAGAAGGCCCGCGCTTCCGCTTACGGTCAGCTCTCCGAACAGCTGAAATCGCTCGGCACCGCGCAGACTTCCCTCCAGGCCGAAGCCGCCAAGCTTACCACCGCGCTGCGCTCCACCACCACCGCCGGCACGTGGGGCGAACTCCAGCTCCGTCGCGTCGTCGAGCTGTCGGGTATGAGTTCGTATTGCGATTTCACCGAGCAACAAGCTGCGGGCGGTTTCCGGCCCGACCTGGTGGTCCGCCTGCCCGGTGGCCAACAGATCATCGTCGATGCCAAGGCGCCGAACGACGCCTACCGCGAGTCGGTCAACGCCACCGACGACGCCGTCCGCACCGCCAAGCTCGCCGAGCACGCCGCCAAGGTTCGCGGCCACATCGACGCCCTCGGGGCGAAGAACTATTGGGAGCAATTCCAGCCGTCCCCGGAGTTTGTCGTGCTTTTCCTGCCCGGCGACCAGTTCCTTTCCGGCGCGCTCCAGTCCGACCCGTCGCTCATCGACCGCGCCATCGCGAAGAAAGTCCTGCTCGCGACCCCGGCCACGCTCATCGCGCTGCTGAAGGCGGCGGCTTACGGCTGGCGGCAGGAAGATATTTCGAAGAATGCCCAGGTTATTGCCGACCTGGGCCGCCAACTTTACGATCGCATCGCCGGCTTCGCCGATCACCTCGACAAGGTCGGCCGCGGACTCGAGTCGGCGAGCAAATCCTACAATTCGGCGGTCGGCGCTTTCGAGGGGACGCTGCTGCCCGGAGCGCGCAAATTCGGTGAACTCGGCGCCAAGGGAGCCAAGGAACTCCCCGGGCCGGCCGCCGTTGAGACCACGCCGCGGGACGTCTCGAAACGCGCCTGATCGCCCATGGCCGGCCCGGACTCCATCGCAGGTATTTGGCAGCCGGTTTACGCCGAGTTGGACGGTGAGGAAGCGCCCCGGATGGTGCTGGACAAGATGGAAGTCGAGCTGGGCGATGGAAAATACACGGTACGCTTTGGCGGAATTGCCGCCGACCACGGCACCTATGTGGTCGATGCCGACGGAATGACTCTGCTCGGTGTCACCGGTCCCAATGCCGGCCGTACCATTCCCTGCATTTTCAAGTTCGCCGACGGGATCCTTTCCGTCTGCTATGGCTTGGGCGGCACCCGGCCGGAGGGTTTTGCCACCGCCAAGGGCCAGCAGCTCTATCTCGCCAATTACGAGAGGAAGGAACCGGGCCGGCCCTGATATTAGGCGCGCAACCCGCCGTTTCCGTTCGGAAAATACATTCCCTTTCGCCACCCTGTCATGCATCTCTCCGCTCTCCACCTCTACCCGGTCAAGTCCTGCCGCGGACTAAGTGTGGCCTCCGCCGAGCTGGATGAACATGGTATCGTGGGCGACCGCCGCTTCATGGTGGTAGCGGAGGCCGACGGCAAGTTTCTCACCCAGCGCAGCCACCCGCGCATGGCTTTGATCGAGACCGCCCTCACCGCCGAAACCCTGACACTCGCCTCACCTGACCACCGTTCGATCACCCTGCCACTGACCGATCGTAGTTCGCCGCCGGCTTCGGCGACCCGCCGCGTCACCGTCTGGAAAAGCACGGTCAACGCCGTCGACTGCGGGGACGAGCCGGCGGAATGGCTGACCGATTTCCTGGGCCTGCCGCTGCGACTTGTCCGGATGGGAAACACCTATCAGCGCCCCATCGTAAAACCCTCGGCGCAACCGGGCGACGTTGTCTCTTTTGCCGACGCCTATCCGTTCCTGGTCATCAGCGAGGCCTCACTTGCCGACCTCAACGACCGCCTCGCAGCCAAGGACGAGGAGCCGCTGCCCATGAATCGCTTCCGGCCAAACCTGGTTGTGTGCGGCTGCGCGCCTTATGCCGAGGACGACTGGACCCGGCTCCGAATCGGTTCGGCGCAATTTCGCAACGCCGGCCCGTGCGCCCGTTGTCCCATCACGACGACCGACCAATTCACGGCCGAACGCGGCAAGGAGCCGCTCAAGACTCTCGCCGCCTACCGCCGCGACCCGGCCGATCCGACCGATGTGAACTTCGGCACCAACCTGATTCACGAGACCAAACGCGGCACGTTGCGCGTCGGCGACAAGGTGCAATCGATCTAGGCACCGATGGATCTTCTCAGACAGCTCATCACTCGCGACAGTTTGCTGGCGATTGGCATTTCCCTGGTCGTGGCCGGAATTTTCATGCGGGGTTTTGCCGCCAGCAGCCGGCGGGCGATCGCCCTCCGGCGTCAGCACTGGCTGCATGTCCGGAAACTCGGCGAAACCGATCCGACCGACCGTGAGACCGGCTGGTTCGAGAAACACCTTCCGGTCATTGCGAACACCGTG
>JBBIHQ010000063.1:13780-18474 GCA_037446975.1 Opitutia bacterium
GCGGCCGGTGGTGCAAACGTCCGGCGATATTCGGCCCGCAAAAGGAAAACCGGTCAGAGACGAAACACACAACCGATCGGTTACAACAGTCGGTGCGAAAAAAACTAAATCACACAAAATGCACGATCGCCTGAATCCCGAGGAACAAGCGGGGACATCATTCGGTCTGGCGTCGCTGAAGAATGTACACCTCACCTCACGGGCTGTCTGCCGCAGCCAGGACTTGGATTCGGGCAGGTTGTCTCACCGGCATATTGTGGATCTGTCAGCCACGCTCGGCCCGCGCCGAGGACAGCCTGACCTATAAATTCTCCTCCTATGCAGAGGATGACGGACGCATCCGTGTGACCTCGAACTACGGGCTGGCCCAGGCCGACCTCGGCCCGGACATGAGCCTCAAGGTGATGGGCGTGACGGACTCGATTGCCGGCGCCACGCCAACGGGCGCGCTGCCGCTGGCGGCGGGCGACCCGGTGCCGACGGCCTACATGAAGGACTTTCGCCGGGCGGCCAATCTCGATTTCACCAGTCAGATCAAGGCGGTCAACCTCGACGTCGGCTACGGGATCAGCAGGGAAAGCGATTACCTTTCGCACGGATGGTCGGTCAACACGCTGACCGATTTCAACCAGAAGAACACCCGGCTGCTGCTGGGTTATGCCGGCACGGACGATACCATTCGGGAACCCATCCTGGGCTGGGCGACCGACCGCAAAAAGCGGGGAGGTGATTTCATCGTCGGCGTCACGCAGCTCTTCAGTCCCAACGAGTCGGCCACGGTGAACGTTTCATTCGGCCGGTTGAGCGGTTATCTGGCGGATCCCTACAAGATCGTCTCCACCACCATGCTCAACGTTGATCCGGGCACCTATTACACCGTGCCGGAGAACCGGCCGGGCGACAAAAACAAGTTCAGCGTTTTCCTGGGCTCAAACAGCAATTTCGGCTCCATCGACGGAGCGCTGGACGCCTCCTATCGCTTCTACCACGACTCTTTTGGCGTCACCAGCCACACCGGGACGTTGCGTTGGCTGCAAAGCCTCGGGGACGATTTCGTGCTGGAGCCATCGGTTCGTTACTACCGGCAGTCGGCCGCTGATTTCTATCACTATAATCTGGACGCCGCCGGGATAGTGACGGCCTACGATCCGGCGACCGGCGAGACGGGCACAGGTTCCGCGCCATATTATTCCTCTGATTACCGCCTGTCCCGCCTGAACTCGGTAGACCTGGGGATCAAACTCACCTGGCGCCTGAGTTCTCGGGTGTCCGCCGACGTGGCCTATGATCGCTACACCACCCGCGGGCTCGACCACATCACCCCGCAGGACGTCTACAGCAAGGCCCGGATTTTAACGGCCGGCCTCAAGATCTCGTTCTGATCGATCAAACCCCACATTGACCCTGGAGAATAGACCATGAAAAGACTTCGGATGATTCCCCTCGCACTCGGCCTCATTGCCGGCGCCCTGGGCGGTTGCGCCAATGTCCAGCCTTGGGAGCACGCCGCGTTTGTGGATTACAAAATGAACCCGTCCCGCGATCCGATCAAGACCGCCAGTGACGAGCATGTCTATTTCTCCCGCGAGGCCACAACCGGCGGCCAAGGGGTGGGCGGCGCCGGCTGCGGCTGCAACTAATCCCCGAATCTTGCGATGACTCCAATTTCGAACCGACCCCGTGTGGCTGACCTCTTGGCGCGGATGGCCGCCCGCTATCGCTGGTTGCACGCTCCCGCGGGCGTCCTCGTCCTTCTTCTCCAACGGACCCCGGTGCTTCGAGTCGCCGCCCAAGCCGAGTTTGTCACCAATACCGGGTTGGGTGACGCCGTGCGATCGATCTTCGCCCTCGGCGCGTTGGGTGCGCTCAATTCGCTCGCCGGCGCCAGCGGGACCACGACGACCACGACTACCGTCACGTCAACCGGCACGACCACGACTACGACCACCATCAGTCCGCTGAGTTTTGCCGCGACGGATGCGAATCCGGCGGTCGGGCCGGCGGGAACAACCTTTTCCATCGCGGAGAATCTCGGCACCGCCGTAAACCTCAGTTTCACTCTGACGGGCGGGGTTACGAACCCCAAATCATGGTACGTATCCGGCAACCTGCCCGACGGGCTCAGCGTGGTCGGAGGAAATCCGGTCAATGTCGGCGTGCCCTACAAGCTGGCCATCGCCGGAACTCCAACCGCCACCGGCGTTTGGAGCGTTACTGTCACCGCCTATAACGGCGCGGACGAAACCGGCACGTACAACAGCATCACTTGCGTTTTTGCCATCGCGCAAAATGCGGTCCTGGCGCCGACGATTACCGCCCAACCCGTCGACGCCACGGGCATGGTTGGCGGTTCAGTGGCCTTTGCCGCCACGGCCAATGGGAGCCCGGCCCCCACGATCAAATGGTACCACGGGACCCAGTTGCTCGCGGGGCAGACCGCCCAGGAGTTGACGCTGACCAATCTGCAAAGCTCGGACGCTGGAATGTACACGATGTCAGCGACCAACGCCGCCGGCACGGCCACCTCGGCTGCGGCGACCCTCACCGTCAGCGCTTCGGCTATCGCGCCCAGCATCACCAGTCAGCCCCAGGGCTTGACGGTCACCGAGCGCACCCCGGTGACCTTCACCGTCACGGCCAGCGGCACCGCCGCCCTGACCTACCAGTGGAACAAAGACGGAACGGCCATCGTCGGCGCCACCACGAGCAGTTTTGGAATCCCCCTCGCCCAAACCGCTGACGCCGGGAGCTACACGGTGACGGTTACGAACAGCGCCGGATCCGTGACCAGTTCTCCCGCCGCCTTGATCGTCAACGCCATTCAGGTGGCGCCAAAGATTGTCACGCAGCCGCAAAGCGGCGCGGTCACGGAAGGTTCCGCGGTGAATCTTGCCGTTACCGCCAGCGGCACGGCACCCTTGGCCTACCAATGGAGCAAGGACGGGACTCCCCTCACAGGAGCGACGAACAGCAGTTATTCGATCGCGGTGGCGCATGCGTCCGACGCCGGGAATTACACGGTGGTGGTCACCAACAACAACGGGACCGTGACGAGCATTGCGGCCGCCTTGAGCATCAACGCCGCCCAGGTCGTTCCGGTCATCAGCTCCCAGCCGCAAAACGTCACCGTCGCACCGGGGTCGGGCGCGACTTTCTCGGTCGTGGCGGTTGGCAGCAGTCCGCTCGCCTTCCAGTGGATGTTCAATGGCACCGCGATACCGGGCGCGACAGGCTCCACCTACACCAACAGCAGCGTCCAATCCACCGACGCGGGCACCTACACTGTCGTCATCAGCAACAGCTTTGGCTCGGTGACCAGCCAGGCCGTCAACCTGGTGGTGTCCTCCGCCGCGTCCTCGGCCCCGGTGATCACCATCCAGCCGTCCAGCGACACGGTTGCCTCAGGTCACCGCGTGAGTTTCGCCGCGACGGTCAGCAGCAACACGGCGGCCACTTACCAATGGCAGATCTCGACCGATGGCGGCAACACGTGGACCGCGCTCACCGACAGTTCCACTTACGCGGGCACGAATTCGGCCACACTTACCGTCAGCAACGTGACGAGCGCGATGAGCGGCTACCATTACCGTCTTCTCGCGTCCGACGCCGCGGGCTCAACCACCACCGGAAGCCTGACGCTGACTGTCGCGGCACCGGTGTTCCCCGGTCCCTTCGGGATGGTCGTGGATGCTTCCGGCAACCTGTTCGTCAGCGACACTTCAAACAACACCATTCAGTTCGTGACGCCCGCCGGTTTGGTCGGCCTGCTGGCGGGATCATCCGGCCAGCAGGGTTCATCGGATGGCTCCTACGGCAGCGCTCTGTTCCGCCAGCCGCGGGGCCTCGCGCTGGACAAGTCGGAAAATCTCTACGTGGCCGACACCGGCAATTCCCTGATCCGCAAAATCTCTCCCGCCGGAGCCGTGTCCACCTTGGCCGGGTCGGCCAGCGTTCAGGGATACATTGATGCCACCGGTTCGGCGGCGGCGTTCAATTCGCCCCAGGCTTTGGCCGTGGACGGTAGCGGCAACGTCTATGTGGCCGATACCGGTAACTCGGCAATCCGCCGGATCACGCCGACCGGAGTGGTCACGACGATTGCCGGCAGCGGATTCAAGGGCAGTGCCGACGGGACGGCCAACCTGGCCGCGTTCAACCAGCCGTCCGGCATCGTGCTCGACAACGCCGGCAATCTCTATGTCTGCGACACCTTCAATGACACCGTTCGCAAGATAACCCCTGACGGGGTGGTCACCACCTTGGCGGGCGTGGTGGGCGTGGGCGGCTACGCCGACGGTCCGGCGGCCAGCGCGCTTTTCAACTTTCCCGCCGGTATCGCCATCGACGGTTCCGGCAACCTGTTCGTTGCCGATACCGGCAACGAGATCATCCGGGTGATAAAAACCGACGGAACCGTAATCTCGCTGGCTGGGCTGCCCACCATCGCCGGTCTGCTCGACGGCACGGGGAGCCAGGCTTGGTTCAATCAACCGGAATACCTCGGACTCGACTCAAGCGCCAATCTCTACGTAACCGACAATGGCAACGCGGCGATCCGCAAGGTCACCTCGGCCGGGGTCGTGACGACGCTTGTCTTGCAGCAGACCACCTCGACTCCCTCCGTCCCCGCACCGGCTGTGACCAGCAGTTCATCGTCCTCCAGTTCAGGTTCCACCTCGGGCGGTACGTCCACC
>JBBIHQ010000064.1:0-8007 GCA_037446975.1 Opitutia bacterium
TCAACACCCGCATGGCGCCCGCCGGGGACATCAGCCTCGCCGAGTCGCCGTGCGTCAAGTGTGGCCAGTGCTCCGCCCATTGCCCGACCGGTGCCATCGTCGAGAACGACGAGACGCCCGCGGTTTGGGAAGCCCTGCACGACAAGGGAAAGATCTGCGTGGTGCAGATCGCGCCATCGGTTCGCGTCACCATCGGTGAGGCCTTCGGTCTGCCCCCGGGTACGAACCTGACGAGGAAGCTCTACGCCGCGCTGCGCCGGCTGGGCTTCCACGCCGTGTTTGACACCAACTTCTCCGCCGACGTCACCATCGTTGAGGAAGCCAGTGAGTTCATCGAGCGATTTGCGCACAAGCGCGGCACGCTCCCGCTCATCACCTCGTGCTGCCCGTCGTGGACGGACCATATGGAGAAGCGGCACTGGGACTTCATCGATAATTTTTCCACCGCCAAGTCGCCGCAGCAAATGCTCGGCGTGCTGGCGAAGACGTATTATGCGCAAAAGATGGGCCTCGATCCGGCCAAGCTCTTCATGGTCTCCATCATGCCGTGCACGGCCAAGAAGTACGAGTTGTCGCGTACCGAGGAAATGTATGCCTCGGGGCACAAGGACGTGGACATCGCGCTGACCACCCGGGAGCTGGCCCGGATGCTCAAGCAATCCGGCATCGACTTTCTCAACCTGCCTGATGGATCGCCGGATTCCCTTCTCGGTGACTATTCGGGTGCCGGCACCATCTTTGGTGCCACTGGCGGCGTGATGGAAGCCGCGCTGCGTACCGCATATTTCTATGCCACCGGGAAAAAGCTCGAGAAGATCGAGCTTGAAGGTGTTCGCGGGCTGGAGGGTGTGAAGGAGGGCGAGGTGGACGTCAACGGCGCGAAGGTCCGCGTGGCCGTGGCCCACGGCCTGGCCAACGTCGAGGCGGTGCTCGACCGGGTCCGCGAAGCCCGCAAGGCGGGCAAGGAAACACCCTACCACTTCATCGAGGTCATGGCCTGTCCCGGCGGCTGCATCGGCGGTGGCGGCCAGCCTTATGGCGTGGACAACGAGCGCCGCAAGCTTCGCATTGCCGGCTTGTACCAGGATGATCGCGAGCAGCAGGTCCGCTATTCGCATGAGAATCCGGAGGTCATCCGACTCTATGATGAATTCCTTGAGAAGCCACTCAGCGCCAAATCACACCACCTTCTTCATACCCGTTATACCGCCCGACCCTTGTACAAGCGATAATCGGGAGTCGCCGCGCAGCGTCCTGGTTGTCCGCGGACTGACAAACGCGGACATGCTGGCTGGTTCAGGTTTGACGGGCAGGATGAAATTTCACGGCTGAATCATGATCGGCGCGCTCATCACGACTTTTTCCTTCGCGTTGACGGCCGTCTTTGCCAATCGGGCGGCGCAGATGCTCGGCAGTGTGCGGGCCAATATGTGGCGGCTGGTTGTTGCCACGGCCATTCTCGGCGGATGGGCGCATCTCGCGGGCCGGGGCTTTGGTGGCCCGGGGCTTTGGTGGTTCTTTGCGGGCGGCCTGGCTGGATTCGGCGTGGGTGGCCTGGCAATGTTTCAGTCGCTTCCACGGCTCGGCTCAAGTCTGTCGATGTTGATCGTCCAATGCGGCTCGGCGGTCTTTGCCGCGTCGCTTGAATGGAGCTGGTTGGGTACCCGGCTTTCCCCAGTGCAGATCATTTGCGCGGTGATTACCCTGCTGGGTGTCTGCGTCGGGCTGATGCCCCGGAGCCTGCCAAAGATCCTGCCGGTCGAGTGGGGCGCCGGCATTGCCTGGGCGGTGCTGTCGGCTGCGGGGCAGGGGGCGGGAGCGGTGCTCAGCCGCAAGGGATTCGCCCTGACCCGGGCGATGCAGGAGAACATTGATCCGATTTCGGCGTCATATCAGCGGGCGGTGGCCGGCCTGCTGTTCGCGGCCGTGGCCTGGTTTTTGATCCGCCGGCGGGGGGAAAAAATTTCCCGCACATCTGACGGTGCATGGCCATGGGTGCTGGCCAACGCGCTCACCGGACCGATTCTGGGCGTTGTGTGCTACCAGTGGGCCTTGAGTTCCACGCCGGCGGGGATCGTGCAGCCCGTTGTCGCCGCGTCTCCGTTGGTGACGATTCCTTTTGCCGCCCAACTGGAAAAGACCTGGCCCCGCCCGCTGTATTATGCCGGGGCCGTGCTCGCGGTTCTCGGTGTCACTGGCTTGCTGCTGTGCCGGTAGGTTCACCGCAAACCGCGAAATCCGGTGTTTACATTGCCGCCGGGCTGGCTTTCTTTGCCGGACTTGGCCGGCCCGGATGGCGGAATTGGCAGACGCAGTAGACTCAAAATCTACCGACCGCAAGGTCTTGGGGGTTCGACCCCCCCTCTGGGCACCAAGTCTGCGCTGTCCCAACTCGGGACAGCCTTGGCCAAAAGTGGCTTTTCTCCTCTGAAAGCGACGATTTTTTCCGCAGCGAACGCATGACCGCCTTGGACAACGTTTCCCTCATTTGGACACGTTTTCCCAGAATTTGGGGAAGCTATTGAGGAAGGTAACGACGCTCCAAATTTTTCCATCTCCGTGAAGAGCGGAAGGCTCTGGGGATCGGTGTAGCGGTCAGTTTGCCGCCATTCGCTGTGCCGAGCGAGTTTCACCCGCGCCAACTCGGACACGCCCGCCGATGCAAGCAGGCTGGCAAAGGTGTGCCGCAGTGCGTGGAAATCGACGCGGTAGCCCCGTTCATCCTCGACCGGTATGCCACAGGCTCCGAGGTCTTTTGTCAGCGTCTTGACGCTGGGCAGACCGCGAGGGAATACACGCCCTGAGCGGTGAATGCCTTTGGACTGTTCGCGCCGCAATGCCTCGGCAAGAACAGGAATGATCGGGATGATCGCGGCTTTCTTGCTTTTGGTCGTTTCGGCGCGAACGTCGATAAAAGGTTGGGGAGCATCCAAGAGAATATCTGACCACAGCAGTTGCCTCATTTCTCCACGCCGGAGGCCGGTGCACCCGGCGACCAAATAAGGGAAGCCGCGTTTTCCGCTGGTTGAGACCAAACGCACCAGTTCATCAGGTTCCAGCGCCCGCCGCTTGAATGTTTCTTTGCGCTCCAATTTTCGGACTGCGCGGAGCGGATTAGGCAAAGCGCGCCCATTTCTTACCATCCAGTTTAAAAGCGCCGTGGCGTGGCCCAGGTACTCAGTGAGCGTCTTTGACGAAAGTGATGGCTGGCGGGATTGTGCCAGACAGATTTCAACAACCGATTCGGTGTGCCAGATACGTAGGTGCAGGCGGTCTGAAAGGGCGCGATCAAAATCTCGGAACGGCTCCGACAATTTCTTTCGTCGGGCTAAGGGAGGTATTAGGGCAAAGAAGGGCAAAGTCAGATTTCGTCAGCATTGGCTGAAACAAGAAACCCGGCCGGCGGGTAGTGGGTGCGGCAAGGCAGTATGCGAGCCCTGCTGCGCGGCGCCGGGGCCGCGATGTCCGGGAGAAAGACCGGGTTATTACTCTCGGTCTTTTTCGGATCGTAAATCAGCCGGCTATTGCGTTTTTCGGACCCGGCGAAGTAGAGCGAGCAGGCCGAGCAACGCGACAAAGGGTCCGGCCATTGAGCCGCCACCGCCACTGCTGCCCCCACTTGACGGAGAAGGCGTTGGCGTTGGCGTGGGCGTCGGGGTTGGCGTTGGCGTGGGGGTTGGGGCTGCAGCGAGTGCGAGCGTGGCGGCCGTGCCCGATGGGGTGATCTTGCGAATGGTCGCGTTGCCGGTATCGGCGACGTAAACGTTGCCGTTCGAATCCACGCTGAGGGCCTGCGGCTGGTTGAAGAATGCATTGCTGCCGGTGCCATCGTTGAGCCCGGCAATCCCGGGCAACCCGGCGAGAGTGGTGACCACGCCGGCTGGAGTGATCTTGCGGATGGTCGAGTTCCCCGTGTCGGCGAGGTAGAGGTTACCCGAGCCGTCAACCGCAAGGCCCTCCGGATGGTTGAACAAGGCACCGCTGCCCGTGCCGTCCTGGATGCCGCTGACTCCCTGCACGCCCGCCAGGGTGGTGACATCGCCCGCCGGGGTTATCTTCCGGATTGTGTTGTTGGTCGTGTCGGAGACATAGACGTTGCCGCTGCCATCGACGACCAGGCCATTGGGGAAGTTAAAGCGGGCGGCGGCTCCGTTTCCATCAGTGCTGCCGGTGACCCCCGCCGTGCCGGCAAACGTGCTGACCACGCCGGCCGCGGTGATCTTGCGAATGGTGTCGTTCATGGCATCGGCCACATAGAGGACACCGCTGGCATCCGAAGAAATGCCCGCGGGAGAGGAAAACATTGCTGCGGTGCCGGTGCCATCGAGATTGCCCCGGTTGCTCGCCGAGCCGGCCAGCGTCGTCACGGCTCCACTGCTGGATATGCTCCGGATGGTCGCGTTGGCCGTGTCCGCCACAACGAGCGTTCCGTTGGCGAGCAACGTCAGGCCACCGGGCTGGTTGAAGCGGGCGGCGGAACCGGTCCCGTCGGTCGAGCCCACGGCTCCGCTGGTGCCTGCGATTAAGCTGACCTGGCCCGAAGGGGAGATTTTCTGGATCGTGTCTGCGTTGGCGTCACCAACGTAGAGGTTGCCGGAACCGTCCACGGCAATGGAGGTGGGAAAGGGGACAAAGTCCTGGGCTACGGTGAGCGTTGCGGCATTACTCGTCGAAACGACACCGCCCAAGGTGGCAATATAGCGGTATTTGGCGTTGTTCAGGGCGGTCCCGGCGTTGGTGAGCGCGAGGGTGGCGGATGTAACGCCGCTGTAGGTTCCATCGTTGGCCAGACTCGTCCAGGTAGAGCCGTTGTCGGTCGAAACCTGCCACTGGATCGAACCCGGAGTGTTGCCAGCGGAGAAGGTCACACCATGGCCGGTCGTAACCGTTTCGCTGGTGACCTGGTTACTGGCTGCCACACTGACGGTCAGGGTCGCGGCGTTGCTGGACACCGAGCCACTGGCGTTCGTGGCCACTACGGTGTAGGAACCAGCATCACCAGTCGCAACGTTGGCAATGGTGAAGGAGCTGCCGGTCGCGCCACCGATGTTCGCCCCGGCTTTCTGCCATTGGTAAGTCGGAGTGGGCGTCCCGCTGGCCGTGGAGTTGAACGTGGCGGGACTGCCGGCATTTACGATCTGACTCGCCGGCTGGGTAGTGAAGGCCGGGGCGGCGGGGGCGGCGTTGACCGTCAGGGTGGCGACGCTGCTGGTGACGGAGCCGCTGGCGTTGGTGGCAATGGCCGTGTAATTGCCGGCATCACCCGTCGCGACACTGGCGATGCTAAAGGTGGTGCTGGTGGCACCGCTGATGTTGACGCCGCCCTTCTGCCATTGGTAAGTCGGAGTGGGCGTGCCGCTGGCGGCCACGGTGAACGTTACTGACGCCCCGGTTGTCACCGACTGGCTTGTCGGCTGCGTGGTAATGGCAGGAGCGCTCGGAGCGGCATTGACGGTGAGAGTGGCGGCACTGCTAGTGGCGGAGCCGCTGGCATTGGTGGCTACGACAGTGTACGAACCGGCATCGCCTGCGGCCGCGCTGGCGATGCTAAAGCTGGCGCTGGTGGCTCCGCTGATATCAACTCCCCCTTTCTGCCATTGGTAGGTGGGGGTGGGCGTGCCGCTGGCGACGGAAGTGAAGGTGACTGAACTGCCGGTCGTCACCGACTGGCTAGTCGGCTGGGTGGTAAAGGCAGGTGCGCTGGGAGCGGCGTTGACGGTGAGAGTGGCGATGCTGCTGGTGGCAGAACCGGCCGAGTTGGTGGCAACAACCGTGTAGTTTCCAGAATCACCCGCCGCGGCGCTGGCGATCGAATAGGTCGTGCTGGTGGCCCCACTGATATTTGCTCCGCCTTTTTGCCATTGATAAGTTGGCGCGGGCGACCCGCTGGCCGCAGCGGTAAACGTGACTGTGGCGCCCGTGGTTACCGACTGGCTCGTCGGTTGCGTTGTAATCGCCGGAGCCACCGGGGCGGGGTTGACGGTAAGAGTAGCGGTGCTGCTGGTGGCCGATCCGTTGGTGTTGGTGGCGATAGCCGTGTAATCGCCTCCATCGCTCGCCGCCGCACTGGCGATGGAGTAGCTCGCGCTGGTGGCCCCACTGATATTTACGCCACCTTTTTGCCATTGGTAAGTTGGCGCAGGCGTACCGCTGGCGGCCGAAGTGAAAGTAACAGAACTACCCGCGGTAACGGTCTGGCTCGAGGGTTGGGTGGTAAAGGACGGAGCGCTGCTGGCCGAGCCGGTTACGGTGACGGCATAGCTATACACCCCGGACGAGAAGGCAAAGTCGCCGGAGAAGGCCTCCAGCGTGATATGGTAAATGCCGGCGGTGGTTGCCGTGCCCGAGAGCTGGGGAAACTTTACCATCACAGTGCCTGGTCCGGTGAGGCCCGAGAAAGTCAGGCCGGGCGGGAACGAAGATCCTGCAGCGATACCGAGCGTCCATTGGGCGGTCGGGTTCGGCGTGCTGTCGGATCCGGGAAGAGAGAAAGACACCGACATGGGGGAACCCGCCGCGACCGTGATGCCCGTCGACGTTCCCGTTGAGACCGCGAGCGTGCTGGCACCGGCGATGGTGTGCAGGCCGCCAAGCGCTGCGACCACGGCCACCACCGACTTGAGGACAGACCCGGCCGGCGAAGCGACGATGATCTCCTCGGTCGCCGCCACGACGTTGAGCACCGGCGTGCGTTGCAGGAGAAGCATGAGGAGGGCACCGGGAAGATTGAGCCCACGGAAACGGCGGTAGAATGTGGCGGAAAGTTGCATGGAATGAAGGACGGAATTGTTCATTTGCAGGAGCCCCTGCGGTTTCACCCGGACAATCCGCCACGACCCTGGATTGGGAAAGAGGGTTACGGTAACAGGGTTGTTACCCGTCCGGTTCCGCAACTTTGTGGCCGGCTTGCCGGCCGCACCTCGGGCTGCTGCCGATTACAGTGCAGTCGCAGAATTTGCCCGAACAAATTCCGGTTACCTCAAGCTGATGGAATCAAAACCTCATGACAAACTGGGCCGCGAGCAGGTTGGAATATTCGCGCTGGCCAGTATCGTCATTTTGCAGGCTGTATTGCAGTTTTAATTGGACGTGCGCCGAAAAACGATAGGTGGGTGCGATATCGATGCGCCAGGTATTCCGTCCCCAGCGGAACTGCCCGCCCAAGCCGTCCGGCACCGAGCCAAAGAGCTGCTGGTTCCAACGCAGAGCCGCGAAAAACTGGGGGGTGAATTTGTACTTTGCCTCAAGGTACCAGGCAAATGTGCCGGCGTTGCCTACGCGGGGGATCTCGAAATCGGCCTCATACAACTCAGCCCAGAATTGCAGATGATGCCACGCATAGCTGATATCCTGTCCGAAAAGAACCTCGCGATAGTCTCCGAGATTCGTGCCGGTCGCCAAGGTGGGCTGGGCGGACGGCAGGAGATATGACCCGACGCTTACGGAGGCGCCTAAATTCCAGCTTTCGTTGGGGTGATAACCCATCCGGCCGCTTACCGTCGGATTCTGCCACTGGGTCCGGGCGACGTCCCAGCTTTCGGGTCGGGAAGAGATGGAGGCGTTTTTTAGCTCAACCGCATAGTCAAATTTACCCAGGGCGCCGGTGAGGGCGGCGCCGCTAGCGTAACTCGGACCCCAGATAACCGGCACCCGGAGTTCGCGGAAAATCGCCGCTACGCTATAAGGCGTGGGCTTGACCCCGGCCCATTTCAGCAACACATCGGCGGAACCTGCCGCGGCGGAGTCAAATATCCCGGTAAGGTTTTCATAGGGCAACGGAGCCGTGATGAAGGGATTGTCCCACGAGTGATGGCGAGGCACCCAGTTGCCGACCACGGTGGCGAATTTTCCGACCTGAAAGTTTAAAAGCCCGCTGGTCCTCGGTGTGAAACGGAGGGCGTACTCATCCAGTCGGAATTGCAGCCGGCCGTTCGCGGGATCGAAACCGTGGTCAAGGCGTGATTGGGCAAAGAAATAGAACTGCGGTCCCAGTTGGGCGTCGAGAAA
>JBBIHQ010000064.1:8017-18408 GCA_037446975.1 Opitutia bacterium
GGCAAGCGCGGATTGATAAGCGAGTTACCGTCCGTGTAGATCAGGCCGGGAGCTGGTTCTTGAAAATAATAACCTTCGAGATCCATGGAACCGCTGAGCCGGGCCCGCAGATTGTCGTGCAAGGCGGACGTCGTGAGTGCGTCGTCGATATGATCGATAAAATCATCCGCGCCGAATCCGGCTGTCGATCCAGCCAACGCAATGATTCCGATTACGCCCAGGCGCTTCATGGGGATTCGGAAGCCGGGGCTGGCGCGAGTGTGGCGAGACGGAAACGAACTTCAAACTCCGTCCAGTTGTCGGCCGAGCGGGCGAGGCGCAGATCGCCCCGATGTAACCGCGCGAGTTCGCGGGCCAGATTCAGACCCAAGCCGTGGCCGGGGACGTTTTCCGCGACGGACCCGCGGTGAAACCGCTCAAAGATCTGGCCCTGTGCTTCAAGTGGGATGGCTGCGCCGGTATTCCCAATGGCAAGAATTCCCCAGATGCCCTCGGCTCGGGCCGTGATCCGGATGCGCCCGCCCGGACCGTTGTACTTGCGCGCATTCTCCAGAAGGTTCTGCAAAATGAGGGTGGTAAAACGTCTTTCCCCCTCGATCGACAGGGCGGGTGGAATGTCGGTTTCGACCTTGAGGTCAAGTGAATCGGGCAAGGCGCCCAGATCATCGAGCCAGGCTTCGATGAGTGGCGTGAGGTCGACCGGACTGAGTTCGAGTTTGAGCCGCCCCGCGTCCATCCGCGAAAGCAGAAGCAGGTCTTCAATCACGGTGGTAAGCCGGAATGTCTGGTGGACGAGCGAGGAGATTTCCTCCCGGGTTTCAGGCGTGAGCTTCTCGCCTGCGAGCAGTTCCTCGAGGCCGGCGCGGAGGACCGTAACCGGGGTTTTAAGTTGATGGGAGGCGTCGGCGGAAAAACGGGCCGACCGCTGTAATTCCTCATGGGTCAGTTCGAGGGCGGTTTCCGCCCGCTCCCGCTGGGTGCGGTTTTCCTCGGAGTCGATCGCGAGTTTCTCGACTGGAACGGAAAGGCGGATTGAGAGATAGCGACTGGCCGCAAACGCTCCGCCGAGCAACAGAACGCCCGCGCCCACAAACTCCCAAATCAGCCGACGTTGTCGCGCGAGTGATTCGCCGAGCTGGTAGACGCAGACCTCATACGCAGGGGGGAATAGCGACCCGGGATTGAGCAGCTTGTAGAAGAGCAGGCATGGCGCGCGGTCGACTTGGACGGCAAAGCTGCCTTCCGTTAAGCCCGCGGTTGCCATGCCGCGAGCCATTTGCGCAACCAATGAGGTCCGAGCCGATACGGAGAGTGACGGCAGGTGTAACCGTCCGCCCGACCAAATGCCGCTGCTGATTCCAGCGTCGGTTTGCGGATTGTCCAGGTCGATCAGCTTGAATCCTAGCACCAGGGCCGCAATCACCTCGCCTCGTTCGGTAGAGACAATGGGCATGGCGATCACCTCATCGATTGTCTCACCGCCAGTATCCGGCTGTCGCAGCAGATATCCGGTTTGCGGACGAGTGGGTACAGAACGCAAACCAAGGAAGGCTTCTTCCGCAGGGCGCAAGCGTCCCACGTCCTGACTGTCGGGTGGAGAGATCACCGCGCCCTTCGCATCCAGAAAGCGATAATATCTGGCGTGAATCGCGTAGGCCGCCCCCTCGCGCGCTGGCTCGTCGTCGGAACCCATGACATCCCGCAGTTCGTCGCGCGCGCTGGGGTAAAGCAGATCAAGCGCGTTGTCCTCCAGCGCCGCGTGAATCCGCGGTTTGCGGGCGAGGGCGCGGCATCGTTCCGCCAGGGCGGCATGACGGACCTCCTGGAGGGCATGCAGCGACGCCAGCTCTCTTTGAAATTGCTGCTGCAAATCACGCCGGACGTTGGCCGCCATGTTGCGCAGGGTGGCGAAGAGAAGCAGGGCTGTGACCGCGGTAACGACGAGCATCATCGCAACCAGCAGCTTCGTGCGAAAACTCGCGAAGCCGGATTGGTTGGAATCGTGGGGTGTCACGGGAAATCCACCCGGAGCGTCGCGCCATTCCGCAGATCCACCGTGCGCTCCAGCGTGGTCCTGCTGTCCAGCCAGGCCTTCAGGATATAGCGACCGGCGGGAAGCCCATTCAACCGGTAATGTCCGTCAGGATCGGTGAGGACGAAATACGGCGTCGCGAGCACGAGGATCAGCCCGCGCATGTGTTCGTGGATGTCGCAACGCAGCACCACGAGTCCGGGCACGTCAAAGACCACTGAGGGGATCGGTTTCTCGTCCTGCCGGTAACGGCCGAGATCGAAGCGCTTCGCCGGTGAATAGGAAAAGATATTGTGATAGATGTCGTCGAGATTGGGAAATTCCACCCGGGTGCCGGCTTGCACGGGCAGCAGCATCGGGACAAATTCCATGTCCTTCTGGGCGACGCTTTCCTGCCGCGGGGCGGCCAACGGGCCAAACGATCCTTCCAGATATACGACGGCAACCGGCGGGTTCGTCGAGAGTACGCCACCCTTCGTGACGATCTCGTAGCGCTTGTTCTGCACCGGGGCGGAGCGGGCTTTTGGCAGGGCCACGAGCCCCTCCACCGAGGCTTGGGCGAACGATTCCCGGGCCGGCCAAGCCAGCGCAAAAACCATTGTGAAAGACAGGGAACACAACCTGGCGCGTCTGCCCGGGCATCGGAAGTCTCGGGCCCAATCTGCCGGTTCAGGCGCAGGGCTGCTTTCGGGACGGTGGTGATTCGGTGCGATCATCGCAGGCGGCCGGCTGCTTCAGGTGGACGTGGAAGGCAAAACGGGATGGAGCCATGAGGCAAGAACGATGGCGTCGGCGCTACGTTCAGGCCGGGCTGTGGACACTGTAACCGACCAAGCGGACGGTGTGGATAAGCGGAACGGTGAATCCCGCGTCCACTTTCTTGCGGAGCCGGGTGATAAAAATCTCGACTGTGCGCGTGTCGTATTCGTGATCCCGCTGCCAGATTCGTTCGCAAAGCTCCGTCCGGGAATATACCCGGCCGGGTTCCTGCATCAAAACCTGCAAAACGTCGAACTCGCGGGGCGAGAGCGCGATTATCCGACCGGCACGGGTAACACGACGGTGCTGCACGTCCATCTGCAGGTCGGCGACCTTGAGCAGGTCGACCGCCTTTGGCGTGCCCCCGCGCCGCCCCAACGCCTCGATCCGCGCCGCCAGCTCATCCAAGGAGAATGGTTTGGCCAGATAATCATCGGCCCCCGCCTTCAAGCCCTTTACCCGATGCTCCACCTCGCTGCGTGCGGTGAGAATCAATATCCGGGCTGGACAATTTGCCTGGCGCAGCCGTGCCAGCACTCCGAAGCCGTCGAGTCGTGGAAGGTTGAGATCGAGCACGATGAGATCGGGCGGATCATCCAGCGCCGCCTGTAATCCGTCCAAACCGTCAAACTTCGCGCTGGCGACGTGTCCGGCCCGCTGCAGGGCGCGGTTGATATGCCGGGCGAGTTGCGGCTCGTCTTCGATCACCAGGATGCGCATGAGCGGGTAATTCTAGTCAACCTTGCGTTGGTGTCCATGGGCGAGTGGGACCGGTTATGGCCGGCCGGCGCCGCACCTGGCGGCCGATCAATTGCAGCCGCACCCACTGCCGCCAACCCCGCGACCACCGGAAGCGGTCTCCCGGGAGAAGTAGACGTGCTCGGCCAGCGTGGTGGCCAACGGATCGCGGTCAGGGCGCATGGTGTAATCGGCCAGGGCGGCGCGCTCCCACGGCTTGACCTGGACAGTGCTGCAGCCGGCCAGTGTGGCGGCGAGCAGCAGAACCAAGAGCAAGAACGGTCCGGAACGAAGAACAGTTGTTTTCATAAGTTCAGCCTTTTTCGGTGAGCAGCATTTCAATCTGGCGGCGCAATTCCGACTCGGTGTCCTGGCCGCGAAATCCCGCGTGCAGGAAACGCACGCGGCCATGGCGATCGATCACGAATGAGGTGGGCATCGCGGGAACGTCGACCGCCGTCACCAGCTCGTGCTTCTGATCAAGAAGGGTGACGAATGGCGGGCCGAACCTCTTGACGAAGCCGGCATAGGCGGCCGGCTTTTCGTCCACACTCACGGCCACGATGACGAGTCCCTTGGAACTGTAATCCTGCTGAAGCCGGGCGAGGGCTGGAAAAGAGGCCTTGCACGGGGCGCACCACGAGGCCCAGAAGTCGACCAACACAACCTTGCCCGTGATGTCCGGTAGGGCACCCCCGGTGAGGCCTGCATCACTCAGCGAGGGAAACAGGTCGCCCGTGCGCACGGCCGACCGCCCGGCGGGCAGGCCGACCAGGAACAACAAGGCGCAGGTCAACACTCTAGTACGCGACAACATAGTTGAAGAAACCCCGGGTTTGCGCGCGGCTCGATTCGCCGACCAGAATACCCTCGGCTCGGGGAAAGGCCTGGATGAAATCGATCCCGTCCTTAAGACCCAACACAAAGGCCGTGGTGGACAATACCCCCGCATGCAGGCAGGTGTCGGCAACGACCGTGGCTTGGGTGCATCCATTGGCCACGGGCCTGCCGGTGCGGGGATCAATGATATGACCATACCGTTGTCCGGCGACCTTGAAGCAACGGACATAATCTCCCGACGAAGCCACTCCCTTGCCGGTGACGCCAATGCTCCCGGCAGACTTGCCGGGCGACTTCGGATCCTCGAGCCCGATGTGCCACGCCGGCTTGCCCGGCGGAGTTCCGAGTGCCCGGAGATCATGGCCGAAGTCGACCAGCACGTTCGCGATGCGGTGGTTCAGTGCGAGGTGGGCGACAAGATCGACCGCGTATTCCTTCCCGAAGCCGCCGAAATCCAGCGCCATGCCGGCGGAGGGAAGGAAGATCCTGCCCGGCGATCGCTGGACCTTGGTCCAACCGACAAGCCGACGCGCCCCGGCGATCTGTTCGTCGGTCGGGATGCTCGGATGCTCTGCCTTCCAGTTCCAAAGCTGGATCAAAGGCAGTGCGGTCGGATCCAGGACGCCTTGCGTCATGGAATAGAGGGCATCACACAGGGTGAGAAGCTGACCCATATCATCGTCCACATCGACCCACGAGCGGCCGGCGGCGGCGTTGATGCGGCTGACCAGGCTCGTGGACTTGAATCGGGAATATTTGGCCTCGAATGCTTCCACCCATGAGACCGCCGCTCGCTCAAATTCTTGGGCCTGCGCCGCGCCCTCAGACGCAACGTACTGCACTTCACAGGTGGTGCCGAGCGCACGAAAGGTCAACTTGCGCAGCAGACCGGCCGCACCCGTTTCGCTCGGAGCGGACGGGACCGTCCGGGGAGTCTGGGAAATGAGGGCCATGATTTCCGGCGATTGGTAAGAATGATTTACCAAGCCAACTTCAGACCGCCAGTCACAATTACCGCGCGCGGATACGCGCTCCTTGGAGTTACGCCGTCTGTGCCGCGCATATCATAGCGTCCAATGGAGAGATCCCACTGCCATCGGGATGATGGCGTCCAGACCACCTTCAGGCCGTAGCTGGAAGATCGGAGAGCCGATACCCTGAAGTCCGACGAGTAATACGGTCCTTGAGCCGGAGGCGGTCCGAAAGGCGGCACGATCGAAGTCCGGTCGAGACTATAGTAATAGAAATCTGCGGCGCTCTGTTCGTAGTACCTCAACTCGGGCTTGAGCACGAGGGTCGGGCTCACTTGCTGGAGCCAGGTGAGCTCGATCGTGTGCGCATTTGTGCCGAACGTGTCGTGGTAGAAGCGGTAGCTGGCTTCCACCGCACCGTGCAAATCCGGGTACGAATGATTCGCTGATCCGAAAACAATCCATTTGTCACGTGTCCCGGGCCGATTCTCGGCAAACGTCAGCGGGATGAAGTCACCGGGATTCACCTCGAGGGTTTTTTGCACCAATTTATAATGGTCGCTCAGGTAGCCGCTGGCGTGTCCCCAGGTGAAGGCGAAATTCACGGAGGTGCGCGGATCGAGCAACTGGGTGATGCCGACAATCAGGTCGTTGGTGCGTTTTTTCGCCCAGGGCGACTGATAGACCACTTTGACGTCATCGTTGGTGCCGGCGACCCCGACAAGCAACGTGGTGTTCTTCTGGTTGAAATCTGTGAGCGTGTTGAGTGACCAGCCGGTGGACCGGTAATCCCGTTCCCGGCTGTTTGCGACGCCCGCCGCAAGGTTGATCGCTTGGACCTGGCGCGAGAAATCCACTTCCCACGCCGCGCGGCTCTTGTCCAGTTGGGCGAGGGGGACCTGGTCGCTGCCGGTTGGAGCCGGCTGACCGGTGGGCGTGGCACCGGCAATGGCATCGATCACACCTTGCAGTTTTAGATGCATTCCGGCGCCTAAGTCCTGTTCGAGCAGTGCACTCTGGGTTTGCACCGCAATCCGGCCCCCGGACTCACGATAGTCCTCGTATTTATAGCTGAGAAAATCCTCGGCTCGGGCAAGAAGCGGACTGGCCAGGACCAGGCAGCCGGCCAGGCTGGCTGCCTGACAATGGGACGTGGGACGGAACGATGGAGTCATGGCTTGGGTTCTCCTGGCGAATCTATTGCTCGGGAATTGGCGATTGGATTGATCCCATCGCCAAGGTGGTGAGGATGAACTTGGTTCGGGAGGTAGAGTAGGTGTTTTCGAAGTCGCATGCGACATCCGGGCTTACGGAGAAACATCGGCGGCGCTGGAGAAAGGGGGAAGGAGGCTATCGTAACAGCGTTGTTACTTCCCGTGGCGCTGCGGGGAAATCAACAGCGACGAGCATTTTCACCACGCAGGAACCTGGAATCCTCACGGCAGTCGCGCGGGTGGCAATGGCCTGGGTATTGGTCTCCAGCCACCGCCGCGTCTCGATGACGTTCAGCTGCGCACAAGGTTCCCTTGGCGATGCCGAGAACTGACCGGCCCGATGCTGCGATCGCCGGCAGTCGTCCCGCTTACTTTATCGCGGCTTCACGATAAGGGCCGAGGTCGCGGTAGCGTTCGTAGCGTTCGTCGAGCAATTGTTCCGCGTTCTTGCCGGCGAGCTCCCCAAAATGATGGTGTAGCGCGGCCCGGAGGGCGTTGGCGGCCGCCGCAGGATCGTTGTGCGCACCGCCGAGCGGCTCAGGGATGACTTCATCCACGACCTCAAATTCCTTCAAATTGGCGGCATTGAGCTTGAGGGCTTCGGCGGCCTGAGGCGCGTTGGCGCGGTCCTTCCACAAAATGGCGGCGCAGCCTTCGGGCGAAATGACCGAATAGTAGGCGTTCTCGAAAACAAGCACGCGGTCGGCGACACCAATCCCGAGGGCACCACCCGAACCGCCTTCCCCAATGATGACCGCAATCGAGGGAACGCGCAGCATCGCCATTTCGCGCAGATTCACCGCGATCGCCTCGGACACGTGCCGGGCCTCGGACTCGACGCCGGGATAGGCTCCGGGGGTGTCGATGATTGTAAGCACGGGCAGGCTGAATTTCTCAGCGAGCTTCATCAGCCGGAGCGCTTTGCGGTAGCCTTCGGGCTGGGGCATGCCGAAGTTGCGGATGATGTTCTCCTTGGTGTCCCGGCCTTTTTGCTGGGCGACGATCATGATCGCGCGGCCCTCGAAAAAGGCCGTGCCGCCGATAAGCGCGCGGTCATCGTTGAATTGCCGGTCACCGTGCAGCTCCTGGAAATCCACGCAGAGGGCGCTGATATAATCCAGGGCGTAGGGGCGCTTGGGATGCCGGGCGACCTGCACGCGCTGCCAGGGTGTGAGGTTGGTGTAGATATCCCGCCGGGTCGCCTCAATCTTGGCTTCCATCGTCGCAAGTTCAGAGGACATATCGATGTTGTTTTCGAGCGACTGCTGGTGCAGGGCCTCGAGCTGCTTTTCGAGTTCGCGCAAGGGTTTCTCGAATTCCAGCAGGTAGACGGGTCTCTCCATAGGTTGGTGAGGTTATCCGGCCGGATCGGCGGCTGTCAACGGGACTGTCTAGTGGCAAAATTACCGGCAAGGGCGGATCGGTTCAAACGCCGTCAGCCGCCGAGGCCGGATTGCGCAGCTGGTCCTTCCAGCTCAATATCTTGGCTTGGGCGCCGAATTTCTCGGCCATGGGTTTGTCACCCTTTTCCATCCAGATTCGCGACAACGTGGTGTTGATGAAGAGGTCGTCCGGGCGCAATTCATGGGCCTTTTGCGCGGCCGCCAGCGCATCGTCGAACCGGCGCAAGTGGAAGTTGATCTCGGCCAGTGCGTGCCAGGCTTCAAATGCCGCGGGTGCCGAAGCTGTGGCTTCGCCCAATTTTGCCAGGGCGCCAGCGTTGTCACCCATCGTGTAGTCAAAGGTTGCTTCCTCGATGAGCGACTGGATTTTTTCCGGAATCACGGCATGGACCGTAACAGGATCGGGCTAAATAGAAAGGACGGCCTTGGCGGGCCGTCCCAAGTGGAGGGAAACCGGGGTTATTTCTTCAAGTCGGCCTCGATGTTAATGGCGACCTGGACCTCGTCACCGATGGCTTTGCCGAGCCAACTTGGTCCCGTCACGCCGTAATCGAGGCGGTTGAGGGTGGTGGCAACGTCCCAACCGGTGACGTAGGCGCCCATCAAGCCGGGGCCGGAGCCGAGCAGGGTGACCTTGAGCACTACATCCTTCGTGGTGCCCTTGATGGTGAGTTTGCCGGCCACATCGAACTCGTTCTCCCCGGTCTTCTTCCATGAATCGCTCTTGAAGTTTATCGCGGGGAATTTGGCGGTGTCGAAAAAGTCGGGCACCTTGAGGTCGGCATCGCGTTTCTCACTGGCCGTCGAAAGGCTGGCCACGTCGATCGACGCGTCGACCGAACTCCGCTCCAGATTGTCCCGATCCACCATGATCGTTCCGCTGAATTTCGTGAAGCGTCCGGGAACCTTGGTGAAGACATGGCGGATGGTGAAGGCGACCGATGAATGGACCGGGTCGATGTGGTAGGTTTCGACGGCGGCGCGGGTGGAGGCGAACAGGCCGAGGACGGCCAGAATGGCGATGGAGCGTTTCATAAGTTTAGGGTTGGTTGACGTGGGAGATTACGAGGTAGCCAATTCCGCCGTAGTTGCAACTGGCGAGCGGGTCGCCGGATGGCTCAGAGAACCAGCATGGCGTCACCGTAGCTGAAGAAACGGTACTCGCGGGCCACGGCCTCGGCGTAGATTTCGCGCAGCCAGGCGATTCCATCGGTCGAGCCAGGGCCCAAAAACGCCGCCACAAGGCAGAGCAGGGTGGACCGGGGTTGGTGAAAATTGGTGACCAGCGCGTCGACGCCCTGAAAGTTTCTGGGCGGATAGATAAAGATCCCGGCTTCGCCGACGAAATCTTTGCCGCCGGATGAGTGTGGTCGCGACAGGAAATCCTCGATTGTCCGGACCGAAGTGGTGCCAACGGCGATGCGCCGACCCTTGGTGGTGCTCAATGCCTGCTGGGTGGCGGCGCTGATTTCGTAAACCTCGCGGTGGATGACGTGATCCTCGACAACATCGGTCGCGATGGGGCGAAATGTGCCCAAGCCGACATGAAGGGTGAGATCGGCAGAGGCGACACCCTGGTCGGCGAGTTGTTTGAGCAACTCCGGCGTAAAATGGAGACCGGCGGTCGGCGCAGCGACCGCGACTTGCTGGCCACGATCGGCGTAGACAGTTTGGTAGCGTTCGCGGTCAAACTTACGTTCTTCGTCACTAAGCCTGCTGGCGATGTACGGCGGCAGGGGCATTTCCCCGATGCGGTTGGCAACCTCAAGGATATCAGCGGCGTTTGTTTCAAAGGCGACCCGCACGAGTCCCTCTCCGTCCTTTGCCCGGACCGTCCCGGTGAAAATCCCGGCCAAGCCGAATGACGCGCCCACGGGTAGCTTCTTAGCCGGACGCAACAAACACCACCATTCTTTGGACCATGCCGCGGATTGCCCTGACTCATCCCAGACGGGGCGGAGCAAGAGGCACTCAATCTTGCCGCCGGTTGGACGGGCGGCATGCAGGCGGGCTGGTATGACCGCCGCATTGTTGCGAAAGAGGCAGTCGCCACGGCGCAGGTAACCCGGCAGATCCCGAAAGTGGCGGTGCTCGATGGCGTGAGTTTTCCGATTTACGACGAGCAGCCGTGATTCATCACGCCGATCGGCCGGTTTTTGGGCGATCAGCCGCCCAGGCAGAGCATAATCAAAAAGGTCGGTCTTCAAGCGCTGGCGAGAGCCAACTATCAGGCGGTCGAAATGTCACCACCAAGATGGCCGGCCGGGCAGCCGGTCGCCGTGGACAGGGCTGGACCGGCCGGGGCAAAAACGGGCTTGCCTCACCCGGGGCAAACGAGCCGAATGCCGCTTCAATTTCGCCGCTTTAGCTCAGTTGGTAGAGCGACTCATTCGTAATGAGTAGGTCGTCGGTTCGAGTCCGACAAGCGGCTCCA
>JBBIHQ010000065.1:0-9833 GCA_037446975.1 Opitutia bacterium
CCGCCGTCACAGTACCAGATCAAGCTCCGGCTGGATGCCGCGCGGCGGCTCCTGCGCGAGACGAAGAAGAGCGTGATTGAGATCGCCAACGACGTCGGTTACTCGAATCCCAGCCACTTCGCGCAGCTCTTCCGCAAGGCAACCGGCCTGTCGCCCACGGATTACCGGCGTCAGCGTTAGCAATCCCGCGAAAGTGGTTTGGGGTAATTTTCCGACCGGAGGAGCGCGTCGGTCAGCAAAAGCGCTTGGTCGCGGAGCCTTAATCGAGTAAGCCTTCTGACTCTTTCGTGAATACCCCGACCTCGATTCTTCCCGCCGGTTGCCTCATCTTGTTTGTCGCCGCCACGGCGGCGGTTCCGACGCCCGCCCCAGCCGGGTCGGCCCAGGCCGGTGCCGTCCGTCGCTTCTTTTCCGATGACAGTTTCTGGAATCAACCAATCCCGGCCAACGCCGAGGTCGACCCGCGAACGGAGCGGTGGATCAGTTTGCTGGAGACCGAGCCGACCAAACTGAATTTCCTGATCAACAGCGAACAGTGGACGATCCCGGTTTATGAGGTGGCTGTCTCGACTCCGCTGGTGAAGGTCGGGTTGCTGGCGCTGACGCCGCAGGATCAGATTCACTGGCATACCGACCGGGCGTTTTTCGGCCACGGCAAAGGATTCGATCTCGTGCCCATTCCGCGAACGGCCTCACCGGATCCGCAGATGGATTCCCATCTCGCGGTGGTGGATTGGCGGCGGAATCTGGTCTGGGACATGTGGGCGTTGTCGCGCAACGCCGATGGTTCCTGGAAATCGGCCACGGGCATGGTCTATGCCGCCGATGGCCCGGGGGTGTTTTCGACGGCCGAGATTGGCGTCAAGGACGGGGAGAGCGTGCATTTCCACGGGCCCAGCCGGGCGGCGGGCGTGCCCGCGGTGGCGGGCCTGATCATGTATGACGAAGTCATGGCGGGTGAAGTCCGCCACAAGATCGCCGCTGCTTCCCGCTTCTGCGCCTACAAGGAGTTTGTCTTTCCCGCGGCGTGGACCGACGGCTTCACCGAGGGCGGGATACCCGAGGGCACATTGATTCAGCTGGATCCCAGCCTGGACCTCGCGCAATTCAGGCTGACGCGTGAGGAGCGGATCGTCTGCGTCGCCCTGCAGCGTTATGGCATGGTGCTGGTTGATATCGCGGAGGGACAGCCCCTTTACGCCGAGGGACTCTGGGGGCATCCCGGCAAATCGTGGAAGGGCAAGCTGCCGCACGGGGCCGGCGGAATCGCGACCATTCCCTATAAGGATTTCCGGATGCTCAAGACCGGTCCGGCGGTCCACCTGGGGGACGGCCGCTCCAAGTTTTCTCCGGTCTGGTAGTCGACCTCGGTCGGACGGGATCGGGCGTTGCCGGCCGGGATGGCAACATCGCCTTTGCGCCGGCGTGCAAGGTATGCCAATTTGTTCGCTGTAACCCATCCTCTGGTGCCCACGACATCACTTCCCCTTGGGGCGCGGCGATTACTGGCTGCCTGCCTGTTGGCAGCGGGTCTGATCTCTGTGTCGCAGGCACAAACCGTGACTGACACGGGGAATGCCGGCTCACCGGAACCGAGCTCCGTCCGGGCAACCCAATCGATGGCGAACGGAATCCGACCCGGGCATATTTGGACCGCTGACTACCTGCAGCTCCTGCTGCGTGACACGAAGGCGATTCTCACTGCGCCCGTGAGCTGGGATCAGGAACAGTGGCTTGACGCTGCCGCGGCGGTCACGGCGGTCGGTGCCACCGCGGCATTCGATCGCACGATCCGTCATCAAGTCCAGGCGCAACGCTCGGTTGGCGAAGACCGGTTCATGAAACGGTGGCAGAATATCGACACTTTTGTCTTCCTGGGCGGCTTTGAGGTTTGGGGCGAACTGGGCGGTGATGTTCGGGCCAGGAATGTTGCGATGGATGGTCTCGCCGCGAGCATCATCGCCTCCGGGCTGATCACTCCCGGTCTCAAGTACGTCGTCGGCCGCGAACGGCCAAGCACAACCACGGCAACGTTCAAGTTCCGGCCATTCAGCGGGAATTATTCCTTCCCGTCGGGGCATGCGACCCAGGCCTTTGCGGTCGCGACCGCCATTGCGGAGAATTACCCGGTCTGGTGGGTCGAAGGCCTTGCATACGGGTCGGCGGGCCTCATCGGCTACGCCCGGATCGAACAGAACGCCCACTACGCCAGCGATGTGGTTGCCGGTTCACTCATCGGCTGGTCCGTGGCACGGGCGATCGTGCACCGCCACAACGGGCCCCGCGATCCGCGGAAGTTGAGCTGGAGCCCATATGCTGGAGGCGGTGGCACCGGGCTGATGTTCTTCAAGTCGTTCTGAACGGGCCGGCGGATGGGAACCGGCTTACGGAATCGCCACGAAATCAGGCTCGAACGGATCGAGCGTGAAATGGTCGACGTAGTCCCGGTCGCGCAGGATGCTTCTCGACTTTCCCTTCAACTCGATGCGCTTGGCCGAGCCATCAAGATTCAGGTAGAGAACATGCGTTCGGTCGATCTGCCGGGCCATCACGCCCGCGGGCACCAGCGGTCCGGTATCGACGGCAAGCCGGTCGATCAACTCGCCGAGGACCGCATCGAGAATTTCCGGGCGGGCCGGCAGACCGACGTAGATGGCGGTACCCGCGCCGTATTTGTTCGAGGTCACCACCGGATAGTCCCGATCAAGGCTCACGATGTTGCCGAGGACGTCGGCGCCCTTGGCTTGGACCACGTCAAAACGCGGCGACTCGCAGGTCAGTTCCTGGCCCCGGTAGTTCACGCGAAGTTTGTTCCCCTGCAGGCCGAGCCGCGACAGTTCGTTCATATACTCGGGTTCCTCAAAACCCCCCACGCGGATCCCGAACACATCGCTGAGCCGGCCGGGCAGCGTTGTGGCGAAGACCTGATCATGCTCGTCGACCATCGCCGAGTATCCGGTCATCACCGCCGTGCCGCCCTTTTGCACGAACGCGCGGATCCTGTCGGCTGTGGCTTCGTCCATCAGGCTGACGCCGGGAACCACCAGGAGTTTGTAGCGCAGCTCGCTCCGGCTGATCTCCACCACCCGTACATCCACATTTCGGTGGAAAAAGACGTTGAAGACGGTCTGCAACTGACTGTCGTGCAATTCGGGAAAGGCGGCGCTCACGATCTGACTGGGGAACGAAAACGCGAGGGCCACCTCCGCCCGCGGACGATAAGGGAAGCCGAAGCGCTCGATCTTCTTGAATTCAGACGCGATCTTTTTGTATTCCTCGTATTTGCGATTGGGCAGCCCGTCCCAATCGACCATGCCCTCGAGATACTGCTCCTCGCCTGCGTGCATGCTTTGCCAGGTCCAGCCGCACACCATCTGATTGCCCAGCATCAGGCTGGCGTAGGCTGCTTTGCGTATGGACCCGGGCGTCGCCGTCATGGTGGTGAATTCGTTGCACCAGAACGGCGTGGTGTTCTCAAACTGGATGCGGGCGATCCCGAACAGCGCGCCGGCGATGCCATCGTTCCTGACCAGCGAATTCCCGGGATAAAACCCACATCCGCCCCGCGTCAGCTTCCCGGTGTAGGCCACGGCGGAGTAGTCAAAATATTTCATGGGGCTGTAGTACCACATGTTGGAATTGATGAGGACGCCGGGGGCGTTGGTGTTCACCCGGTCGATCACCTTAAGCAGGAAGTGATTCACCTCGTCCGAGATAAACCGGCGGAAATCGAGCATCCGCTCCGGCGCGCCGATGGTATCGCCCGAGACCGGCAGGCCGACCTCATCGAATTCGCCTATCCGCCTTGACCAGCGCTGACCAGCCCACGCCTTGTTCAGGTTCCCGACATCGGTGTATTTTCCCCGCAACCACGCGATAAACCGAGCCCGCACGGTCTCCGAATACGAGATCGGCCCGTCACCCGGTTCATTGTCGATGCCGAAGGCCAGCAGCGCCGGATGTTTCCCGTAGTGCTTGGTGAGCGCATCGGTGTAACGCAGGGCGAACTGTTGATACATCGGATCCCCCACGTCCTCCATGTAACGGTGATTGGGGTACAGCCGGTTGCCATGCGCATCCGTGATGTCGATCGACGGGTATTTGTGATGCAGCCACAAGGGCGCCGGCCGGACCGCGATGTCGAGGACGACCTTGATCCCGGCCGCCTGCATCATGTCCATCACCTCGTCGAACCAGCCAAAGTTGAACTGCCCGTCCGCCGGCTCGTAACTATCCCATGCCAGATGTCCCATCCGGACGACGCGAAATCCCGCCGCTTGCATCAACCTGATGTCCCGCTGCCAGGTCTCCCGGTTCGAATCGTGGGGATGATAGTCGGCCCCGACGTACAACTCCTGGGCCAGGGATCGGGAGAAGAATGCAAGGACCAACCCGGCCGAGGCCAGCCGGACGAGATGAAACAGGGATTTTTTCACGGGATGGTGCGGCGCTTCACGGCTGGGGCGAAAGTCGATAGAGGCCGGCTCCGTGCGCCGGCAGTTCCGGGGTGAAGCTGGCGCCGGCTGCGCCGATTTCGCTGTGCCGCCAGAGATCGCGAACGCGGGCCGAGGCATTCAAGCCGAGTTCGGCGGGCGGCACCGGCACCCGGGCCGTGGCGTCCGTGGCGTTGAAGACGGCGAGATATCTGTCGGATGAACCGGGAACGTCCGCGATCCAGGCGATAAGGTTGTCGTGGTTGAAGAGCGGGTGATTGTTGGTGCTGTGCTGATTGACCGCGAGCACCTCGTCGTTGGTGAGCATCGAGAGCGTGAAATCGTCCATCTTCGTCATGTCGCCGCCGTGCATCAGCGGCGAGCGGGCGATGGACCAGAGCGTCATGACCGTGATCTGCTCGTCACGGGTGAACTGCGTGGTGCGGCGCCCGAGATCGAGCACGCCGAAGGGCAGCATGTCGGCGTCGGGCCAGGCACCGGGCGTACGGTAGGGATTCCAGTTGGCGAGACGGGCAAACTGCTCGCGGAGCGACTTCCAGTTGTCCCAGAAGTCGTCGCTGATGCGCCACAGATTGGCGTGCCGGCTGACGTGCGCCGCGGCATCGAGGGCGGTTTCGCCCGGCGACAGGCTGAGCACCATGGGCCGGCCCGTGCGGTCGATCGCCCGGCGCACGCCTTCGATTTCCTTCTCGTGGTCGTGATAGGGACGGCTGATGTCGTCGACCTTCACGTAATCGACGCCCCATGAGGCGATGAGCGCAAAGACGGAATCATAGTAGTCCTGGGCGCCGGGCTTGGTCATGTCGACGCCGTACATGTCGGTGTTCCAGGCGCAGACGCTGTTTTGGTTGGCGATGTCCCGCGCATGATATGGCGTGCCCTTGACGGGCAGATTTTTTTCGACGGCCTGGCGCGGAATTCCGCGCATGAGGTGCAGGCCGAACTTGAGGCCGAGGCCATGGACATAGTCGGCGAGCGCCTTGAAACCGATGCCACTGGCGGCGGACGGAAACCGGTTGACCGCGGGCTGCAGCCGGCCCCACCCGTCGAGCACGAGCGGAGCACCCTGGCGATAATCGAATCCCGTGGCGGCGGGCTCATACCACTGGATGTCGACGACGATGTACTGCCAGCCATGGGACTTGAGATGCGCCGCCATGTAACCGGCCTGCGCCTTGGTCTGGGCTTCGGTGACGGTGGTGGCGAAACAGTCCCAGCTGTTCCAGCCCATCGGCGGGGTGGGCGCCCAGGCATAAAACGCGGGATCGGCGGCGTAGAGCGCCGGAGGCAGAAGAAGGCCGAGCAGGAGGCGCAAGGATATTTTCATCGCAGGCAAATGCCGGCATGCGCAAACGGCGCGAGCCGGCCGGTTATTTCAGGGTGAGGGCAAAGACGACAGCATCGCGGCCGACCGGTCCATGCGGCGGCTCGATAGTCAGGGCCGCGGGAGTGCGGGCCCAGGTGACGGTCTCGCTGCCGCCCAGCAGGCGGATGTTCGCGATCGACCCGTCCAGCAGACGGGCGTTGGTGCCGAGTGATTTGATGGCGAGGGGCTTGGTCGGGGCGCCGAGCGCGATGACATAGAGAACGCGGCCCTTGGTGGTGAAACGGATATCCTCGGCGGTAAACGGCTTGCCCTTGCCCTCGTTGAAGCCCTGCGCGGTCAAGGGCGCGGTGTTCGCCAGCGCCGGACCTTCGCCGCAGACCTTCCACGGCCGGGTGCCGAAGATGCACTCGCGGTTCACGTCCATCCACGCCGCGATGCCCTGGACGATCTTCAACTCGTCGTCGTCAATGGTACCGTCGCCCCGGACCGGGACGTTCAGCAGCAGGTTGCCGTTCTTGCTGACCACATCGACCAAGGTCTGGATGACGGTCCGGGTGGTCTTATAGCGGTGCTCGTCGAAAATGGAGCGCTGGTAATGCCAGTCGCCGAGGCAGGTGTCGGTTTGCCACGGCCGGGGTTCGATGACGTTGCTTTCGCCCCGCTCGATGTCCCACACCATGGCCTTGCGCTGCTCCTCCGTGAGCACCTTGGCGAACATCACCGCTTCCAGCCGGCCGCCGTGCTCCAGCATGTTCCGGTTGTAGAAATGCGCGGCAATCCTGAGGCCGGCGTCACTCACCGGCCAGAGAGGCAGCGCGGTGTCGTCGAAGTAGAGCAGGTCGGGGTGGTATTTGTTGATGAGGTCGATGGTGCGGTTGTAGAACTTGTCGCAGTAGGCCGTGTCGGGAATGCTGGCGCCATTGCCCCAGTCCCACTGCGAGCCGATCGTCTCGGCGTTCTCGCTGCCCACGCTGCGCGGATGGTTCTGGGCATAGAGATCCTGCGGATCGAGGCCTTCCCACCACTTGCCCTTGCCGTCAGCCTTGGTCAGTTTGCCGTCATACGGCACGCCCGCATACGGGCCGGTGGCATCGGCACCCTGGGCGGGTTCGTACCAGATCCACGTGTGGGCCGCGTGCACGCTGACCCCGAAGCGCAGGCCTTCGGCGCGGGCGGCCTTGGCCCAGAGGCCGACAATGTCTTTCTTCGGTCCGATCCGCACCGAGTTCCATGGTTGATATTTCGAGTCCCAGAGATCGAAGTTGTCGTGGTGGTTGGCCAGGGCGAAGAAGTACTGGGCGCCGGCACGTTTGTAGAGCGCCATGAGCTTCGTTGGGTCCCAGTGCTCCGCCTTCCACGTGTTGATCACATCCTTGAAGCCGAATTGCGACTGGGGCCCGTAGGTCCGACGGTGGTATTCATAATCGGGTTTGGCCCACGACGGGACTTTTTCGTAATACATGAAGCGGGCGTACCAGTCGCCCTGTTCCGGCTGGCACTGCGGCCCCCAATGCGCCCAGATGCCGAACTTCGCGTCGCGAAACCATTCGGGCGTCTGGTAATTTTCCAGCGAAGCCCACGTCGGTTCAAATTTGCCGGCCTGCATCGGCTCGGTGCCGGCGCTGACGGGCCGGATGACGGCCGGTTCGGTGGCCGCGGCCTGCAGGGCGGCGAGGCTCGCAATTAAAAGAAAGGAACGGAGGCAGGGGTGGGGATGCATGAGGTGGTTTCCCGCGGGCGCTGACGGACGGGCGGCGCGCCAATCCAGCTTCGGCGCGGTTCCCCGGTGTTTCAAGCAATCAGTCCGGTCAGATTTCCAGCATCACCACGGACATGGCCGGCAGGACGACAGTGAGGTGTCCGGCGTCGAGCTTCGCGCCGTGGAACGGCTGCGGCTCGACGACATGGGGAGCGGCAAAGGTGTTGTGGGCGTCCATCGCCGAACCGGTCAGCACCCGGCCGGAGACCGCCGTGGCCGTCAGGCCGTCAAGCTGGCAGGCGACCGCCACGGACTCGTGCGGGTTGGTGTTGACCAGCGAGAGATGGACTTTCCCGGCGGCGTCGCGGGACGCCGAGGCGCTGACGGCCGGGATCTTTTCGCCGCCGAACGCATAGTCGGGAGTTGTCAGTTCGATCGGGATCGAGGTGGCGCCCTGATGCACGCGGAACATTTCAAAGACGTGGTAGGTTGGGGTGAGGACCATCTTGTCGTTGTCGGTCAGGATCATGGCCTGGAGGACGTTCACCATCTGCGCGATATTCGCCATGACGACCCGGTCGGCGTGGGCCTGGAAGATGTGCAGGTTGAGTCCGGCGACGATGGCGTCGCGCATCGTGTTTTGCTGATTGAGAAATCCCGGGTTCGTGCCGGGCTCGACATCGTACCACGTGCCCCACTCGTCGACCACGAGCCCCACCTTCTTTTCCGGGTCGTACTTGTCCATGATTGCCGAGTGTTTCTCGATCAGTTCCTCCATGTGCAGCGTGCGCTTGAACGTGTGGAACCACATGGCCTCGTCAAAGCCGGTCGCCGGTCCCTTGTGTTTCCAGTCGCCGGTGGCCAGCGTGTAGTAATGCAGCGCGAGGCCGTTCATCTGGTGGCCGGCGATGTTCATCAGCGTGTCGGTCCAGCCGTAGTTGTCCCCATCCGGTCCGCACGCGACCCGGTAGATGCGGTTCGCCGGACCCGGGACGTAATTCTTGATGAACGTATTGTAGCGCCGGAAATTGTCGGCGCAGAACTCCGGCCGCATGGTGCCGCCGCAGCCCCAACTTTCGTTGCCCACGGCGATGTAGGGCACCTTCCACGGCTGGTCGCGCCCGTTGGCCCGACGGAGATTGGCCATGGGTGAGTCGGCCGGAGAGGTCATGTATTCGACCCATTCCATCGCCTCCTGCACGGTACCGCTGCCGACGTTCACGCAGACATACGGCGCGATGCCGAGCATCTCGCACAGGTCGAGAAACTCGTGCGTGCCGAAATGGTTGTTCTCCACCACGCCACCCCAATGGGAGTTGAACATCGAGGGGCGTTTTTCCCGCGGGCCGATGCCGTCCTTCCAGTGATATTCGTCGGCGAAACAGCCGCCGGGCCAGCGCAGCACCGGCACATGCAGGTTCTTCAGTGCGGCCAGCACGTCGTTGCGGTAGCCGCGGGTGTTGGGGATGGGCGAGTCGGGGCCGACCCAGATGCCGCCATAGATGCAGTGGCCAAGGTGCTCGGCGAACTGGCCGTAGATATTCTTGTCGATCACCGGGCCGGATCGATCCGCGTGCAGCGTGAGCCGGGCCGTGGGCTCCGTCGAGGCGAACCCGGCGGTAGTGAGCAAGAGGAACAGGGCAGGTATCCGCAGCAGCAGGGGTGAATGCATGGTCGTGAGCTAGAATGGAAATGACCGTGAAGCGATGGGGACGTTAATTGACCGTAATATTGCCGCGGCCCAACCCAAGGCGAAATCGGACCGTACCGAATCAACCGCCGGCCCGCGGCGCGTGCCTGCCGGAGCGTGGGCGTGGGCCCGGATGGCCGGTGCGCCCGGTTTGCGCCGGAATCCGGCCGGCCGGGAACGCCTTAATCATTGCGAAACAAATGGCTGTCATTAGCGTCATATTCGCTTCATGGCTTCCCGCGTCCTCATTGCCGTTTCGATGTGTTTTGTCACCGGACTCCAGCTCGCTGGCGCCAGTGGTCCGCCGGACAAGCTGAACGGGCTTCTGGAAAATTCCCCGTTTGGCGTCTCACGCGTCGCCGGACCGGGCAACAATACCAACGACCCGCTGGAGTTTCGCGGCGTGTTTGAGGAGAAGGGCACAAGGTACTTCAGCATCTATGAAACCGCCGCGCATCTGTCCTCCTGGGTGGAGTTGAATGATCCGGTGGATGGCTTTGCGATCAAGGGCTACGATGCGGACCATGAAAATATCACCGTCGAGTACCAGAACCGGACGCTGACGCTGACCCTCAAGCGGGCCCCGGCGGTCGCCCAAGCCCCGATGCCGGTCGGGCCGGTGCCGATGCCCGGCAGCGTGCTCCCTTCCAGCGGTCCGGGATT
>JBBIHQ010000065.1:9933-18113 GCA_037446975.1 Opitutia bacterium
CCGCCGGGCCGCAACCCTACCCGTCAAACGCCCCGGGCCCGCAACCCGTGACCGCCAAGCCCTGATATGAAATCTGCCTCCCGTCGCGCCTTCACATTGGTTGAGATCCTCGTGGTCGTCGCCATCATCGGCTTGCTGGCCGGTTTGCTGTTCACCAACACCGACAAGATATTCGGCCACAGCCAGGAGGTGGTCGCGCGCGTTTTTGTCCGCGATTCCTTCAAGACCGCCATCGTGCGCTACAAGATGGATCTGGGTGACTATCCCTCCACGGCGGAGGGCCTGGCCGTGCTCCTGACCCCGCCCGCCAACGGGGCCGATCGCTGGCATGGACCCTATGCCGAGGTCACTGGCGGCCAGCTGCCGCTCGATCCTTGGGGCGAGCCGTACCAGTACCGTTACCCGGGCACGCACAACAAGGGTGCCTACGACCTCTTCTCGAAAGGCCCCGACAAGATCGAAGGCACCGCCGACGATATCGGGAATTGGTGACGCCGCCTACCGCCAACGCGTCCGGGCTTGAGCAACCGGCGCCGGATGCGCGCCGGCGGACCGCGTTCACCTTGATCGAGGTGTTGCTGGCCGTGGCCATCCTCGGTTTTGTCGCCCTCTTGTTCATCAGCAGTGCCGCGGACATTTTCCGCACCACCGAGCCGCGACCGGACGAGGTGTTCTGGCAGGGGGTCACCGCCGCCCGCGAGCTGGCGCTGGAGAGCAACCAGACGGTCATATTTCGTTTTGACCAGGACAAACGCGCCCTCGTCTGGGACACGGGACCCGCTGCCGGGCACACGCTCGCTTTTCCCGGGCACTCGCTGGAATTTCTGCCCGTGACCGAGCAGAACACGATCCTGCTCGGCGGCCAGCTGGCTGAAACCGGCGGCCTCAAGCTGGTTCATTTTTATCCCGACGGCGGCTGCGACGCCTTTCGCGCGCAACTCACCGATGCCAGCGACCGGCGCACGGTTCTGTCCATCGATCCGTGGACCTGCGCCCCGGTGCTGGCGGCGACTGCGCCATGAAACGTTCCGGCTCCAACCGCCGCGCCTTCACGCTGGTCGAGGTCCTGATCAGCCTCGCCATCTTCGCGCTCGCCGCGGTGGTGCTGGCCGCGGCCTACCTCAACGTCCTCGGCAGTTACCAGGCGGTGGCCCGCCGGCAGCAGGGCGAGGAGGATTGGAAGCTCGTCCGCATCGCCGTGCTTTCCGAACCCGATCGCACCAAGGTCGAGGAGGGCGGGCGGCTCCCGCTGGCCGACGGCACCAACCTGCTTTGGACGGCGAAGATCGACGAGACGGAGATCGCCGACCTCTTTGCCGTCACGGTGCACGCGGAGCCCGAAATTGCCACGGGCAGCGACAACCACGCGCGTGATCAAAAACTCATGCTGCTGCGTCCGGGTTGGTCCGACCCGGCTGAACGCGCCCGGCTGCGCGCCGCCACCCAGCAGCGGCTCGCCGCGCGCCGAAATCCATGAGCCGCCGGCGGGGAAACGTCTTCATGTCGCGCCGCGGCTTCACGCTGGTGGAGTTGCTGCTGGCCATGGCCATCATGGCCATGTTGCTGGTGGCGCTGTTCACGTTCGTCTTTTCAATGGGCGAAATCTGGGGACGGGGCGGGGAGAAGCGGCTTTTTGAGCAGCACGTCAACGCGGTCACCCGCCACCTGGAGACCATGTTCCGCCGCGCGGCCCTGCCCGTCGCGGCCACGGCGGAGTCGGAACCCTTCACGATTCGCGAGGTGCGCACGGCGACCGGTGGCACCGCCGACCTGCTGGGCTTCGACCTCGCCGATGGCGACCGCATTCTGGTGTGGAACGGCCCGCCGCTTCCCGACGTGGAATGCTCGCTTGGTCTCGATCCGAAGGGCGGACTGCTGCTCTACTGGCAGTCCAAGCTGGAAATCCGGCGCGACACCGATCCGCCGCGCACCGTGCTGATCTCACCGTTTGTCACCCGGATCGACTATGCCTACCGGGACAATGACACCGGGTCGTGGCGCAGCGCGACCACGCCGCAGAAAAGCAACGCGGGTCACTGGCTGGTGCCCGACAGCATCAAGCTGACTTTCGCCCACGGTGGGGCCACCGCCGAGCGCACGCTCACGCTGCCGGTCCGCAACGGCGCGCTGCCGCTCTTCTGACCATGACGGAAATTTCCACCCGCTCACCGGATTTTCCGCGCCGATCCCGTCGGGGTTCGGTGATCCTGTTTGTGCTCGGCGTCATTTTGCTCACGGCGTTTCTGCTGACGCGGCTGATCGACCGCGCCGGCGTCGAGCTGCTCGCCGAGAGCAAGGCGGCCAGCCGCACCACTCTGCGCGACGAGGCCTACTCGGCGCTTGAGGTGGTGCTCGCCGTGCTGGCCGATGTCTCGGCCAACGACAGCGGCCTCCACGCGCCCCAGCAGGGTTGGGACAACCCGCTGGACTATGCCGGGTATGAGCCGCCCGCCGGTTTCGACATCACCGTCTCGTACGTGGATGAGACCGGCAAACTGCCGCTGGCAAATACCAGCGAGACCGTCCTGCAGCATTATCTGGTGGCCATCGGGGCGACCAACTCCGAGGCCGAGCGGCTGACGGACGCGTTGCTCGCCTGGACCAAGGCCGATTATGTTCCGCACACCTCCGAGGCCGATCCTGAAACCTACGCCAGTGCCGAGTTGCCTTACGCCCCGCCGCAGCGTCCGCTCCGGACCTTCGGCGAGCTGCGCGCGATTGCCGTCGTCCGCGACCTCTTCTTCGATGCGGACGGCCGCTGGACCGAGCTCGGCCGGAGATTCCGGGACGACGTTTCGCTCCAGAGCTTCACCACGATAAACATCAATACCGCCCGGCCCAACGTGCTCGTGGCGCTCGGTCTCGATCCCCAGCGCGCCAATACGCTGACGGCGGAACTGACGCATGTTCCGGATCCGACTCATCCGCCCACCTACTATCGCTCCATCGGCGATGCCGCGGCCGCTCAGGGTGCCGATCTGGCCCAGGCGGGCCTCGGCGCCGATGTGCAATGTTTGCGGGTGGTTGTAACCGTGCGGCAGGGCGCGCGCGTCTTCTCGCTCGAGGCGGTGGTCCAGCCGGGCAACACGCCCGTCACGACCCCGGCGCCGGCGGGGCCCGCCACCACCTCCGCCGAGGCCAACGTCAGTCCCGCGACTCCCGTCGACCCCCGCCCACTCACCACCAAAAGTATCGACTATCCATTCCGCATCCTCGAACTTCGGGAGACCGACGGGCCCGCCCAATGATATGCCGCAGGACAACGCCAAACCCCTGATTCCCGCCTCAAAAGAGGGGGCCACCGTGCTCCTGCCCGGCGAAAAATTTTTTGTCCGCCGGGTGCCGCTTGACCCGGCTGGCGATGCCGCCACGCAGATCGGGCTCGCCTTGGAAGGGCTGTCGCCGTTTCCGGCCGGTCAGTTGTACCACGGTTTCCGCACCGACTCCGGCCGCACCAGCGCGCTGGTCTTTGCCGCCTACCGCCGGAATTTTACCCCGGAAGAGAACACGGCTTGGAGCCACGCCGACGCCGTGCTGCCCGAGTTTGCCGTGTGGTTGGGCGCCGGATCGATTCCTGCGGCGGGCCTGCGGGTGCGTGAGCATGCCGGCCGGGTGGAAGTCGTCGCTTGGGACGGGCGCGGCGAACTGCCGGCGGCGATCGTCGTGCGCCCGGCGGCGGAGGCGGACCGCGAGGCGATGGTCGCCGAGGCGGTCCGCAAGGCCGGTCTGCCCGCCGGGGTGCCGGTGAAGGTCTTTCAGTCGGCGGTTGAGACGATCCGCGTGAAACGCGAACTGGTCGTGCGGCTGGCGGCTGGCGGAACCGAGGCGCGATTCGACGCGATCGCCCTGGGGCAGGCGGATGTGCGCGACAAGGTGCTCCTCGCCGATCGCCGGCGGACACTCCGCCGGGACACGCTGCTGTGGCGCGGGTTCGCCGCGACCTTGGGTGGTCTGGCCGCCTGTGTGCTGCTGGAAGCCGGCCTGCTGGCGACGCACGGCTGGCTGCGTCTGCAACAGCGGGTGATTGACGCCCAAAAACCCGCCGTGGAAAAGATCGAGCTCGCCCAGAACCTGGCCAAGCGGCTCGAGCAGTTTTCCGCGCAGCGCCTGCTGCCGTTCGAGATGCTTGCGTTGCTGCAGGAAAAACGGCCGAAATCCATCGACTACCTGCGCGTCAGCACCAACGGCCTCTGGCGGATGGACATCGAGGCCCAGACGAACAACGCGGCCGACCTGCGCGACTTTGAATCCGGGGTGCGCGGGCTCACAGGCATCGAACATGTGGAGGTGCGCGACCCGCGCACCCGCGAGGGCCTGACGTCGTTCGTGCTCGAAGTCACCTTCAAGCCGGGTGCGCTCAGGCCGGGAGGTGGTGCATGAAGAAGTTTTTCCAGCATCGTTCCCTGCGCGAACGCCTCCTGCTGCTGACCTTCGCGCTCATCGCGTTCGGGTGGTGGGCCCCGGTGGCCCTCGGGCGGCTGTTCACCCTGCGCCGCGACCTGAAAGATTTCCTGGTGGAACGCGAAACGCAGCAGCTTTGGCTGGCCCATCGCAGCGAGATCCAGGCGCGAGCCACCGCCGCCGCCCGGACGCTCGAACCTGCCCGGACGCTCGACGCTTCGCAGGCGTTTGCCGAGTTGAACCGGATGGCCGCCGGTTTGTCGGCGGATTTGGGCGGCCAGCGCACCGAAAAGGCCGAGCAGTTTGCCGTGCACAACATCCAGGTGAGCATCCGCCGGGCGGATTTGAAGGGGTTGTATGGTTTCTACGAGCAGCTGAGTGCCCGTGCGCCCTATCTCGGTATCGAGCAATGCTCGATTTCCGCGGACCGGGCAAACCCGGGCCTGGTCAACGCGGTGTTCCGCATCTACTCGATCGAGGCCCTGCGTCCGGAGAAATGACGCCCGCAGCCGGGCCGCAGACCGCGACCGGGGGAAGTCCGCCACCTTCCAGCTCGGCTCCGGCGGGCCGGCGGGCTTGCTCGCGTCTTGATCGCGCTCGCCAGCGCGTGGCCTGACGTAGACCAGATCGGCGAAAAGCGTCTCGTGAAGACTGGTCCCAGTTGTTTCTTGTCAGGCTTTCGTGGGCCTTGTAGCACATCGCCCTTCCCCGATGTCTTTTACCCGCATGATCAGTTGTGCCGCAATGCTTGCGGTCCTTGCCCTTCCCGGCACGAGCCGGGCCGCGAGCGAGAAATGGAAGGATTTGCAGGGAAGTTCCTTCAAGGCTGAGGCGGTTGAGGCGTTGGGGCCGCTCGGACTCTTCCGGACCGGCCGCTTCGGCAGCCGGATGGTGGCTTGGCGGGCTTTTTCCCCCGGCGAATGCGTCCGTTTCCAGGAGCAGGTCAGTCACCAGCCTGAGCGGGCCGGCGACTGGGCGCAGTCCAGAAACGTGATCAGCCGGGAGCTCTCGGGCCGGGTTCTCCGGCTGCAAAACGACAAGCTGGTTCCCGCCGAACTGGGTGGCCGTCCGGAACCGGAGTTTTTCCTCCTGTTTTTTGCGAACTCCGGAGTGGGCAAATCATGGGAGATGCTCGGGCATTCCATCGAACCCTATTACCGGCTGCAGCAGGCTTATCCCGGTTTGGTGGAGGGGTTGTTTTTCGGTGTGCAGCACTCGGCCAGTGACCACGAGAGCATGGCCCGGCAGATGAGGCTGCCATGGCTGGTCGCGGACTTTCATGAGGAAAGACGGCTTGAAACCATCGCGGAGTTTGCCCCGGCCGATTCTGACTCGTTCGGCCTGGTGGTGGTCAATCGTGCCGGCGTGCCGGTATTTTCCGCGGCCAATCCCGAAGATTCCGACCTGAAGAAAGTGTTCGGTGATCTGACGGGACTGCTCGAACTCATGAATCCGGGCAATCCGCGCAGCTGGCCGGACCGGGCGTATTATCTACGGGCGGTGCAACCCGTGATCCATGCGGCGGACCGCGCGGAGCCGGTTCTGGTGGGCAATCCGCTCGCGCCGGAAGGACTCAGCAAGAACGGGGTGCGGCAGGTTGACGCCACCATCGAGGTCGCGGCCGACGGCCAGGTGACGGCCGTCACCGTCGCCCCCGGGCCGAATGTGCCGGAAAAGATGATCGGGCCCCTGGGCGACGCCTTGAAAAAGGCGTGCGTTTTCGTGGCTGCGGTCGATCACGGGAAGTTTGTCGCCGCCACCTACCGTTATCACCTCGAAGTGCCGCGCTAGATGGGGCGATGGCCGGTGTGCCGGCGGCCGCCCTTTTGCTCAGTAGCCGGCCGCAGGCTGTTGGATGGCCGCGCTCGAGACCAGGCCCGGTGGCACCGGTCCGGGCAAGCCGCGTTTCACCGCCTCGGCGAGGATCGCTTCGGTGGCGGTGGCGCCAATGCGCGTGACGCCGAGCGCGCGGACCCGCAGCAGGTCGTCGAGGGACCGCACACCGCCGGCGGCCTTTATCTGCACGCGCGGGCCGCTGTGTTGCCGCATCAGCCGCAGGTGGTGCTCGGTCGCACCCTTGTAATTGTAGTCGCCGTTGGGTTGCTTGACGAAACCGTAGCCGGTGGACGTCTTCACGAACGCCACGCCCAGCCCGGTGCAGAGTTCGCAGAGCCGGATGATATGCGCGTCCTGCAGGAAATCGTTTTCGAAAATGACCTTGAGAATCGCGTCGCGGGCAATGCAGGCATCGTTGACCGCTTTCAACTCGGCCGCGACGTAGGTCCAGTCGCCGCCGAGGACCTTGCCCGCATTGACCACCACGTCGATTTCGGTCGCGCCTTCGGCGATGGCGCTTTCCGCCTCGGCAATCTTGAGCGCAACGTGGCTGTTGCCATGCGGAAAGCCCGCGACCGCGCAGACCCCCACGCCGGAGCCCGCCAACGCCGCGACCGACATCGGCACGGCATAGGGCTTCACGCAGGCGGTGGCACAGGCGCAACGCCGGGCGGTGACCAGACCGGCGCGAAGCTGTTCATCAGTCATCGTCGGGTGGAGCAGCGAGTGGTCGATCATCTTGGCCAGGTCGAGCACAGTGGGGGAGGCAGGGGAGGACATGAGGTCGCAAGTAGAAGGGACCGGCGGGATGATTTCAATCAGCGCTTTTTCCCCGGCGGGTTTGAGGCGCCATGGTTATCGACGGTGGTCCTGGACGAAACGAAGAATCAAGACGGCGGGCGGCCGCCGTTATTCTCCTTGCCCGCGCAAAATTCCGCCGCCGCCTCGGCTTTGGCGAGCGGCGAAGGTACCCCGCCTCCACCGCACCGTCCAGATTCGGGGGAACTTTGCCCTCAGACCGGTGTTGCACTTTACCTCCCGCGAAATTAACCAAACCGAATGCGTTCATCCGTCTGCTTGCTTCTTGCCCTGCTCCTAGGCGTGCGCCTGTCTGCGGCCGCATCGCCGCTGCTGGCCTCCTCCGTGTCGGCCTTCCTGCGCGAGCAGGCCGCCAGTCCCGTCGACTGGCAGCCGTGGAGCGCCGAGGTCCTGCAACAGGCGAAGGCGGCCGGCCGGCCGGTGTACGTCTTCCTCGGCTCGTCCCTCAACGAGCTGACGCGCGCGACCGGCCGGCAGACGTTTGCCAACGCCGATACCGCGAAGTTCCTGAACGCGCATTTTCTCTGCGTGATCGTGGATCGCGATGAACACCCCGACGTCGCGGCCTATGCGCAGCATTATCTGCGCACGGTCAAGCAGCTCAGCGGCTGGCCGGCCCATCTTTGGCTCACGCCGGAGTTGCAGCCGTACGAGGGCGCCGGTTACCTGCCGCCGTCGGAAGAGTGGGGCAAGGCGAGCTTCATCAAGGTGGCGCAACAGGCGCAGGAAGCCTGGGCCACCAGTGCCGCGGGCTGCCGGGCCCGGGCGGCCGAGGCGGTGGCCCGGCTGGCCACGCCTTTTCCCCCGTTGGCGCCGGGCGGCGCGCCGCCGGATAAATTGAAGGCCGGACTTGCCGCCGCCGCCACCGCGTGGCACGCGACGTTTGATGCCGAGCACGGTGGATTCAGCGAACCGCCAAAATACCTCGAACCCGAGTTGCTGCGTTTCCTGCTGCACCAGTCCCCGGCGGACCACGACGCGGCGCTCAAGACCCTGCGGGCGCTCACGACCAGTGCGTTGCGCGATCCGCTCGACGGCGGATTCTTTCACAACGCCACTGACGCCCGGTGGAACCTGCCTTATCAGCAGAAGCTCCTCGCCGATCAGGCCCGCCTCGTGCCGGC
>JBBIHQ010000066.1:0-8245 GCA_037446975.1 Opitutia bacterium
GCGCCGTCGAGCCGGCCACAGATTCGCGGCCAAAGGTTTCGGCCAAATTGAACGAAGAGATCAGGTCCACGCTGCCGAAATATGTGGCACCAACCGCCCCGCCGCCATCCGGCTCTGACGTCGCCGCCACCCCCCCTCGACCCCGACGTGCTGACGTTGCCGAAAATGATCATTCAGGAGAAGCGGTTGCCCCACAACGATCCTGACGCATGGCTCGGGGAACGGGTGGTGCAGCAAAAGGCCATGGCCGCCTACAAAGGATCAATGACGGATTTGGAGTGGGCGTTGAACTTCTGGTTCATTCCGTTGTTCTCAGCGCCGCCTTCGGTCCGAGCGCGGGCGGCCTACGAGAGCAGCAAGGCCGCCGCTGAGATCGGCCGGTTGAACAACATAATCAATGCCATCGGACTGACTGATCCCAAGGAAGCGGTCAAACTGCGCGAGGCGATGGACCCGACCAAACTCCCCAAGGACAACTGATCGTGCCATGCCGGCCGGACTTTGGAAAAAGATATTCCCCGGACTCCTGAGCAACGCCCTTCGGGTAAGCTTCGGCACCGGCGCGGCACAGGCAAACTGCGCCAAAAGACGTGTCCATCAGGGTCTTTCGGAGGCTGCTTGAATTAATGTTGGAAACATCCCGGTTCCGGCCTGTCCTAGTCCCACCGTTTCATGAGAATTGCCGGACTGCTCCTACCCCTGATCCTAGCCACTGCCCTGCCGGCGGCGGAACCGACCAGCCCGCCCGTCGCCGATGCGTCGTCTACGCCGGCCGTCAACGATTCGGCGAAGGCACCAACCTCGGCGGCAGCTTCGGCTAAACCTGCTGCCGCCGCCCAGCTGCCGGTCGACGCTCAGGCCAAAACGTCGGCGCCAGTCAAAGACAAACCCGCCGTCGAGGGCACGCCCAAGCTTCTGCCTGAAATCACCCAGGCGTTGAACGATCAGCTGCCCAGATACATCCAACCTGCACCGCCGAAAATCGAAGCGGCCCCGGATCCCGACGTTTTGCAGCTGCCCAAGATGACCGTGATCCAGAAGAAGCGGCCGCGCCTGACCGATGCGGTGATGATGACGAACAAGGCGTTCAATGAGAAGCTGGCGAAGGACAAGGCCAGTCCCTTCGACCGTGATTTTCTGAACAAATACGGCTGGCTGGGCGGTGCCTCGGCCGCCGAGCGCGCCCGGGAGGAATACGACCGCGAACAAAGGGCCCAATTGGTCAGTGATGTTGAGCGGATGGCCAAGGCGATCGAAACGACCGACCCCGACAAGGCCAAGGCCTTGCGCGACGCCGCAAACAAACCCTAGCGCAGCTGACGGCGATAATTCCGCGCGGCGCCGGTCGGCGCACGGCGCGACCGGCCGAGCGCCGGAAGACCGGGTCATTTGCCCGGCAAGACCGTTTCTCCGCCCCAGAACAGCAGGGGAAATTGCCCATCTATCGGGTCGGCGCGCCGGGGATTCTGTGCTGCAGCAATTCCCGGACAATGTGCTCCCACTCGGCCGGGAAATCGACTTGTGCCATTGGTTGCCCGGCGAGCCGGTACCAATAATCGGCATTCCCGTTGTCGCCTTCTTTCCGGTGCAGATAGGCATGCACCCACGCACCGTCGCGACCACCCGCTTCCTGGGCCAGGGCGTGCGCTTCGTCCCATTCTCCCCTTCGGTCGTGCCACATCGCCAGCAACGCCCGGCTCAAACCCTCCGGCGGCTTCGGAGCCGCGGTGGCCGAGCGCTGAAAATCTGTGAATGACATTTGAGCATCCATTATGCTGTGCTTTGTTAGCACTCCAGCCTAGCATCGCCACAAATATTTCTCCGATGTCCCCGACCGAAGTCACCATCCTGCGCGAGTTGCTGGCCGCCGAGTCCGGTTATGTTTCGGGCACCCGTCTTGCCCGGTCGCTGGGAGTTTCCCGCGTGGCGGTCTGGATGCAGTTGCAGAAACTCGCGAAACAGGGGTTTGGAATTGAGGCGGTGCGCAGCCGGGGCTACCGCCTGGCGAAGACCCCCGCCCTGTTGCACGGCGGGCTGGTCCACGCCTACATCAGCGGCCGGCCGCGCCCGCCCCGTTTGATCTGCCTCAACAGCGTGGACAGCACCAACAGCGAGGCGGAGCGCCAGCTGGCCGCCGGATGCCCGGTGCCGCTGGTGATCCTGGCCCGGGAACAAACCCAGGGCCGCGGCCGCCGCGGGCGGCCCTGGCACAGTTCCGCCCCGGGTAACATCTACGCCACGTTTGTTTTCCGGCCGCAGCTCGATCCATCCCGCATGCAGGATTTCACCCTTTGGATGGGGTTGAACGTCTGCGAACTCATCGCGAATTTCTGCAAGATCACGCCCGGCCTCAAATGGCCCAATGACATTCTTGTCGCCGGCCGCAAGGCCGGCGGAATGCTGACCGAAGCCCGGATCGACGCGGACGAAATCCGGGACCTTGTCTTCGGCCTCGGCCTGAATCTCAACGGCCCGGCTCGCGACCTTCCGTCGGGTTTGCAGCGTACCGCCATCACGCTGGCCGACGCCACCGGCGCGCCGGTCGATCTCAACCGGTTCGCCGCTGCGCTGATCGGCCGGGTGTTGTCCGCTTACGGCCAGTTTGTCGACGGACCCTACCGCGAGAAATTTGCCGAGCTTTGGCTGCGCTATGACATGCTGCGGGGCCGCCCGGTGACGGTCATTCAGGGACATCGCACGGTTACCGGCGTCGCCACCGGCATCGACAACGAAGGCTCCCTCATCCTGCGGCTGGGGACCGGGCGCACGGAACGATTCCGCGCCGGGGAGGTCACTCTCGGCAAAGAACCGGTGCCGGCGGCCTGATTAGCAGGCTTGCCCGCGGGGCGGATTCCCCGTGTAAATGTCCCCGCGTAAGTATCACCGCCTGCATGGCCGAAATTCCCGACATCACCATAGAGGTTTCCCACCTGATAAAAAGCTACGGCTCGCTCACGGCGGTCAACGACCTCAGCTTCAGCGTGAAGCGAGGCGAGATACTCGGCCTGCTCGGACCCAACGGGGCGGGAAAGAGCACAACGATGCGTATCCTGACCGGATATCTGCCCGCCACTTCCGGGTCGGTCCGCATCTGCGGCCTGCCCGTCGCGAGCCGGCCCGAGGCCACCAAGCGCCACGTCGGCTACATGCCGGAAAACAATCCGCTGCCGGAAGACATGCGGGTATCGGAATATCTCTGGTACCGCGGCCGGCTGAAGGAGATGCCCCGCGCCAGGCTGCGCTCGCGGATCGACGAGGTGCTCGAGCTTTGCGACCTCAAGCGCAACCGGCACCGGATCCTCGGCCGTCTGTCCAAGGGCAACAAGCAGCGGGTGGGCATTGCCGAGAGCATCCTGGCGGAGCCGGCGGTCATCATCATGGACGAACCCACGATCGGACTCGACCCCCATCAGATCATCATCGTGCGCGACCTCATCGCCAGCCTCCGCGGCCGGATGAGCGTCATCATCTCCAGCCACATCCTGCCTGAGATCGAGGCCACCTGCGACCGCGTGCTGATCATCAACAGCGGCCGCATCGTCGCCCAAGGCTCGCCCGCCGAGCTGCGCCACGAGATTTTCGGCCATTCCAGTTACCGCCTCGAGCTCGCGGGTGAAACGGCCGCGCTCGCGGCGCACCTTCCGGCCATCGAACCGACGCTCAAGATCGCGACCGTCGGACCCGAAGGCACCGACGGATTCAGCGTTGCGACGCTCATGACCGAGGCCTCCGACGATCTCGGGGAAAAACTGCTGCAGGCCCTGCCCGCTCTCGGCTACCGGATTCGCTCGCTCGGCCGCACCCAGCCCTCGCTGGAGGACGTGTTTCTCGCCGCCACCCGCCGCAGCTGGGACGCGCGCCTCCCCGACAAGAAGGAACTGCACGGCGACAGCCGAGCGCCGCTGCCCAAAGCCTGATCCACCGCCATGCGCCACTATCCCACCATACTTTCCCAGGAGATCCGCGCCCTGTTGTACAGCTCGAGCACCTACATTGCCGCGGTGCTCTTCCTGTTGGTGATGGGCTTCACATTTGCCAGCATCCTCGATGTCTACAGCAAGGCCCCGCAGGAGACGCCGCCCGCCGCGGTCTTTTTCCAATATTTCTGGTTCCCGGTGTTTTTCATGGTGCCGATGCTCACGATGAAATCCTTCGCGGAGGAACGCCGGATGGGCACGCTGGAGACGCTGCTGACCACCCCGGTCAGCACCGCCGAGGTCGTGCTGGGCAAATTTTCCGCCGCCTATCTGTTCTATCTGCTGCTGTGGGGCTCGACCCTGGGCTTTCATTACATCCTGTGGGTGAATGCCGGTGACGCCCGCCTGCTCGATCCCGGACCTCTCATCGGTGGCTACCTGTTCATCGCGATCAGCGGCCTGCTCTTCGTCTCCATTGGCATCCTGTCCAGCGCGCTCACTCGCAGCCACGCGGTCGCCGGCATTCTCTGCTTCACCCTGCTCCTCGCGCTGATCGGCGGCCTCAGCTACCTCGGGGACCTCAGCGCCCTGAACACCACGGTGATGCTGCCGGTCAAGGTCGCCGTGGATTCATTGCGCATTCCGGGCCATGTGGAGGATTTCACGCACGGCATCATCGATACGCGCCAGGTGTTCTTCTACCTGACGGGTTCGATTCTCGCGCTGATCTTCAGCATCCTCGGCGTGGAAGCCAAAATCCTGAGCAGCTGACGCATGCATCTCGCCGACAGTTTTCGCGCCGCGCGCCTGATCAGGTTCACCAACCTGCTCCTGCAGGCCGTGCTTTTTCTGGCCCTGTTCGGCGGGCTGAATTACATCGCCCTGAACCACAACTGGCGGTTCGACCTCACCCAGAGCCGCCAGCACTCGCTTTCCGCCGAGACCAAATCCTATCTGGAGCGGCTTGAGCGCAACATCAGCATCGTGGTGACGATCCCCAACGACGCCGATAACGACGAGCTGGCCCAGGCTTATCGTGCGATCAGCGGTTTGCTGCGCGAGTACGCCTACGCCACCCGCACCAACACCGGGGGCAAGATCGAGGTCCGTTACCTCGACGTATACCAAAGCCGGCACGAGGCCGAGGCGCTCAACATCGACATTCCCAATGTCGTGGTGGTCCAGTGCGAGAGCCACCGCCGGGTGCTGACGCTCGGCGATTTGTACCGGACCAAGGACCGCCGGCGGGAGGCGTTTCAGGGCGAGTCCGTCCTCACGGCTGCGATCCTCGATGTCTCCAATCCCGACAAGAAGAAGATCTATTTCATCGCCGGCCATGGTGAAATGCGACCCGATGACGTCGACCGCGCCCGCGGACTTTCCCAGCTGCGCGACGAACTCCGCGGGCGCAACTTTGATCTGGCCGGCCTCGACCTCAGCCTGTCGCGCAAGGTGCCCGACGACGCCGCGCTCCTGATCGTCGCCTCGCCCCAGGGCCGCTTCCAACCCGCCGAGGAGGAACTGCTCCGCAACTATCTCCAGACCCGCGCCGGCCGGGTCATTCTCATGCTCGATCCCGCCCGACAGGACGGCCTCGGCCAGTACGGCCTTGAAAACCTGCTCTTCGATTGGGGCATCATCGTCTACGACAAGCTCGTCATCGACCTTGACCCCAACAGCCTGACCGAGAGCAACGAACTTCGGCTGTGGCGCTTCGCCCGCGATCCGGGCAGCCACATCACCGACAACCTGATCAACAACAATATGGCCGTGATCGTCAGCACCGCGCGGGTGGTAAGCGACGACCTCGGGCGTTCGGCGGACGACGGCCTCAGCGTCCGGAAACTTATCGCCACCAGCGACAAGGCCTGGGGCGAATCGAGTTTTCGCCTGCCGGGCGGCGGTCGCCTCGAATACACCCCCGGACTGGACCTGAAGGGACCGCTCGGAGTCATGGTGATATCCGAACGGGTGAAGCCCGCCAACCTGCCGCTCAGTGTGCGGGGCGGCCGCCTCGCCGTGTTCGGCACGGCCGACCTGGTCACCAACAACCGCATCTTCAATCCCGGCAACCTCAATCTCTTCCTTGCCACCGTGAACTGGGAGGTCGACCGCGACACCCAGCTCAACATCCCGGCGCGTCCCATCGAGCGTTTCAAACTTTCACTCAGTCAGGAGGAACTTGTCCGGCTCCGCCTCGGCCTCTTGCTGGTCGTGCCCGGCATCGTGGCCGTGTTTGGCCTGATCGTCTATTTGACCCGCCGAAATTAGCCGCCGGCCATCGGCCTCCGGCGCCCAACCTTTTCTTCCATGCCCTTTCATTCCCGATCACCGATCTCTCGCCGGCTGCGGATTGCTGAACGTTGACCGCCCACTCCCATGCGCTCCAAAGTTACTGTCGTTCTCCTCTTTCTCAACGTCATCCTTTTCTTCTACATTTTCCAATTTGAAGAAAAGTGGCGGGCGGAGCGCGCCACCCTTGAGGCGCGCAAGCGGGTGTTGGGGCCGGAGGTCGCGGCAATCGACTCCCTCACCCGCAGCACTCGCACCGGCGTGACGGTGAAGCTCGAACGCCACGGGGAATCGTGGCGCCTCACCCAGCCGTACGAATGGCCCGCCAATCCCAATGCCGTCAGCCGCCTGATCAACGAGCTCCAGTTCCTTGAGCATGAAACCAGCTTCGCCGTCGCCGATCTCGCCAAGAGCGGCTTGTCGCTGGCCGATTACGGACTCGACCATCCCGCCATCACGCTCGAGTTCACCTCCGCCGGCAAGACGTACACGCTGAAAATCGGCGACGACACCAAGATGGCCAACCGCCTCTATGTGCTCTCGCCCGACGGCGCCCAGATCCATGTCGTCAGCCGCAGCTTCGCCGACAGTGTTGGACTTTCGCTCGCCGACCTGCGCGCCGAGTCCATCTTCACCGTCCCGGTCTTTGAGGTCCGGTCACTCAATGTGCAAACCGCGGCGCTCAAGGTCCGCCTGCGCCGGGACTCCGCCACCCGGTGGGTCTTCGAGTCACCCATCAACGCGCGCGCCAGCAAGAGTGCCGTCGAAGTGACCATCAACGCGCTCAACGCGCTCAACGCGAAGAATTTTCCCGAGTCCACCGCCACCGATCCGGAACGCACCGGCCTGGGCGCGCCCGCCTTGCGCATCACCCTGGAGGGCAACGCCCGCCGCGAGACCCTGCTGATCGGCAATCCCGTGAACGGCGAGTCCGCCCCCACCGGACCCGACAAGCCGGTCGGGCCCGAATATTACGCCAAGATCGAGGACAAGCCCGTGGTCTTCACCGTGCCGGTGCCGCCGGCCTTGCTCGTGGTGCTGCGCAGCGCGCAGGAGGCGCTGCGCGACCGCCACGTGCTCGACTTCGATCCGCGCGCCGTGACCGCCATGACCCTGTCGGCCCCGGGTCAGCCGGAACTCACGTTGCAGCGGTTGGAAGGCGGGGCGGGTGCGGCCGCCTGGCAGGTTGTGGTCCGTGTCAACGGTCAGGCGCCGCAGACCATCCAAGCCGACACCGCTGTCGTGGATGAACTGCTCCAGAAGATTCACGTCCTCTCCGCCACGAGCTTCCAGAGCGACTACCCCTCGGCGGCTGACCTCGAGAACTGGGGCTTTAACCGGCCCGAACGGGAAATCTCGTTAAACCTTAGTTCCGGCGGCGGGCTCCGCGGCACCGATCCATCGACGCTGACCCTGCAGATCGGCGTCAAACCGGACGAACGCCGATTTGCCTATGCGCGCTCCACGAAGGAGCCATTTGTCTATCAGATTGTATCCGACATCCTGGAACAGACACCGGTGCTGGCACGTTATTATCGCCAGCGACTGTTGCGCGATCTGCCGGAAAGCGCCCGCATCACCAAGATCAGGATGAGTGAGCTGGCCTCGGGCGATGAAGTCTTCCAGGCCCACAACGACGTGGCGCTCACCCCCGAAGGTCTGGCCTCCGCCAAACTCGCCAAGCCGGTCCTGGAGGCGTACACCGCCCTGCTTGCCCAGCTCCGCACGCTCCGGGCGAAGAGTTTCACCGCCGAGACATTCTCGGCCGACCACGCCGACACTCCCCAGGGTCCGCAGCCGTGGAAATACCGGCTCGACGTGGATGTGGTCTTCGCGGGCGGGGCCAGCGAGGCGCCCAACTCCACGCTGACCCTGTTCCTCACCGGGAGGATTGGCGGCAACACCCAGCTCGCCGGCACGGCGGAATTTGGCGGCGTGGTTTTTGAAGTCTCCCAGGACATGTTGGACGCGCTCTTCACCCTGAGCTATCGGGAGAAAAACGATCCGGGGCCGGGTGCCGCCGCGCCCGCGGCTCC
>JBBIHQ010000066.1:8345-17934 GCA_037446975.1 Opitutia bacterium
TGAGCTATCGGGAGAAAAACGATCCGGGGCCGGGTGCCGCCGCGCCCGCGGCTCCCGGGGCCGCGCCCACCACCGCTCCCGCCAACCCGACCGCGACCGTTCCGCCCAAGCCCTGAGCGAGCGCCGGTTTCAACGTGCCATCCTCCCCACAGCCTTGGTACAGGACCGGCCTGCGCTTTTGCGGATCTTGCGCGGTGTCGATCCTGTATTGGTCGGCCTGGCTGGTGCTCGGCACCACGCTGGCGGTGCTGGTCTACATTGCGCTGGCGCGGGAGTTACCGGTGCCGGATTTCGTGTTGCGCCGCGTGGAAGCCCGTCTCGCCGAAGCCAACCTGGCGGTCAAATTTGGCCGGGCGCGCCTGGATCCCACGGGCAAAATCCTGTTCGAGGACGTACAGTTGCGCTTCAAACAATTCGACGAACCGCTGCTGACCAGCCGCCTGGTTTTTATCCGGCGCAGTTTTTGGAGCATTCTGGCCGGCTGGCCGGTGCCGGACGAGATCCGGCTGGAAGGCGCCGCGCTGCAATTGCCGGCCATGCTTTCGCCCAGCGGTACGACGGAACCTTTGGTGCGGGACCTCGCCGTCGTATTGCGGCACGACGAAAAGACCTGGCAAATCGACCAACTGGCGGGTCGCATCGGGGCGCTCACCGTCACCGCCCAGGGTGAGATCAACCCGCCGCGCAAGCCTGGAGCGCAACCCCTGTCGCTCGAGGAAATCGCCACACGCTTTTTGAAGGTCGGCCGGCGCCTGGTCCTGGAAGTGCATCAGTTCGATGCCTTCGACGAGCCGGCCCTCGCGGTTCGATTGGACAGCCCGGCCGGCATTGGCAACACCGCCTCGTTTCTTTTCACCGCGCAGGGCGCCCGCCAGCCTTGGGGCCAGCCGCTCACGCTCGGCCCGCTGGCGATCACCGGCACCGCGAGGCTGGACGGGCCGGGCGAGCGAATCGTCCGGCTGCACGCCGCCGTGCACGACGCCACAAACCGGGATGAGGAAAAATCGCCGGGCGCCGTTTCCCGCCCGGAGATCACGGTGGAAAACCTGCGCGCCATCATCAGCGCGCAGTTCCGGCCGGACAATTTCTCCGCCCGGCCGGTCGAGGCATTCGTGGCCGCAGGCCGCGTGACCGCCGACGGGGAGTCCGCGATGGCGCCATTCCTGCGGGCCGACCTGACGAAGTGGCCGGAGGTCCGGGAACTCGACGCGTCGCTGGCCACCCAGATCGACGGCGAATTTCTGGCCGCCGAGGTCGAGGCAAGATTGAAGGAGCAAAGCGCCCGAATCCGGGCCGAGGGGCGCGCCGCCCCTGAAGTCATCAATCGCGTGCTCGCGAGGCACACTCCGCGCGCGGCGCCTTTCTTTGTGTTTGGCGACCCGGTGGCTTTCACCGCCGACGCGGAGCTGGCGCCGGGTTGGCATTTCGCCCGGCTCACCAGCCGGGTGTCCAGCGGCCGGCTGGACTCGCGCGGAGTGAAGATTTCCTCGGCCCGCGGCCGGATCGACATCACCGGGATGAATTTTCTCGCCTACGACGCCCGGGTGGAAACTGCGGACGACGATGAAGCCCGGGGCTCCTATTGGATGAATTTCCGGACCACGGACTACCGGATGCTCCTGACCGGCCACCTGCGCCCGCCCAACATCAGCGGCTGGTTTCACGGTGATTGGTGGACTAGCTTCTGGAACGAGCACTTCACCTTCCCGGTTGCGCCGCCGGAGGCCGACGTCGATGTGCAGGGTCGCTGGAGGGACCCCACCCGCACCGATTTTTTCGGGCAGGCTGAAGCCCGGTCCGCCGACGTGTGGGGCGGTGACTTCGAACGGGTGGACGCCCTGGTCTTCCTGCGTCCGCTTTACACCGACGTCATCAGTTTCAATGGCACGAGAGCCGGCGCGCAGCGCCTCCGCGGACACTTGAAACGATTCGCGGACGGCACGGCGCGGGAGACCCGCCGGCTGGAGTTCAATCTCGATGGCAGCCTTGACCCGAAAATCTACGGGCTGATGTTGCCGGGCAAGGCGGATGATCTGCTGGCCACCATGCAGTTCTCGTCCTTTCCCCAGTTGCATGCCGAAGGCGCCATCGAGGGAAATTGGCCGGGAGCGACGCCGAATATTGCCTTCAACGGTCGGACCGATGGCGGCATGAAATATTATGGCTTCCCGCTAGAGTCGGCGAAGGTGACCGGCAGCATCACGGGCAATGACATCAGGCTGGAGGATATCCAGGTCGCGGTGGCCAACGGCAAGGCCTCGGGCAAAGTGGTGCTGAGCGGGCCGCCTGAATCCCGCTCGTTGGGCTTCGACCTCTATCTCAACGGCGCCGACCTCACCCGCATGATCCGCGCCACTGAGGAATATCAGGCCCACCGCACCGGGCAGAAGGCCGCAACGATAACCGATAGCAAATTCCTGAAGCGTGCCACCGGCGGCCGGTTGGACGTCGCGATGTCGGCCCAGGGCAGCCCGGGGGTTCTGGTCAGTTTTTCCGGCTCGGGAAACGCCTCCCTCACCGGCGCCGAGCTCGGGGAAATTCAGCTTTTTGGCCTGCTGTCGCAGGCGTTGAGCGGACTGTCCCTGAACTTCAGCTCGTTGAAGCTGGACGCGGCCCGCACCAGTTTTCGCCTGACGGATGGACGCCTGTGGTTTCCCGATTTGAGGATCACGGGGCCCACCGCCGTGATCGACGCCACCGGTGGTTTTGCCATTGCCGCCGGTACGCTTGATTTCACGGCCAAGCTCAGGCCGTATGAAGAGAATCGCAATCTCCTGACCGCGACCATCAACACCTTGATCAAACCGATCACCAGCATCCTCGAATTGAAGCTGACCGGGCCGTTGGCCAAACCGGATTGGTCCATCGTCGTCGGTTCGTCCGCGCCCCATCCACCCGCCCCCGTCGTCGACAAGGCCGCGGAACCGGTCGCGCCGCCGAAGTAGGAACGAAGCTGAATCCCAGTTGAGTCGACGTCATTGCTTCCGGGCCTCCGGGACCATCGCGTCCCGATTTTCCTGGGTGAAAGTCCCTAAATGTGCATTGCCATGCAAAAGTGGCGCCTTATCAACTAGCGCCGTCGCCGCACCACTCAGTTGTCCATGGACCGCAACCGCCCCAGCTTTTCGCAATACGGCTATCTTGTGCCGTTTGCGGTGCTTGCTGCCTTTGGACTCACGGTGTTTTTCGGTTGGATTTCGGGCAATCCGAACCTCGTGCAACCCCGCATCTATGATGCGCCTCTGCCCGCCAATGCCTGTGTTTGCGTGATTCTGATCGGGATCTATCCGATCACGATGGCGTTGGGCTGGAAGCGGACGGGTCTCGCCGTGGCCTTCCTCGTCGCGGCACTGGCCGGAGCCACGCTGCTCCAAGGCCCCGCCGACTACCGCGTCGACAACCTGTTCGTCCGCCACGAGTCCCTCATCGCGGGGCCACACTCCGGACGCATGCCGGTCGCGCTGGCGGCGATTCTTCTGGTCACCGGCTTGAAGCTGGCCTGGCTGGCCGCCGGGGTCGTCGTTGCCCGGCGCTTCGTTCTGCTCGCCTTGATCGGTTCGGTGTGCATCGCCTACGGCCTCACCGGGCTGCTCGCCTACCGCACGGGTCTTAACTTTCTCGAGTTCTGGCAAACCTACGCCCGGGTCGGTCCGCATACCGCCGTAATGCTGTTGTTGCTGGGCTCAGCCCTCATCTTGCTGGCGGCTCGTAATGAGTCGGCCGGTCGCGGCGCCGGCCCGCGCTGGCTTTGGCTGCCCGTCGTCGTCTGCGGCCTGACGGTGACGGCCATCTTCTGGATTGCCCTGCGCCAGCGTGAAGTTGGCTACATCAACAGCACAACCCAGCTCACCATCAACAATGTCGCGGCGCTCTTCAGCAGTGAATGCGAGGCCCATATTGAGAATCTCACCCGGCTGGCCTCGCGGGCCGGACGATCCCCCGGCCGCTCACGGACGGAATGGCAGGACGATGCCGCCGAATCCATGCGTGATTTTCTCGGCTATCGATCGATTGAATGGGTCGACCCGAGCCTGCACAATCGCTGGTACTGGCCGCTCAAGGGCAATGAAGACGCCCCTTCCTTCGATCACGCGAGCCAGCCCCTGCGGCGTGCCGCCGCGGAGGCCGCCCGCCAATCACTCACGTTCGCCATCGCGGCCCCGATCGAATCCCCGCTGCAATCTCCCACCTTTGCCGTCTATGTTCCGCTGAGCGGCAGCGAGTCCGGCAGTCTGGTGGTTGGCGAATTCTACTACGACCGGCTGTTCGACAGCATCGACCGGCGGTTGAATCTCTCCCGCCGCTATCAACTCGCGGTCACCGTCCATGGCACCGGTGCCGCTGAAGCGCCGGACCGCGCGATCAAGGTTTTCGAAGCCATGACCCCCGAGGAAACGGTCGACGGACGCCTGCGCCAGTCCGCTGTTTTCAATCTTCTCAACCAGCGGGTCGCCATTACCGCGACGCCCCGCCCGGTGTATCTCAACGCCAACCGCCAGTTCCTGCCGGAGGTCGCGCTGTTTTCCGGCCTGGGCGTAAGTCTCCTTTTCGGCCTCGTGATCAATCTGGCCCAAGCCGCCCGCCGCCGCCAGCTCGGCGCCGAACAGACCACGGCCCAGTTGCGCGCGGAAAACGAGGAGCGCCGCCGGGTCGAGGCCCGCCTCAAGGCGACGGATGAGCGCCTCAATCTCGCCCTCGATTCCACGCAGGTGGGCGTCTACGAGTGGGACGTCGAAACCGACCAGGTATATTTCACCCCGAGCATCTGGAAGATGATCGGCTACAGTTCCGAAGAAATGCCCCGGACCGGCCAGGGTTGGCTGAACCTCCTTCACGCCGATGACCAGCCCGCCGTGCGGGCGGTCATCGCGGCGCACTTCCGCGACGAGACCCCCTTTATCGAGATCGAACACTGCGTGCTGCACCACAGTGGCGAATGGCTTTGGATCGCCCTGCGGGCCAAATGCATTTCGTTCAGCCGCGAGCACCGGCCGTTGCGGGTCCTTGGCACGATCCAGAACATCAATGCCCGCAAGCGCGCCGACGAGGCCCTGCGCGCCAGCCAGGCCGAAACCCGCAAGCTTTCCCTGGTCGCCAGCAAGACCGACAACGCCGTCATCATCACCGATCACCAAGGTCGGATCGAGTGGGTCAACGAAAGTTACTGCCGGCTGACCGGCAGCCGCCTGGCCGAGGTGGCCGGCCGGCCGTTGCCCGAGTTGCTCGTCAGCCCCGACAGCGATCCGGCGGCGGTCGGGCAGATCAGCACCGCCCTGCGCGACCGCGAACCCATCAGCATCGATGTGGTGCAGCAGGCCCAGGCGGGACGGCGCTTTTACGTGCATCTCGACGTGCAGCCGATCATCAACGACGAGGGCCTGGCGGAGAATTTCATCGCCATCGAGACCGACATCACGGCCCGCGTCGAGACCGAGCAGCAGCTGCGCCGCGCGAAGGCCGAGGCGGACGCCACTTCGCGCGCCAAGTCGGACTTCCTCGCGACGATGTCGCACGAAATCCGCACCCCGATGAACGGGGTCATCGGCATGACCAGCCTCCTGCTCGAGACCGAGCTCAGCTCCGAGCAGCGGGATTATGTCAGCACCATCCGCACCAGCGGCGATGCGCTGCTCTCGATCATCAATGAAATCCTTGATTTCTCCAAGATCGAGTCCGGCCGGATGGAATTGGAGAAGCAGCCGTTTGAGCTCGTCCATTGCGTGGAGGAGGCGGTGGATATTTTCGCCCGGCAGGCGGCCGCCAAGAACATCGAGCTGGCCTACTTCATCGACCCCGCCGTGCCCCGCTGCATTCTCGGTGACAGCACGCGGGTGCGCCAGGTCCTGGTCAACCTCGTGAACAACGCGGTCAAGTTCACGGAATACGGATTCATCACCATCGAGGTCCGCCTGCCGGGTGATCGCACCCCCGGGCCGGACGAAGGCGTGACGCTGGACTTTCTGGTCACCGACACCGGCATCGGCATTCCGCCCGAACGCCTCGGGATGCTGTTCAAGCCTTTCACCCAGGTTGATTCGTCCACCACGCGCAAATATGGCGGCACCGGGCTCGGCCTGGCGATCTGCGACCGGTTGTGCCAGCTCATGGGCGGGAGCATTGATGTGGTGAGCACGCCCGGGAAAGGATCGAGTTTCCATTTCACCATCCAAAGCACGACGGTCGATCTGGCCGATCTCAGCGCCCCCGTTTTTGCACCGATTCCCGGCGCCGGTCCGGTTCTCGCCGTTGACGACCACCGGATCAACCGCGCCATGCTGGCCGAATGCCTGAAAATCTGGCGGTTTCAGCCCTTGATCGCGGCGGACGCCGCGGAGGCGCTGCATCTGGCGAGCCAGGGTCCGCTGGTTGCCGCCATCGTCGATCAGGATCTCGCCGGCGTCTCGAGCGCGGCCCTCGTGGCCGAACTGCGCGCCAAGCGCCCCTCCCTGCCGGTCATTCTGCTTTCGCCGGCCGGTGACGGCCACCACCGGGACGAGAGCCACGATTCGCTTGTGTTCCGGCTGCCCAAGCCGATCAAACCCTACACCCTGCACGACACCCTGCGGCACGCTTTGCTCGGGGCCCTGGCGGCCGGAACCGAACCGAACGCCGTCGGCGGGCCAGTCCGTCTCGCCGAATCCATCCCGCTCGACATTCTCCTCGTCGAGGACAATCCCGTTAACCAAAAAGTGGCGATGCATTTTCTGCAGCGCATGGGCTACCGGGCCGACGCCGTCGGCAACGGCCTCGAAGCCGTGCAGGCCGTGCAGGAACGCGATTTCAAATTGGTGTTCATGGACGTCCAGATGCCCGAGATGGACGGTTTTGCGGCGACGCGCGAAATCCGCGCGAAGATCCCGAAGGAGCGCCAGCCCGTCATCATTGCCCTTACCGCCAATGCCATGCAGGGCGATCGCGAACGCTGCCTTGAGGCCGGGATGGACGACTACATCACCAAGCCGATCAAGATTGATGACATCGAGCTCATCATCAGACGCTTTTTCGGACCGAAAGCGGCCGGTGCCTGAGCGGCCGGTTCACCGCGTCAGGCGCCCCCGGGCTCACAGCAATCGCATCAACTCCTCCAGCTCCCGTCGCCTCGCCGATTCCCCGGCGAGGTTTTTCATTTCCCACGGATCCCGTTCAAGGTCGAAGAACAGCCAGGGTGAGCCGTCCGCGTTGAGCACCAGCTTGTGCTGCGGCGTGCGGAAACCGCGCCAAGCCCGCTCGCACTGCCCGGGAATCACGGTTCCGGCCGGCATGGCGATGCCCGCACTGTCGCGCCGGCAATGCCACTCACGTCCCTCGGCCCAGGCCACCGCCATGTGCGGCAGATCGACCAGACTCACCGGACTGCGGTCCAGCTTTCCAGCCGACTGCTCACGGCGGATCAGGAGCGGAACGCGAATCGATTCCTCATACGGCCAGGCTTTTCGGAACAACCCGTGGCTTCCGTGCATGTCGCCATGCACGGAGCTGAAAACCACGACGGTGTCGGACAGATCCATTTCCGCCATCAGCTTTCCGATGGCGCGGTCCGTCGCCTCAATGTGCGCGTAATAGCCCGCCAGTTCGTTCCGGGCCTGTTTTTCCACTTCGCCGCCGCGCGGCACATTGGGCCGCAACTCGATTTCCGCCGGCTTGCGTTCCGCCACATGCGGCGCGGGCGCGTGATAGGGCGGATGGGGCGGCTCCAGACTGATCACGCAAAAATACGGCTTCCCGCCGGCCGATCTCTTTCCCCTCTGTTCCCGGCTCCAGGCTGCGGCCCTCTGGCCGATGACCTCGGCCTGATACCCTTTGAAATGCCGCGGCTCCGGCAACCGCGTTCCATGCAGCCAGGGATCGTTGAGCAGAAACCCGCTCTCGAAACCTTCCCACAGTTCAAAGCCTCCGCGTCGTTCGGGCGGCACGATCATCTTGGCGTGCGGTTCGCCCACAAACGGGGCCGTGCGGTCGCGTTCCGCCAGATGCCACTTGCCAAAGAACGCCGTGGCGTATCCGCGATCGCCCAACGCGTGCGCCACCGTTCGCGCCTCGACCGGCAGCGGATCCCAATAATCACTGACGCCGCTTTCCGGACAAAGCTTGCCGGTCAACAACGCCGCGCGCGCTTGCGGCCCGAGAGGATGGGGCGTCACCGCCTGGTCGAAGTTGACCGCCTCACTCGCCAGACCGTCCAGCCATGGGGTCCGCGCATTCGGATCGCCCGCATAACCGGTCGCCGCCGCCCGCCACTGGGTCGTGATGATCCAAAGAATGTTGGGCTGCCCGGCCATGCTGATCTCTTCTGGCCGCAAGATGTCGAAAAGGGGACAAAAATCCTCCGGCAACCCCCTGCGCTCGCCAGGGCGCAACAGGGACCAGACAACAGTACCATGCGCCTGCCCTTCTCCGGCGTGACCTTTATTGAGGCGCATTGAAAAGTTCTCCGCCGGATCGCGATCTGGCACGGTGGACACGTGATCTTGCAGTCCGGATGTGCGGCGCAACTCTCCGCCTCTCCGGAAGAGCGCGGCGGGCCTGTAACGCTGCACGGTAGGGCAACGGCGCCGGATTCCGGACCCGCAGCTCCGGCCTCCAAACCTGCAACTCTGCGCCGTAGACCTGCGACGTTGGCCTTCGGAGCTGCCACTCTGGACTCCGGGTTTACAACTCCGCGGTCCGGAGATGTAAAACTCCGGTCGGGAGTTGCAACTCCCGATGCCGGACCTGCAACTCCGGGGCGCGGACCTGCAACTCCGCGGTCCGGACCTGTATCTCCGGAAGGCGGAGTTGTAAAACCCCGGTCGGGAGTTGCAGCTCCCGAGTCCGGACTTGCAAGTCCCGACGCCAAACGGGCGATTTCGGGCCTAAAGCCCGGTTTCCCCCCTCAATTTGCCAGAGACTGCCACGCCAGGGCTGCCGGTTTGGTCACCAAACCAGGAAACCACAACCCAGGGCCAATAAAAGGAGAGAGAAAACATGTCTGCGACCATTGGGAAAGGATGAAGGCCGAATGATGAAAGCAGAACAGAAAGTGCCCGCAATGGATCTGAGACTGAGGACCAAAGACTTCGCCCTCCGCGTGATCCGGTTGTTTGTGGCGCTGCCGAAGAGGACAGAATCGCAGGTGCTGGGCAGGCAATTGCTTCGCTCAGGCACATCGGTAGGGGCCAACTATAGGGAGGCGTGTCGTGCACGCTCCAAGCCGGAATTCATCGCCAAAGTTGGGGATTGTTTGAAGGAACTGGACGAAACCGCCTATTGGCTCGACCTTCTGGTCGAGTCAGAACTCGTGCCAGCCCATCAGCTCACGTTGATGCAGGATGAGTGCAATCAGCTCATCGCCATCTTCACGAGCATATCAAAGAAGGCGAAGGTTTCCGTTCCTTCATAATTCATCCTTTCTCCTTCATCCATTTACCAGCCTCCACCGCGGCAAGACCACGGCCGAAGCGAAAGCCTGACGCTACGTCCGCAACGCGCCTGCCGGTCCGACCCCGGCCGGCGCTTTGCCCAACGGGTGCCCGCTCTTTGCCCGAACCTGTTATTTCCGATGCCGACCTTTTGCATTGCCCCGACCGGCGGAGTTGGGGATGAAGACTTC
>JBBIHQ010000067.1:0-13017 GCA_037446975.1 Opitutia bacterium
ACCGAACTGACCCAGCACCTCGTGCATCTCTGGCAGGACCGGTTTCTGAAACTGCACCCTTTGATTCGCTATTCGGAATACACGGTGCCCGCCTGGTTCAGCGGACTCTGCGCCGGCACCGCGGACCTCGCGGTGACCGGGCACGACGCCTGGCGGTCGGACTTGAAGGCGTTCGAGGGCATCTACGGCTATCCGCCGCTGGAAATCAGGTTTGCGACGGGCGGATTCAACCAGCGGAAGGGGAACACGCCCGGCGTCGTGGTTTTTGTGCCCAAGGACAATCCGCTCACCGGGCTGACCATCGACCAGCTGGACGGGATCCTGGGCGCGGAGCGCACGGGCGGCTGGGATGGGACCAAATGGACCACGGCCGCCGCCCGCGGCCCGGAGAAGAACATCCGCACGTGGGGTCAGCTTGGACTCACCGGCGAGTGGGCCGACCGGCCGATTCATCCTTTCGGCATCGATGCCACGCTGAGCGGCTGGTCCGGCCTGATCCAGAAGGTGGTCTTCAAAGGCGGTGACAAGTGGAACCCCGCCGTGCAGGAGTTGGTACGGGGCGGAGCGGAAATCCCCTCGGACGCCCAGATCGTGAGCAGCGTGGCGAACGACCGCGGCGCGATCGGCTTCAGCTTCATGCGGGTGGTGGAAATGAATCCCAACGTGAAGCCCCTCGCGCTCGCACTGGCGGCGGCCGGTCCGTTCGTGCCGCCGACTCGGGAATCGTTTCATGATCGCAGCTATCCGCTGGTGACGTCGGTTTACATCTACCTGAATCGTCCGCCCGGCCAACCCGTGCCCCCGCGGCTGAAGGAATTCCTCGCCTTTGTCTTGAGCCGCGAGGGTCAACAGGCGGTTTGCGATGACGGGATGTTCATCCCGCTCACCGCCGAGGCGGCCGCGGCGGAATTGAGGAAACTCGAATGAATCGCTTGTTGCTGCTGCTCTCCCTGCTGGCCGGCCTTTCCGGCGCCCGTGCCGCCGCGACCCCGCCGGCCTTGCCGGACTATCAGCCGCAACAACAAGTGTCGGGCGTCCTGCGGAGCTGGGGCAATGGCCACATGGCGGGTCTCATGAAGAACTGGGAGGAGGGGTTCCACCGCTATCAGCCCGGGGTGTATTTTGCGGACAGCCTGAAAGGCACCGCGTCGGCTCCGTTCGGTTTGTTCGAGAATGTCGCGGATCTTGCCCTGATGGGCCGGCCGATCTTCACCTACGAGTATTACGGCATCTACCGGCGTTCACTGATGGTGCCGGTGGAGATTGCGGTGGCCACCGGCAGCTTCGATGTGCCGCACAAAAGTTTTGCCCTCGCGGTGTTTGTCCACCGCGACAACCCGCTCGGCCGGTTGACGCTCAAGCAACTGGACGGACTCTATGGCGCACAGCGTACCGGTGGCTGGCAGGGTCTCAATTGGAACAAGGCCGCCGCCCGCGGCCCGGAGGGAAACATCCGCACGTGGGGCCAGCTTGGCCTGACCGGAGAGTGGGCCGACAAGCCCATCCATCTTTACGGTCCGCCCGGAGTCTATCCCGGCGGGCAGACTTTCTTTCAGGCGCGGATCATGGGCGGCGCAGACACCTGGGCGGAGGGTCTCCGCGAGTTTGCGGACCGGAAGGAGATGATGACGGCCCTCAGCCAGGATCCGCTGGGCATCGCCTACACCGGGATGTGCTACCGGACGCCGCGAACCAAACCGGTGGCGCTCGCCGAGACCGAGGCGGGTCCTTTCTTCGTTCCCACTCGGGCGAATGTCGCCAGCCGCGCCTATCCGCTGGCGCGCCTCGTCTATATCTGTTTCGCCCCCGACCAGCCCAGCGGCGAGCCGGCCGACCCGCGGGTTGACCCGAAGGTGCGCGAATTTCTCCGCTACATCCTCAGCCGCCAGGGGCAGGCGGAGGTGGTCCGCGAGGGCGACTACCTGCCGCTGACGCCGGATCTGGTCCGCGCCCAACTCAAACTTCTCGAATGAACTGCAGCCCGGAAACCATTGCCCCCATGAAATCCCTGCTCCGCCTTGTTGCCCTGGCCCTGCTGGCCGGCGCCGGTTTCGCGCCGGCGCTGTCCGCCGCGCCCGAAAGAATCAAAATCAGGCTGGCGCCCATGCCGGGCATCGGCCACCTCGTGCCCGAACTGGCGCTCGGCCTCGGCTATTTCGAGCAGGAGGGCATCGACGTGGTGCTCATCAACGTCATGAACTACCGGGACGAGGATTTCTATTCCACCGAACTGCTCAATGACGGCACGATCGACGCCGAGATCTGCTGGTATCAACGGGTCGTCTTTGGCATCGGCAACGATCAGCCCGCGCAGGCAGTCTTCCTGATCGAGAACAGTCCCCACCTGACGATCTCCGTGGCGAACCGGCTCAAGGGCCGGATCAAGACGGCCGCCGATTTCAAGGGCCGGACGATCGCCGACTCCGAGGGTTTCTCGACCAAGCGATACGTGACGGACACCGTCATCGCCCGGGCCGGTCTGCCCCCGGGCAGCTACACCCCCGCTCCGGGTGAGCTCACGGCCAAACTTCCCCTGCTCATCCAGGCCCTGCAGGCCGGCCAGGTCGACATCGTCTCCAGCATGGAGCCGGCGACAACCGGCCTGATGGCCACCAAGCTCGTCACCCCGCTTTATGACCTTGCCACTGGAGAGGGCACACGCCGTGCGCTTGGGGAGGTCTGGCCGGCACGCTGCCTCTATCTCGCACCAAGTTACATCAAGGCGCATCCTGATCGCGTGCAGCGGCTGGTCAACGTCTTCACCCGCACCATGCGCTACATCAACTCCCACGCCGCCGGGGACATCGTCGCGCACCTGCCGGCCGGTTACTTCGCCCCGGACATGAACAACGACCTCTGGGCCGAATATAAGCGGGGGAAGACGGACGAAATTGCGAAGCTCCAGCCGGGCATGACCAACGGCGATTACTCGATCCCGCCATCCGCGGCGAAATTCGAGTGCGAAGTGCTCTTTCAGACGAATTTTGACGACAGCCCGGAAGGCAAGTATCGCCGCCGCGCCGCGCAGAGCGGGAAAGTCCGGCCGGAGCTGACCTACGACAACCGTTTTGTCGAACAGGCCATGAAGGAGATCCGATAGTCCCCCGGGAACCTCGCCCGACATGAAACCAGTCCCCGTCACTCGCCGCCGTGTCCCGCCGCGCGACCCCAACCCCGCCTGACGCCACCATGAGACGCCTTTTCTCCAGCCTCTACCTGCAGGTTCTCACAGCCATCGTGCTGGGCGTGCTGCTCGGCGTGTTCGCCCCTGACTGGGCCGTGCCGTTCAAGCCGCTGGGCGACGGATTCATCAAGCTGATCAAGATGCTGATCGCGCCCATCATCTTCACCACCGTCGTGGCGGGGATTTCGGGCATGGGCAGCATGAAGAAGGTCGGCAGCGTGGGCGTGAAGGCGCTGCTCTATTTCGAGGTGGTCACGACGCTGGCGCTCGTCATCGGGCTCGTGATCGCGAACGCCTTCACGCCCGGCGCCGGGGTCCATGCCACCGCCGCCACGCTCGACACCAAGGCGGTCGCCTCCTACGTCGGCGCCGCCCACGGGATGAGCGCGGTGGACACGCTGCTCCACATCATCCCGAACACCTTCGCCGGCGCGTTTGTCGACGGCGACATCCTGGAGGTGCTGCTGGTCGCGCTGCTGTCCGGCTTCGCCCTCGCCCGGCTGGGCGAACACGGCCGGCCCATCACCAATCTGCTGCACGAACTGGCCCGCATGTTCTTCAGCATCGTGTCGATCGTCACGCGGCTGGCCCCCCTCGCGGCGTTCGGCGCCATGGCTTTCACCATCGGCAAATATGGCATCGGGTCGCTGGCGGCGCTCGCCAAGCTGATGGCCTGCGTCTACCTGACCTGTGCGGTCTTCATCGTGGTGGTGCTCGGCGGCATCGCCCGGCTCGGCGGCTTCAGTCTCTGGAAGGTCATCCGCTATATCCGTGAGGAGCTGCTGATCGTCATCGGCACCTCGTCGTCCGAAGCGGCGCTGCCCGGCCTGATGGACAAACTGGAGCGGGTGGGGTGCGCCCGGTCCGTCGTCGGCCTCGTCGTGCCCGCCGGCTATTCCTTCAACCTCGACGGCACCTGCATCTACCTGACGATGGCGGCCCTGTTCATCGCGCAGGCGACGGACACGGTGCTGCCGCTCTCCGGGCAGATCGGCCTGTTGCTCGTGCTGCTCATCACCTCCAAGGGTGCGGCGGGGGTCACGGGCAGCGGGTTCATCGTGCTGGCGGCGACCCTGGCCGCCACCGGGAAGATCCCCGTGACCGGCATGGCGCTCATTCTGGGCGTCGACCGCTTCATGTCCGAGGCGCGGGCCATCACCAACTTCATCGGCAACACCGTGGCCACGCTGATGGTCGCCCGCTGGGACGGGGAGTTCGACCGCACCAAGGCCGGATCTGTCCTGCGCGGATCAGGCGTGCAGACGTAATCCTCGCCAATCCCGATCATTTTCGAGCGTCCGTCCGGCCGGGGCCCGGCATCGGTTCAGCGGCAAAAATTCCGTGGACCGGTCGTTCCGGCGGAACGCACGAGGACGGCGCAATTTCATGCTTCATTCAGCTTGGATTCACGTTGGCGGTTTAGAGTGGGGCCAGAGTGAGAACCGGTTTTGCGACGGAACTTGCTTGAAGGCCCCATCACCAAAGAACGGACCGATCAGATTCCCTCCCGTCGCTGACCGGTGGATTATTTCACCGGTTTTCACCCCGCAACGTTACGGAATACCCGGGCTGTTCCACGCCAGCATCCCAGTAACCACCATGATCATCCGCAAAACCCATCCCGTATCATTCATCGCCGGCACGCTCAGCCTGGCGATTTTTTTTGGAGCAATGACTGCCGAAGCCCAGCAACAAACGACCGGCGCCCCGGGGACGAGCGACGAGGTCATCAAGCTCGACACCTTCGTGATCAGCACCGAACTGGGCCACTACACGGAAAACCAGTCGCTGGGCGGCAGCAAAACACCGATGGATCTGAAAGACCTGCCCAAGACCGTGCAGGTTCTGAATGCGAATTTCATCAAGGATGTCCAGGCCCAGAGTCTGGATGATCTTTATCCCTATGTCGTGGGCATGACCCGCGAAGCGGCGGTGGCCGTGGGATTCACCCTGCGCGGCTTCAGCAACAGCATCGATGACACGCTGAACAATCTCCAGGTCGACGGACTGCCGGGCCTGGCCTCGCGCTTCGGCTCCCCGACCACGGCCAATGTCGAACGCGTTGAGGTGATCAAGGGCCCGACCTCGGTCCTTTACGGACTGATGCAGCCCGGCGGCATCGTGAACATCGTGACGAAGCAGCCGCAGCAGCTGGCGAGCAATTCCCTGTTTACGTCGGCCGGCACCTATGACGGCGACGCGGGCACGTTCGGCTCCGGCGCGGGGCTCGGTCGCAATGTGAACCTTACCACCCAGCTGGACAGCACCGGTCCGCTGGATGCGGGCAAACACTGGCTCTACCGGTTCATCGGGGACTATGAGCACCTGAACAGTTTTCGCTCGGCTTGGGCGCAGAACTATTCGTTTTTTCCGTCCCTCACCTACCAGGTCGACGAGAACACGGCGGTGACCGCCACGGCGGAAGTCACCAAGCAGTCCCGGTTTTCCGACAGTTTCCTCGCGATTCCGTTTCACCTGCCTTCGCTGCACCCCAATTTCGGCACCGTTTACCAGGATCCTCCCAGCAAGGAATACGACAAGGGTGAGACCTACGGGCTCAATTTCAACCATCGCTTCGCCGGCAACTGGGTGATGAAGGTGCAGGCCCGTCATGTGGAGCACAACGACGGGAAACTTGCCTTCGAGAACCTGGGCGTCACCTCCGTCAACAGCACCGGGAACACACCGCCGACCCTGGCTGACGTCCAGGGTTCCATCCTGACGCGGCGTCTCCGGCACCAGTTCAACCTGCGGCAATACACCTTCATCGATGCGAACATCTATGGGGAGTTCGGGCCCGAAAACTTCCGCAATACCCTGCTGCTCGGCGTCAATGGCGGTTACGAGAACAGCAATTTTCTGCGGCTGGCCTTCCTCAAATCGGCTCTGTTCAATGTCAACCTCTACGACCCGGTATTCACCTATCCCCCGTTTCCCGCCGATCCTGCTCCCTACACCTCGGATGGCATCACGCGGCAGACCAACTACGGCGTCTATGTGTCCGATCAGATCAAACTGGACAAACAATGGCAGGTTTCCCTCTCGGCCCGGCATGACCGCCAGGACGGGACCTATGACGACGCCTACACGCATCCCATCCAGCATCGCAGCCGCACGGACCAGGCGTGGGTGCCTTCGCTCGGCCTGATGTATCAGCCGACGGAAAATGTCGGCTACTACATCAGTTACGCGAAATCGTTCGTGCCGCCGAACGCCACGACGGTGGACGCGAACGGCAGCGCCGATTTTCCGCCGACGATTTCGAGCCAGGTGGAGATCGGGATCAAGGCCGACTTGTTGGATCACAAGCTCTCCGCGACGGTGTCGGTCTATGATATCGCCCGCAACAATGTGGCCGAGCCCATCCCGAACGGCGTATCGCCCATTGATGGCGCGCAGACCTATCTGCTGTCGGGCCAGGAGAAAAGCGATGGCGTCGAGTTGTCCGCGACCTATCAGCCGGTAAAAAACTGGCAACTCCAGGCCGGCTATACCCACGACAACGTGCGCATCACCAAATCCATCGACCCCACCCAGCTCAACGCGTGGAATTCCAACGCGCCCCGGCAGCAGTTTGATTTTTGGACGCGCTATAACGTGCCGACCGGCGCCCTGCGCGGATTCGGCGCCGGGCTCGGTGTGATCTACGTGGGCGAGCGGCACGGAGCCTTCTCCAATGACCCTACGCAATGGCTGGACATGGGCGGCTACGCCCGGGTGGACACAGCCTTCTATTATCAATGGAAGCACGACACCCTGGCGCTGAACATCACCAACGCGCTCGATCGGGGTTATTTTTCCTACATCGCATCGGTCACGAACGTGCATGCCGGCGATCCGAGAAAAATAACGGCGTCGCTGACGATGCCGTTCTAATCGCGGGGAATGTCCAATGCCAACAAACGGCACGATCCTGGAGCGGAGGGAACTTGATTCCGCCCCGCCGCCGGGCTTCTCCGGGTGGCGGAGGCGGGGGCTGGTGCGGATGGCTGTTCTGCTGATCGCGGCTCTCGGTTGGGCCGCGACCAACACGTGGGCGGAACCGATCGTGCCGGTTGACCCGGCCCTGCCGGACTATCATCCGGGGCCGGAAGTTTTCGGACGGATCATGGGCGTCAGCGGCATGGACACGGTGGAGGCCATGATGCATGCGTGGAACGACGCCTTCAAAAAATATCACCCGCGAGCGGAGATCGGCATCGAGATGAAGAACCCGCTCGGGCCGGAGGAGCGCATCGCGCTCGGCCCGGACACGGCCGAGGTGTTTCATCCCGACAACCAGGCCTACGAGGACAAATACGGCTATGAGCCGTTCCGGATAAAGGTCTGCCTGGCCGCCTATGTGTTGAAGAGCCACGTCTCAGCGATTGGCGTCTATGTGAACCGGGCCAATCCGCTCAACCGGCTTTCGCTGGCCAAGCTCGACGCGATGTTTTCCGACGAACGCCGCCGCGGGTATCCGGCGGACATCACCACCTGGGGCCAGCTCGGGCTGACCGGGGAATGGGCGGACCAGCCGGTTCATCTCTACGGCTATTACTGGCGGGACGACGTGACTGCCTACTTTCGCAAGCTCGTGATGTTCGATGCTCCTTTCAAGGGAAGCTACCGGATCCCGGGCGGCGACATGACGCGTCGCACTCCGGCGGTGGCGAGGGATCTGCTGGCCGCTCTGGCCGGCGACCCCTACGGCATCGGCTTCAGCAATGCCTCCTACATGGGCGACCAGGTGAAAGCTCTGGCGCTTTCTGACCGAAACGGCGTCATCGGGCAGTTTACCCTGACCGATGTGGCCAGCGGCCGCTATCCCTTGCAAAGGTTCATCTATGTCTACGTCAATCGTCCGCCCGGCCAGCCGCTCGATCCGCTGGCGAAGGAATTTCTGATGTTCGTGCTGAGCAAGCAAGGGCAACAGTGGGTGGAGAAGGATCACTATCTGCCGCTTCCGGCGGAGATGGCGGCGGCCGAGCGGGCCAAGCTGGAATGAATGAACGCAGGGCAGTGGGGGGACGCAGCGCAATGATGCTGAATCAAAATTAAGTCAGGATTCAGCTTCACTTTAGCAGCAGGGCATAGTTTGCCGTGACTTGACCGGTCCTTTCGGGACCGGTCAGGAACGTTACCTAACTTGCCCCAGCCCGGCACTCTCGGGTCGGTTCACCTCTTCGTCAAAACTTCACCCAAGCTGGTTCATGAATACACCTTGCTCCGTTTCATTCTCATTATTGCTGCGGGCCGGCTTCCGGCCGGTGCTGTTGGTTCTTGCCTTTATGTTCGGTGCGCTTGCGGCGTCCGCCGCGCCGACCAACGTCATTCTCCGCACGCCGGCGGGGGTGGCGTGCCCGGCCGAATTGCCCGGGCTGCTCGCGAAGTGGCGCCAGTCCGGCCAGGTTGCCAACGTGCTGCTGCTGACCGACGGTCGGCCGGAGAAACCGGCGCACCCGGCGAGCTTCGGGGCGCTGGTGGTCCTGGAATTTCTCAGCGAGGGTTCCTACCAGGCCTGGCAGAAGGAAAGTGCGCCCGCGCTGCCGGCCGGCCTGATCGTCCGGCGGGCGGATGCCCTGGCCCACGGTGAACTGACGCCGCGTGACTCGAACCGCTCCGTCTTCGTCGTGAACACCTACACGCCCCTGGTGCCGCCGGAGCAATTCGCCGGGTTTGTGCACGGTTACGTGGGGCCGCTCTACGAAGCCATGCGGGCGACCAAGCACCTCGTGCGCTACACCGCCTACCTGGAGCGCGGGGCGACCGGCCAGGTCAACGCGATCAACGTGCTCGAATACCGCGACCCGGTCGCCTTCGCCGCCCTGGCCAAGCTCAAGGGCGGGATCCGCGCGCAGGTGGCGGCGACCACCCCCACCTACAACCAGTTTGACAAGATCAAGGACACGCTGCGGGTCGACGGTTTCGGCACCTATGCCACCTACACGGAACTCCCGCCGCCGGACCTGAGCGCCCTGCCTCCCTACCAACCCGAGGTGAAGATCGTCGGCGCCCTGCGCATCGTCGGCAGCGAGCTCAAGAACGCCACCGCGCAGCTGGCCGAGGGGTTCCTGAAGTTTCATCCCGATGCCCGCGTCTCGGTCAACATCATGACCAGCAGCGAAGGGGGCATCGCCGGCCTTTACTGCGGCATCTCCGACGTCGCCCCGATGGGGGACGACGCCAAGATCACCGACCAGATGCCGTTCTACAACACCTTCGGTTACATGCCGACGGAGATCTCGGTCGCCACCGGCGGCTCGGAGAAGCGCGGTTCGCTCTGGGCCTGGGCCATCGTCGTCAACAAGGACAACCCGCTCGAGGAAATCTCGGTCGACGAACTGGAGCGCGTCTTCGGCGCCGAGCGCACCGGCGGCTGGGAGCTGGTGAACGGCAATTACCTCTACACCGCCAAATACGCCCGCACCGCGGACACCAACATCCGCACCTGGGACCAGCTCGGCCTCACGGGCGAGTTTGCCGGCAAGGAGATCTCGACCTTCGGCTACATCGCGCCGGGCTTCGAGATCGCCATCGAGCGCACCTGGTTCCACTGGTCGGACAAGTGGAATCCCAATTTCCGCGAATACGTCGAGGCCAAGCAGACCACGGCCGACGCGGACGGCGCGGCGGTCGCCAGCGAGCGGCCGCTGGAGGATCTTTCGCACAACAAGTTCGCCATCGGCATCGCCGGCCTGATGCACGTGAAGGACTACCCGGACGTGAAGGTCCTGCGCATCTCGTGGAAAAAGGGCGGCCCGGCCTACGCGCTGACGCCGGACAACGTTGCCAACCGCACCTATCCGCTCATCCGCGACGCCTACTTCTATGTCAACAAGGCGCCCGGCCAGCCGCTCGACCCGAAGGTCCGCGAATTCATGCGGTTCGTGCTCAGCCGCGAGGGTCAGGAAATCATCGCCAAGGTCGGCTACTATTATCCCCTCACCGCGGACGCCCTGAAGGAACAGCTCAAGAAACTGGATTGACGCCCTCCGTTTGCGGCGCATGAGCGCGGCCGGCAGTTTCCGCTGGGGCTTGGCGGCCTTGCTCGCCGCACTATCGCTTGATCCGGTGACGGCCGGGGAGGGGCGCAATGTCTCGCCTTACGCCGCGGAGGTCGTGGCCCGGTTGCCGGCCTTCCGGCCCGAGGCCGCTCCGGCGGGCGTGATCCGCCTGTGGGGCCACGGCAGCTTCTCCCGGCCCTTCATGCGGCTGTTGGTGGCGCGGTGGGCGCAGGGCTTCGCGCGGTTCCACCCCGGCATCACGATCCGCGAGGAGACCTACGGCACGTCGTCCGCCATTCCGGCGCTCGCTCTCGGCGCCGGCGACCTGGCCATCCTCGGCGAGGAAATCCTGCCGGAGGCGGTGGACACCTTCCGGCGGGTGAAAACCTACGAACCGTTCGGCGTCGAGATCGCCACCGGCAGCGTCGACGTGCGCAATTTCGACTACGCGCAGATGTTTTTTGTCCACCGGGACAACCCGCTGGCCCGGCTCACGCTGGTCCAGCTCGATGCCATTTTCGGCGCGGAGCACCGCCGCGGGGCGCCGGTCAACCTCCGCACCTGGGGGCAGCTCGGCCTCACCGGGGAATGGGCGGACCAGCCGATCACGCCCTACGGCTGGAAAACGGACGACAGCTTCGGTTTCTACCTCGAACAGACGCTGTTGGCCGGTAGCCATCGCTGGAATGAAGCGCTGCGGGAATTCGGGCACATCGTCCGGCCCGACGGCACCATCTACGACCACGGCCAGCAGGCGCTGGATGCGCTAGCGCATGACCGCTACGGTATCGCCGTTTCCAACATCCGCTACGCCGGCCCGGACGTGAAGGCGCTGGCCATCGCGGAGCGGGACGGCACACCGTTTGTGGAGGTCACCGCGCAATCGCTGATCGACGGAACCTATCCGCTCACCCGTCGCATTCCGGCGTTTCTTGACCGCGTGCCGGGGCAGCCGGTCGAACCGAAGGTGAAGGAGTTTCTCCGCTACATCCTCAGTCGCGAGGGCCAGCAGGACATCCTCGACGATGGCCGCTACCTGCCGCTCAGCCCCGCGGCCGTCGCGGCGCAGCTGAAAAAACTGGAATGAAACGGCGCCGCGCATTTTTCACGCTGTTCGCCGCCGGGCTCGCCTTGGCGCTCAGGCTCGGTGCGGAGGAAGCGCCGCCGCTCGCGCCTTACCAACCGCCCGAGAACCACACCCGGACCATCCGCATCTGGGGCGACCGCCACATGGAGGTGTTGGCGCAGGCGTGGGCCCGCGCCTACCGGGCGACGCACCCCGACATCAGCTTCGAGATCAAGATGCTCGGCAACGGCACGGCCATGCCGGCCCTTTATCTGGGCCGGACCGACATCGCGCTCTTCGGGCGCGACCTGATCGTCACCGACAACGACGGCTTCGCGCACGTGTTGAAGTACAATCCGCTTCGCGTCGAACTCGGCACCGGCAGCCTCGATGCACCCGGCAAGGCAACGGCGCTCGCGCTGTTCGTGCACTGCGACAACCCGCTCGCGCTGCTAACGCTCCAGCAGGTCGATGCCATCTTCAGCGCCCGGCGCCGGCGCGGCGCACCCGCGGCCATCCGCACCTGGGGCGACCTCGGGTTGACGGGCGAGTGGGCGGACCGGCCGATCCAGCTTTACGCCGATGACACCCAGAGCATGACCGCGCTCTTCTTCCAGCGCGTGGCCCTGGGGAATAGCCGGATGATGAACTGGGAGCACTTCACCGAGTTCAAGGATATCCGCCGGCCCGACGGGACCGTGATCGACGCGGCACAGCAAAGCGCCACCGCGCTGCACGCCGACCGTTACGGGCTCGCGGTGTCGAACCTGCATTATCTCGACCCGCACGTGAAACCGGTGGCTCTGGCGGTGCAGGCGGGCGGACCCTATTATCTGCCCACCCGGCAGAACCTGATCACGCGACGCTATCCGCTGGCGCGGGAGATCTTTGCCTGCGCGAACCAGCCGCCCGGTCGACCGCTGGATCCCAAGGTCCGGGATTTTCTCCGCTATATTCTGAGCCACGATGGACAGCACGTGCTGGCGCAGGATGGCGATTATCTGCCGCTTACGCCTGAAGCCGCCGGGGTGGAGCTGGAGAAAATCCCCTGAGGGCCGGCCAGGCGGCCTCAGTAGATAAGTGAAGGAAATTTCAGTTGCCATTAAGACCCGCTCTAGGATGGCGGCGCATGCTGCAGGCTCACCCCTTTGTTTGGTTCACCCTTTGCGCCTCCATGAAGTCTGCCTTGATCGCTTCGACCATGCTTTTGGCCCTCGCGGTTTCGTGGCTTCGCGGCGGAGCGTCAAGACTGTTGCCTACCGGTCTTCCGCTGACCGCCTCTGCCGCCCGGGAGCAGCTAAAAAAACGCCGATGAAACCATCGTGGGCCAGCGTCATTTCCGTGAGCCGCCGGACCGGCGCCCAGTGGCTCGTGCCCGGATTCCTGGTGGTCGCGTCCGGTTTTGCCGCGGAATATCCGCCCTATCAGCCGGGTCAGGCTCTGACCGGTGACCTGCGCATCACCTGCGAGAGCACGGCCGAACCTTTGCTGAAACGGTGGGTCGATGGCTTCGCGAAGTTCCACCCCCGTCTCGAGATCATCGCCAAGGGCACGTCGCCCATCGCCTCGGCCCCGATGGTGGCCTCCGGGGCCTACGACATCGGGTTTCCCGCACGCGAACTCTGGGCCTCCGAGGAGGAGAACTACCGCAAGATCCGCGGCTATGATCCGACGGTCGTGATGGTGGGGCTCGGGGCGCACCGGACGGAAGGCCTCACGCCGGCGCTCGGGGTTTACGTGAACGCCAGCAATCCCATCGAGCGCATAACTCTGGAGCAGCT